>JBGFRW010000028.1:0-71098 GCA_041694935.1 Pseudomonadota bacterium | reverse complement strand
CCTGCTGGCCTCCCTCCCAAAACTTCATTCGCATCATTCAAGAACCTCACCCCCAATAACTAGGCTTGTCCATTGTATCAATACTTGGTTACCGTGACCTTATTGCTATAACTTGCATGTACGGCGCATCGATGCCCGCCAAGCGAATCTTGTGCTGTTGCTTGTCCCCATCCAGAAGGGTTATCGTGTCACCGTCGGTTACGCCGATCACCCGACCTGTGTACTCGGTCGCTTGAGCAGAAACGGCAAGGAAGATCGAAACAACCCAGAGAAAGACACGCCACATGGATGCCAAGAATCCCACCTTTCAGGAGTTCCGTGCCTACTGGCAACTGTCGGAAGAGATGATTGCCGATGCTAGCAAGGAAGACCTGGCCGAGGTGGCGCGCATCCTGGCCATGCAGGCGGCACACTTTGCACGAAAATATGGGGAACTCCAGCTGCCCGACTTGCACCACTTGCTCTCTGCCACGCACGTCGATGAGGACAGTATCGGGTTGCTCAGGGACGGTACCGAAGCGTTCGTTGGAGTCCTTGGAATGGTGACTGGGATGGCTGGTGTTGATATCGACGAGCCATTGCAATAGCCTGCACAGATGGCACTGATCGATTCGCTCACGAATATCACGAATATTGCCCACGTCATTCAGTTGGCGGTTACCCCGGCATTCCTTCTTACGGGGGTGGGCGCCACCCTTTCTGTCCTGGTGAACAGATTGGGGCGGGTGGTGGATCGATACCGTGTTCTGGAGCAACTGCTTGAGAAGCTTTCAGACAACGCACTGCCTGCCGCGCAAGTCGAGATGGAGCTCCTTTCGGACCGCGCCAAGATGGTTCATTGGGCGATTGGCTTATGCACTGGCGCAGCACTATTCGTTTGCATTGTCATTGCCACCTTGTTCGTCGGTGCGATTTCAGGAATTGAGATGCCTCTCACTATCGCTACGCTCTTCGTGCTGGCGATGGTCTCGCTGGTTTTGGGACTGTTGTGCTTCCTGCGGGAAATCGCACTCGCCAAGGGCAGCATCCACGTCATTCCTCGTTAGGATTTCAGGGGAGATGGAGCTTTCATGTCGGCCAGGCGCTGCTGGACTTCCCGTTTGATTTCAACACGGATTCATTTTGCGAACTGATGCTCCAAGGCCTCCCAATAGGCCTTGGTTGGTTTCAAAGATACTTGCTCGGCCTCAATCAGGAGCCTACGCATAAGTTTGGATGGCTAAAAAGTCACTATCACGCGGCGATACCCTGTTCGATGCGGCCGAGAGTATCCATCACCAGAAAGTACCCGGTTCCCGTGTCGAGCAGATCAAGCGGTCGAACGCCACCGAGCGAGCGAACCTGACTGCAAAGCCAGCGTCGGCCGGTATCTTGGGCGCCGAGTACTCCAGCAGCACGATTCAAAGTCTTGAGGACTCGCAGTAGCCTGTCGCTCTCGTCGCTCGTCAGCAACGTTTGCGAGTCCTTGCGCAAAAGCGCCAGCCGTCTGCGGATTCTTAGGGCGTCGCAGAGTTGTCGTGCTGAGATATCGAGGACTGAAGCCACGTCGTGTAGGGCAACCACGGGGAAGCCATGACGCGTGCGTTGGATGATATCGCTCGGACCTTCGAAGACAATGCGGGTAATGCCCGAACTCATGCGAAGCAACCTCCCCATGGGCAGCGCGATGATCACGTGTACTCACATTCAAGTAGCGTTTATTTTAACTAAGCGAGAATTCCCCCATACGGTAACTGGAGAATTGTCTTGATCAGCACCCGTGACCCGAAAGATGACGCTGACCGAGGCTCGGCCAGAGCCGTCCTTATCGCACGGGCGTCATGCGGCGGCAACGAGCCCGTTAGCCGATGTTCGCGTTTTCAGAAAATCCGAACTTCAAGAGACAGAGCAACCATTGAGTGGATTTTCTCGGATACGAGCTGAGTTTTAATATAACGCATTAATTCTAATTAATATTTCTCTGTTGACGTGGTGTACGCAGGTCTCCATAATGCGCCCGTCATCGACTTGCTGATAGCAGTGCAACCGGCAGCCCGAAAAATATTTCCGGTTTAAGGGAGATGCTCCGATTAGTTGGATGTACCAACCCCTGGGTTCTAGGAGCAACCATGAGCGGCTTGTCAGAAAACGAAGACCATGAAGAAGATGGCGGCACCACAGCACCGGATCACACCAGTTATGAGCGAAGGCCAGAACATGAGGCGATGTTGGCGGATGTGCTGTCCTGCACGCCGGCCCAATTGATGCCTCGGATGGCAGTAAAGAAACACACTGCCGAGGGTTTTATTGCCTCCGAGGTGCTTGTCACCCTTGTCCGATCCGGATTTGGCGAGTCCGCCAAGACGCGCAAAGAAATTGCACTTGCGCTTCAAGGGCGAATATTGAGCGCCTTGGAACGTTTCCTGCGCCAGAAGCCGCAGTGGTATGGGGTGGTCGACCGGGACAGTGAAGCCAAGAAGGAAATTCACCAAGAGGTCTGGAAGGCTCTAATGGACACGGATGCCGAGGTTTCATTCGCCGAGGTAACCTTCCTGGAGTTCCTTCAAATGCGTTTCCTCGACTGGTTGCGTTCGAGAACCGCCCTCAAGAACTCGGTCCCGTCCATCGACAGCATGGTGCCGCCGAAGGACGAGGATGGGGAACCGGTTTCGATGGTCGGCCAAATTGAAGATGAAGAGGGCTTGACCCCCGAAGAGCATGTGTCCCTCAAGCAGTTGATCCAGAAATCCCAGGCAGCCCTGCTCACGCTGCCCCGTAAGGAACGCAACGCTATTTATTTCTGCTTCGAATGCGAGTTCACCCAGGCCCAAGCCGCTGAGTTCATGAAAACGACGGAAAGATCGGTTCGGAACTACTTGAAATCGGGCCTGGCAAAACTTAGAAAAGGAGGCCTGTAATGATCAATTACGAAAGGAAGGCGAAGAACACCGTGACGTCGCTCATTGAGTCGTTTTTGAATTCCAATCCGCAACCCACGAATGCAGACTGGAAACGACTGATAGATGCAAATCCCGAGCAAGCCACCGATATTGCAGAGGTGGCGATGCTATTCGGTGACGTTAGATTACTGGATGAATCGGCTTACGAAGAGCCGATTGACGAGCACTTGTTTAACGAGACCAAGAGCTACGTACTTAATCTTGTATCCGCCAACAAGGGCCCTGTCAATGAAGCAAGAAACGCCGTAGAGAACGTAAAGGGACCAAAGGCACGTACCGTTGCGCGCGATATCGGTCTTGGAGAGCGAGTCAGCCTATACAACCAAGTTGTAAGCGGCGAAGCTAAAGCTCCCTATGTACTTCTAAAGCGTTTGGCGCGTTTGTTCGGCGTTCAACTTGCCTCCTTGGCTGAAGTTTTTTCCGCCAACTTTGCAAATCGGCCTGTTCCAGTTTTCAAGTCGGACAATAAACCGGAACTTTTATCGGAGCCGATGAGTTGGAGACAGGCGATCACGGCAGCAGGAATAACAGGCGAGGAAGCTGAACGGCTTATCGCACTGGAGAAAGAGTTGGAATAACGTGAGTCCTTTCTTCCGTGCACGTGAGGCGGCGTTACGGGTTCGAGCGCAACTCGCAGGGAACCGGGCAGATGGTCCGGTTCCCGCGGTTGAACTACTTGGGCGCGTAGAGGATGAGCTCAATCTCGCGATCCAAAAGGTTCATCCGAAAGATAAGCTCCTCGGTGGTGGGAAGGCAACGCTACGTCGGGTTGATCGCTTCATCTATGTGCGTGAGGATGTGGACGATAACGAGCTAGCCTACCTGGTGTCCCACGAGCTCGGGCACTACGAATTGGATCCGGATATCCCGGTTTCAACGACCTACTCTGGGTCATCGGATTTCGCCCCAGCATCAGTTGCCACGTACACGGTCGAAGCTTACGGAGCACGAGAACGCGACGAACTGCAGAAGAATGTCTTCGCAAGGGAACTGCTGCTTCCCAGAACGGTGGCACGCGACCTCTTCCTTAGGGGAGTTGGCCCTCGAAAAGCAGCACGCGACTTGGGGCTTCCGCTTGAGGTTGTGCGCCAGCAGATGTTGGACGCAGTCCTGCTTCCCGACTACATGCCACCCGATTGTGGCCCACTTCCTACACCGAGCCGTGATCAGCAGCGGGCAATCGAAGCAACGGAAAAACACGTGCAGGTCGTCGCCGGCCCAGGAACCGGCAAGACGACCACTCTAATTCACCGGGTTAAAAAGCTGATCGAAGTTGATGGCGTAAATCCCCGGCACATCCTTGTACTGACATTTACGAACAAGGCGGCAGCCGAACTAGTAGATCGACTGCAGCGTAGCGGCGTGGCGGGTGCGTCCGAAATCTGGGCAGGAACCTTCCATGCGTTTGGGCTCGAATTCTTGCGCAAGTACTACCAGCACTTCGGCTTGGAACCGGACCTTGCCGTTGCTGACAAGCTAACGCAATTAACGCTCACAGCCAGGGCACTAGCGGGCACCTCGTTGGGGCATTACAAACGTACTGACGACCCCTACGACTGGCTGCCACCGGTTGTGGATGTTGCCCGTCGCCTAAAAGAGGAAATGGTTTCGCCGGAGAACTATCTGAGCCGTGCCTTAGAGTTTGCGGCGGAAGATTCCGATCTGGCGGCTCGATTTACGGATGTGGCGACGGTGGTCAAAGCCTACATGGAAGCTCTGAAGGCGGCTGGCATGGTAGATTTTGTCGATCTGGTTGCCACGCCGGCGCTAGCAATTCGAGCAGACCGCGCGAAGTACTCGGAGTTGGCTGATCGTTTCCAATACGTGCTCGTGGATGAGTACCAAGATCTGACAAATGTCATGATCGATCTTGTTGCGCAATTGTCGGAAAACGCCAAGTCGCTCTGGGTGGTGGGTGATTTGAGGCAGGCGATCTATCACTGGCGCGGAGCATCCCTAAGCGCACTGCGTAGCTTCTCGCAGCGATTTCCCGATGCCAAGCGGTATGACCTGACCGTGAATCGCCGGAGCACCAAGGAAATCATAGATATCACTGTCACGGCGGGAACGCATCACCGGCTGCAGTCAGAGCCCGAAGGCAAGCTAGCTCAACCGGAATGCTTGCGAGGTGCAGGTGACGGCCTTCCAACGATATGGAAATCGGCGAGCAGAGAATCCATGTGGGATTCGGTGGCAGGCGAAGCTCGTTGGCTAGCTGGCAATGGCGCGGCGTACCGACAACAGGCAATCCTCTGCCGGGCCAGTGCCGTTGCTAATGATGCAGCAAAGGCACTGACGGACCGAGGGGTACCGGTGGCCTATTTGGGAGATTTGATTGAAAGGCCGGAGATCAAAGATATTCTGGCGCTCATTCAGCTACTCGTTGAACGAGTGCCACGGGCTCTACTTAGAGTCCATCAGTTGACTGAACCGGTCATCCCCATTGGTGATGCGCTGGATATTATGAAGGTGGCCAGTACCGGCGACGTATCCCTTCAACGCGGTGGATGGTTGAACTCAAAGTCCTTGAAGCTTTCAGCCACTGGGGAGCAGGGCCGGCAATTCTTGCGAGAATCGTTGAAAGGCTTGTCCTGGAATAGCAGCCCATGGAGCTATATTTGCGACTTGCTTCTTGAGCGCCAATTTCTGCTGGGCGATATACGAGATGCCTCCCTGGACGCAAGTCTTCGGCGAGTAGCATTGTGGCAATTTGCACAGTTGGCCCGCACCGGCGATGGGGATCGCAGACGGCCGACCTTGGCCAGATTCATGCATCGCTTTCGCTTGCGCCAGCAGGTGCGCGAAAACTATGTCGATCGGGAACTACCACCGGAAGCTGCGGCGCTGGATGGCGTCCGCGTTATGACGATTCATGGCAGTAAGGGGCTGGAGTTCGACGCGGTTCATCTCTGTGCCGCGAACGGCGCACACTTCGATGGTTCGTCTCAGGAAAATGATCTTCTGCCAACTGTCTGCATCGGTGGTACAGAGAAGACGTTTGCATTTGAGTCAGAGGTGGAAAAAAATAATCTCTTGTACGTCGCCGTTTCTCGTGCAAGAGACCGATTGACGATTTACGAGAACTCCGCCGAGCCATATTTCCAGCCCGTTGCAGCCCTTCAGAAGGCGCAAGAGTCGAGGCGTCTAAATCAAAAGCAATCGACGCCAAGCTCGTCTCGGGCCCCGTCGAAGCGAGCGGTGATAGTGAAAGTCGATCATGTGATTACCTTCGAGGAATTGCGAGCGTATGACCACTGTCCGCGACAGTACTTTTATCAATATCACTTGGAACTTGGTAGAGAGCTGTCGCCCAACCCCGCGTTGCACGCTAGGGGACTGGTCAACCGGGCGTTGCATGCCGTAGCGAAGAGTGGCAAGTACCAAGAGGCCGACCAAGAATTTAGTCGAGAATGGCAGAACGCTCGTTTGCCGGAGAAGGATGCGGATCCTCAGTTATGGGATCAGGCTATTACCGCGTACGGCAATGGCATCGCGTACCTGCAGAAGGTGAGAGGCAGCTACAAGATGCCAACGGTACAAGCGCCGGGCCTAAGGGTTCAGCTTCCATGGGGATTGGCTCGCCCTGTGAAGGGAGGGCTGCATCTTCATGTAGTAGGGCTTCTATCCGGTGCAACTCAGCAAAAGCGTATGGAGAAGCTTCTCGGGCAGCTAATGAGCTGTACTGCGATGTTTAACGAAACAATCGCAGAGGCAACGCTCTTTGACGTCTCGCGGAAAACCGCAACTGCCGTTGCTCCAGAGTACGTCTCCGATCGCTCGGTCGTGGCCACTCGGACCCGCGGGATTTCGGCCGGCGATTACGAACCGTCTGCAAACCGCTTTCCGTGCTCTCGCTGTGCGTACCACTATGTATGCCCGGCGCTTCCGGCGGAACTGGCGCGATAGGCTAGATTCTTTTCCGCTTTGGCAGAGATGGTCCGATTAGGTTGGTGAGGGCCATGCTGATGGCCCAACACACAAAGGACCATTAATTATGCCGAAGCAAATATTTCTCCAATCCGAACTGCTTGCCGACGTTGAGCTCATCGAAATCGACGAGCACGCCAACACCGCCGCATTGCGAATCGAGTGCCTCAAGCGCGTATCCAAAGATGGAGGCGTCGAGGTCGAGGACCTTCTCTTCTACCTCGAGGATGACGATAGCGACGATCCCGTAAGAGACCTGGATCAGATCCCGCATGGCCTTCGCGTCCATCTCCATCGGCTGAAGGCCATCGACGTAACGGTTCGCTATGCGGGGCGAGACGTCCATCGCACGTTTCGTCCCAGTTCGACGGTGAAGCGCGTCAAGCAATGGGCGGCGCACGAGTTTGCTATCAGCGCCTCCGATGCCGCCGAACTGATGTTGCAAATCACCGGCACGGATGTTCGTCCCGACCTGGACACGCACATTGGGACTCTGGTGAAGAGCCCAGAACATGCGATCGCCTTCGATCTGGTGCCAGCGCCGCGGGTGAATGGGTAATGGACGCCAGAACAAACATGGCCTTGGCTACGCTCGAAGCCGACCTCGAACGGGGTCGGTTCCGGGCGGGCGTGGCCCGGGGCCGCTGGGAAATGGTGAGGCTGCAATGGCCGCACGTCTTCATAGAAATCACCGACCGAATTGGCCGGCGGATTTGCGTGCGTTTTGACTGTACCGGATACCCCGAGCGACCGCCACAGGGTACACCTTGGGACCTCGTGGCGGGTGGCCAGTTACCCCCCAGCCAGTGGCCACGTGGTGGGCGCGTTTCGCAGGTGTTTAATCCTGGTTGGCAGAACGGCTCCGCACTCTACATCCCGTGTGACCGTGTCAGCATTGAAGGACACGCCAACTGGCGTACCGAGTTCCCCTGGCTGATCTGGAATCCTGTACGCGGAATCATCCAGTACGTCGAAGCCCTTTACGAAATCCTTCAAAGCGATGAACTTGTCGTCACGCCTTGAGGTGTCCGAAGGGCTGTGGAACCAGCTGATCACCGACCTTCGGCGACGCGGAAATGGCCGTCGCGAGTCTGGTGCGTTTCTTCTTGGCGGCGTGGTACGAGGCGTACGTCAGGTAAAAGAATGGGTGCCATACGACGAACTGGATCGCGACGCATATAGCAGAGGCTACGTAACGCTCTCAACACAGGCGTTTTCTCGCTTATGGGCTATCTGCGCCGATCGCGGCCTTGAGGTGGTAGCCGACGTCCACACTCATCCCGGAGGCCCGAGGCAAAGCCCATCCGACCAGGCGAATCCGATGATCGCAAAGGCGGGGCATATGGCACTGATCGTTCCCAACTTCGCCCAGGGGCACGTCGAGCCGAGATCGGTGAGCGTCAACGTGTATCTCGGGAATCATCGGTGGCAGAACTTCTTCGGGCGCGATGCCGAAAACATGGTTCATCTTCAGAAGGAATCGTTCCTATGGAAGCTGATGCGTTTCATCGCCTAATGAAAGTGCTGGTCGATAGCGGCCAGTCGCCGACGGTGGACGATGCTATTTCCACGTTCTCCTCATACGGCGTCGTGATTGCGCTGGGGGCGTCTGTGAGGTACAGCGCCGCGCAACAGATCGTTGCGCTGACAGCGATTAACGTTGCGGCAAGAAGCTTTATTGGGAATGTGCGCGTGATCGGGTGTCCGGATGTCGTTCTCAATGCACCGGGGTTCGAAGGCCAGCGGCTCTCCGACTTTTGCTCTTGGGCTGGAGTAACGCTTTCGGAAGCTGATATGGCCTCGGCGTGGCCGGTCGTCATAATAGGCGACAACATCCCTGGTCTCGAATGTGGCCTAGCAATTCGCCCATGGGCACGCGGATGGCGCTTCGGGTTAGGCGGCGACAACGTGGGCGCTTGCGAAAGCTTGTTCCCGCCGGCCTGTGTTGCGGCCGGAGCATTGGCGATCAGCGAGGCCTTCTCGGTGCTGCGGCGGGATAACCCATATGCCGGACATCGTTCAGTCGAGTTCTCGCTGTGGTCGATGACTCCGGCAGGAGACAATGGACCGGTGGCGCCGACCATGGCTTCCGCTGGTGCCTGGCTCATAGGCCTTGGCCATCTCGGCCAAGCCTACGCCTGGACACTCGGATTCATGGCCCCGAAGGACGCTCCTGAACTGTTGCTTCATGATGTTGACGTCATTACACAGTCGACACTTTCGACCTCGGTGTTGTCATCGCAGAGCGATATCGGGAAGCTCAAGACGCGCGTAGTAGCGCGATGGCTCGAGCAGCGAGGATTTCGGACGCGACTGATCGAGCGGAGATTTGACGCAACGACTCGGGTTTCCACCGAAGATCCGACGATCGCACTGTTCGGGGTCGACAATGCAGCTGCACGGCGTTGCTGCGAGTCCGCGGGTTTCCGGTTCATTGTTGATGCCGGACTTGGGGACGGATATCGCGATTTTCGGGCGCTTCGGGTCCGAACCTTCCCAGGATCCGTAGCAGCGAGCCGCCTATGGAGCCATGATTCGGTTGGGTACGTGAACCTTCAGGCGCCGGCTTATCAGGCGCTTCTAACCAGCGGCCAGAGTCTTTGCGGTGTGACAACACTATCGACGCGAGCAGTGGGTGCGCCATTCGTTGGCTGCTATGCGGCCGCCCTGGTGGTGACGGAATTGATGCGCCGGGAGTATGGCGCACAACCGCATGAAGTACTGAACATCAACCTTCGCATCCCGACCGATGTGGAGTGCGCATAGTATTTTGAAACGGAGCTTGATCGATGAACCTATTTGCCGATATGCGAAGTGGGCGAATGATCTTTTCGCTGGGACTCAAGCTTTCCGTACGTCATAGCTGACTACGCTTGATGTTCGACCCGCTTTCTGCGGCAATGTCGGCAACTTGCGTGACACCGGCCGTTGGGTCTTGTCATTTTCAACGGCAGAAATGGCCGAATTGCCGAACTACCTACTGCAAATAGGAAAGGTAATTTGCAGTAGAAATTCTTAAATATCAATATTCCTATTTAACGCTATCGTATTCTTAATTAGCGATATGCGTCCCACCAGATGTCCCACTCACCGAAATCACCCTGACCTGCAACCCGCACTACCGCTACGGCGGCGACAAATCCGAGCAGGAACTCGAAGATCTGCTGCGCGCCGACACGATGCGCGAGTTCGTTTCCTACGCCGTCGGCTGCATGTTCGGGCGCTACAGCCTCGACAGGCCGGGCCTGATTCTCGCCAATCAGGCTGAAACGCTTGACGACTACCTGCGGCAGGTGCCGGAACCACGCTTCACGCCGGATGCCGACAACGTGATTCCGCTGCTCGATGGTGACTGGTTTCCCGACGACATCACCGGCCGCTTCCGCGAATTCCTGCGCGTAACCTTCGGCGACGAGCACTACGACGAAAATCTGCGCTTCATCGAATCGGCGCTGGGCAAGAAGGGCAAGCCGCTGCCGATCCGCGACTTTTTCCTCAAGGAGTTCTACACCGACCATGTCAAGCGCTACAAGAAGCGGCCGATTTACTGGCTGTTCAGCAGCCCGAAAGGCAGCTTTAACGCGCTGACCTACCTGCACCGCTACCGGCCGGACACGGTCAGCATTGTGCTGCAATACCTGCGCGATTTCCGCAGCAAGCTGGTCAGCGAGCGCGACCACCAGACGCAAGTCAGCATCAGTACATCGGCCAGCCAGGGCGAAAAGACCAAGGCGTTGAAGCGGATCGAGGAACTGAAGAAGGTTCTGGTTGAGCTGGACGACTACGAGCGCGACACGCTCTACCCCCTGGCCACGCATCGGGTGGAACTGGATCTGGATGACGGCGTGAAGGCGAACTACGCCAAGCTAGGCGCGGCGTTGAAGAAGATCCCGGGGCTGGATGCGAAGGATGAGGACTGAACGATGCCGAACTCGGGTTTGACGACCGACGCAAAAAGTCGGCGCTGGCAGGACGGCGCATAGCATGAGCGAAGACAAGATCGCCCAGGCGCTGGCACGGCTTTTCGAGAAGCACCGGATCGTTTTCTGGTACGACTCTGGCAAGGAACTGTGGGCCGAGTACAAATCGCTCAGTCTATCCGGGGTCGAAAAGATCGAGCTCCGTGACAACGAGTTCAGCGTCAAGTACCGGGTGCTGCGCGAACTGCCTGAGCAGAAGTTCCTGCTCTATCGTTCCGGTCCGCAACCCGATGATCTCGGCAACTGGCTGCTGGATGTTCAGCTGGCTCACGGCGAATTCCGCACCGACCAAGTGGCCCTGTGGCTAGCCGAGCTGGATCTTGGCCCGGCGTTTGCCGATGTCGTTCAGTCCCATGCCGAGTTTTTTGGCGCGAGCAAGCGCAAGGAGGCACTTAAACGTCTGCTGAAGCCGGATGATTCCGCTTCGGCAATCCGCATGAAGATGCTAGCCGTTTGCGCCGGCAGCGAACCCCGGCTCGACACCATTCTCGAAGCGCTGCTGGAAGAACTGGCGGAAGGCGCGGAGGAGCGCATTCGTCTGATCGTCCGATGTGATCTGGCGGGCTTCCTATGGCAGCAGATGCTTCGCATCTACGGATACCAGTCCGACACGCCGGGGATTCGGGATTTCGTCATCGAGCTCTTCAAATCCTGCTTTGCCATGGGGGCGAATGGCACGCCGCGTCTGTCGGGCGAAGCGCTGGTGTTCCTGAAGCGCTGGAAAGACAGCCGACAGTACGAGTCGAGTTACGAAACCCTGTCGGAACAGTGTGCGGACGTGCTCGGCATCGAGTCGGCGTTGCAGTCGGCTGATTTCAGGCATCTGCTGGAACTGGATTATTTCGAGCTGATCGACCGCAAGGTCATTACCGACCTGATCCAGGGCGTGGTGTCTCGTACCGTAAGTCCGGGTGAAGTACCGCTTTGGGTCCGGCAACGGCGGCAAGGGCACTGGTATTCCCGCTATGCCGATCTTTACTGTGCCATCGAGGTGGCCTCCAGCTTCATCCATGTGCTCGAAGGTGTGTTACTGGAGATGTCGTCGCTGGCCGATGGCATTCAGAAGTACGCGGCTACGTGGTTCAGGCTCGATCAGCTTTACCGGAAGTTCATTTTCCATGCGCGGCAATCCGGCCAGGCATCTCTGCTTTCAGTGCTCAACACCCAAATCGAAAACCTATACACCAATAATTTCCTGCTCAAGCTCAACAACGGCTGGCAGGCGCATATTGATACGGCGGCGGATTGGGATGTGGCGCCCATTCCGAGCCAGCGCGTTTTCTTCGACCGCTACGTCCGTCCGTTCGTCGAGCGCAAGGGCAAGGTGTGCGTGCTGATTTCGGATGCGCTGCGCTACGAAGTCGGCGAGGAGTTGCAGGGACTGATGCGGCAGGAGGACCGCTTCGAGGCAGAGCTGGAACCGGCGCTTTCCATGCTGCCGAGCTACACCCAGCTCGGCATGGCGGCATTGTTGCCGAACAAGTCACTGGCGCTCTCGGACAACGATACGGGTGTGGTTGTCGCCGACGGCCAAAGCACCCAAGGCACACCCAACCGCGCGAAGCTTCTGGCAGCATCGGTTCCGGCCTCGACCGCGATACAGGCGGAGGACCTGATGCAAATGGGGCGCGACGATGCGCGTGCCCTGATCCGCGACAACGAAGTCATCTACGTTTATCACAACCTGATCGACAAGACCGGCGACACGCGGGATACCGAAGAGCGGGTCTTTGCGGCAGCCGCCGATACCCTGAAGGAGCTGGTGCTTGTCATCAAGAAGCTGGCCAACGCGAACGCCACCAACATTCTGGTGACGGCGGATCACGGATTCATCTACCAGAACCGGGCGCTTGAAGAGAGCGACTTTACGGTGGCTGAGCCCTCTGGAACGATCTATTACCGCAATCGGCGATTTGTCCTCGGGGCGGGCTTGGCCGCGAACGATGGCTTCAAGCGCTTCTCGTCAAAACAGCTGGGGCTGGATGGGGATGTTGAGGTGCAGATCCCGAAGTCGATCAACCGCCTGCGGGTCAAAGGTTCGGGCAGTCGCTTCGTGCATGGCGGGGCGACCTTGCAGGAAGTGGTCATCCCGATCCTGCGCATCAACAAGAAGCGCCACAGCGATATTTCCCGAGTCGAGGTGGAGATCATCGGCGGCGCCGGAAAGGTGATTTCGGCCGGACAGGTAGCCGTCGTGCTTTACCAGACCGAACCTGTGACCGAGAAGCATCATGGCCGAACCTTGCGCGGCGGCATCTACTCGCTCAGCGGCGAATTGATCTCCGACAGCCACGACATGAGCTTTGACCTGACATCCACCAACCCGCGCGAGCGCGAGATGCCAATCCGCTTCGTGCTGAGCCGTAAAGCCGACGACTTCAACGGGCAGCAGGTGGTGCTGCGCCTTGAGGAACAGGTCGAAGGGACTTCGCATTACCGTGAATACAAGTCCCTGCGCTACACGATCCGCCGATCCTTTACGAGCGACTTCGATTTCTGAAAGAGCCGACATGACCGAAGAGACAACAGTCACGCAGACGCCAAATCCGATGTCGGAGTTGGACATCAAGGTCAACCAGCACTTCGCCGGCTTGGTCGTGCGCAAGGATCTGGTCAAGACCGTCAAGGGCAATGCCATCGTCCCGACCTATGTGCTGGAATATCTGCTTGGCCAATACTGCGCCACCAATGACGAGGCGACGATCCAGACCGGCATCGAGACGGTCAAGGAGATCCTGCGCAAGCATTACGTCCACCGCAATGAAGCGGGGCTGATCCGCTCGACGATCAAGGAGAAGGGGCGGCACAAGGTTATTGATCGCATCAGTGTTTCGCTGAACGACAAGGCGGACGTCTATGAAGCCGAGTTTGCCAATCTTGGCATCAACAAGGTCTTGATCGACTCAGCAACCGTCAAGGCACACCCCAAACTGCTTGTGGGCGGCGTCTGGTGTATTGCCGACATGGAGTACGAATTCACCGAGGATAAGGGTTCGTCGCCTTGGATATTGGCGTCACTGAAGCCCATTCAGCTTTCCCATTTCGACTTCAATCAGTACCTAGACGCGCGCCGCCAGTTCTCGACCGATGAATGGATCGACCTGCTGATCCAGAGCATGGGCTTCGTTCCTCAGATGTTCGGTCGGCGCAACAAGTTCCACCAACTCACCCGACTGATTCCCTATTGCGAGCGGAACTACAACCTCATCGAACTTGGCCCGAAGGGCACGGGGAAGTCGCACATCTATTCGGAGTTCTCGCCCCACGGCATCCTGATTTCCGGCGGGGAGGTCACGGTTCCGAAACTGTTTGTGAACAATTCCAGCGGCAAGCTGGGGTTGGTTGGCTACTGGGATGTGGTGGCCTTCGATGAATTCGCCGGCAAGCAGAAGAAGGTCGACAAGGCGCTGGTCGACATCATGAAGAACTACATGGCGAACAAGTCTTTCTCTCGGGGCGTGGAAACCTTGGGTGCAGAAGCATCAATGACCTTTGTCGGGAACACGGATCACACCGTCCCCTACATGCTGAAGCATTCGGATCTGTTCGATCCGTTGCCGGAGAAGTTCCACGACTCCGCGTTCCTGGATCGCCTGCATTCCTACATTCCAGGGTGGGAAGTCGATGTCATCCGAGGCGAGATGTTTTCCGCAGGGTACGGCTTTGTCGTCGATTACATCGCAGAGATCCTACGTTCACTGCGAAGCCACGATTTCTCAGACCGGTACAAGGAGATCTTCACCCTCTCGTCGGAGATTGCCGTACGGGACCGCGACGCAATCCACAAGACGTTCTCCGGGTTGATGAAGATTCTTTTCCCGCACGAAGAAGCCTCCCCCGGTGAAGTCGAGGAAGTCCTCAAGTACGCCATCGAGGGCCGAAAGCGTATCAAGGACCAACTGCTTCGCATCGACACGACCTATCCGAAGGTACGGTTCGCGTACTCTGATCAATCAGGCAAGGAAACCGTCGTCACGACGCTTGAGGAGGATGAGTACACCGGCGCCTACAACCGCGTGGTTGTGCCAGAGTCGACCGGAGAGCGCCCCTCGGCGCCAGAGAACATTCAAAGTGTCGTCACCGAAGCCGCTCCCACCGAACCAGGTCGGCCAGACCATTCGGAATCGGAACCCACAGAAACTCACATCGCCTGGGCCGAGAACAAGCGCGGACTCATATTCGACCGCCTCTTCGGCCCCTACCTGAAGGGCGCACTACAGATCACGATCACGGACCCTTACATTCGCTTGTTCCATCAGGTTCGCAATCTCATGGAACTCATGGAAACAGTCGTGAAGGTGAAGTCGGACGAGGATGAAGTTGCCGTTCACCTAATTACCTCTGAGGATGATTTCCGGGGTGAGCAACAGAAGGACCAACTTCAGAAGGTCACCGACGCTTGTGCGAGCGCCGGAATCCGCTTCACTTGGGAGTTTGACCAAAGTGGCTCAATCCACGCCCGGCACATCGTGACCGATCACGGCTGGAAGATCCTGCTGGATCGTGGCCTAGACGTCTTCCAGCGCTACGAAATGAACGACACGTTCGATCTGTCTAATCGGTTGCAGCAGTATCGGCAGTGCAAGGCGTTTGAAGTCACCTTCCTAAGGCAAAGGGACTGAATGGCGGAAACTTACCCTACACCGGCCTTACATCTGTACTACTCCCTACGGCCGGTTTGGCCGAATTGCCGAACTACCTACTGCAAATAGGAAAGGTAATTTGCAGTAGAAATTCTTAAATATCAATATTCCTATTTAACGCTATCGTATTCTTAATTAGCGATATGCGTCCCAGGCAGGTCGGCCGGAGCGAGATTGACGGTGATGCGTTTCGCCGGAAATTCGAAGTTGCTGTTCTGTATCGCGGCACGCACGCGGTCGCGCGCCTCCTTCACCTCGGTTTCCGGCAAACCCACCAGGGTGAACGACGGCAGGCCGTTGGCCAGATGCACCTCGACCGCGACTTCCGGCGCGCTCAGGCCCGCGAGCGCACGGCTTCTCAGGACGGCGAGCGACATGTCGGCAAAGGTCGGCGCTGGTAAGACGGTGGTTATAGAGGAGGAAGAACGGCGGTCAGGGTTTGCGCCGGCCCTCGATCGCGGCAAGCCGCGCTTCCAAGGCGGCCAGCCGCTGCTGCGCACGCATCAGCAACTCCTTCTGGATCTCGAAATCCTCGCGCGTGACGAGATCGAGTTTGGCCAAACCGGCAGTCAGCATGGCACGCAGGTTTTTTTCGATGTCCGCCACCGGCGTGGCGGCGAGCGCCTGGGAAATGCGCGCGCTCAGGTCGTCGAGAACGTTCGGGTCGGGCATGGCAACACCAGATCAAATAGTGGTCCGAGTGTAGCACTGGGGAGAATGCCAATCGCAAATGCTGCGGAACGACACTCCTCCGCACCATCCTAGTGCATTCGGGAGATCGCATGGATCAAAGCAGTGCGCTCTTTTCATTTCGGCATACATTGCACCGCGCCATTCTTTCTTATAACTATTTGATTATTAATTGATAACTCAATCTGGCACAGTAAGTGCAGAAGGTGATTGCGGGATTTTCCTGTTCGCAACCACTTTGGAGACCTTCATGAAAAAGAATCTGATCGCCCTCGCCGTCGTCGGCGCCCTGTCCGCTCCGCTGTTCGCCATCGCCGCCGATGCGGCACCCACGCCGGAGCATTCATTTACCGGCAACGTCACGCTGGCTTCCGAATACCTCTATCGCGGCATCGCCCAGACACGCGGCAAGCCCGCCATCCAAGGTGGATTCGACTACGCGCACAGCAGCGGTCTTTATGCCGGCCTCTGGGCCTCCAGCATCACCTGGATCAATGACGGCGTCGCCGGTGCCAGCGCCGGCATCGAGATCGATGTCTATGGCGGCTACAAGGGTGCCATTACCGACGATTTCGGCTACGACATCGGCGTGCTGACCTACAACTATCCAGGCACCAACAAGACTGCCGGCGGCACGATCCTCAAGCAGGACACCACCGAAGTGTACGGCGCTCTGTCGTGGAAGTGGCTGACGCTGAAGTACTCGCACAGCACCACTGCCCTGTTTGGCTGGGGCAAAACCGGCAACGCCCTCGACAAGACCACAGGTTCCGGCTACCTCGAACTGAATGCCGCCTACGACCTTGGCGACGGCTGGGGCATCAACGGCCATATCGGCCATCAGAAGGTCAAGGGTAATAGCGATGCCTCCTACTCCGACTACAAGGTCGGCGTGACCAAGGATGTCGGTTTCGGCACCGTTGGCGTGGCGTACTCGGCCACCAACGCCAAAGACAGCTGCTCGGGCAACGCTGCCGCCTCCGCCAGTGACGTGTATTGCTTCGTCAACAACAATGGCTCCAGTGCCTATGAAGCCGGCAAGGGCCGCCTGCTACTGACCTTCGGCAAGACCTTCTAATCGTTCCCTATTCTACTAAGGAGCCAACATGAAACTCGTCACCGCCATCATCAAGCCGTTCAAGCTTGACGAGGTGCGGGAGGCCCTCGCCGCCGTCGGCGTGCAGGGCATCACCGTCACCGAGGTCAAGGGCTTCGGCCGGCAGAAAGGGCACACGGAACTCTACCGCGGCGCCGAATACGTCGTCGATTTCCTGCCCAAGGTGAAGATCGAGGCCGCCATCAAGTCCGAGCTGCTCGACCAGACCATCGAAGCCATCGAGAAGTCGGCCAGCACCGGCAAGATCGGCGACGGCAAGATCTTCGTCTTCGACCTTGAACAGGTCGTCCGCATCCGTACCGGCGAAACCGGCACGGACGCCCTCTAAGGAGAACCGCAATGAAGAAATTGCTCGCAACCGTGCTGACGGCCATCAGCCTGTTCGGCATCACGGGCACGGTATTGGCGGCTGACCAGCCGGCCGACGCCGCTCCTGCGGCAGCCGTCGCGGCCCCGGCGCCCGCTGCTGCAGCCGACGCTCCCGCAGCCGCACCTGCCGCTGCGCCGGTCCCCAACAAGGGTGACACTGCGTGGATGATGGTGGCGACCGTACTGGTGATCCTGATGACCATCCCCGGTCTCGCGCTGTTCTACGGCGGCCTGGTGCGCGCCAAGAACATGCTGTCGGTGCTGATGCAGGTGTTCGTCATCTTCTCGCTGATCAGCGTGCTCTGGGCAGTGTATGGCTACAGTGTGGCCTTCACCGGCGGCAGCGCCTTCTTCGGCGGCTTCGACAAGCTCTTCCTGATGGGCGTCACGGCGGATACGCTGGGCGCGACCTTCAGCAAGGGCGTCGTCATCCCCGAACTGGTATTCGTCGTCTTCCAGGCCACCTTCGCCGCCATCACCACGGCCCTGATCGTCGGCGCCTTCGCCGAGCGCATCAAGTTCTCCGCCGTATTGCTGTTCTCGGTGCTCTGGTTCACCTTCTCCTACCTGCCGATGGCGCACATGGTCTGGTACTGGGACGGTCCCGACGCGATCACCGACGCGGCCTCGCTCGAGAAGGTGCTGGCCGGTGCCGGCTTCCTCTGGGCCAAGGGCGCGCTCGACTTCGCCGGCGGCACGGTGGTGCATATCAACGCCGCGATGGCCGGCATCGTCGGCGCCTTCCTGGTCGGCAAGCGTGTCGGTTTCGGCAAGGAAGCCATGACGCCGCACAGCCTGACCCTGACCATGGTCGGCGCAGCGATGCTGTGGGTGGGCTGGTTCGGCTTCAACGCCGGCTCCAACCTCGAAGCCACCGGCGTCGCCGCGCTGGCGATGGCCAACACCCTGTTCGCCACGGCCGCCGCGACGGTGTCCTGGATGGTGGCGGAATGGCTGTTCAAGGGCAAGCCCTCGATGCTGGGTGCCGCTTCGGGCGCCGTCGCCGGCCTCGTTGCGATCACCCCGGCCTGCGGCTTCGTCGGCCCGATGGGCGCGATCGTCATCGGCCTGCTCGCCGGCGTGGTCTGCCTCTGGGGCGTGAATGGCCTGAAGAAGATGCTCGGCGCGGACGACGCGCTCGACGTCTTCGGCGTGCATGGCGTCGGCGGCATCCTCGGCTCGATCCTGACCGGCGTGTTCGCCTCCCCGCGCCTCGGCGGCACGGGCGTGTATGACTACGTCGCCAACGCCGTCGGCGAATACGACATGACCGCGCAGATCATCAGCCAGCTCTGGGGCGTCGGCACGGTGATCGTCTGGTCCGGCGTCGTGGCCTTCATCTGCTACAAGATCGTCGATATCCTGGTCGGCCTGCGCGTGCCGGAAGACGAGGAGCGCGAAGGCCTCGACATCACGGCCCACGGCGAATCGGCCTACCACTACTGATCGACTCCTTTACCCTCCCTCCGCTCTCAAAGTGGATTCGGGCACCGGCAACGGTGCCCGTTTTTTTGTGGGAGGGAAAAGTCGGCGCCGGCAAGACGGCGCCGCAGCGCCAAGTGCAGCGAAACTCAGCGGAAGACGACGGTCTTGTTGCCGTGGACGAGGACGCGGTCCTCGAGGTGGTAGCGCAGGCCGCGCGCCAGCACGGTCTTCTCGATGTCCTTGCCGTAACGCACCATGTCGTCGGGCGAGTCGGAGTGGTCGATGCGGATCACGTCCTGCTCGACGATCGGCCCCTGGTCCAGTTCGCTGGTGACGTAGTGGCAGGTGGCGCCGATCAGCTTGACGCCGCGCTGATACGCCTGGTGGTAGGGCTTGGCGCCGACGAAACTGGGCAGGAAACTGTGGTGGATGTTGAGGATCTGCCCCGGATAGGCGGCGCAGAGCTCGGGCGAGAGAATCTGCATATAGCGCGCCAGCACCATCGTGTCGCCGCGCGATTCCTCGTAGAGGCGGCGTATCTCGGCGAAGGCCTGCGGCTTGTTGTCGGCCGCCACCGGCACATGGTGGAACGGGATGCCGTGCCACTCGACGAAACCCTTGAAGCTGTCGTGGTTCGAGATCACGCAGGGGATCTCGATGTCGAGTTCCTTCGACTGCCAGCGCGCCAGCAGGTCGTAGAGGCAGTGCTCCTGTTTGGAGACGAGAATGACGACGCGCTTCTTCACCGCGCTGTCGGTGATCTTCCAGTCCATCTCCAGTTCGCGCGCGATCGGGGCGAAGCGCTCGCGGAACTCCGAGAGCATGAAGGGCAGCGAGTCGGCCTTGACCTCGATGCGCATGAAATAGCGTGCGGCTTCGCCACCATTGTCTGCATGGAAGCTCGATTCGAGGATCCAGCCCCGGTGCTCGGCGATGAAGCCGGTGACGCGCGCGATGATGCCGGTACGATCCGGGCAGGAGGCGGCTAGCGTGTAGAAGCGGTCGCGGTGCATGGCGTTCGTTCAGAGCGCGGCGGCGGCCTTGTCGATCGCGGCGCGCAGGCCGGTGTAGGAGAGCGCGACGGGGAACTGCGGGAACTCGTCGATGACGTTCTGCGGCGGATGGAACAGAATGCCGGCATGCGCCTCGCCGAGCATCGCCGTGTCGTTGTAGGAATCGCCGGCGGCGATGACCTGGAAGTTGAGCTCCTTGAAGCGCCGCACCGCCTCCTGCTTCTGGTTGGGCATGCGCAAGTGGTAATTGACGAGGAAGCCGTCGGCGCCGGCTTCGAGCTTGTGGCAGAACAGCGTCGGGAAGCCGAGCTGCGCCATCAGCGGCATGGCGAATTCGTAGAAGGTGTCGGAGAGGATGACGACCTGGAAGTCGCGGCGCAGCGCATCGAGAAACGCCTTGGCGCCCTCCATCGGCCCCATGCCGGAGATCACCTGCTGGATGTCGGGCAGGCCGAGCCTGTGCTGCTTGAGCAGATCCAGCCGATACTGCATCAGCTTGTCGTAATCGGGCTCGTCGCGCGTGGTGCGGCGCAATTCGGGAATGCCGGTGCGCTCGGCGAAGGCGATCCAGATCTCGGGGACGAGCACCCCTTCGAGGTCGAGACAGACAAGTTGCACGGCTTGGCTCCTGGCGGAAAAGCCGCGATTCTACTGTAGCGGCATGGCCGCCGCCGCACAGGCGAGCGCTAGCTGCCGACGCAGAGAATGCTCGGGTCCTGCTCGCCTGCCGCGGCCATCGTCTCGAGCTGGTTCAGCACCTCGATGCTGGCCGTTTCCATCTGCATAATTTCCCCCAAGCCGTCGGTCACGTTGCCAGCCCGGAAGGCGCGCACCGCCTCCTTGCCATGCTCATGCACCCGGACATGGGATGGCTCGACCGAAGCATAGCCGGGCAACTTGGAAAAGCACTGTTTGCCGTCGCCTTCGTAATACCACTTCCCGAGCCGACAGGAGGTATGGCTCGAAAAGTCGTCCGGTCCCTTGTCCGACAGGCCGAGGAAGACCCGGTAGATCTCCATCTTGTAGACGAGATGGTCCTTCTTCGCTGTCTCGACGAAGCTGCGCAGGGCCGACGAGGCGATGGTCTGCGTCATGTGCTCGGTCATGGACAACAGATGGCCGATGCCGCTGAACGCACTCTCGCCGTCCGTGCGCATGGCGGCCAACTCCTCGGGATTCACCTGCGCCTCGTTCTTGAGCGATGACGCGCGCGCCTGCACATCGGTAACCAGCGTAGAGATCTCGCTGGTCGACGATGCGGTGCGCTCGGCCAGTTTGCGCACCTCGTCGGCCACCACCGCGAAACCGCGGCCCTGTTCGCCGGCGCGGGCCGCCTCGATCGCGGCATTGAGCGCCAGCAGGTTGGTCTGGTCGGCGATTTCCTTGATGAGCTGGACGATGCCATTGATGCGTCCAGTATGCTCGTGCAACTGGTCGATCGCCCCGGCGCTCTTGTGTGCGCGACCCGCCAGATTGTCGATGTGATCCGAGAGGCGCTTCACCACGGTCTGGGTGTTGGCAGTCTCGCCGGAGGTCAGCAAGGCCGCCTGCATCTCAGACTTCATCGACTGCGCGAGTGCAGCAAGCGTAGCCTGACTCATCTTCAGCGACTCACCGAATTCTGCGAGGGGCTGGGTCAAGCCAGTTAACAGCTGTGCCCGGTCGGCCTGCGTCGCCGCTTCTCCACGCTGCGCCTCGACTTCGCCTTCCAATGTCGCGATTCGTGTGGCCAATTCACCTTCGCGAGCCCTCGCTCTTTCGAGCTCCTCGCGCAACTCGGCTGCTTCCCTGCGTGCGGCACCACCAAACATGGCTACCTCCGTGATGTTATTTTTATTACTTAAGAATAAGCTTATATCCTTCCACAACTACTCCGTTTGTATTATCGTCACAATAGAGAGCATTCTGTCAAGAGGCCGGGTCAAGTGCCATGTTGATTTCCAGCCAGCGTGTTTCGGCGGCTTCGATCGCCTCAGCAAGTTCCGCACGGCGGTTGTTCAATTTATCGAGCACGCCACGTTCCGGCGAGAGATAGAGCGCCGGGTCGGCCAACTGCCGCTCGACGTCGGCCTGCTCCGACTGCCAGCCAGCCAGCTGCTTCTCGAGCTTTTCCGCCTCCTTCTCCAGCTTGCGCCGCTCCGCCAGCGCCGACTTTTTCGCCGCACGATCTTCGCCGCGCTGCTCGCGTTCCGCGGCCTTGCCCGCATCGGCCGGCTTCGCCGCCGCACGGCGCTGCGCCAGCCAATCCGCATAATCGTCGAGGTCGCCGTCGAAGGGCTGCGCGCGGCCATCGGCCACCAGCCACAGCTCATCGACCGTGGTGCGCAGCAGATGCCGGTCGTGCGAAACCAGCACCACGGCCGCTTCGGTTTCCTGCAGCGCGAGCGTCAGCGCCTCGCGCATCTCGAGGTCGAGGTGGTTGGTCGGCTCGTCGAGCAGCAGCAGGTTGGGGCGGGTGCGGATCATCAGCGCCAGTGCGAGCCGCGCTTTCTCGCCGCCCGAGAAGTGGCCGCACGGCGCATCGGCCATCTGGCCGCGGAAATCGAATCCGCCGAGGTAGTCGCGCAACTCCTGTTCCCTGGTCTGCGGCTCCTGGCGCGAGAGATGCTGCAGGGGCGATTCGTCGGGCCGCAGCAGCTCCATCTGGTGCTGGGCGAAGTAGCCGACTTTCAGGTGACGGCCCTCCAGACGTCGTCCTGCCAGCGCCTTGACTTCTCCCGCCAGCAGTTTCACCAGCGTCGACTTGCCGGCGCCGTTGCGCCCCAATAAACCGATGCGACTGCCTGGCCGCAGGGTAAGCTTGACCTGCTCGAGAATCGCCGTGCCCCCATAACCGACTTTCACCTCCTCAAGGCTAAGCAGCGGGTCGGAAAAGCCCGCGGGCTCCATGAAGCTGAAGTGGAAGGGGGTGTCGACGTGGGCAGCACTGATCAATTCCATTCGCGCCAGGGCCTTCAGGCGGCTCTGCGCCTGGCGCGCCTTGGTGGCCTTGGCGCGGAAGCGCTCGACGTAGGCATGCAGGTGAGCGATCTCGCGCTGCTGCTTGTCGTGCATCGCCTGCTGCAACGCGAGCCGCTCGGCGCGCGTGCGTTCGAAGGTCGAGTAGTTGCCGCCGTAGAGCTTCATGCCGCCTGCCTCGATGTGCAGGATTTGTCCCACCACGGCGTCGAGGAAATCGCGGTCGTGCGAGATCATGACCAACGTGCCGGGATAGCTCTTGAGCCAGCCCTCGAGCCACAGCACGGCATCGAGGTCGAGATGGTTGGTCGGCTCGTCGAGCAGCAGCAGGTCGGCCCTCGCGACCAGGGCGCGCGCCAGGTTGAGGCGCACGCGCCAGCCGCCGGAAAAATCGGCGACGGGGCGCTGATGGTCCGCCTGGGAAAAACCGAGGCCATCGAGAATCTCGGCGGCGCGCGCTTTCGCCGCATAGCCGTCGATGTCCTGCAGCCGCAGATGCAACTCGGCGATGCGGTGGCCATCGTGCGCCGCCTCGGCAGCGGCGAGGGCCTGCTCCACGGCGCGCAATTCGGTGTCGCCGTCGAGCACGAATTCCAGCGCCGGCGCCGGCAAAGCCGGCGTGTCCTGCGCCACATGGCCGATGCGCCAGCCCGGCGGCATCTCGAGATCGCCGGCTTCGGCGTGCAGCTCTCCGCGCAGCAGGGCGAAGAAGGAAGATTTGCCGCAACCGTTGGCGCCCGTCAGGCCGATTTTCCAGCCGGGGTGCAACTGCAGCGAGGCGTCGGCGATCAACGGCCGGCCGGCACGGGCAAAGGCGAGCTTGCGCAGGAGAATCATGGGTCGGTAGGATGCAAGGGGTTATGCATTCTAGGGGCAGAGATGAGACGCTTGATTGGATTGCTGTGGCTGGCAGTGCTGCCGGCGCTCGCGCAAGAGGCAGGCGGTACGGCGCCTGCACCGGCCGAGGACTGGGAACGCCTCGCCACGCAGGCCAGGGAAATGCGCGACCAGGCGCGCCAGATCCATGAAGCGGCCCAGCAAACGTACGCTGCCGCACAGCAGATCTGCTGGAAGAAATTTCTGGTTTCGGCCTGCCTTGAAGAGGCCAAGATGGCCATGCGCGACAAGGAGCGCGAGGCAAAAACCCTCGAGATCGAGGCCGGCCGCATCGAGCGCCGCATCCGGCTGCACGAACAACAGGAAAAAGCGGCGCGGCGTGACGAGGATCTGCGCGCCCGGCAAGGCGACATCGCCGAGCGTGCGGAAAAAATCCGCCGCAAGGAAGAAGAAGCGGTACGCCGTCAGCGGGAAAAGCAGGCGGAGATCGAACGCCGCCAAAGTCAGCCGAAGAACTGAGCCTACTTCAGCCCGGCCAGGAAACCCTGCCAGCGCTGCCACTCCGCCTTGCAAGCTTCGGGCACCGGGATCGTGGTCGGGATCGCGAGACACTCGAACGGCGACATGCCCTGCGCGATGCGGCTGGCACGCGCCAGCACGTCGTACCACTGGCGGTCGACATCGATGCGCCCCGACACCGCGGCATAGACGGCCTCGGGAAAATCGAAACGCTGCAGGTAGCGTTCGGACACCTTGCAGATCTCGGCAGGAAAGATTTCGCGCTGCGCCCGTGCCTTGGTGATCGGATCCGCGCCCTTGCACTGTTCCAGATAGCGCTGCATCAGGGCTGGGAAAGTCTCGGCCACCGCCAGCCAGCCGATGCTGGAGACCAGGCCGGTGGTGAAGGCATCATCGGCGCGTCGTTCGGGGATGTCGTATTCGGGCAGCAGCGCGCGCATCGCGGCACCGGTCGCGAGGGCATTGAGCCAGAAGCCGCGGTAGTCGAATGTCGGGCAGGCCCCCTTGCGGTAGCGTGCCATCATCTCCGCGACGAACACCACGCGTTTGACGAAGGTGGTGCCCAACCGCGTCACTGCTTGCTGTACCGAGGCGGTCTTGCCGCCGCTCGCGAAGCGCGCCGCGTTCGCCGAATTGATCAAAGAGAGAGAAATCACCGGATCGGGCTGGATCGCTTCGGCGATCGCGCGCGCATCGCCCTGCTCCGCCGCGAGGGACACCTTGCGGAAGATCACGCCAGGCGCAGGCAGGCTGCCGTGCGACTCGACGGCATCGAGGAAAACGTGCATCGAGGGCGTCATCGCCTCCTGGTGCGGTCCCTCGATGGCGGTGGAAAGCAGTTCGATCGCCGCCTCGCCGGCCGCACCGGCATCCTTGTAGAAGGCATCGATGCTGATGCCGCTGGGAAAGCGCTGGAACTCAACCGGCAGAGCCGTCCCGCCGGCGCCGACTTTCGAGCGATCCGGCACGGCCTTGTTGAAGCGGCCGAAATTGTCGATCGTCGCCCAGATCGCGCCGTTTACCCCTTCGGCAAGCTCCGCAATCAGCCAGTCGATGGCGGCGGGGGCCAGCTCCTGGATGGTACGGCCGGGATCGTGGCGAGGATCGCAACCCATCGCTACGACGGCGGGCTGCCCGTCGGTCGCCGGCACGAAGGCGGCCAGCACCCCGCGTCCGGGTCCGGCGATACCGTCGGTGGAGACCGAAAGTTCGTAAGTCTGTGGATTCATGATGCGTGCTGCATGACTCGGAGAATGCCCCGATTCTACGTGGTTGCCTGGTGTAACATCGAAAAACCGGCTTTTACGTGCAATATTAATGGTCCCCCACCTCACCACCGCGCTCACCGGGCCGTTGCTGGCGCTGGAAAAGCGCTTTCTCGACGCAGAAACCACCATCGAGCACTGGCTGCGCAGCGAATGGCTCGCCCATTCGCCGCCTTTCTACTGCTCGGTCGATCTGCGCAATAGCGGCTTCAAGCTCGCCCCGGTCGATACCAACCTGTTCCCCGGCGGCTTCAACAACCTCAATCCCGAGTTCCTGCCGCTGTGCGTGCAAGCGGCGATGACGGCGGTCGAGAAGGTCTGCCCCGAGGCGAAAAACTTGCTGATCGTCCCGGAAAACCATACGCGCAACCAGTTCTACCTCATGAACGTCGCGCATCTTGCAAGCATCCTGCGCCATACCGGCCTCAACGTCCGCATCGGCTCGCTGCTGCCGGAAATCACCGCTCCGACCCCGCTCAGCCTGCCGGATGGCCAGACGCTGACGCTCGAACCGCTGGTGCGCTTCGGTACGGCGGGCTCCGACGGTCAGGGGCGCCGCCTCGGCCTGGCGAACGATACGGATTTCGATCCCTGCGCCGTGCTGCTCAACAACGACCTGTCGGCTGGCGTGCCTCCGCTGCTGCAGAACCTGCATGAGCAGTTCGTCATCCCGCCGCCGCATGCGGGCTGGCATGTACGTCGCAAGTCGCGCCACTTCGCCGCCTACCGGCAGGTGGCCAAGGAGTTCGCCGATCTGCTCGGGATCGATCCCTGGGTACTCGATCCCGAATTCGAGGTCTGCGGCCAGGTGAACTTCCAGGAAAAGAGCGGCATGGACTGCCTGACCGCCAACGTGGACACGCTGCTCTACCGGATCCGCGCCAAATACAAAGAACACGGCATTGACTCGACGCCCTTCGTCGTCGTCAAGGCCGACGCCGGCACCTACGGCATGGGCATCATGATGGTCAAGGATGCTGCCGAGGTGAAGGACCTCAACCGCCGCCAGCGCAACAAGATGGCGGTGGGCAAGGAGGGCTTGCAGGTGCATGAGGTGATCATCCAGGAAGGCGTGCCGACCTTCGAGACCGTCGATGCCGGCGTCGCCGAGCCGGTCATCTACATGATCGACCGCCATGTCGTCGGCGGCTTCTACCGCGTGCATACCCAGCGCGGCATCGACGAGAACCTCAACGCCCCCGGCATGCACTTCAAGCCGCTCGCCTTCGAAACCGGCTGCACTTTGCCCGATCTGACCCAAGCGCCCGACGCGCCGCCCAACCGCTTCTATGCCTACGGCGTGGTGGCAAGACTGGCGCTGCTCGCCGCGGCGCGCGAACTGGAACAAACCCAGGATCCTGCATGAAGTTCCGACTGCTGGCTGCCGCACTCGGCTTGCTGGCGCTCATTCTGTCGGGCTGCACCAAGACGGCACCAACAGCACAGGAAGCCTATGTCTTCGGCACCCGGGTCGAACTACTGGCCTGGGGAACGCCCGAGGCGCAAGCCCACGCCGCGCTCGGCGAAGTGCTGCGCGAGTTCGATCGCCTGCATCGCGCCTACCACGCCTGGCAGCCCTCCGAACTCACCGCCCTCAACGAGGCGATCGCCGCCGGCAAGCCGCACGAGGTTTCCGCCGAGCTAGCCGATCTGATCCGCACCGCCCAGGCACTTGCCGCGCAGGGCGATTACCTGTTCGACCCAGGCATCGGCCGGCTCGTCGCACTGTGGGGCTTTCATGGCGACGAGTTCAAGCCGGCGCTGCCCGATACCGCGGAATTGGCCAAGCTCGTCGCCACCAAGCCGTCGATCGCCAAGCTCTCGATCGACGGCGCCTGCCTGCCGCAGGGCAGCCCCAAGGCAGGCGAAACCACAGGCATGGAGCCGCGTAGCGGCGAACACCCGTCACCCCCGCCCGGGCGGGGGGTGGGGGGTGGGTGCCGTATTACCAGCGCCGACTTTTCGGTAGCTCTGGACTTCGGCGGCTATCTCAAAGGCGTGGCGCTCGACCGCGCGGCAGCCATCCTCAAGTCGCGCGGCATCGACAACGCGCTGATCAACATCGGCGGCAACGTACTCGCCATGGGGAGCAAGGGCGGCAAGCCCTGGCGCGTCGGCATCCAGCATCCGCGTGCCGCACAAGCAGGCGGTGCCCCGCTCGCCACGCTGGAACTCAGGGACGGCGAGGCGATCGGCACCTCGGGCGACTATCAGCGTTATTTCGAACTTGGGGGCAAGCGCTACTGCCATCTGCTCGACCCGCGCACGGGCAGCCCAACCACTGTCACCCAGTCGCTTACCGTGCTGGTTCCGCCAGGCGCCGACGCAGGCATGCGCTCCGACGTGCTGTCCAAGCCGCTGTTCATCGCCGGCGACGACTGGCCGCGACTCGCCGCCAAACTGGGCGCAACTCAGGTGCTGCGCGTCGATGCCGCCGGCAAAGTTTTCGTCACCGCCGCACTCAAGTCCAGGCTGGCTTTCGAGCCTGCCGATCTGTCCGTGACGGTCATGCCATAATTCCAGCCATGATCGGCATCCTCCTCATCACCCACGACACACTCGGCGAGTCGCTGATCCAATGCGTCAGCCATGTGCTGAACAAGCGGCCTGAGCAGCTGCTGCAGCTTGGCGTCGCGGCAGGGGACGATCCGAAGGACCTGCTGCCGCTGGCACAGCAACTACTCAAGCTCGTCGACACCGGAGAAGGCGTGCTGGTGCTGACCGACATCTACGGTGCCTCCCCGTCCAATCTCGCCGCCAAGCTGCTGAAACCCGGCAAAGTCGAAGCCCTAGCCGGCGTCAACCTGCCGATGCTGCTGCGCGCGGTGAATTCGCGCGACAAGGGCATGGACAACCTCCTTACCCGAGCGACCGGCGGCGGCCGCGACGGCGTGCTCAACATGATGAAACACTGAACGACACGATGCCCAAAGCCGAAGCGCCCATCATCAACAAGCTCGGGTTGCATGCCCGCGCCTCCGCCAAACTCACCCAGCTGGCGGGCAGCTTTCCCTGCGAGGTGTGGATGGAAAGGAACGGCCGGCGCATCAACGCCAAGAGCATCATGGGCGTGATGATGCTCGCGGCAGGCAAGGGCAGCAGCGTGGTCGTCGATACCGACGGTGAGCGTGCCGAAGAAGCGCTCGCCGCGATCCTCTCCCTGATCGCCGACCGCTTCGGCGAGGACGAGTAGCCGTGTCATTCACATTGCACGGCCTCGCGGTCTCCCAGGGCATCGCCATCGGCCATGCCCATCTGGTTTCGCATGCCACGCTCGAGGTCGATCATTACACGATCCGCGAACGCGACGTCGCCGCAGAAATCCGGCGCTTCGAGGCTGCACTCGCCACGGTGCGCAGCGAACTGACCACCCTGCATGCCGAAGCGCTGGCGCCCGGCGCGCCGAGCGAGCTTTCCGCGCTGGTCAATGTCCATGCGATGTTTCTCGAAGATCCGCTGCTGGCGGATACGCCCAAGGACCTGATCCGCGAGCGGCGCTGCAACGCCGAATGGGCGCTCGTGCAGCAGATGGAACAGCTCGTCGCGCAGTTCGACGAGATCGACGACCCCTACCTGCGCGAGCGCAAGCAGGACATCGTCCAGGCAGTCGAGCGCGTACTGCGCGCCCTGCAGGGCAAGTCCCGCCGCATCGCCAAGAAAGCCGGCAAGGGCGAGGATGCCGAGTTGGTGGTAGTCGCCCACGATCTCTCGCCGGCCGACACTATCCAGTTTAAGACCCTGAAGATCGCCGGCTTCGTCACCGACCTCGGCGGTGCGACCTCGCACACCGCGATCGTCGCGCGCAGCCTCGCGATCCCAGCCATCGTCGGCTTGCACCATGCCCGCCCGCTGGTGCGCGAGGACGACCTGCTGATCATCGACGGCACGCGCGGCGTGCTGATCGTCGATCCGGACGCGCGCGTCCTCGAGGAATACCGGCTCAGAAAGCGCGAACTCGAGCTCGAGCGCTCCAAGCTCAAGCGCCTGGTCACCGCCCGGGCCACCACGCTCGACGACGTCGACGTCAGCCTGCAGGCCAACATCGAGCTGCCGCAGGATATCGATCAGGTGAAGAAGGTCGGCGCCGATGGCATCGGCCTGTTCCGCACCGAGTTCCTGTTCATGAGCCGCGATGGCCTGCCGACCGAGGACGAGCAATTCGAGGCCTACAAGGCGGTGGCGAAATCGCTGGGTGGCAAGCCGGTGACGATCCGCACGCTCGACATCGGCGCCGACAAGACGGCGGGTACGCTCGGCACCGGCGGCGCCTTCCGCCAGGCCCCCAATCCGGCGCTGGGCCTGCGCGCGATCCGCTACTGCCTGGCCGAACCGCAGCTCTTCCTTGCCCAGCTGCGGGCGATCCTGCGCGCCTCGAACTTCGGCAAGGTACAGATCCTCGTACCGATGCTGGCCCACGCGAGCGAAATCGAGCAGACCCTGGCCATGGTCGAGCAGGCCAAGCAGCAGCTGCGCGAGCGGCGCTGCAAGTTCGACGAGAACGTGCCCGTCGGCGGCATGATCGAGATTCCCGCCGCGGCGCTGGCGCTCGGCCCCTTCCTCAAGCACTTGCAGTTCCTCTCGATCGGCACCAACGACCTGATCCAGTACACATTGGCGATCGACCGCACCGACGAGGCGGTCGCCCATCTCTACGACCCCCTGCATCCCGCAGTGCTGCGGCTCCTATCCCACGTCATCCAGACCGCGCAGAAGGTGGAGCTGCCCGTCGCCGTCTGCGGCGAACTGGCCGGCGATCCGCAAATGACTCGCCTGCTGCTGGGCATGGGGTTGCGGCAGTTCTCGATGCACCCCAGCCAAATTCTGGCGGTCAAGCAGCAGATCGTGATGGCCGACTCGGAGCAGCTCGCCGGAAAGGTAAGCCGCCTGCTGCGTCTCGACGAACCCGAGCGCATTCGCGAGCAGGTGGAACGGCTCTAAACCCGCCATCCCCCAGCCCCTTCCTCACGGAAGGGGAGACTTTGAGCGCGCTACGCGCGATCCTGCGGAACAAAAACCAGATTTCGCCCTTATACCCACGCCGTCCCGCCAGCGCCGACTTTTGTTCCGGCATAACGTTCGCTTCGCTCACGTGAGCCTCCACCAAAGCCGGGGTGACGTCCTCTACCCTCGCCGTCCCGCCAGCGCCGACTTTTGGTAAAGTTGCGCCCTTATGCGCAAGACCCTCCCCGCCCTGCTCCTCGCACTATGCCTGTTCGGCACAGCCGCGCACGCCGACGAGCCGCTCCAGCTGCAGCCCAGCCTGGCGCTCGGCGAGTCCGCGGCTTCCCCCTCGGCCTCGCTCGTTTCGAGCGCCGTGAGCGGCGCCGAGGCCACGCTCGACCGTGCCCTCGACTTCATCGGCATCCGTTACAAGCGCGGCGGCAACTCTCCTGAAACCGGCTTCGACTGCTCGGGCTTCGTGCGTTATCTCTACAACGAAACGCTCGGTCTCGTGCTGCCTCACAACGCCAAGGCCATCAGCCAGGAAGGCGACCGCGTCGAGAAGGCCGAGCTCAAGCCAGGCGACCTCGTGTTCTTCAACACCATGCGGCGCGCCTTCTCGCACGTCGGCATCTACCTGGGCAACAACCAGTTCGTCCATGCGCCGCGCAGCGGTGGCCGCGTGCGCATCGAGGACATGAGCGACAAGTACTGGAGCCGCCGTTACAACGGCGCGCGCCGGATCCCGTCGTAATCCCGCCCATGTCGGAACGCAGCAGCATCGGCCCGGTCGAGGCGCAGCGGCTCGCGTTTGCCGAACCCATCTCTCTTGCCGCGGGGGTGACGCTGCCTGCCTGGGAGCTGGTCTACGAGACTTACGGCACGCTCAACGCCGCGCGCTCGAACGCCATCCTGATCTGCCACGCACTGTCCGGCCACCATCACGTCGCAGGCACCTACGGCGACGATCCCAAGACCCTCGGCTGGTGGGACAACATGATCGGCCCGGGCAAGCCGATCGACACCGACCACTTCTTTGTCGTCGGCGTAAACAACCTCGGCGGCTGCCACGGCTCGACCGGCCCCTCGTCGATCAACCCAGCCACCGGCGAACCTTGGGGCGCCGACTTCCCGGTGGTTACGGTTAACGACTGGGTCAAGGCGCAGGCCAGGCTCGCCGACGCGCTCGGCATCGACGCCTGGGCCGCGGTGGTTGGCGGTAGCTTAGGCGGCATGCAGGCGCTGCAATGGACCATCGACCTGCCCGATCGCGTCCGCCATGCGCTGGTGATCGCCGCCGCCCCCAAGCTCACCGCCGAGAACATCGCCTTCAACGATGTCGCCCGCCAGGCGATCCTCACCGACCCGGAATTCCACGGCGGCCATTTCTATCGCCACAACACCCGTCCGACGCGCGGCCTGCGGCTGGCGCGCATGCTCGGCCACATCACCTATCTCTCCGACGACCAGATGGCCGAGAAATTCGGCCGCAAGAAGCGCCCCGGTGCGGGCAGCTACGGCTTCGGCGTCGAGTTCGAGATCGAGTCCTACCTGCGCTACCAGGGCGACAAGTTTGCCGGCTGGTTCGACGCCAACACTTACCTGCTGATGACGAAAGCGCTCGACTACTTCGACCCGGCCGAGCCCCACGACGGCGATCTTGCCGCCGCACTTGCCGGCGCCAAGGCGAAGTACCTCGTCGTCTCCTTCACCACCGACTGGCGCTTCTCGCCGGCCCGGAGCCGCGAGATCGTCAATGCATTGGTGAAGAAACAGCACGACGTCAGCTACGTCGAAATCACTAGCCCGCACGGCCATGACGCCTTCCTGATGGACGACCACTACTACCATGCGGTAGTGGCGAGCTACATGCGCAATATTGCATTATGACTCACACGCTGAAACGGCCCGATTACGACCTGATCGCGAGCTGGCTCAAGCCGGGCGAGACGGCGCTCGACCTCGGCTGCGGCACCGGCGAGCTGCTCCAGCTCCTGGCCGGGCGCGGCATTCGCGGCTGGGGCGTCGAGCGCGATCCTGGCCTCGTGCTCGCGGCAATCGAGAACGGCGTGAATGTCATCCAGAGCGACCTCGAAGCCGGCCTGGCCGGCTTCGAAGACGACGCCTTCGACCATGTCGTGCTCTCGCGCACGCTGCAAACGGTGCGCCACACCCAGCAGATCATCGCCGAGATGCTGCGCGTCGGCCGCGAGGCGGTGGTGTCCTTCCCGAACTTCGCCTACTGGAAGAACCGCATGGCGGTGCTCAACGGCCGCATGCCGGTATCGGAAGACCTGCCCTATCAATGGTACGACACCCCCAACGTGCGCTTCTTCACGATGCTCGACTTCGAGAGCCTGTGCGAAGGCATGGGCATCGCCATCCGCGACCGCCAAGTGCTAGACGAACGCGGCGAGTGCATCACCGAGGAACACAACTTCCTCGGCAGCCTGGCCGTCTATCGCATCGGCCGGGGCGGCTAGCCGCATCCGCCGGCGCAGCATTCATCCGGCGCCCTCGCCGTCAGTCCCCATGGCTCTCAAGGCAACCATCTTCAAGATCGAACTGCAGCTTGCGGACCTCGATCGCGGCTACTACCAGACCCACACCCTCACCCTGGCGCGGCATCCCTCGGAGACCGATGAGCGCATGATGGTGCGGGTCATGGCCTTCGCGCTGCGCGCTCATGATGCGCTCGAATTCGGCCGCGGCCTGTCGACCGATGACGAGCCCGATCTGTGGCGCAAGGACCTGACCGGCGCGATCGAGGAATGGATCGAGGTCGGCCTGCCCGACGAGAAGCGGCTGCGACGCGGCAGCGGGCGGTCTGCGGCCGTCTTCGTGTTCGCCTATGGCGGGCGGGCGGCCGAGGTATGGTGGGAACAGAACCAGACGGCGCTGCGCAAGCTCGAGAAGCTCTCGGTCCTCAATCTGCCGCAGCCGCAAACCGAAGCCCTGGCGCAGCTCGTGACACGGACCATGCAGATCAATTGCACGTTGCAGGAAGGCGAACTGTGGCTGGTGATCGATGGCGCGACGCTACAGCTGACACCGGAAACCTGGCTGACGCCGGATAAATGAACCACCCGCGCAAGTGACTGGTGCTGGAACCGGAATCGAACCGGTACGTATTGTCATCACACATCTCAGCATCTGCTCAATCGGCCTGCATTAGATTGGCAGAAATTAATTTCTGCCAACTATGACTCCGGCAATGGCTTCCATGGAACGTATGACCGCAGCGAGATGCTCTCCGCCGTGACCGAGACTGGATGCCTCCTGATAAATCTGTCGGGCAACCGCCGGCAAAAGCAAACGAACACCATTTTCTCCAGCCATCTGCAAGGCACAATCGAGGTCCTTGATGATGCCGTCGACGGTAAATGCTGCCGCGAAGTTGCGCGGAAGGATTGCCTCTGGAACAGCGCGGTCAAGTGCACGGCACTGACCGGAGCTAACCTGAAGGACCTCGAACAGTTTCTGCGGATCGAGTCCGAGTCGTGTACCCATGACCATGGCTTCGGCCACGAGTACATGGGCAGAACCGGTCAGAATCTGGTTGCACAGCTTGGCTGCATTGCCCGATCCAACTGGCCCCATGTGGAAGATATTGCTCCCGAAGACCTGCAACACAGGCCGTACCCGTTCCAGTACATCCGCCTCACCGCCGATCATGACTGACAAGGTACCCATTTCCGCACCCCGTGGCCCGCCGCTGATTGGAGCATCAAGAAAGGCAATGCCTTCCGCTGCCAGTGCGGCCGCAACTTTCCGGCTGACTGTAGGGTGTGTCGTACTGGTGTCGATACAGATCAAACCGGAGTGCCCGCCCGTCAGAATTCCCTCGGGCCCTAGATAGATCTGCTCGATATCGGCTGGTGTCATCACGCAGGTCACCAGCACATCGGTTGCATGGGCTGTTGCGGCCGGAGTCTCTGCCGCGGTCGCTCCGATCGCCACCAGTCGATCGACGGCAGCCCGACTGCGATTGCAGGCCACCACGGTATATCCCGCCTTGAGAAGATTGTGCGCCATCGGGAAGCCCATGCGCCCAAGGCCGATAAAACCTATCCGTACGTCATGTAGAGGCATAGGGGAGCTTTCGATGTTCATGCATGTATGGATCTGCATCCTGTGCATCAACAGGAACAGCCAGGCCATCTCGGGCCACGTGGATACCTGGTGACAGCGCCAGGTGGCGATTGCATAACCAGGCGTCGAGAAGGTGGCTTACGTGCGTTAGCCACGCTTGTTGCGGCCGTATGCCCTCGATCAGTTCGAGCGCGCGCGTCCAATCGTTGTGGTTCTTCGGCGCAGCCTGGGGTGGATGACTGCAATCGAGCGCCAGCCCGTGAGGTTCCCAGCCACGCAGAAATTCCTCAGTGCGCGGCGGCAGTCCGATCGTGTCGGTCAGGTAGGCAAAGCGCTGCCCAGCATCACTCTCGAATGCGTAGCCGAACGTTGGCTTGGAATGAATCAGCGGCAGCGGCGTGATGCGCAGCGTACCGATCTCGAACGGCTCGAACTTCGCCAGCGTTCGGAAATTGAGCAGACCTGGGTTCTTGTATAGGTCGGCACAGCCCTCGGAGTCAGGCGGGCCATGCACCGTGATGCTCTCGCCCAACCCCCACCGCAGGTGCAACAGGCCCTGGACATGATCGGGATGGTAGTGGGTCAACAGGATGGACGAAAGGCTGCCGGGCGAGAAACGTTCCCCCAGATCGGTCAGCCCGGCATCGAGCAGGATGCGGGTCGTGCCGTCCTCTACGAGGGCCGAGCAAGGAAGGCGGCGAAAAGCGGCAATAGACCGCGCACGCACACAAGCGACGCAATCGCAACCATAGAGCGGCACGCCTCCCGCCGCACCGGTGCCGAGGAAGGTGACGCGCACTTCAGGCGACGGCCCGCAATTGTTCCGGGTGCAGCAGCGCCACGAAGCGTTCCCCCGCCAAGCTCAGCTCGCGATTGTTTTCGATGGTCTCGACATAGCCGCCTGGACGGGCGAAGCGCTTCGCTCGCGCAAGACGCTCGGCGATCTCCGCTTCTGATTCTCGGCCCCGGCTACGTAGTCGGGCAGCAAGAACATCCGCTTCCACCGTGACCATCACCGCGATCAACTCCGGGTAGCGGCGACGCGCCTCATCGAGATAAGCGCGCGATCCGTTGAGCACCACGTTGCAGCCCTTGGCGAGCCAGATATTTATTTCCCTGCCGATCCCGTAGCGCAGACCGTGGCTGTCCCAGTGCATCGCAAAGAGGCCGGCTTCGAGGCGTGCCGCGAATTCGCGCTCGTTGAGCGCGATGTGGTTTTCGCCATGCAGCTCGACCGGTCGGGTGATGTAGCGATGGGCGAAGACCACGTCCTTGTGCGCCGCAAGCTGCTCGCGCGCGTAGCGCATCAGGCTGTCCTTGCCGCAGCCGGATGCGCCGATGACGTAGAACAGCCGTCCATCAGCCATGGTCGAAACGCGCCTCGTAGATCGGCTTGCCGGCGGAGAAAACGGTGCTTGCCTGCGCCAAGCCGTTGATGTGCGTGATGGCAGCAAGATCGGCGCGCTTGCCGACGGCAATCTCGCCGCGATCGACCAGCCCTGCGGCTTTGGCCGGATTGGTGGTGACCAACCGCACGGCATCGTGCAGCCCGATGCCCGCCAGCTCTGGCAGGCGGAATACCGCAACGACAAGTGTCGCCGGATGGTAGTCGGCACACAGGCAGTCTGCGACGCCGGCCTTCACCGCGTCGAGCGCACGCATCGAACCGGACTGGCTCTTGCCGCGCAGGATGTTCGGCGCTCCGAACACGGTGCTCATGCTGCGCGACCGCGCAGCCTGTGCGGCGGCCATGTTGATCGGGAACTCGGAGATACCGACGCCAAGGCCGTGCAGAGTCTCGACCTTCTCCGGCGTATCGTCGTCGTGGCTGGCGACGTGAATGCCCTTTTCCCTCGCGGCACCGATCAGCAGGCGGATGCGCTCCATCGCCCCTTCGGCCTGGTCCAGCTTGTTCTGCAGCAGCTTATCCAGCTCGCTTTCCGATTTCTTGTAAGTCCGTGCCAGATAGTCGCGAAAGGCGGCGATTTCCTTGAATTGCCCCTGCCCCGGCGAATGGTCCATCACCGAGAGCAGATGCATCCCGTTCTCCTCCATCAGCCCAAGCAGGGTTTCCGGCCCCGTCGGGTCGGTCACTTCGTAGCGGCAGTGCACGCGGTTATCGACGAGGCCATGCGGGTTCCAGTCGTGCACTGCACGCGCCACCGAGGCGGCAAAGGCGTTGTTGCGCACGCCGAGTTCCTCGTTGGCGAACGACAGCGAGTGATAGACGGTCGTCACGCCGGCGGCGGCATTGCGCTTGTCCGCCTGGGCGCAGGCAAAGTCGAGCGGGAAATGGACGTTGGGCCGCGGCTCGACCTCCTTTTCCAACGCGTCGCAGTGCAGGTCGATCATGCCCGGGATAAGTGTCTTGTTCTTCAGGTCGACATGGCGCGCGCCGTTGCCGGTCTCCGGATTGATGGCGGCAATGCAGTCGTCCTCGATCAGTACTGCGGCATCCTCGAGCACTTCATGGGGCAGCACCACGCGGGCGCCGGTCAGATAAATCTTGTTCATGCGATCTCCTTGATCCAGGCCGACACGGCCGGTGGCGGCGCCAGTTCGACGACGGCGTCGGCGAGCCGCCGGGTAGTCTCGGGGTGGTGAAATATGGCCAGTAGCGCGGTTCCCTCACTCTTGGCCTGCTCGATGAGGTCGATCACGCATTCGGCGGTCCGGGGGTCCAGGCTGGCGGTCGGCTCGTCGAGCAGCAACAGGCGCGGACGGGCGACGAAGCCACGAGCAAGGTTGACGCGCTGCCGTTCGCCTCCGGAGAAGGTCGCTGGCGATACGCTCCACAGGCGTTCCGGCAGGTTCAGCGCCGTGAGCAGTTCTCCGGCGCGTTGGCGCGCCTCGACGCGAGCGGCGCCGAGCGTGAGCAAAGGCTGGGCGACGACATCCAGCGTTGCCTGGCGCGGCAGACAGTGCAGGAACTGCGTGACGAAGCCGATCTCGCGACGGCGCAGTTCCAGCATCTGGTGCTCGCTGACCTGGACGAGGTCGAACTCGTGTCCGAGGGCATCCCGGTAGAGAATGCGGCCGGCACTTGGCAGGTAGCTGCGATAGATGCCCTTGAGCACCGAAGACTTGCCGGCGCCGGTCGGACCGATCAAGGCGGTCAGCCGACCGGGATAGACGGCAAGATTGACGTTGTGCGAGGCAGGGATCAGCTTGTTCTGCTCGTGAAGTTCGAAATACTTGCTGTAGCCTTCGACCTGAAGAATGGGTGCGATCATTGGATGTTCCTCACAGGGCCGATGCCACCAGCCGCTGGGTGTAGGCATGCTGCGGGTCTTCGAGGATCTGGTCGGTAAGACCTGCTTCGATGACGCGACCGTATTTCATGACGAGGGCACGGCCGGTCAGCAGGCGGATCACGCCGAGGTCGTGGGTAACGACGATCATCGCGGTCTTCAGCTCCTGCTGGATTTCCAGGATCAGATCGAGGATGCGCGCCTGCACCGAAAGATCCAGCCCGGTCGTGACCTCGTCCAGGAACAGCAGCGGCGGCTGCGTGGCGAGCGCCTTGGCGATCTGCACGCGCTGCTGCATGCCGCCTGAGAAACGCTTCGGCAGGTCGTCGACGCGCGAAAGCAGCACCTCGGTGCGCGCCAGCAATTCCTTTGCGCGGGAGCGGATTGCGCCGTAGTCCATCAGGTCGCTCATCAGCAGGCGTTCGGCGATGTTGCCGCCGGCGGTGATGTTGAAATTCAGGCCCTGGTGCGGATTCTGGTAAACCATGCCGAAGCGGTGGTTGCGCAGCCAGCGTTGTTGCGCCGCGTTGAGTGCAAACAGATCGTGCTGCCGGTCGCTGTCGTAGAAGATCGCCTGGCCCCTCGAGGGGGCTTGGTCGAAGAACAGCGTCTTGACCACTGTCGACTTGCCGCTGCCCGACTCGCCCATCACGCCGAGGATCTCGCCTTCGAACAGATCGAAGGAGACGTCATGGATGGCGACCACGCTGCCGCAGTGCGGACACAGGTTGGTATCGGACTCGGGGCCGGTGGCTTCGAGGCAGAGCGGGCAGCCCGGCCCGTAGGTGCGGCCCAGATTGCGCACTTCGAGAATCTTGTTCATGCCACCGCCTCCGTATCCGCGTGCTGCAACTGCGTGTCGCACCAGTCGCTGTCGGAGCACTGGTAGACCCTCGCGCCACGGTCGTCGATGAACTCGTCGAGGTAGGAGTCGGAGCAGCCGCAACGTGCACAGGCGTGGCGCTGGCCCTGCCGGTCCCGGAAGTCCTCGATGCGGAAGGGCACGTCGGAGAAGGCGAGCGGCTCGGCGCGGGTGTGCGGCGGTACTGCGTAGATCTTTTTTTCGCGACCGGCGCCGAGCAGCACCAGCGCCGGAGAATCGTCGAGTTTCGGGACGTCCCAGCGCGGGATCGGCGAAGGGTCGATCACATAATGGCCGTTGATGCGCGTCGGGTAACGGTGCGAGATGGTGATTTCGTCGAACTTGACGATATCTTCGTAGAGCTTGACGAGCAGGCGTGCGTAGTCGGCTTCGCCGTGCATGGTCTTGCGGCGATCCTCGGAAGGCTCGACCACCACCAGCGGATCGGGATATGGGACTTGCAGCACGATGATCTGCGCGCGCGTCAGCGGCTGTTCAGGGATGCGGTGGCGTGACTGGATCAGCGTGGCTTCCTGCGTCCGCGTCGTCGTCGTCACCCCGGGACAGGTCATCTCGATGAAATGGCGCAGATTGACGGCATTGACCGAATCGTCCGAGCCCTGGTCGATCACCTTGACGACCTCGCCAGGACCGATCAGCGCCAGCGTCAGCTGCAAACCGCCGGTACCGAAACCGCGTCCCATCGGCATTTCGCGCGAGGCGTAGGGCACTTGGTAGCCGGGGATGGCAATCGCCTTGAGGATCGAACGGCGAACTTCCTTCTTTGCGTATTCGTCGAGAAAGCCGAAGTTGTAGGCGCTGCCGGCGGCATGGCTTGGGGTGGCGTTCATGCGTGCGCCTCCTGCTTGCGCTGCGTCTCGCGCAGGCGGTCGAGGTCGGACTGGAATGTGACGTAGTGCGGCATTTTGTAATGGGCGGCGAAGCCCATCGAGTCGACGCCATCGACGTGCAGCAGGACGAACTCGGGGTCCTCGGAGGGATTGGCCGGACCGTCCCGCATGCCCTTCTGCAGGGCACGGTCAAGGATCGCCATCGAGATCGCCTTCACTTCGTTATGGCCGAAGCAGGCGCCGTAGCCGACGGTGAATGTCGTCTTGCCACCGCCATCGCTCGCCTCGTACATTGCAACGACTTCACATTCGGTCACCAGCACCTCGCCGGCTTCGACGAGTGCGCCCGTGACGGGATGCGGCAGCAATACCGGCAGGTAGCCGACGCGCAGTTCGGCGACGGTCGGGTGCACGTCGCCGTAGCCGCGCATGTTCGAGTAGGCGAGCGCCAGCAGGGAACCGGTCTCGGCGCGGGCCATCGTCGCCAGCGCTGCCGAACGCGGCACTGGAAACACCAGCGGCTCGCGCGTGATGTCAAAGGCCGGCTGGCGCGCAGCGGCTGGCAGCTCAGGCAGCAGGCCTTCCGCGCGAAGTGCGTCGAGTACCTTCGGGAAGCTGTCGGGCAACTGTGCCTCGGGCCGGTGCGTCAGCCAGCCCCGGGCAACCGCACGGAATGCCTCCGGCGACTCGTCCATCAGCTCCAGACGCAGCAGACGCAGCGCGTAGTCCGGTGTCGGGCCCAGCATCTGGCCTCCGGGGATATCCTTGAATGCGGCCGAGATGCGGCGGATCAGGCGCATCCTGGAGGTGTCCAGCGGCGGCGTCGCGGCGAGCCGCGGCCGCGTCGAGCGCCAGGCACGCAGGGCGAAGGCGGCTTCCAGCGTATCGCCCAGGCTCTGTTTGATCGCGAGCGCGGCAAGGCGCGGGTGATATGCCCCGCCCTCGGAAACGACGCGGTCGACGAGATGGCGCAACTGATGCAGCACGCTATCGATGGCGAGCGGCTCGGCTGCGGCGTTGCCTAGTGCTTCCTCGGTGCGCAGGAAGTCGGTGACTGCGGCGGCGGCGGCAATCGCCCTTCCGCCACCCTTGATCGCGACGTAGCTCATACCGTTTTCCCTTCTGCCGCATACGCCAGCGTGACGGCGCGCGTGGTGCGCGGCAGCGCCGCGATGCTTTCCGCATCCGCAAGGATCAGGTCGACGCCGAGCGGGAAGCTGCCGATCCACTGCGCGCGTTGGCCCAGCCAGTCCGGATGCAGGCCAGCCACGCGCAGCGTGCGCCGGCCGTCGACCCCCGGCCCCTCCAGTTCTAGGCTCTTGTCTCCGCTACCTAACGCGGTGACGACAACGATCAGGGTGGCGCCGAATTCTGGACTTTCGAGGCTGCCGAGCGCAGGCTGGAAGTCGGGCGCACGGTTGCCGGCGGCGATCACGAAGCGTGCATCCGTCGGAGAAGCGCGCCGTGCCTGCAGCAAGGGCCAATCGGCGGCGGCGATCAAACCGTGCGGATCGGCCAGTGTGCATTCGCCGTCCAGCAGCGTCGCCAGCACGGCGCGGCTCACCGGCGTGCCTGCGCTCCAATGGGACAAATTACGCACTGTACCGGGATAGGACAGGCATTCGACCAGTTCGCGAAAAACAGACTGCTGCGTGTCTGCCTGCCATATGAGCTCAGTTTTCATCGTCATCGTCGGCGTCCCCGGTGTTATTGAGCATCGCGAAGTCGACGCGCGTGGCGGCCAGCATGGCGCGGCGGCGGCCATCTTCGTCAGCGCGCAAGCGTGCCCCGGCATCAAGCAGTGCAGCGGCTTCTTCCCAGCCGGGCAGTCGGGCGGCCAGCAGGCCGTCGAGTACCGCCAAGGCACGGGCGAGCTCGGCGTCGTCTGCCATCACCTGCGCTCCGCCCTTGGCGCATCGGCCATCGGCTCGCATGATTTCGACGCTGCAGGTCGACAACGGAAACTCACCGAGAAAATACGGTTCGGCGAAGGCGCCGTCATTCACGGTCAGCAGTCCGAGGCCCGCCTGCGGCAGTGCCGCGAGCCTGACTTCGCAATTAGCCGCCAGGCGCTCCGCCAGGGTTTTAACGTCCGCCGGCGGATGGGCGGTCCAGGCCCGGATCCAGTCCGGACGTTCGATCAACATCAAGTCAGTCTCCTTCTCAGCCATGCCGAGGCGTAATCGATCAGTAGAATCGTCGCGAGGATCACGAGGATTAGCGCCGCCGACTGGCCGTAGTCGAACAGGCGCAACGTATCGTGCAACGCGAGTCCGATGCCGCCGGCGCCGACCAGGCCGAGCACCGAGGCCATGCGCACGTTGCGGTCGAGGATGTAGAGCGTGTAGCCGACGGCCTCGCGCAGGATCGACGGCCAGCCTGCGTACATCACCATCTGCGGGAAATTGGCACCGGTGGCAGCGACTCCTTCGCAGACGCCGGCATCGATGCGCTCGAGGCTTTCGGAAAAGAATTTGCCGAGGAAGCCGGCGGTATGGACACCGAGCGCGAGCGCGCCGGGCAGTGGCCCGAGACCGAGCGCGGCGACGAAAATCAGTGCCAACAACAGGTCCGGCATCGCGCGCAGGAAGTTGAGTATTTCGCGCGCAGCGCGGTAGGCGATGGGATTGGGTGTGAAGTTGCGCGCCGCCAGCGGCGAGAGGACGAAGGCGACCAGTACCGCGAACATCGTGCCCCAGAGCGCGGTCGCCAGCGTTATGGCCATCAGGTTGAGATAGCGCGGTAGGTCGGAGAAATCCGGCTGGCCGTAGCGGCTGAAGTACTCGACCATGTCCTCGGCGCCGTAGGCCAGCGTCTCAAAGGAAATCTCCAGGTCATGCACGATCAGCCAAAGCACGGCGAGGAGCGCCGCCGCCCAGACCGGCAGCAGATTGCGCGGTTTCGGCGGCAGTGACGGGAGCGTCTTCATGTTCGACGTGGGCAGGTCTCGCATATTCATCGACGCCCACCGTGGATGATGCGGCTGCGCAACTGGTCGGAGGCGCGGTCGAGCATGGTGACGATCAGATAGATCGACAGTGCGATCAGCATCAGCCGGTCGTACTGGAACAGGCGCATCGCCATCACCAGGTCGTAACCGATACCGCCGGCGCCGACCAGGCCGAGAATCGCCGCCGCACGCAGGTTATGGTCGAGGATGTAGAGCACCGTGCCGACGAAGTCGGGTAGTGCCTGCGGCAGCATGGCGAACAGCCGCACTTGCAGCCAGCCGGCGCCGTGGGCGCGTACGCCCTCGATTGCCTTGGGATCGACGACCTCGATCGACTCGGCGAAAAATTTTCCCATGAAGCCGACGGTGACGAAGGCCAGCGCCATCACGCCTGGCAGCGGGCCCAGCCCGACCGCCGAGACGAACACCAGCGCCCAGACCAGTTCCGGCAGGGCACGCATCAGGCTCAGCAGGTCGCGTGTCGCACGATAAACGAGCGGATGCGGGGTAGCGTTGCTCGCGGCGAGCACGCCGAGCGGAATGCTGAAGAGGATGGCTATCGCCGTGCCGAGAACGGTCATCTCGATCGTCTCAAGCATCTTCGTCATCAACTGCGGCAGGTACTGCCAGTCGGGCGCGGCGAACATCTGGCCGGCGAAGTCCGCCATCCTGCCTATCGATCCGAAGAGGCGGACGAAATCCACTTCCACGACCGGCGCGGTCAGCCAGAGCACGACGCACAGGCCGAGCGCGGTGCCGACGAGCGGCAGGGGCGGCAGGCCGTTAGGCGTAGGCCAGCGCCAGTTCGAGACTGTTGTCATCCGCATAACCTTCGCGACGATAGATGGTGCGTAATACCGACTGTGTCATCTGCGCCGGACTGCCATCGAAAACGATGCGTCCGGCGTTCATGCCGATAATGCGGTCGGCAAACCGACGCGCCAGCTCCACCTGGTGGAGATTGACGACGACCGTGATTCCGTCCCGGTCGCAGATCTCGCGCAACAGGGTCATGATCTCCTCGCTCGCCACCGGGTCGAGGCTGGCCACCGGCTCGTCGGCGAGGATTACCTTGGGCCGCTGCGCCAGCGCGCGGGCAATGCCGACGCGCTGCTGCTGACCGCCGGAAAGTTTATCGGCGCGATTCCACGCCTTGTCGGTCAGGCCGACGCGCGCCAGGGCCTCCTGCGCAATCGCCATATCCTCCTGGCGGAACAGATAGAACACACTGCCCACCCAGGAGCGGTGTGCCAAGCGGCCGGTCAGCACGTTGGTCATCACGGATAGCCGGTCCACCAGATTGAACTGCTGGAACACCATCGCCACTTTGGTGCGGATGTCTCGCAGGCGATGGCGGTCTACCTTTTCACCGCCGATGAGAACCTCGCCTCCGGTTGGCGTCTCCAGTCCATTGAGCAGGCGCAGCAGTGTAGATTTCCCGGCACCGCTCGGTCCCAGCACAACGGTGAAGCTACCCGGCGCGATTTCGGTATCGACACCCTTGAGGGCGAGAAAACCGTTCGGGAAGCGTTTGGTCACAGTACTGACGGAAATTGCCGACATGTCGTTCTCCTGCCCCGGCGACGGCATATGGCCGCCGCCGGTGCTCCGATTACTTCATCAGTTGCTCTTTCTTGAGCCCAAGTTCTTTCACCATGTCGCGGATCATCTGGTAGTCCTGGGGACCGACGGCGACGTAATGGCTCAGGTTGCCGTAGCCGGTCACCTTGATCTCCTTGTGGGCGTTGAGGATCACGTCCTTGATCTTCGCCTTCATGTCGGCCGGCAGGTCACCGCGGTAGGTGAGCGGCGAGCCGGGTAGCGGCGTCGACTCCTTGACGATGCAGTTGGTCTGCTTGGTGATCAGGCCCTTGGCCAGCATCTTCTCGTAGGTGATGTCGTTGTCGGCGGCGGCATCGACGGTCTTGTTCTTGACGGCCAGCTCTGCGGCATCATGCGAACCGGCGTAGGTGAACTTGCCGAAGAACTGATCGGGCATCATGCCGGTCTCCTGCTTGACCATGTAGGTCGGCATCAGGCCGCCGGAGGTCGAGGCCGGATCGACGAAGGCAACGCTCTTGCCCTTGAGATCCTTGATCGACTTGATACCGGCATCGCACGGGGCGATGATGATGCTCTTGTAGGTGTGCGAATTGCTGCCTTCGCGGATGCCGACGGCAAAAGCCTCGGCACCGGCTTCCTGCTCGGCGAGGTAGTAGGACAGCGGGCCGAACCAGGCGATGTCGACACGCTTCTTCTTCATCGCCTCGATCACGCCGGCGTAGTCGGTGGCGGTGAAGACCTTCACTTTGGCGCCGAGCTTCTTCTCGAGCTGGGCACGCATCGGCTCGAACTTCTGCACCATCTCTTCGTTATTCTCGGCCGGGATCAGGCCCATGACGATGTCGCGGGCAAAGGCGGCAGAGGCGTTCGTGGCGAGGGCGAATGCAACTGCGCTCGCGGCGAGGGTGGGTTTCAGGTACATCGGTTGGCTCCCTTCAAGGTTGGTGAGGAAATTCAAGGATTGATACGCAATTGCACGCGGTCGGCGCGGAAGCGGGTCAGGGCATACTCGAGCGGCGTGCCGTCCCATGTATCCACATTCACGCTCTTGACCCGCAATACCGGCTGGTTCATCGGCATGCCGAGCAGCGAGGCGTCGTCGCCCTGCGGCAATGCGGCACTGACCAGGCTTTCGACACGTCGCAGCGCCCTGCCGTAACGATCGGCGAGCAATTCGTGCAGCGAGCCGCCGTGGTAGGCATCGAACAGATCTGGAAACATCCGCTGCGGCAGAAAATGAGAAACGATGCAAACCGGCCGCTCGTCGGCCAGCCGCAGCGATTCGATCCAGACGACCGATTCGTCCTCGGCAAGGTTAAGGCGTACGGCCACACCGCCGCGTGCCGGAATGACCAGCTTGCGCAGGATGCGACTGCTCGCCGTCATGCCGAGTGACTCGAAGTTCTCGGTAAAGCGTGTTCCGCTGCCGAGCACGTAGTCGGCCGGGCCGGCGAGCACGAAAGTGCCCTTGCCGTGGCGACGTTCCAGCAGACCAGCGTCGATCAGGTCGTCGACCGCTCTGCGGACGGTATGGCGGTTGACACCGAAGCGCTCGGCAAGCTCGTGCTCCGAGGGAAGGCACTCACCCGGCGCACGGAACGCGGCGATTTCCTCCCTGAGCAACTTGGCGATCTGGCTGTAAACCGCCTCGCCGCTGTTACGTTGCAATGCCACCAGACTCATCTAGACATCTCCATCATTTGCGATGGAATGCTAGGGAGTCATCATGACAGTGGAGTTAACGAACTATGACAATACTGTTGACGCCCGGAAAGTAGCACTGGAAGAACAAGCCTCCGTCCAATCAAGGCATCTTTTGCTATGTCCTTCCGAATATGAAGGGGATGATCTTGTCGAGGCCAAACCGAACTTCGTGTTGGAGAAGGCGAGGGGATGTACCGCGCATCTGCTTCACGACGCTTCTAATGGATTCGTGCGAAGGACCGACTATCTGGTAATCCAGGTCGCTGAAAAGGCATGTGCCATCAGTGTGCCAAGTGATATTGGCTGCAAACCATACCAATGACTATCCTGCTGTCCATTGGCTTGAATACTGTTGGTGCCCGGAACCGGAATCGAACCGGTACGCCTTGCGGCGAGGGATTTTAAGGCTAGGCCAGAGTCACTTAGAAACAAGTAGATAGCTAATGGCGTTTCTACAATCGCCACGCTTTGGTGCTGTTGAAAACCTTGCACACCGTAGAGCGCTCATGGTTTGTAGAGACCATTATGCTTCTAAGGGGATGAAAGAGCTTTCAAACTAATTTGAGCTTTGAAAGAAAATGGCATATTATTTTCAAAGCTAATAATTCTTTGAAAACTTTTTGAACTGAAATTCCTAACGCCATGAATCAGAATGAATTTACAGATAAGGCGAGTGGCCGGTTGATCCAGTCACCCCATGGGTTCCTGGCATTCGTTCCCAATCCATTACCTCCGGCTATCGAGTTTGATATGGGACTCGCCTTGGCGCTTTCGAAGGCCGATGCCGCTCTATCAGAACTGTCTGGCTTAGGTGGGCAATTGCCGAATCCCCATCTGCTAATTTCGCCCTACATCAAGCGCGAGGCTGTTTTGTCCTCGCGAATCGAGGGCACAAAGGCAAGCCTGTCCGATCTGCTGATCGACGAAATCGAGGATAGCCACGCCAAGCCACGCACGGGCGCTGATGACGTCAAAGAGGTGCGCAATTACGTCCGCGCACTGGAGCGGGGAATCAATCGGCTACCGGAACTTCCCCTGTCGCTTAGGCTAATCCGTGAGATTCATAACGAACTGATGGCCGGGGTGAGGGGAGATAAAGCAACGCCAGGTGAATTCCGGCACACTCAAAACTGGATTGGTCCTGCTGGCAGCACACCTGCCACAGCGGCATTCGTACCCCCGCCAGTGGATGAAATGACGAACTGTCTTGGGGAATGGGAAAAGTTCCTGCATGTTCGCGACGTCCTGCCCGACCTCATTCAGTGCGCGATGATGCATGTCCAGTTCGAGACAATTCACCCCTTTCTGGACGGTAACGGCCGTGTCGGACGGTTGTTGATTACCCTCTTCCTAATGGAAAGAGGGCGCATGTCGCAACCATTGCTCTACCTGTCCGCCTTCATTGATGCGCACAAAACCGACTACTATGATCTTCTCCAGCGAGTGAGAACTCACGGCGATTGGGGATCATGGGTTCGATTCTTCCTTCAGGGTGTCACGGAGATCGCTACAGAAGGTGGGCGGCAAGCTAAAGAACTGCATCGCTTACGCGAGCAATATCGAGCAGGATTAAGGGACAAGCCCAATGCCCTTGGGTTGATCGATGAATTGTTCGTCAACCCTTACATGAGCATTGGGCGCGCGGCCAAGCTGTTAAACAAGTCCCACCCTACGGCAAAAACCGCCATTGACGTGCTTGAAGAGAGGAATATCCTCATGGAGGTCACGGGGCGCCAATGGGGACGCTACTATGTCTGCCGACCCGTGCTTGAGGCTCTGGAAAAGCCTTTTTCGTCGTAGGCGGTCGTAACGTTATTCACGGGGACGGGGCCGCCGCACAAAGGCTGCTGGGCCACAAGCACGTCACCATGACACAGCATTACGTGCGTGCCCGCGTCGGCGAACGTGTCGAACCCCTACGCAAGCCGGGGATTGTAGAAACTGATCCGGATTTGTAGAAAATCGGGGGGCGGTAATTCAAGGTTACATTCCCCCCAAACCCACATGAATACTGATGGTGCCCGGAACCGGAATCGAACCGGTACGCCTTGCGGCGAGGGATTTTAAGTCCCTTGTGTCTACCAATTTCACCATCCGGGCAGCCTGAAGCAGTCGGCATTCTAGCCTTCTGACGCACCTCCCTCTTGACTGATAGCCGACGATGGATAGAATGCCTCCATTATTTCGATATTCATGGAAATATAGAAATGGATGCCTCGCAAGCCGTCGATAAACTCGCCGCACTCGCTCAGGAAAGCCGTCTGCGCATCTTCAAGCTTCTGGTCGAAGCGGGTCCGGAAGGCATGAATGCCGGCGCGATCGCCGATTCGCTCGGCATACCGGCTGCCACGCTGTCCTTTCACGTGGCGCACCTGACGCGTACCGGCCTCATCGAGGCACGCCAGGAAAGCCGCTTCATCTTCTACTCGGCGCGCTTCGCTGCAATGGACGACCTGATCGCCTATCTCACCGACAACTGCTGCCAGGGTGGGCAATGCCTGCCGAAAACGGCCGCCTCATCCACCACGGCGAAGCGCCGCGCCCGGGCCGGAATCGAATCATGACCACCACCGCTGCCGCCCACCGCGCTCCCTGGGGTTTGCTGCTGCTCGCCAGCGCCGCCTGGGTCGCCGCCTATGCGAGCTTAGTCCCTTTCGCGGATACCCTGATCGGTCTGCTCGGCCTGACGCGGGAGACGCACCTCGGCGAGGCCCTGCATTTCTTCTTCTACGACACGCCCAAGGTACTGCTGCTGCTCACTGCCGTCGTCTTTGCGATGGGGGTGGTGCATACCTTCGTTACACCGGAGCGAACGCGCGCCCTGCTGGCCGGCCGCCGGCTCGGCCTCGGCAACGTGATGGCGGCGGGCCTCGGCGTCGTCACGCCGTTCTGCTCCTGTTCGGCGGTGCCGCTGTTCATCGGCTTCCTGTCGGCCGGCGTGCCGCTGGGCGTGACCTTCTCCTTCCTGATCTCTGCGCCGATGGTGAATGAAATCGCGCTGGCCTTGCTGTTCGGCCTGTTCGGCTGGAAGGTCGCCGCGTTGTACCTCGGCCTCGGCCTGTCGGTAGCCATCGTCGCCGGGCTGGTCATCGGCCGCCTCGGCATGGAACATCACCTCGAGGACTGGGTGCGCGAAATGCAGTCGAGCCAGTCCGCAGCCTTCGAGGCCGAACGGCAGGGCTGGGCCGAGCGCATCGACGCCGGCTTCGCCCATGTGAAAGAGATCGTCGGCCGAGTCTGGCGCTGGATCCTGCTGGGCATCGCCGTCGGCGCGCTGATCCACGGCTACGTGCCGCAGGACTTCATGGCGTCGATCATGGGTAAGGACGCGCCCTGGTGGTCGCTGCCGGCCGCCGTGCTGCTCGGCGTGCCGATGTATACGAACGCCGCGGGCATCATCCCGGTGGTCGAAGCTCTGCTCGGCAAGGGAGCGGCGCTCGGCACCGTGCTCGCCTTCATGATGAGCGTCATCGCGCTGTCGCTGCCCGAAATGATCATCCTGCGCAAGGTGCTGAAACTCCCGCTGATTGCCGCCTTCGCCGGCATCGTCGCCGCCGGCATCCTCGGCGTCGGCATCGTCTTCAACGCTGTCCTGTGAGGAAAGCCGCCATGGCCAACGACAACGCCACCCCCCTGCATCCCTCCATCGTGGCGATGGTCTCGCTCGCCGCCAATATCGCCGCCAATCATCCGAAGAAGGGGCTTTGCCAGCTCGATCGCCTGCGCGGCTACGGCATCGCGCAAGAGCAGATCGATCTGGTGATCGATATTGCCCGCCACATCCGCGACGAAGCCGGTCAGATGCTCGATGCGGAATTCGATGTCGCATCCGGCCCGGACGCAGCCACCGCCGTGCCGCCGGCGCCGACTTTTGAAGTTCAACCCGCCCCCGCGGCCTGCTGCACGCCGACCGCGAAGGGCAATTCATGCTGTTGAGAAAGGAAAAACCATGAAAAACATCAAGGTGCTTGGCACCGGCTGCGCCAACTGTGCGAACACGTTGAAGTTGGTCGAGGAAGTCGCTCGCGCCAAGGGTGCCGCCATCGAACTAGAGAAAGTCGAGGACCTGCAACAGATCATGCGCTACGGCGTAATGAGCACGCCTGGGGTAGTGATCGATGGCAAGGTCGTCCATGCCGGCGGCGTGCCGGCGCGCGCCAAGGTCGAGGAGTGGTTCGCATGAGCTTCAACGTTCTAGTGCTCTGCACCGGGAATTCCGCCCGCTCGATCCTCGGCGAGATGTTGTTCAACCATCTCGGCCAAGGGCGCGTTAACGCCTACTCGGCCGGTAGCCAACCCGCAGGAAAAGTGAATCCTGTCGCCCTCGAAACGCTCGAAAAGCACGGTGTGCCCTGCGCGGGGGCGCGCAGCAAGTCCTGGGACGAGTTCAACGCGGGCGCCGTACCGCCAGCACCGACTTTTGATTTCATCTTCACCGTCTGCGGCAACGCGGCCAAGGAAACCTGCCCTGTTTGGCCCGGCCACCCGGCCACCGCGCACTGGGGCATCGACGATCCTGCGCATGTCGAACCCATCGATGCACGACGCGTCGCGTTCGAAACGGCCTATCGGGAACTCAAGCGGCGCATCGAGGCCTTCCTTGCGCTGCCGCTCGAAACCATGAGCCGCGACGAGGCAATCGCCGCCGCGCGCAAGATCCACGAGGACGCCTGAGATGTCGGCCCAGTGCGAAGTCACTGCCAAGGCCGCGGCACATGCGCCGATGTCGTTCTTCGAGCGCTACCTGACCGTCTGGGTCTTCCTCTGCATCGTGGCCGGCATCGCGCTCGGCCAGTGGCTGCCGGCCCCGTTCCAGGCACTCGGCCGCATGGAGGTGGCGCAGGTCAACCTGCCGGTCGGGCTGCTGATCTGGGTGATGATCATCCCAATGCTGGTCAAGGTCGACTTCGGTGCACTGCACGAGGTGCGCCACCATGCGAAGGGCATCGGCGTCACGCTATTCGTGAACTGGCTGGTCAAGCCGTTCTCGATGGCCTTCCTCGGCTGGGTGTTCATCCGCCACCTCTTCGCACCTTATCTGCCCGCCGACCAGCTCGACAGCTACGTCGCCGGCCTGATCCTGCTGGCCGCCGCGCCCTGCACGGCGATGGTGTTCGTCTGGAGCCGGCTCTCGAACGGCGACCCGCTCTTCACGCTGTCGCAAGTGGCGCTCAACGACACCATCATGGTGTTCGCCTTCGCGCCGATCGTCGGCCTGCTGCTCGGCATCTCTGCAATCGTCGTCCCCTGGGACACGCTGCTCACCTCCGTCGTGCTCTACATCGTCGTCCCGCTGGCGCTGGCGCAACTCTGGCGCAAGGCGCTGCTGAGAAAGGGGCAGGCGCATTTCGACGCGATGATGGAAAAGATCGGCCCGTGGTCGATCAGCGCACTGCTGGCGACGCTGGTGCTGCTGTTCGCCTTCCAGGGCAAGGCTATCGTCGACAAGCCGCTGATCATTGCGCTGCTGGCAGTGCCGATCCTGATTCAGGTCTTCTTCAACTCGGCTCTGGCCTACTGGCTCAACCGTGCAGTCGGAGAGAAGCACAGCGTCGCCTGCCCGTCGGCGCTGATCGGCGCATCGAATTTCTTCGAGCTAGCCGTCGCGGCCGCCATCAGCCTGTTCGGCTTCGAGTCGGGCGCCGCGCTCGCCACGGTGGTCGGCGTGCTGATCGAAGTGCCGGTGATGCTGCTGGTGGTGCGCGTCGTCAACGCCAGCAAGGGCTGGTACGAGCGCGGCGTCAGCACCACTGCCGCTGGATGATCCCCCGGATGATGTGCAACCGGCGATGGAAGAAGTGGTCGGCGCCGGGGATCACGGTGACCGGCAGGTCGAGCGGTTCTGCCCAGGCCAGCACGTTCTCGAGCGGCACCGTCTCGTCCTTCGCTCCGTGGATGACGATGGTGTCGTTCGGAACAGCGGCCGTCTCATAGCGGCGCAGGCCCTCGATGAAGCCGGCAGCAGTGCCGATCAGCACCAGCCGCCTGGCCGGGTCGCCCTGTTCGGCGAGGCGCTGCGCCAGGCGCGTCGTAACGTAGGCGCCGAAGGAAAACCCGGCGAGATAGACGGGCAGCTCATTGCCGAAGCGGCTGCGCGCATAGGCATGCACGGCGAGCAGGTCGTCGGTCTCGGCGATACCATGGTCGTGCTCCCCCTCGCTACCGCCGACGCCGCGGAAGCTCGGGCGCAGCGTGGCGCAGCCGAGCTCGCGGAAGGCCTTGGCGAGCGTGGTCACCACCTTGTTGTCGGCGGTGCCGCCGAACAGCGGGTGGGGATGGGCAATCAGCGCGATGCCAGCAGGCGTGGCGCCTTCCTGCGACGGCTTGACGCTGCCGGAAGCTTGCGACGGCTCGACGAAAACCTCGATCTTGCCGGCAGGGCCGTCGAGCAGGAGATGCTCGTGACGACTCATTTGATGAGCAGGCGCTCGACCACCTTGCCCTTCGTTAGATGGGAATCGACGATCTCGTCGATGTCCTCCTGGTCGACATAGGTATACCAGGTCGCCTCGGGGTAGACGACGATCACCGGCCCCTTGTCGCAGCGGTCCAAGCAGCCGGCGCTGTTGATGCGCACGCGGCCTTCGATTTGGTCGCCCGCCTCCTTGACGCGCTGCTTGCAGTAGTCGCGCATCGCCTGGGCGGCGTGGTTGTTGCAGCACATCTCGCCGGCCTCGCGTTGGTTGGTGCAGAAAAAGACGTGGTATTTGAAGTGGCTCATGGTGTCCTCCGTTGGGTGTGCCATTATCGGACAAAAGTCGGCCCCGGCAGGACGGCGCCAGCCGGAGCGCCGCGTGGATGGGGACGGCGCTTTTGCGTTATAAACGCGCCTTCCCCTGCCCGCCGCCCGCCGTGTCCGCTCCGTCCCTCGCCGCTCCGCTCGACCCCGCCCGCGAACGCGTGCTGCTGTACACGCTCGCCGGCATCCAGTTCGCGCACATCCTCGACTTCATGGTGATGATGCCGCTCGGGCCGATCCTGATGCACGAGCTGGGAATCGACGCCCACCAGTTCGGCCTGCTCGTCGCCGCCTACACCTTCACCGCCGCGATTGCCGGCATTCCGGTCGCGGTGATCGCCGACCGCATCGAAAGGAAGCGCCTGCTGCTGACGATGTTCGGTCTGTTCGCGCTGGCAACGCTCGCCTGCGGCCTGGCGCCGAGCTACGCGACGCTGTTCGCTGCGCGCGCCCTTGCCGGCGCGTTCGGCGGCGCGCTCGGCTCGATGGTACATACCATGGTCGGCGACCTGGTGCCCTTCGAGCGGCGCGGCCGCGCGAGCGGCATCGTCATGTCGGCCTTCTCGCTGTCCACCGTCGCAGGCGTGCCGCTCTCGCTGTTCCTCGCCAACGCCTTCGGCTGGCGCTTCCCCTTCGTCTTCATCGCCGTGCTGTCCGTCGGGCTGCTGCTGCTCAGTGCACGCCTCCTGCCGGCGCTGCGCGGCCACCTGCCCTCGGCCGTGCTCAGCGAGTCCGAGCGCGCCCATCCGCTCGCGGCGATGGGCGAGGTGCTGCGCGAGGCGAACCACCGCCGCGGCCTCGCCTTCATGGGACTCTTGATGCTCGGCGGCTTCACGGTGGTCCCCTTCATCACGATCTATGCGACCGCCAACGTCGGCATCCGCCAGGAGGACATCCCCTATATGTACCTGGCCGGCGGCTGCGCCACTTTCTTCACCGCGCGCTGGATCGGCCGGCTCGCCGATGCGCACGGCAAGGTGCGCGTCTTTCGCTTCGTCGCGCTCGGCGCGCTGGTGCCGCTGTTCGTGCAGACCCATCTGCCACCGGTGCCGCTATGGCTGATGGTGTGCTGCGCCACGGTGTTCTTCATCCTCGTGCCGGGCCGCATGGTGCCGGCGATGGCGATCCTGACCTCTGCCGTGGAACCGCGCCTGCGCGGGACCTTCCTCGCGCTCAACAGCGCGATGATGAACCTCTCGTGCGGCCTGGCCACCTGGGTCGGTGGCCTGTTGATTTCGATGGAGGGCGGTCGCGTGGTCGGCTACGGCAACGCCGGCCTGCTGGCGATGGGTGCAACGCTCGTAACGATCTTCTTCGTCGGGCGCATCCGCATGCACGGCACGGCCGAGGACGTGCGGGCTATTTCCTGAACAGCCGCTCGGCGTTGCGGAAGGCGATCTGCTCGGCGACTGCGCGCGGCAGCTGCGCGAGCCAGCCGCGGTAACCAGCCATGATGCTGCCGTAGCTGTCCCAGCGTTCGTTGATCCAGGTATCCGACCCGACCAAGAAGCGGTCGGGGTATTTCTCGAACAGCGCGCGCCACTCCGAAGTCAAATGACCGCCAGCGCCGGTGATGCCGTAGCGATAGGAAAGCTCGCACCACAGATTCGGGTAGCGCCGCAGGTAGGCCTCGACCTGCTCGGGCGCGGTTGAGAACCCCGTATGCGCCCAGACGATCTTCGCCTGAGGATCGTGGCGGAACAGGATTTCCAACGCCTCCTCGTCGGCATGCGCATGCAGGTAGAGGCCGTGGCGGGCAGCGAAGGCGACAGCGTTCTTCACCTGCGCGCCTTCTGCCGCCTTGCCGGAGAGATGGAACTCGCCGATGCCCTGGTAGTAGCCGCGCTTGAACTCGGTGGCGATCAGTTCGTCGGTCTGCGGATCGTTCATCCAGGTCTGGATGTCGGGACGCACCCGGTAGGGGCGGATGAAGGGCACCACCCAGACATCCTTCGGCTTCGCTTCGTAGAGCGCGCGCGTGCCGTCGTTCGGCCGGCTGGTGGCGAGGATGCCCGTGACATTCTGTGCGCGGAACAGCGCCAGCACCTGCTCGAGCGGGAAATGCGCCACCGGCTCCCAGTTGTAGTGGAGGTGTGCATCGAACAACGGCAGGGCCGGCCTGGGTTCGGCGGCGCCCGGCTGACGCAAGGGCATCAGGATGGCGACGAGCGCGCAGAACGACAACAGGCGAAAGCGACGCATGACGATCTCCTCATGACGGTCGGGACGGGAAGTACATGCCCTGCGAGCCATCTTAGGCGACACGGCGCCGTCCCGCCAGCGCCGACTTTTAACCCGCCCACCCCCAGCCCCGCCCTCGCGGGCGGGGAGACTTCGTGCGCCGCCGTGCCACCGGCGCCGACTTTTATTGGCGCGGCGCGGGGTACTTGACCGCGTTCTTCGCCACTTTGTCGCGCGCAGCTGCGATCAGGTCGATGTCGAGCACGTCGGCCAGCTCGACGAGATAGATCAGCGTGTCGGCCACCTCGTCGCGGATCTCGGCGAGCTTGTCGGGCGGCGGCGCGAGGCTTTCTTCGGGCGTCGCCCACTGGAAATGCTCGACCAGTTCGGCCGCCTCGACGATCATCGCCATCGCGAGATTCTTCGGAGTGTGGTACTGGCGCCAGTCGCGCGCGGCGGCGAAGTCGCGCAATGCGTCGCGCAAGCTGGTCAGGTCGGTGATCGTGCTCATCTGCGGCTCCGGGAAAGCATCAGCCAGGGCAGCGCCAGGAACGGCCAGAGAGCCGTGGCCAGGCGCGTCAGGCCGTTGAAGTTCAAGAAGTGACCCTGCTGCCAGACGCGCAGCGTGTCCTCGAGATAGGGATTGTCGGGCATCAGGTTGGCGAGCGCGGTGGCGATCATCAGCGCCAGCGCGGCGGCGGCCTGCCGCAACGGCGGGGGTGCCGGCACGAAGCTCGCCCAGAGGGCGACGCCGATCGCCAGGCCGGTCAACGCACCGGGCGTCGCCCAGGCCAGCCCATGCACGCCATTCATCAGCACCAGCAGCGCGAAGCTCTTCACGGCCAGTGCCGCGACGATCAGGGCCGGCGGCAGAAGTTGCGGATGATTGGCGGCGAGCCGCGTGCCGATCAGCGCGATTGCGAAGGTCTGGCAGGCGACCGTGGCAGTCTCCAGCACGGCGAAGTGCTCGGCGGCAAACGGCAGCGCGGCGGGCAGGCCGAACAGACCGCGCAGGTTGCCGCTGCCGAACAGGAAGGTCTCGGGATTGAGTTGGGTGAGAAGCCACAGGGCGACCAGCAGCAGCCCGACATCGCCGGAGGGACCGCGCAGGAAGCGCCGCTCGCGCATGGCGTGCAGGTGGCCGCCGTCGAGCAGGTGGCGCCCCCAGCGCAGTCCGGCGACGGCGCCCAGCGCCGCGCCGACGGCATTCGCCGCCAGATCGAGGTTGGAGGGCACGCGGCTGGGCAGGAAGTTCTGTACGGTTTCGATGCCGAAACTCAGCAGCGCACCGATCGATATCGCCGCTACGAATGCCGCGGCGGCGGGCAGGCGCGGCAGTAGTGCCGCGGCCCAGAGAAAGCCCAGCGGCAGGTAGGCGAACACATTGAGCGCGATGTCGAAACCGGTGTAGTAGCGCGGCCAGCCGGCGGAAAGATAGATGAGCGGATCGACGCCGCTATCGCGCCAATCGTTGAAGGGATAAAGGCTGCCGTAGACCGCCAGCAGCGTATAAGCACTGGCGAGATAGAACGGCAGGGAGGAATGCTTGCGTGCCGGCACGCGAAGCCGTATCAGGTGCCCTCAGGCACCCTCATGCGCCATGGGGCGGTGCCAGCCGCGCCCGCAGGCGGTGCAGCAGTTCGGCGGGGGAAAGGCGTGCCGGATCGAAACGCGGCAGGTCGATGCCGTCTAGTGTGTTCTTCACCAGCAGGCCGAGGTCGGTGTCGCCTTCCATCAGCAAGCGGCGGTTGAAGAACAGGGTATCCGGATCCTCCTCGCGCGCCAGCAGGGCGATGAAGTCGCGTGCACGCGCCGAGATGGTCAGGTCGGGCGGCGCGGCATCGAACAGCGGACGGAAGCCGCGCTCGCCGTAGGCGAAGCGCAGCGTCATGCCCGCATCCTTGACGCGGATCACGAAGCGCTTGCCGATCAGCATCTCGAGCGGCTCGCGCGGGATCAGCCGGCCAAGCGCAAGATTGAGGCCGGTGACCAGCGCCAAGGTCGGCGGCAGCTGCGGCAACTTGGGTCCCAGGCGCGCCAGCGGCGCAGGCAGTGTGAAATCGGGCAGCTTGGGCAAGTTCATCATGGCGTCGCCTCCTCGCAATTTTCGTAACCTTAACCTATTTCTTGTCGGCGACTGTCGGAGTTCGCGGACGGGCGCATCCCCACTCCGCGGGGCCCCTGCTTACTGCTCACCCCGCCACCATTTCCAGGCCGGGACGTTCGTACCAGAAGCCGTTGCAGTAGTCGCCCGCGGGCATCGCGGCCTGCTTGCCGTCGAGCAGCGCACGGTAGGCGGCGATCAGCTCGGGCATGCCTTCCGACTGCGGCGAGATGCGGACCAGGCCGACCCCGGCGGTAGCGAGTTCCGGCAGTTCTCGTTCCAGATGATAAACCTTCGCCGACATGGTCTGGATGCCGTTGAGGGTGAGGAAAGGTTCGCCCTCGCGGGTCTTGAGATCGAGGCCGTCGGGAAAGGCAATGCAGCGGAACTCGCAGCTGTCCTTCTGCAGGCCGTAGCGCCGTGCCGTGAAGCAGCGCGCCGAGTAAGCGAGCGGCAGGCGGCCATGGGCGAAGATTTCGGTCTCGACTCCAGCGGGCATTTCGGCACGCATGCCTTCGAGTAACGCATGCCCGCTTTCCGGCGGCATCACCCAGCGCGTCGCGCCACAGTCGGCGAGTAGTTGCAGCGTATGCGCGTTGAAAACGTTGAGCGTCGGGCCGGCGACGAATTTCTGGCCGCGTGCGGCCAGTTGGCGCACCGCGCCCATCTCGTTGGCTTCGACCGTCAGGCGCGCATCATCGCGCGCGGCATCCATCAGACGGCGCACTGCCTTGAGATCCGACTCCGATTCGATCAGCGGCAGCGTCGAAAACGCCACTTCCTTGCCGGCATCGGCCAGCACGGTCGCCACCTCGAGCCAGTCGTCGAGCCGCATCTCGTGGCGCCGCGAACAGACGGCCTCGCCCAGATAAATGACATCGACGGGTTGCTCCGCCATATCGGCATAGAAGTCCATCACCCGCTGGCGCGGCCAGTAGAACAGCAGGGGGCCGAGGGAAAGTTTCATCGTGCTTATTTCCACGGGCGGTTGTAGGCGCCCAGCGTGGCAGACTGGCCCTCGGAAATTTTGTTGAGTTCTGCCATCCAACCCGGCAGCACGGAGAAATGAGCGGGATCGCGTTTCGCGGCATCGATGGCCGCGCGCCAAACCTGGGTCACCTGCTTGACGTAGGCCGGGCTCCGCTGGCGGCCCTCGATCTTGATCGCCTTGATGCCCATGCGCATCAGTTCGGGCAGCAGTTCGAGGGTGTTGAGGCTGGTCGGCTCCTCGATGGCGTAGTAGGTCTCGTCGTCCACCTCGAAGCGCCCCTTGCACAGCGTCGGGTAGCCGGCCCGCTCCCCGGCGCCGAACTTGTCGATGAGGATGCCGTTGAGGCGCGTCTCCATGCCGGTCGGCGTCTCCTCGTAGCGGACCGCCTTGCCCGGCGAGCAGGCACCGTTGCAGTTCGGCGAGGTGCCGGTGGCGTAGGCGGACAGGGCACAGCGCCCCTCGACCATCACGCACAGGCCGCCGAAGCCGAACACCTCGATCTCGACCGGCGTGTTCTTCACGACATGCTCGACCTGCGCCAGCGACAGCACGCGCGGCAACACCGCGCGCTGGATGTTGAAGCGCTCGCGGTAGAAGTTGATCGCCTCGTAGTTGGTGGCCGAGCCCTGCACGGAGAGGTGCAGTCGCAGTTGCGGATGGGTGCGGTGAGCGTAGTCCATCAGACCGGGATCGGCGAGGATGATCGCATCGACACCGAAGGCGGCGGCCTTGTCGACGGCCGCGGTCCAGCGCGACCAGTTGGCGCTTTGCGGATAGGTATTGAGCGCAATCAGCACCTTGGCGCCGCGCTTGTGTGCGTAGTCAATCCCTTCCTTCAGACTTTTGTCATCGAAGTTGAGGCCGGTGAAGTTGCGCGCGTTGGTATCGTCGCGGAAACCGGTATAGACGCAGTCGGCGCCGTTATCGACGGCGGTTTTCAGCGCTGGCAGGCCGCCGGCGGGGCAGACGAGTTCGAAACTGGAAGCCATGGCGTGTCTGGAAAATGAACGCCGGACTATAAGTGCACAGGCCGCAATGGGGATTGACCTGGGTCAACGGTCAGAAAAAGTCGGCGCTGGTGGGACGGCGCCAGCCGGACCACCTCGTTGAATAGGACGGCGCCAGCCGAACCACCGCGTTGATTGGGACAGGGCTAGGCCGCCCTGACGCAGTTGCGGCCCTCCTGCTTGGCCCAATAAAGTGCGGCATCGGCACGGCTCACCGTCTGCGTCGGCAATTCGGTGCCGTCGAATTGACTCACGCCGAAGCTCGCCGTCACCTCGATCGACCTGTCTTCGACATCGATCGGTTGCGCAGCGATGGCCGCACGCAGCTTTTCGGCAATGTGCTTCGCCTCTTCGAGGTCACAGCCCTTCAGCACGACGAGGAACTCCTCTCCGCCCCAGCGCACCGCCAGGTCGGAAGCGCGCAGGCACTCCTGCAGGATGCCTGCAATCTTGGCCAGGGCCGCATCACCCGCCAGATGGCCATGATTGTCGTTGATGCGCTTGAAATGGTCGATATCGACCAGCAGTACGGAAATCGGGCGCAGGTCACGGCGATATTCGGCCAGCAGCCTGCCGATCAGGATGGTGAAGGCATGGCGGTTGAGCAGGCCAGTCAGCTCGTCGGTGGCGGCCATTTCCTCGAGGCGCCGCTGGTAGCGCGAAAGTGCAAGCTGGGTCAGGAACAGGACGATCAAGGTCACGACCAGACTGATCGCCAGGTTGACGTACAAGGTCTGGCGGATGCCGGCCAAGGCCACGGACTCGTTCTGCTCGACGAAGAGGTACCACTTGAGTTCGGGCAGGTAATTGACGTGCAGGATATGGGAGTCCCCATTCGCATCGTATTGGTACGAACCACGCTTCTTTTCGAAAATCCGCTCCATCAGCGGACCGACGCCGGGCACTTCGCGCAGGTCGACCGTCTCTCGACGATTGGCGAAATTCACCCGTTCGCCCCGGCTATTGACGAAGTAGATCGTGCGGTTGAAGCGCTGCTGGTATTCCGCGACCAGGCGGCTTACGGCATCGACCGTCAGGCCGATGCCGGTAACGCCGATGTAGTTGCCGTCGTAATCGAAGACTCGGTAGTTGATGAAGATGGTCAGGGCATCCTTGTTGGCGAGATCGGGATCGACGTTGATCTCGTATTCCTCGCTCATGCCGCGTACGCGGTAATACCAGGCATCGCGCGGCTCGAAGGACGAAACGCGCTTGAGGATGCCTTCACCGGTGTAGTAGTTCGCAGTCCGTTCCGAGACGAAGAAGCTGCTGAAGGCACCGTGGCGCTCCCTGACCTCCTTGAGAAAGCGCGCCATCTCATTGGCGTCTTGCTCGCCGCGCAGCACCCAGTCGCGCAGGAAGGTGTCGTGCGCCATGGTCATCGAGACCAGCACCGGGCGCACCAGATCCTTCTGGATTTCGGAATAGATGTTACTCGACGTGAGCGGCAGATCCTGGTCGATGATGGCGTCGCGGATCGCCTGACGCGAGACGTGATAGCCGATCAGCGAAGTCGCCGCGAAGCCGCCGACCAGCAACAAGGAAAGGGCGAGGATCAGCTGGTAGCGCGCAAAGATGGGGGGACGGCTCACAGCGGCGGCACCCCGATGCCGACCCCGCGCGGCTTGCGGCCGGCCCGCGCGAACAGCAGATCGTAGAGCGGACGCGGCAGGACTTTAAGGGCCTGCGCGACGAGGCCCATCGGCCACGGCATCACGGCGAAGCGCGCACCGCGCTCGATGGCCCGCGCCATGCTTTGCGCCGCCTTGTCGACCGGCATCAGGAAAGGCATCGGATAGGGGTTCTTCTCCGTCATCGGCGTGGCGATGTATCCCGGTGCGAGCGTCACCACCTTGACGCCGCTGGCGCGCAGCTCGACGCGCAGGCTCTCGAGGTAGGCAATGGCCGCCGCCTTCGACGCCGAATAGGCCCCCGCACCCGGCAAGCCGCGGATCCCCGCCACCGAAGCGATGCCGACGAGCCGACCTCCGCCTGCGGCGATCATCGGTGCGACGAAGGGCTGGAAGGTATGCACCATGCCCATCACATTGGTATCGAACACGCGGCGGAACGCCGGCAGGTCCTCCGCCTCCTGGGTCAGCGTGCCGACGGAAACGCCGGCGTTGGCGATGACGATGTCGGGGATGCCTGCCTGCGCGATGAAATCTTCAGCGGCCGCGGCAAGTGCAGCCGCATCGGCGACGTCGAGGGGATAACAATGGCAAGGGGTGCCGAGTTCGGCAGACAGTGCCGAGAGGCTATCGGTGCGGCGCGCTGCCAGCCCGAGTACTGCGCCATGCTTGGCGTAATGGCGCGCGAGCGCCGCGCCGATACCCGACGAGGCGCCCGTGATAAATACGCGCTGAGGTTTCTTCAGAAACTTACTTCTTCAGTTCGGTGCGGTTCTTCTCGATCAGCCCATCGACCACGCGCAGCATGTCATTGAATGTGCCGACCGGGGCGGGCATGTACTTGCCGCCGACGATCACCGCCGGCACGCCGCCGAAGCCGTATTCCTGAGTCATCTCGGCGGCCTTCCTGACCTTGCCGTCCACCGCGAAGGACTTGTACATGGCGAAGAATTTCTGGCTGTCGATGCCCTGCTTCGCGACCCACTCGGTCAGGGTCTTCTCGTCGTTGAGATTGATGCGCTGGCGCACCATCGCGTTGAAAACGGCATCGTTGTGCTTCTCGAGCAGCCCCATGGCTTCCAGCGTGTAGTAGAGACGCGCGCCCGGCGCCCAGTCGGCACGGAAGATCGCCGGCACCTTGCGGAAGCTCACATCGGGCGGCAGCTTCTTCAGCCAGCCCTTGAGGAGGGGCTCGAAATCGGCGCAGTGGGAACAGCCGTACCAGAAGAATTCGATGACCTCGACCTTGCCGTTCTGCTCGGTCGGTTGCTGCATTTGCAACCGGGTGTATTCCTTGCCTTCGACCGGCGTTGCCGCACTGGCGGGGACGATCGCGAAAGTTCCGGCGGCCAGCGCCGCGAGCACTGCATGCACAAGCTTCATGGGGTTCCTTTCTTAATCCTTGACCCTGACCACCGTGGCCGGGATTCCATTTTGAGACAGTTGTCCGCGCGCGCGGTTCATTTCCTCTGCACTGGCATAAGGGCCGACGCGCACGCGGTGCATCGTCCCCTTATCGGGCACCTCGGCCTCGAGGATGGCCACCTCGAGGCCAAGCATGGCGAGGCGCGCCTTGAGGTTCTCGGCGTCGGCCGCTTTCTGGAAGGCGCCGGCCTGCAGGAAGAGCTTGCCGCTGCCGAGCGTGTCGGCCGGCGCAGCGGATTGCGGCGGCGGGGCGGCGGGAGGCGGTGCCGACTGCGGGGTCGCGTCCTTCTTGCCTTCGAGGATGTCGTAGAACTCGAACTTGCGTTCCCCGGCCTTGTCGATCGGCTTGTCGCCGGGCTTGCCCGGCAGGGCCACCGGTCCGCCCGCAGGCTTGGCCCCGTTCTGCTTGGGCTCCTGGGTCGTCACCTTATCGACGAAGGGCAGCGGCGTCTTGTTGAGATACCAAACCACGCCGAAGGAGATCAGCACGCCGACGACGAGCCCGAAGGCGAGACCGAGCAGGGTGCCGCCGTGTTGCCGGCGCCGACTTTTCGAGCGCAGCGAGCCAACAGTCTCCCCTTCCGAGAGGAAGGGGCTGGGGGATGGCGGGTGTGTCATTACATTGAATCCGGTGCGGATACGCCAAGCAGGCGAAGGCCATTTCTGATCACCTGGCGCACGGCGACGGCCAGCGCGAGACGCGCCTGCTTCTGCGCCGCATCGTCGACGAGCAGACGCTCGGCGTTGTACCAGGCATGGAATTCGGCCGCGAGGTCGCGCAGCCAGAACGCCACGGCATGCGGCGCATAGTCGCGCGCGGCGCCTTCGATCGTCTCGGGGAAGGCGGCGAGCTTGGCTGCCAGCGCCAGTTCGCGTTCGCTGCCGAGTCCGCCGAGGTCGGCGGATGCCAAAGTGCGTTCATCGCCGCCCCCGTTGTCACGCCATTGGGCGATCACCGAACACACGCGGGCATGGGCGTACTGGATGTAATAAACCGGGTTGTCATTCGACTGCGACTTGGCGAGGTCGAGGTCGAAGTCGAGCGACTGGTCCTGCTTGCGCAAGAGATAGAAGAAGCGGCAGGCGTCGTTGCCGACCTCCTGGCGCAGCTCGCGCAGCGTGACATATGAGCCGGCGCGTGTAGACATCGACACCTTCTCGGTACCGCGGAACAGGCTGACGAACTGCACCAGCGCGACATCGAGCGCTGCGGTGTCGAGTTCCAGCGCCGCGAGCGCACCCTTGACGCGCGCGATGTAGCCGTGGTGATCAGCGCCCCAGATGTCGACGATGCGCGTGAAACCGCGCTCGAATTTGTTCCAGTGATAGGCGATGTCGGAAGCAAAATAGGTGTAGAGGCCGTTCTCACGCTGCACCACGCGGTCCTTCTCGTCGCCGAACTGCGTCGAGCGGAACCACTTGGCGCCGTCCTGCACGTAAATGTGGCCGCGCTTCTCGAGCTCGGCCACAGCCTTCGCCACCATGCCGGTGTCGTAGAGCGAGCGCTCCGAGAACCAGCAATCGAAATGCACGCCGTATTCTTCGAGGTCCTCGCGGCAGTCGGCGAGCTGCTCGGACAGCGCATGCTGATGGATGTAGTGCCACTCTTCGCCGAGCAAATCCTTCGCGGCGGAAATCAGGCCGTCGAGATGCGCCTCGATATCGGGCTGCTCTCCGACTAAGGGCGGCACGCAGGCCAGCACCGCCTCGGCGGGATGTACGTAGCGGTCGCCGTGGGCTTCCTTCACCTGCTGCGCCATGTCCTTGACGTAGTCGCCCTGGTAGGCGTTGGGCGGAAAGGGCACCTGCTCGCCGAAGATCTCGAGGTAGCGCAGCCAGGTCGACACCGCGAGGATGTCCATCTGGCGACCGGCGTCGTTCACGTAGTACTCGCGGCAAACCTCGTGACCGGCGAAGGCCAGCAGGCTGGCGAGGCTCGCGCCGTAGGCTGCGCCGCGACCATGGCCGACGTGCAGCGGGCCGGTTGGGTTGGCCGAGACGAACTCGACCTGCGTGCGGCCCGGCTTCTTCTCCCCGCGGCCGTAATCGTCGCCTTTCGCCAGCACGGCATGGACGATGGCGGTTTTCGCTGCCGAAGCGACGGTGAAATTGATGAATCCGGCGCCGGCCACCTCGGCCTTCAAGATCCAAGGGGACTTCGGCAGTTCATGCAGCAGCCGCTCGGCGATCTTGCGCGGATTTTCCTTCAGCGTGCGGGCGAGCTGCATCGCCAGGTTGGTAGCGAAATCGCCGTGGCTCGCATCGCGCGGCCGTTCGAGATGAATCTCAGCGGATTCGCCCGGCGCGACGCTCGCGAGGGCTGCACGCAATAGCGTTGCGATATGTGCCTTGATATCGGTTGGTTGGGCTGACATAGCCGCAGATTATAGCTCTCGTGGCCCAAACGCATGCCCGGCATTGACATACCGGCGACCAGGCTCCGACTCGCCCAGCTGCCGTGGCTATTTGAAATGACTATTGACTCGATGATGTCAATCCATTGGATTAATTATCGTGATACGTATCAAATAGCTGCAACCCCGACGCGGGGAATGTAGGCCAGCGGCATCGGTATCTAAGACGCAATAAGAAGATAAACGGATCGCCTGCCTCCTGTTCCACCGAGGCAAGCCAAGGAGCCCAACATGAATGCAATCAGAATCGGCGTGTGGCAAGCTAATTTCATCCACGCTGTCGCGGCCTTCGGCATTGGACTCGCCGGCGTGGACGCTGCAGAATCCAGGCCTGCCGAAACGCCGCATTAAGATAGACTCGATCAGATGACAAAGCAGCTATTCGATACTCCGCCCCGTGTGCTGATGACCATGGTCAGCTTCGGTTTTGTCTTCGCGACTGCACCGACAGTAGCCGCCGAATCGAATGGAGAAGAACGCAAGGCGGCGCTCGGCCGACTGCTGTTTTTCGACGCCACGCTCTCGGAACCGGCCGGCCAGTCCTGCGCAACGTGCCACGCGCCGGCCGCAGCCTTCACCGATCCTAACGCCTCGCAGCCGACATCGCAGGGTGTCCATCGCGGCCGCTTCGGCAGCCGCAACTCGCCCTCGGCGATGTACATGGCGTTTTCGCCGCCCTTCCATTTCGACCGCGACGAAGAACTCTACGTCGGCGGTCAATTCTGGGACGGCCGCGCGGCCACGCTCGAGGAGCAGGCCAAGGCGCCGTTCCTCGATCCGCTCGAAATGGCCAACCCCGACAAGCGCAGCGTAGTCGACAAGGTACGCCGCACCGCCTATGCCGGCCAGTTCGACGCGGCCTTCGGCAAGGGGGCACTCGCCGACGTGGAGCGCGCTTACGACGCGATCGCCGCCGCCATCGCCGCCTATGAACGCACGGCGGAACTGCAGCCCTTCACCAGCAAGCACGATGCCTGGCTGCAGGGCAAGGCGAAACTGACGCCGCAGGAACTGCGCGGCCTGCGCCTGTTCAATGATCCGGAAAAAGGCAATTGCGCTGCCTGTCATCCGAGCCAGCGGCGACCGGACGGCGGCCTGCCGCTGTTCACCGATTTCACCTACGACAACCTCGGCGTGCCGCGCAATCCGGAGAACCCCTTCTACGCACAGGACAAAGCCCACAACCCGGCCGGCAAGAAGTTCGTCGACCGCGGGCTCGGCGGCATCGTCAAGAAACGCGGCGAAGATGGCAAGTTCAAGGTGCCGACGCTGCGCAACGTCGCGCTCACCGCGCCCTACATGCACAACGGCTACTTCAAGACCCTGCGCGGCGCGGTGGCCTTCTACAACGACCGCGACGCGCGCCCCGCCTGCAAGGGCGAGACCACCGAAGCCGAAGCGCTGCGGCGGGGCTGCTGGCCGCGCCCCGAGATCGCACGCAACGTCAACAAGGACGAAATGGGCCGCCTCGGCCTGACCGAGCAGGAGATCGACGACATCGTCGCCTTCATGCTCACCCTCTCCGACGGCTACTCGCCGGAAGGCGTCCGGAACTAGGCGCCGACCACACCCCCGTCGGCGCGCCGGATCGCCAGCGTCGCCGAACGCGGCCGACCGCCAGCCAGGGACGGAAACTGATTGGCCGGCCAGGCGCTAACGGCGGTCGGGTTGGCCGGGTCGCTGCGCTCCGAGGCCGTCTCACCCGGATGCTGGATATTGACGAACAGCGTCTTGCCGTCAGGCGTTGCGGTGATGCCGGTCACCTCGCAGCCGCGCGGGCCTGTGAGGAAGCGGCGCACCGCGCCCGTGGCCGGGTCGGCCACCAACATCTGGTTGTTGCCGAAGGCGGCGTGCTCCGGGTTGCCCAATACCGAGGTAGACACGTCGGTCTGGATCCACAGCCGGCCGCCGGCATCGAACCACAGGCCGTCCGGGCTGGCGAACAGATCGCCCTGGATGTCGCCCTTGCGGCCGGCCTCCGTCTGGGCCGGATCGCCGCACTGGACGAAGACATCCCAGCCGAAGCGCGTCGCGGCGGCATCGCCGCCCATTTCGCGCCAACGCAGGATGTGGCCGTAGAGGTTCGACGCGCGCGGGTTGGCGGCGTCGGCCGCCGGCTTGCCGTCCTTGCCGCGCTGCGTGTTGTTGGTCAGGGAGCAATAGACCTCCTTGCTCCCGGGACGCACCGCGATCCATTCGGGGCGGTCCATCGGCGTCGCCTTCAGCCGATCGGCGGCCTGGCGAGTCTTCGCCAGCACCTCGGCCTGGTCGGCGAAACCGTTCTCCGCCGTCAGTCCGTTTGCGCCATGCACGAGCGGCAGCCATTCGCCCTGGCCGTCGGCATCGAAGCGGGCAACGTAGAGCGTGCCTTCGTCGAGCAGCCCCTGCGCGCGGCCAGCCTCGTAGGGTCGCGCCGAGACGAACTTGTAGATGTATTCGAAGCGCTCGTCGTCGCCCATGTACACCACCACGCGCCTGTCCTTCGCCAAGGTGACGAAGGCGCCCTCGTGCTTGAAGCGGCCGAGCGCGGTGCGCTTGACCGGCGTGCTGTCGGGCGCGTAGGGGTCGATCTCCACCACCCAGCCGAAGCGGTTGGCCTCGTTCGGGTGCCTCTCGCCATCGAAGCGCTCATCGTGCTCGTGCCAGCGATAGCCGGCGGTCTTGGCGCTGATGCCGTAGCGCTTCTGCTCGGGTGTCTGCGCCGGCCCGGCCTTGAAGTAGCCGTTGAAATTCTCCTCGCAGGTCAGGTAGGTGCCCCAGGGCGTGACGCCCATCGCACAGTTGTTGAAAGTGCCCAACACCTGGCGGCCCGACGGATCGGCGGCGGTACGCAGCGCCGGCGAGCCGGCGGCCGGACCGGCGACGGCGATCGGCGTATCGGCGGTGATGCGGCGTGCGTATTTCGAGGGGCGCACCACCTGCCAGCGCTCGCCCTCCCGCTTCACCTCGACGACCGAGATGCCGTGCGCCGCCTTCGACTTAGCGACCTTCTCGGCGCTCCAGTCGGCCATGCCGCCCGGATGCAGCAAACCGTCGTCAGTGTATTCGTGGTTCACGCACAGCAGGCCGTGTGCGCTGCTGCCCTTGAGCGGGAAATAGTGCATGCCGTCGTGATGCATGCCCGCCTGCAGCGCCTGCTCGGCGGCGCTGTTGGAAGCGTCGGCACGGAAGGCTGGTCCGGCCGAGACCGGATCGCCCCAAGCGTAGATCGCCTCGGCAATATAGCCGGCCGGCACGCGCACCTTGTCGTCGGTGCCGATGCCGATCGGCGCGAAGCCGATCGCCGGATGTGCCGCGCGGCCCGCCTTGGCGGCGGCCAGCGCCGGCAGGGGCAGCGCACCAAGCAACGCACCTGCAGCACCCGCCTGCAACAAGGCGCGGCGGCGGCGATCGATCAACTCTTCAATGGTAGGGACAGTAGTAGCATTGCAGGGCGAGTCGGCGTCGCGCAGCTTCATTCCGGTCGTTCTCCGTAAATAAAGCGGACGATATCCGGTCCGTATGACGGAATTATGGCAGTGAGAAAAGTCGGCGCTGGCGGGACGGCGGCTAGCGACCCACTCCGGCTCTTCGTCGCCTCGACGGTTCAACGGCTGGTTCCAGAGTTGAGTGGTTGCACAGCACAACTTCCCACCGACTGAATCGCCCGGCAGTTGACGCACATGAAGCCGGTCATGTCCGATTTCACTCGCCGAAGCTTCAGGAAGAAGTAGTATGGAAACCGGCGCTCGCGGGAATTCTTGCGTCCCCGCCCTTAATTGAAGGAGGCCCCTTGGCCAAGCCGAACTACCAGTACGAGAAGCGCCAGAAGGAAATTGCGAAAAAAGCGAAGCAGGAAGAAAAGCGTCGCCAAAAGCTCAAGGCTGTTCCGAACGACGACAGCCAAAAAAGTTCAGTGTCCGAGATGAATGTCACTCCCCCCGACGGGTCACAATGGTGAAGGCTTTTCCGAATTTGGAAGCTCGAATGCACCATGATCTCGATGCCGGCATTCTGATGGCAGTAATGCTCTCCTCGAAAAGGCGACCGGCAGAGCTTGTCGAAATCGTTGCCGCCGCCGAACTGATTCTGGGTTTCGTTCCGTTCGCAGAGAAATTGGGTGCCGCGATCGAACGGCTCTCCACCCGTGGCTTGATCGGCATGTCGGAAGGTGGCTTCATTCTCACGGATGCGGGTCAGGAAATGATGTCGAAGCAGCCCAGGAAGGCCAGCCAGGAAGACCTCATCGCTGCAGTCAAGAGCAGTCTGGCCGCTTGGCGCCCGCGTGTCGAACACCCGCCGGTCCTGTTGGAGCCTGAGCAACTTGGCGCCGCCATCCGAGCGCACAAGGCGACGAGAAAGACGGGCAAGAACGTACTGATGCCGAAGCCGACAGTAACCCGCCATTTCAAGGTCGAGGGCCGCTGGCGCAGGGCCACCAAGGCAAGTTAGCAATGCAGCGAAGCGTGCCCCACGAAAGCTTCTCGACTCTGCCGCTGTCGCCGGCGCTGCTGCACAACCTTGACCGCCTTGGCTACAGCAGCATGACGGCGATTCAGGCCCAGAGCTTGCCGCTCATTCTCAAGCGGCGCGACCTCATCGCCCAAGCCGATACCGGCAGCGGCAAAACCCTGGCCTTCGCCATCGGCATCTTGCACCGCATCGATTCCACCGATTTCGGGATTCAAGCATTGGTGTTGTGCCCGACGCGCGAATTGGCCGATCAGGTCGCCAAGGAAGTGCGACGAGTGGCCCGTTTCGCCGCCAACATCAAAGTGCTGACGCTCTGCGGCGGCACGCCGATGGGGCCACAGGTCGCCTCGCTCGAACACGGCGCCCATATCGTCGTCGGCACGCCGGGGCGCATCCGGGACCACATGAGCCGCAAGAGCATCGATCTCTCTGGGGTGCGCACACTGGTGCTGGACGAGGCCGATCGCATGGCCGGCATGGGGTTTTTCGACGAGATAAAAGGCATCGTCAGAGCATGCCCGAGCCAGCGGCAGACGCTGCTGTTCTCGGCCACCTACCCCGACGACATGAAGAAGGCCAGCGCCGCCTTCCTCGATCATCCGCTCGAACTCAAGGTGGAGGCCGGACTGGACGCCACCCGTGTCGAGCAGCACTTCTACGCGGTCGCGCACGAAAAGCGCAACCACGCCGTCGCGCAATTGCTGGCCCATTTTCGGCCGGAATCGACGCTGGCCTTCTGCAACACCCGCATACACTGCCGCGAGCTGGCGGCTGAACTGCGTGCCCAGGGTTTCTCGGCACTGGCCCTGCATGGCGAACTGGAGCAACGCGAGCGCGACGAACTGCTGATGCAGTTCGCCAACCGCAGTTGTTCAGTGCTGGTCGCCACCGATGTCGCCGCACGTGGCCTCGACATCCGCACCGTCGATGCCGTGATCAACGTCGATGTCGCCAAAGATACCGAAATCCATATCCACCGCATCGGCCGTACGGGTCGCGGCGATACGGTCGGGCTGGCGCTGAGCCTTTGCGCGCCGAGCGAGCGCAAGTGGGTCAAGCTCATCGAGACCTGGCAGGGCGGCCCGGTGCGCTGGGACGATCTTCCCGCAGTCAGGCCGGACGGCAGCGAGGCACTGCAAGCGCCCATGCAAACCCTGCGCATCCTCGGCGGCCGCAAGGACAAGCTGCGACCGGGCGATCTGCTGGGGGCACTCACGGGTGTGGCCGGCCTGAGCAAGGAACAGGTCGGCCGCATCGATATTTTCGACGACACTTGCTATGTCGCTCTCGATCGCCACGTCGCCGCACGTGCGTTGCGCAGTATCTCCGACCATGGCATCAAGGGGCGGCAGTTTCGCATGAGCCTGCTCGAGCAGGCGTGATGCCGCATACGCCGCGCACCGCCGCTCAATAACCATGTCACCATCCCTCGGGCGCCTGGCTTCATCGAGCAGATAGCGCTGATAGCCGTCCAGGTTGCCATCAAAGGTTAGCCGCCGCCGTGTGCAACCAGCCAGAAGTCATCGCACACCAAGTTTCGGCTGAACGGCAGGTTTTAGTGTTGAGAGCAGGCGATAGTCTGGTTGTGGCCGGAAGCCCCAGTAAAGGTAGTATGCCGCATAGCTACCGTTGGCCTCAACTCCCGATTACCTGATAACCACCGGCCGTTCGCATTGAACCAATATCGGTTACATATAGTCCACAAGTGAGGGAGGCAATTGACCGCTTTCATGGAGACCATGCAATGTGGGGATACGATCACATGGGAGGACTGATGGGTAGCGGAATGCTTTTGCTCTGGTTGATACCGATCGCCGTGTTGATCTGGCTGTTCGCCAAGGGACTGAACGCCCGCAGCGGGACGGATGAAACGTCGAAATCCCCGCGCGAGATTCTGGACGCGCGTTATGCGCGTGGCGAGATCAGTCATGACGAGTATTTGGAACGTCGCGCTTACCTCGAAGGGCACAACAAGACTTCAGATACGTAATCCCTCCCTGCGACTGCCTTTAAAGAGGCCAACCACCCGAGCGATCTGGTGAACTAACGCAGCTAGCCTTAGTGCTCAAATAAAAAACGTAGGAGTGCTTAGCGAGCATTGGCGAGTAAGGGCGGGCCAATACATTGAATAATAAGTACCTTGGTGCGGCTGTTATTGAGTCGGCTTTCATGAACTTGAACTGAGTCATGCGGCATATTTGACGGGGTCATGTTGAAAGTAGCGACGAATCCGTTCGGGTTGTTTCTGCACGCTGCGC
>JBGFRW010000050.1:0-254870 GCA_041694935.1 Pseudomonadota bacterium | reverse complement strand
AAGCCGGTCGAAAGCGGCAGCAGAAACGACATTTCTTGCCCGCCGAGGCGAGAATCTCGAATGGATGCAGTCAGATTCCCTCATTTTCAATCAAATGCTGATTTGTTCAGCGCGTCCTTAATTTTTCCGGCCTACTGAAACAGGGCAAACCCATCGAAAGGTGGGGACGCAAAGTCACCGGTCTACAGGAGTGCCATGTCGGCTTTCCCAGGACGGCGGGACCACCAGGCTAAGCAGGAGAGCTGCGATGAGCCGCAGGCAGTATTTCATCAAGACGAAGCACAAGCGCCGCAAGCCCCCGCCCCCACCCCCGGTCTTGCGCAAGGACTCAAATTCCGAAGTCGTTGCCGAATCCAGTGTCCTGAGTGAGCCACCACCACTGGCCGCCAAGCCTGTTAAATCCTGGTGGGACTATGCGATCACCTCAGGAAAAATCCTCGCCGCCGTGCTGGTCGTCGGCTACGGAGTTTACTATCTCGCGACCGCGAAGCCAGGGCGTGCGGTCTACTTTGAGCAGAAGTCCAGCGTGCCGTACCTAATGCCGACCCATCCCGGCTTTCGGGGTTCCGCCGCATCGCAGACCTCCGGTGCGATCGTCGAGCATTCGCTGGCCGACCGGCCGCCGCCGACCGATCAAAGCTTCCGGGATACCTTTGGCGGTTCGCGCAGCATCGGTCCGGGGCGTAGCGGCACCGGTGGTGCAAGTGGTGCAAGTGGTGCAGGTAGTTCCGGCGGTGCCGGCGAAGCGGGCGAACTGCCGGAAAAGGTCAAATTGCGCGAGGATCTTGCAGGCGAGTGCGAAGTCGGTAGCAATGGCCGCTTCGACATCGAGAAGTGCCTGCGCCGTCATAGCGTCCCCGGCAAGTGAAGCGCAGGTCGATGTGCCGGGCCGCATCTTGCCCTGAGGAAGAGGGGTTGGGCTAGTTGCCCAGCAAATCGACACTGCAGCGGCCCATCATCCACTCGTCCGAGACTTCCAGCTTCTCGTCGGCATTCAACTGCCAGGGCAGGCCGTCGAGCAGCGCAACGAGCGCCGCCCCATCTTCCCAATGACTGGTTTCGAGCAGAACCCGAATCGTGCCGCCATCTTGGATGGCATCGAGCAGGATTACGTCGGTTTGAAGTCCGCCGTCCATGAAGCTGGCCGCGCGCGGCAGTTTCGACAGCTTCTCGATGCCGACCGTTGCCATGGACTCTTTATCACGCACCAGGCGCCGGATCGCACCGATCTGCCAGACCTGGCTGCCATCGGGCCGGTAGCCGACCAGCGTACCGACCTTGATCCGATCGCCTTGCGCTAGCTTCAGCTTGGCGCTGATCCCGCCCTGGCTGATGTTCACCACTTGCCAACTGACGATATCGTTTGCATCGCTACTTTCATCCGTCAGGCGATTTCTGACGGCGGCGAGCCCGGTAACGACAGCGACCCGAGACGAGATGTCGTGACGCATGTTCCTGCGTTTGGGAGGCGTGCTCGACCAGCCGCTGATCAACTGGTCGAGTACCCGGAGTACCGTTTCCCGCGCGTACTGTCCGCCGAAGGCAAGGTCGCTCGGCAGTTCTCTTGCTGCGGCAGCCGTGTCCCGTAGTTGCCGCAACGCCGGCGATGCGGTGCCGGGTCGGACATAGCGCATGCTGTCAGATGCTGGGAGTGGTTGCGTAAGCCTGGCCGGGGGCATCGGTGTGTTCGCGTCGATCCATAGGATGGCGTCTGTACCAGGGTCGCCGCTCAGGACGAAGTGCTGCAAAAAGCGTCCGAGCAGGCGTTCGGCCAGCCCCATCTCCGCTGGCAGCAGGTTGTGTGTCGCCGACGCATGCAGGATCAGGGTCTTGAGGTATTCCCGGGCCGGCGAGGAAACGCCTTCCACCGTGTCGAAGGGCTGCGATTCGCTATTGGTGACGCCTTCCGTGACGGCACGCAGATAGATTTGTCCGAGCTTCCCCCAGAGAGATTCCGGTGTCGGGTCGTAACGCAGGCTCAGCCAGCGCGATTGCGTGCCGTAGGCCATTAGCAGCGCAGTCAGGAGGTCGCCCAGTCGGGGCTGGAATGAGCGAGCCGATTTCGGGTCTGCATCGTAATCTGACAGGCAGCGCTCGAGGGCATGTCCCAAATGCAGCCAATAGTCTTGGCCAAGCCGCCAGAACTGTTGTTCCTGGGGTTTGGTCTGGCTCGAGCCGCTCATGTACTCGCGGGCCAAGCGGCGTGCATGCGGTAGGGAGGCGACTGCAAGTTCGGCGCTGCGATCGAATCGCAGCGCTGGAGTGAAACCGTCGACACCCGCCAGCGATTCGAACCAGTTGGTCGCGTCGCTTACCGCCTTGGCGGCAGGCTGCTGGGCGATGTCGGTTGCAATGCGCCGTGCTTCCTTCGCCGCTGCAAGAGGATGATCGGGCGTTGTCGAAAACAGTCCGAGCATGATCGGGTCGCGCCTAGAAAAGTTCCAACGACGCGATGGTAATTGACGGCTAGACTAAAGTCATGTTGCAGCGCGGGACCATTCTTCGAGAATGGCGATACCCCAGGAGACCCCGAAGCCGCTGAGATCCGTCGCAATTGCGCCCAGCCCACCGCTGCAACTCGAGGCCGACAGATCCATGTGCATCCACGGCGTCTTGCCGGCGAAGCGGCCGAGGAAGCGGGCCGCGAGAATGTGGTCGGCCTCGCCGTCTAACGTGCATTGCTTGATGTCCGCCACCTTCGAGTCGAGCGCCGCTTCGTAGTCGGCATCCTGCGGGAAGACGCAGACGCGTTCGCCGCTCGCCTTGCCTGCCGCCACGGCCCGTGCGGCGAGGCCGTCGTCGCTGGTGAACACGCCCGAATAGCGCGTACCGAGCGCGTAAGTCATGCTGCCGGTGAGCGTGGCAAAGTCGATCATCAGTTGCGGCTTTTGCCTTGCGGCCAACGCCAGCGTGTCGGCGAGCACCATGCGCCCTTCGGCGTCGGTATGTACGATCTCGATGGTGGTGCCATCGAGTGCCTTGACGATGTCTCCCTGCGCATAGGCGGTCGGGGAAAGGTGGTTCTTGGCGATCGCGAGCCAGCAGTCGATGGCGATCGGCAGATCCAGTTCCGCGGCTGCGCTCAGAATGGACAGCGCCACCGCAGAACCGTTCATGTCTTCGTGCATGCCGGCCATGTACTTTGCCGGCTTGAGGTTGTGGCCGCCGGTGTCGTAGCAGATGCCCTTGCCGACCAGCGCCAGAGTCTTCGCGGCCTTCTTCTTCGGACGCCAGGAGAGGCGCACGATGGCCGCGCCGCCGCCTTTGCCGAGCTTGTCATCGTGGCTTCCCTGGGCGACCGCGCAGAAGGCGCCAGCCCCCATTTTCTTCAGGCGCTTGAAGTCGTATTCCTCGATCTTCCAGCCGCCAGCCTTCGCCAGGGAGCGCAGGCGCGTGCGGTAGTGCGCGGGATCGAGCAGGTTGGGGGGCAGCGCGGTGAGTTCGCGCGCCAGCAGGTTGGCGCGGGCTACGGCGGCGGCTTTCGAAAAGTCGGCGCCGGCGGTACGGCGCGCTTGCGCATCGACGACGATAATTTCCTTCAGCGCCTGAGCGGGCTTCTTCTTCTGCGCCGGCAACGGGATGCCATTCACGAGCACGACGTAAACGGCGTCCTGCACGGCGTCCACTTCAACGCCGAGAGGCACGATGCTCAGCGAGCGGGGCGACTCCTCGAGCAGCGACATCGCCGCCTTGCGCAACGCGGTCAACCGCTCGAAGCGGGATTTGGCGGGATCGAGCATGACTACTGCCGCACGGCTTCCGTCCGGCAGATCGGCGGCAAGCGGAGACTTCGCGAGCTCTTCCGCTTTCATATCCTTGCGCTTGAGCAGGCGCTGCCAGCGTGCGCGTTCGGGCAGCTCGGCAGGCAAGCTTTTGGCTGAAGGCAGCAGGTAAAGCAGGTGGTCGCCTTGCGGCTTGGCGGAAAGGGTGATTTTCGGCAATGCGGGCATGTTCATCGGGGGCCTCATATAATCCGGACGATTATGCGCCAATACCACGAACTGATGCAGCATGTGCTCGACCACGGGCACGTCAAGGCAGACCGCACCGGCACCGGCACGCGCTCGGTGTTCGGCTGGCAGATGCGCTTCGACCTGTCGCAGGGGTTTCCCCTGCTGACGACGAAGAAGCTGCACCTGCGCTCGATCATCCACGAACTGTTGTGGTTCTTGCGCGGCGACACGAACATTGCCTATCTCAAGGACAACAAGGTCAGTATCTGGGACGAGTGGGCTGATGAGAATGGAGACCTCGGTCCGGTCTACGGCTACCAGTGGCGCCACTGGCCTGGGCGTGACGGCCAAGAGATCGATCAGATCGTACAACTCGTCGAGGGGCTGAAAAAGAATCCCGACTCGCGCCGTCATATCGTCACCGCGTGGAACCCGGCCGACGTCGACCGCATGGCCCTGCCGCCCTGCCATGCGCTGTTCCAGTTCTATGTTGCCGACGGCCGGCTTTCCTGCCAGCTCTATCAGCGCAGCGCCGACATCTTCCTCGGCGTGCCGTTCAACATTGCTTCCTATGCGCTGCTGACCATGATGGTCGCGCAGGTCTGCGGCTACCGCCCCGGCGACTTCGTCCATACGCTCGGCGACGCGCACCTCTATTCGAACCATCTCGAGCAGGCGCGCCTGCAGCTCTCGCGCGAGCTGCGGCCGCTCCCGACAATGCGCCTCAATCCCGAGGTGAAGGACTTGTTTGCTTTCCGCTTCGAGGACTTCACGCTCGAGGGTTACGATCCCCATCCGCATATTCCGGCACCTGTAGCAGTATGAAGGTGCTGGCCGGCGACCTCGGGGGAACCAAGGCGCTGCTCGGCATCGCGGATCTCGCCGAGGGACGGCCGAAATTCCTCCTGACGCGCCGTCTCGCCAGCGCCGACTTTTCTGGTGTCGCTGGCCTGCTCGAGCAGTTCCGGGCCGAGGCAGGCGATGCGTTGCGCGGCGTGGCGGCGGCCTGCCTTGCTGTCGCCGGTCCGCTGAGCGCAGACGGCCGCAGGGTGCGCTTCACCAACCTGCCGTGGGAGAGCGATGCCGACGAGTTATCCCGGCAACTCGGCATGCCCGTGCGTTTTGCCAACGATTTCGCTGCGGTGGCAGCGGGCGTCAGTGCCGTCGCTCCCGAGCAACTCATTACCTTGCAGGCCGGGGCGCCGGTTGCGAATGGTCTGCGGCTTGCCATCGGGGCGGGCACCGGGCTGGGCGTTGCCGCCGTGGTCGGCGAAGGGAGAAACCTGCGCATCCTGTCGAGCGAAGGCGGCCACGTCGGTTTCGCTCCGGCGAACGAACTGCAGGATGCCTTTGCCGTCTGGCTGCGCCGGGAGCATGAGCGCGCCACCGCCGAGCGGGCGATTTCCGGCATGGGGCTCATCAATCTTTACCGCTTCCTGGCGACGCGGGAGACCCCGGAAGACCCCGACCCGCTTGTTGCCGCCGATCCGGCGGCGGTGATCGGCGCGCGGGCGCTGAGCGATGCCGGCAGCCTTGCACGCAAGGCGGCGATGGAGTTCTTTGCCTGCTATGGGGCGTTCGCTGGCGACATGGCGCTGGCCTTCATGGCGCGCGGCGGCGTCTATCTGGCAGGAGGCGTCACCCAGAAGCTGCAGCCGCTGTTGCTACAAAGTGCGTTCCTGACAGCGTTCAACGCCAAGGCCGAGCATGCCGATCTGGCGGAACAGATGCCGGTCCTCCTCGTCACCGATCCAGAAATCGGCCTGGCCGGCGCGGCTGTCCTCGCACGGCCGCCAGACTCTTGACCATAGTCAACAAGCGGCAACATGACTGGTGTATAAGAAAGCTGCAACAAACCCATTTCCAACAAGGAGACAGAGATGCCTATCAGCAAGACTACAGAAAAGACCGGCGAAAAACCGGCGAAGCCGGCGGCTAAAGCCGCGAAACCGAAGTCGGCCGCTAAGCCGAAGGCTGTTGCCAAGCCGGTGACGAAAGCCGCAACCAAACCGGCAGCGAAGTCCGCAGTGAAGTCTGCAGAACCGCGCAAAACGACTACGAAGGCCGCAAAAGCCACCAAGCCGGCCCTGAGCCCGGAACAGAGGCGTTACTACGTCGAGGTGGCGGCTTATTACATCGCCGAGCGCAGGGGGTTTCATGGGGGCAGCGAGCTGAACGACTGGGTGGAAGCCGAAACGGAGATCGATCGACTGTTGCGCGAAGGAATTCTCAATCCGTAACCAAGTAATTGATGGCAAATTACCCCGCCCGCCAGAGGGAGTCCGCCCGGCCACGGGCCAAGATACAAAATAAGCGGCGGGTGCCTAACCAAGCAAAGGGGTAGATGTATGCAACAAGATTTGCCGCTCAACGACCCACATGCCATGCATGGTCGTTTTGTCAGTCATCTGACGCGCTCCACCTACGCAATCATCCTGGCCGGCGGTCGCGGCAGTCGATTGATGCAACTGACCGACTGGCGCTCCAAGCCGGCTGTACCTTTCGGCGGCAAATTTCGTATCCTGGATTTCACTCTGTCGAACTGTATCAACTCCGGCATCCGCCGCATCGGGGTGGCGACGCAGTACAAGGCGCAGAGCCTGATCCAGCACCTGCAACGCGGCTGGAGCTTCCTTGACGGCCGCTTCGACGAGTTCATCGACCTGCTGCCCGCTCAGCAGCAAGTGGGCGAGGATTGGTATCAGGGCACCGCCGATGCGGTGTTCCAGAATCTCGGCCTGCTGCGTCGCAACGAGCCGAAATACGTGCTGATCCTGTCCGGCGACCATATCTACAAGATGGACTACGGACGCATGCTCGCACAGCATGCCCAGTCCAACGCCGACCTGACCATCGCCTGTATGGACGTGCCGATCGAGGAGGCGACTGCCTTCGGGGTGATGGGCGTCGACGAAGAAAGTCGCATCGTCAGCTTCCTCGAAAAGCCGAAGAATCCTCCCTGCATTCCCGGCCAACCGGACCGCGCGCTTGCCAACATGGGCGTGTATGTCTTCAATGCGGCCTTCCTCTACGAGCAGCTGATCCGCGACGCTGACGATCCGCATTCCGACCACGACTTCGGCAAGAACGTCATTCCGCACATCATCAGCCGCTACCGGGTCTTTGCCCACAGCTTCTCCGATAGCTGCGTCGGCGTGCCGGAGAACGGGGTGCCCTACTGGCGCGACGTCGGAACGGTCGATGCCTACTGGGAGGCAAACATCGAGCTGACCAAGGTCTCGCCCGAACTCAACATGTACGACGAGGAGTGGCCGATCTGGACCCATCAGGAGCAACTGCCGCCGGCGAAGTTCGTGTTCGACGAGGAAGGTCGGCGCGGCATGGCCATCGACTCGCTCGTGTCGGGCGGCGACATCATCAGCGGTGCTGTGGTGCGGCGTTCGCTGTTGTTCTCGCGCGTCTTCGTGCATAGCTTTGCCGAGGTCGAGGATTCCGTCATCCTGCCCAATGTCGAGATTGGCCGCTACGCCAAGATCCGGCGCGCGGTGATCGACAAGAAGTGCCGCATTCCGGAGGGCATGGAGATCGGCTACGATCTGGAAGAGGATCGCAAGCGCTTCTACGTTACCGAGAAGGGGATCACGCTGGTCACGCCCGACATGCTCGGCCAGCGCCTCCACCATATTCGCTGAGCGCGCTTGCCAGGCACCCTAGGGATATGCCCGCTGCGCGGCTCGACCTGATTTTCCTCTGGCACATGCATCAGCCGGACTATCGCGACCATGCGAGCGGCGAGTTCGTCATGCCATGGACCTACCTGCACGCGCTCAAGGACTACACCGACATGGCCGGGCACCTCGAGCGTCATCCGCGTGTGCGCGCGGTGGTCAATTTCGTGCCGGTACTGCTCGACCAGATCGAAGACTATGCGGATCAGTGCGCGTCCGGCAGCTTCCGCGATCCATTGTTGCGCTGGCTGGCCATGCCCGACCTGGAGGTTCTCTTGCCTGCCGAGAGAGGACAGTTGTTCGAGCATTGTTTCCGTTGTCATCATCCGACGATGCTGGAGCCTTTCCCCAGCTACAAGCGGCTTCAGCAGATCTATGCCGCGCTGAATCGAGAAGGGGAGAAGGCGCTCGCCTACCTATCGACCGTCTATATTGCCGACTTGCTGGTCTGGTACCACCTTGCTTGGACCGGCGAAACCGAGCGCCGACACGAGCCGCTGTTGGCCGACCTGATGGCCAAAGGGGAAGGTTTCTCTTTGGAAGACCGCCAACAACTGCTCGCCTACATCGGCAGGACGCTGAATGCCTTGGTGCCGCGCTATCGTGCGCTGCAGGCGCGCGGGCAGATCGAGATATCCGCCACGCCCGCCACACATCCCTTGGCGCCGCTGCTGATCGACTTCCATGCTGCCCAAGAGAGCCTGCCTGATGCTCCGCTGCCGCTGGCGACAGCATATCCGGGCGGGCGGGATCGGGTCGGGCGGCACATCGAGGCGGCCAAGAAGAGCCACGCTGAGCGTTTCGGTGCGCCACCGTTCGGTATGTGGCCGGCCGAGGGTGCAGTGTCGTCGCGCTTCGTCGAGATGGCTGCCTCTGCCGGCTGCCGCTGGCTGGCAAGCGGCGAAGCGGTCCTCAATCACAGCCTCGCCGCCTCTCGTGCAGTGGCGCCGGCAGAAACGCGCTGTCATCCCTGGCAGCTCGCTACCGCGCCGGACACCACGCTGTTCTTCCGCGACGACCGCCTATCCGATCTGATCGGCTTCGAGTACGCGAAATGGCATGGTCGCGATGCTGCCGCGCATTTCGTCGCCCAACTCGAAAAGATAAGCACCGCGGCGCCGGATGGCGAGACGCCGGTGGTCTGCATCGCCCTCGACGGCGAGAACGCCTGGGAGTACTACCCCTACAACGGCTATTACTTCTTCGAGGATCTCTACGGGCTGCTCGATGACCACCCGACGATCCGCACTGCCACCTGCGCCGACATCGTGAGCGCTGCCGCCCGCCCGCTCAAGACCCTGAACCACCTGACGGCAGGCAGTTGGGTGCATGGCACGCTCTCCACCTGGATCGGCGATCCGGCGAAGAACCATGCCTGGGATCTGCTCTGCGCCGCCAAGCAGAGCTACGATCAGGTCATGGCGAGCGGTCGCCTGTCGCGCGAGGAGGCCGCCGCCGCCGAGGCGCAACTCGCGGTCTGCGAAAGTTCCGACTGGTTCTGGTGGTTCGGTGACTACAACCCTGCGCAGGCAGTCGCCAGCTTCGACCGGCTGTTCCGCCGCAATCTGGCCAACCTCTACCGCTCCCTGCGTCTGGCGCCTCCTGCTCCGCTCGAAACGCCGATCTCAACGGGCCGCACGGACGCAGAAGAGGTCGAGACGGGCGGCACGATGCGCCGTGCCGGCGGCGGGGCTGCCCAACCTACGTAGAATTCACACAAATCGACGGAAATATCATCATGGCAGGCACGCTGTTCCAACTCGAGGTCAATCCCAAGCTTCCGCCGCGGCTCGCCCGGCTGGAAGAACTCGCCAACAACCTCTGGTATAGCTGGGACCGGCCGACGCGCACGCTGTTCGCCCGCCTCGGCCAGAAGCTCTGGGGAGCGGTCGGCCATAGTCCGAAGGCCTTCCTCAAGCGCGTCGACCAGCACCGCCTCGACGAGGCCGCCGAGGATCCGGTGTTCCTCGGCGCGCTGGCGCGCGTGCTGTCCACCTACGATACCTACCACGACAGCCCGCGGCGCGAACACGGCCCGCACTTGTCGGAGGGTGGGCTGATTGCCTACTTCTGCGCCGAATTCGGCTTCCATGAGAGCCTGCCGATCTATTCCGGCGGCCTGGGCATCCTCGCCGGCGACCACTGCAAGACCGCGAGCGACATGAACCTGCCGTTCGTCGGCATCGGCCTGCTCTATCGCCAAGGCTATTTCCTGCAAAGTATCGACGGCGAGGGGCGCCAGCATGCGCTCTACAAAGATGCCGATTTCGAGGACTTGCCGGTGACGCCGGTCCTGCGCGCCGACGGCAGTGAGATGCATGTTGGCGTGCGGCTACCCGGCCGTGACGTGCGGGTCAAGGTGTGGTCGGTGCGCGTTGGGCATATCACGCTCTACCTGCTCGACACCGATATCGAGGAAAATTCGCCGCACGATCGCAACATCGCCCACCGGCTCTACGGCGGTGACCGCAACACGCGCATCGAGCAGGAGATTATCCTTGGCATGGGCGGCGTGCGCGCGCTAACCGAGATCGGCCTCAAGCCGACGGTCTGGCACATCAACGAGGGGCATGCCGCATTCCTCATCCTCGAGCGCATGCGCGACCTGATCCAGGCCGGCCTGGATTTCCCCAGTGCGCTCGAGGCGGTCGCCTGCAACACGGTGTTCACTACCCATACCCCCGTGCCGGCCGGCCACGACCATTTCGCAGAGGAGGTGGTCAAGCGCCATTTCGAGGAGTGCTGTCACGACATGGGCTGCGACATCGCGAGCCTGCTCGCCCTCGGCCGCATCGACCATGAGCCCGACTTCAACATGACGGCGTTGGCGATCCGCGGCTCGCGCTTCCAGAATGGCGTTTCGCGCATCCACGGTACCGTCTCCTCGGAGATCTGCTCCGCCCTCTGGCCCCAGGTCGAGCCAACCGAGAATCCTATCGGCTACGTCACCAACGGTGTGCATGTGCCGACCTTCCTGTCCGACCTCTGGCACGACACCTTCGATCGCGTGCTCGGCCCGGCTTGGCGCCAGCGCCAGACCGATCCGCAGTGCTGGGAAGAGATCCATTCGATTCCCGACCATACCTTCTGGAGCGTGCGGCAGTCGATCAAGTCGCAGACGCTGCATCTGGTGCGTCACCGCGTCACCAAGCAGCATGTGCGCAACCAGAGTTCGCAATCGCACATCGACCGGTTGCTGCAATTGGCCGATCCGGAAAACCCCAACGTCCTGACCATTGGCTTCGCGCGGCGCTTCGCCACCTACAAGCGTGCGACGCTGCTGTTCCGCGACCTTGATCGACTGCAACGGCTGATCTGTAACCCGGAGCGGCCGGTGCTGTTCATCTTCGCCGGCAAGGCGCATCCGGCCGACGAGCCCGGCCAAGCCTTCATCCGTCGCATCCACGAAGTCGCGGCGATGCCCGAGTTCGAGGGGCATTTCCTGCTGGTCGAGGGCTATGACCTGCGGCTGGCACGCCGGCTGGTTGCCGGCGTCGATGTCTGGCTCAACAACCCGATCTATCCGCTCGAAGCCTCCGGTACTTCCGGCATGAAGGCGGCGATCAACGGCGTCATCAACCTGTCAGTGCTCGACGGATGGTGGGGCGAGGGCTTCCAGCAGGATGACGGCAATAACGGCGGATCCAACGGCTGGGCGATCAAGCCGGCGTCGAGCATCCACGACGAGGCGCGCCGCGATGCGGAGGAGGGCCGTTCGCTTTATGAACTGCTGCAGGACAAAGTGATTCCGCTCTACTACGCGCGCGGCCCGATGGGCTATTCGCCCGGCTGGGTCGCCATGGCGAAGCGCTCGGTGGCGACCATCACGCCGCGCTTCAATTCGATGCGCATGGTCGGAGAATATGTGGCGAAATACTATGCCCCTGCCGACCAGCAGTGGCGGCGCAAGAGCGCGAACAATTTCTCCGCCGCGCGCACGCTGGCGGCGTGGAAGGAAAATGTGGTGCGCTGCTGGCCGCGCGTCAGCCTGCACCGCATCGACAACCCGCGCAAGCGTATTCCCTTCGGCGAGAGCTTGCGCATCGAAGTCGCCGTGCACCTCGATGGCCTCGCACCGGAGGATATTGCGGTGGAGATGCTGATGCTGCGGCCGAGCGCTAACACCAAGTCGAAACCGCCCCGCCGACTCTTCCTGGAGCATGCGGGCGCTGCGTCGAATGGCAATACGATCTTCGCCATCACCTTGACGCCCGACGTCTGCGGCAAGATTGATTACCGTATCCGCGCCTATCCTCACCACGAAATGCTGACCCACCCCTTTGAAATGGGCATGATGCTCTGGCTATGACACCTATACTCAACTCTCCTGCCTGGAAGCACGCCGAGCGACATGCGCACGGCTTGCGCGACGTCCACCTGCGTGACATGTTCGAGCACGATCCGACGCGCTTCGCGCGCCTGTCGGTGCGCTGGAACCAGGGCAACAACGAGTGGCTGCTCGATCTTTCCAAGCAGCGCATCACCGCCGACACGCTGCCGCTGCTCGCCGCGCTGTGGGAAGCCGCCGACGTGCCCGGCTGGATCGCGAAGATGCGCGCCGGCGATCCGATCAACCACACCGAAGGACGCGCGGTGCTGCACATCGCTCTGCGCAATCTCGGCCAGACTGTCGAACCGATCAGGGTGGATGGCCGTGATGTAATGCCCGACGTGCGCGCGGTGCTCGACAAGATGAGTGGCTTCTGCGACGCGATTCATTCCGGCAAGTGGCGCGGCGCGACCGGCGAGCCGATCACCGACATCGTCAACATCGGCATCGGCGGTTCCGATCTCGGGCCTCGCATGGCGACGCAGGCACTCGCCGCCCATCGTGTGCCGCATCTGCGAGTTCATTACGTTGCCAACGTCGATGGTGCCGATCTCGCTACGACGCTTGTCGGCTTGTCGCCGCGCACCACGCTGTTCATCATCGCCAGCAAGACCTTCACCACGCAAGAAACGATGCAGAACGCTTGTTCGGCGCGCCATTGGCTCACGGCGGCGCTCGGTGAGGCGGCCGTCGCCCGCCACTTCGTCGCGGTATCGACCGCGCTCGACAAGGTGGCGGCCTTCGGCATAGATCCCGACAATGCTTTCGCCTTCTGGGACTGGGTCGGCGGTCGTTTCTCGCTGTGGTCGGCGATCGGCCTGCCGCTGGCGCTGGCGATCGGCTTCGACAAGTTCGAGCAGCTGCTCGCCGGTGCGCGCGCGATGGACGAGCATTTCTTCAGCGCGCCGCCGCTCGAGAACCTGCCCGCGTTGCTGGCGCTGATCGAGTTGTGGAACGCTGACTTTCTCAGCCTGCAGACGCGTGCCGTGCTGCCCTACAGCCAGTCGCTTGGCCTGCTGCCGCGCTACCTGCAACAACTCGAGATGGAAAGCCTCGGCAAGCAGATCGACCGGGACGGCAAGCTGGTCGGTTGTCCGACGCTGCCGATTCTCTGGGGCGAGCCCGGCACCAATGGCCAGCATGCGTTCTACCAGCTGCTGCATCAGGGTGGTCGCGCGCTGTCCTGCGAGTTCATCGCCTGCAAGGAGGCCGATTTCCCGCTTTCCGGCCACCACGAGAAACTGCTCGCCAACTGCTTCGCCCAAAGCGCGGCGCTGATGAAGGGCAAGACCGAGGCCGAGGCGCGCGCGGAGCTGGAAGCCGCCGCAGCGCCGGCGCCGACTTTTCTTGCGCCTTACAAAATCTTCCCAGGTAATCAGCCGTCGACGACGCTGCTGCTCCCGAAGCTCGATCCGTATTCGCTCGGTGCGCTCGTGGCGCTCTACGAGCACAAGGTATTCACTCTCGGCGTGCTGTGGCACCTCGATGCCTTCGACCAGTGGGGCGTCGAATACGGCAAGCAGATTGCCAGCTCGCTGCTGCCGATGATCGAGGGCAAGACGGCGGTCGCCGATGTTGACAGTTCGACCGCCGGCCTGATCGCCGCGGTATTGCCCTGAGGATGCCGGCGTGAAGGTACTGTTTGCTACGCCCGAGATTGCGCCCTGGGTCAAGACCGGCGGCCTCGGCGATGTTGCCGGCGCACTGCCTCAGGCCTTGCGGCGGACGGGCTGCGACGTTCGCATGCTGGTGCCGCGCTATCCTGCGTTGCGAGCTGCGTTTCCCGACGCGCGCCATCTGGTGCACCTGCCATGGATGGGCGGACACCTGCCAGCGGCTGACTTGTTCGCTGCCGAGAGCGCCGATGGCCTGCCCTTCCTGCTGATCGACTGTCCCGCGCTCTACGACCGACAGGGCAATCCCTATCTCGGTCCCGAGGGGCACGACTGGCTCGACAACCACCTGCGCTTCGGATTGCTGTCGCGCATCGCGGCCCGCCTCGCGTCCGGTGCGACGCCGCTCGACTGGCGCCCCGACATCCTGCACTGCCACGACTGGCAGACGGGATTGGCCCCTTACTATCTGCGCTACTACGAAGGCGGCGGCGCGAAGACGGTCCTGACCATCCACAACCTCGCCTTCCAGGGCATCTTCCCGCGCAGCATGCTCGATACGCTTGCCCTCGGTGATGCCGACTGGCACATCGGCGGCGTCGAATACTACGGCCACCTGTCCTTTCTCAAGTCCGGGCTGGCGCATGCCGACGCGCTCACCACCGTCAGTCCGACTTACGCGCGCGAGATCCAGACCGATGCCGAGGGCATGGGCTTGCAGGGCTTGCTGCGTTCTCGCGCCGGCCGGCTGAGCGGCATCCTCAACGGCATCGATTACGACATCTGGAATCCGGCGCGGGACCCGTACCTCGCCGCGCCTTACGACCGCGAGCGCCTGGACTCCAAGGCCGCCAACAAGCTTGCGTTGCAGCGCGAACTCGGACTGGCGGAACGAACTGATTGCCCGCTGTTCGGCGTGGTCAGCCGTCTCACGCACCAGAAGGGGCTCGACCTCGTCGCCGCGATCGGCGACGCGCTGGCCGGGCTACCGGCCCAGCTGGCCGTGCTCGGCAGCGGAGAAAAGCAGCTCGAGGCCGCATTTCGCGATCTCGCGGTGCGCCACCCCGGCAATGTTGCCGTCACGCTCGGTTTCAACGAGGCGCTTGCGCACCGCATCGAGGCGGGCGCCGACATTTTCCTGATGCCTTCGCGCTTCGAGCCCTGCGGCCTCAACCAGATGTACAGCCTGGCCTACGGTACGCCGCCGCTGGTGCGTGCCACCGGCGGGCTCGCCGATACCGTCGTCAACTACTCGCCGGCAGGGCTGGCGGATGGCAGCGCGAACGGTTTCGTCTGCCACGCAGCGACCCCGGAAGCGATTCTCGGTACGGCAGGCTGGGCCTCAAGTGTCTGGCACGACAAGGCGCAGTGGCGGAAGTTGCAAAGGAACGCGATGGCCGGCGACTATAGCTGGACTGGCCCCGCGCAGCAGTACAACGCGCTCTATGAAGGGCTGCTCGGCGCATGATCACGCTCATCGCCGCGCTGGCGAGAAACGGCGTCATCGGCAAGGACAACGCGCTGCCCTGGCACCTGCCCGAAGACCTGAAGCACTTCAAGGAGCTCACCACCGGTCATGCGGTGATCATGGGGCGCAAGACCTGGGAATCGTTGCCCCCACGCTTTCGTCCGTTGCCCAACCGCCTAAACATCGTTGTGACGCGCGACTCCGCATACACAGCGGAAGGGGCCGTCGTCGTGCATTCGCTGGAAGACGCGGAAAAAGTCGGCGCTGGCGGGACGGCGCCGGAAGATCTCGGCGCAGGCGGATCGGCACGACAGCTGTTCGTCATTGGCGGCGCCGAACTGTATACCCATGCGCTGCCGCTGTCGCAGCGGCTCGAACTCACCGAGATCGATGCCGACATCGAGGGCGATGCGCATTTCCCCAACTTTGACCGCTCGCAATGGCGCGAGGTGAGGCGTGTAAGCGGCAGGACCGAAGCCGGCCTCGGCTACGCCTTCGTCACCTACGAACGCCATTGACGCCGTACACCGATCACTGGATACGCCTGCCGCAGGGGCGCATGTTCGCGCGCGCCTGGACGCCGGCTCATCCGTCGTCCAGCCCCATTGTGCTGTTCCACGACTCCCTGGGCTGCGTCGAGCTGTGGCGCGACTTTCCAGCGGCGCTTGCCGCGCGTACACGACGGCCGGTGATCGCCTACGACCGGCTCGGTTTCGGCCAGTCAGACCCGCGTGCCGACAAGCTGGGCCTGGATTTCGTGAGTGACGAGGCGGAGACTTTTTTTCCGGCGCTGCGTGAGCAACTCCGCCTCGAGCGCTTCGTGCTCTTCGGCCACAGCGTCGGCGGCGGGATGGCCATGCATTGCGCGGCGCGGTTCGGCGAGGATTGCGACGCGTTGATCACCGAATCGGCGCAGGCTTTCGTCGAGGACCGCACGCTGCGGGGCATCCGCGATGCTCAGGCACAGTTCGAGGACGCGGCGCAGGTCGAGCGGCTCGGCAAGTATCACGGCGACAAGGCACGCTGGGTTCTGGATGCGTGGATCGATACCTGGCTTTCCCCGGAGTTTGCGGGGTGGTCACTCGATGCGGTGCTGCCGCGCATCGCCTGTCCGCTGCTGGCCATCCACGGCAGCGAAGATGAGTACGGCTCGGTGCGCCATCCCGAACGCATCGGCAAGCTGGCCGGCGGGGAGACGCGCATCGCGGTCATGCCGAATACGCGTCATGTGCCGCACCGCGAGCGAGCGCAGAGCGTCATCGATCTGGTCGCTGAGTTTCTGCACCGCATTCCCTGAGTCGGGAAAAAGTCGGCGCCGGCGGGACGGCGCCGCGGTAGAAAGAGCTTCGGCGGCCCGCTGCGGGAGTTTACGATTTCACGCAGTCGACGTAATAGCCGTTGCTCTCGTCACCATGGGATTTCACGAGGCCGTGGATATCGGTCTCAAAACCGGGGAACTTGGCGTTGAACTCGCGCGCGAACTGCAGGTAGCGCACGATGGTGGCGTTGAAGCGTTCGCCGGGGATCAGCAGCGGGATGCCGGGTGGGTAGGGAGTGAGCAGCACAGCTGTGATGCGGCCTTCGAGGGCGTCGATCGGTACGCGCTCGATCTCGCGGTGCGCCATCTTGGCGAAGGCGTCGGCCGGGCGCATCGCCGGCACCATGTCGGAGAGATACATCTCGGTGGTGAGGCGCGCGACGTCGTTGGCTTTGTACACCTCGTGGATCTGCTTGCACAGGTCGCGCAGGCCGACGCGCTCGTAGCGCGGGTGTTTGGCGACGAACTCGGGCAGCACCTTCCACAGCGGCTGGTTCTTGTCGTAGTCGTCCTTGAACTGTTGCAGTGCGGCGACCAGCGTGTTCCAGCGGCCCTTGGTAATGCCGATGGTGAACATGATGAAGAAGCTGTAGAGGCCGCACTTCTCGACGATGACGCCGTGTTCGGCAAGGTACTTGGTGACGATCGCGGCGGGGATGCCGATGTCGTCCGCAAAATCGCCGTCCACGTCCAGTCCGGGGGTGATGACGGTCGCCTTGATCGGGTCGAGCAGGTTGAAGCCCTCGGCAAGGTTGCCGAAGCCGTGCCAGCGTGCGCCGGCCTTGAGCATCCAGGCTTCGCGCTCCTCGATGCCTTCCTCGGAGAGATCGTCCGGCCCCCAGACCTTGAACCACCAGTCGGTGCCCCATTCCTCGGCCACCTTGCGCATCGCGCGGCGGAAATCGAGCGCTTCGGCGATCGATTCCTCGACCAGCGCCTTCCCGCCCGGCTCCTCCATCATCGCCGCGGCTACGTCGCAGGAAGCGATGATCGAATATTGTGGCGAGGTCGACGTGTGCATCAGGTAGGCTTCGTTGAACACGTCGCGGTCGAGCTTGTGGTTCTCGGCATCCTGCACGAGGATCTGCGAGGCCTGCGAGAGGCCGGCGAGCAGCTTGTGGGTGGACTGGGTGGCGAACACCATCGACTCCTGGCAGCGCTTCCGCTCGGCGCCGATGGCATGGTAGTCGCCGTAGAAGTCGTGGAAGGCGGCGTGCGGCAGCCAGGCTTCGTCGAAATGCAGCGTGTCGATCTTGCTGTCGAGCATCTCCTTGATGTCTTCGACGTTGTACATCACGCCGTCGTATGTGCTCTGCGTGATGGTCAGCACGCGCGGCTTGGCGTTCTTGTCGGCGATGAAGGGGTTGGCGTCGATCTTCTTCCGGATGTTGTCCCAGGCGAACTCGCTCTTCGGGATTGGACCGATGATGCCGTAGTTGTTGCGCGTCGGCATGAGGAAGACAGGGATCGCGCCGGTCATCATGATCGCGTGCAGGATCGACTTGTGGCAGTTGCGGTCGACGACGACGATGTCGCCCGGCGCGACGGTGGAATGCCAGACGATCTTGTTGGAGGTCGACGTGCCGTTGGTGACGAAGAACAGGTGGTCGGCGTTGAAGATGCGGGCGGCGTTGCGCTCGGAGGCGGCCACCGGGCCGGTGTGGTCGAGCAGTTGGCCAAGTTCCTCGACGGCGTTGCAGACGTCGGCGCGCAGCATGTTTTCGCCGAAGAACTGGTGGAACATCTGGCCGACGGGCGACTTGAGGAAGGCGACCCCTCCCGAGTGGCCGGGGCAGTGCCACGAATAGGAACCGTCGGCGGCGTAGTGGGTCAGCGCGCGGAAGAACGGCGGCGGCAGCGAATCGAGGTAACTCTTCGCTTCGCGTACCACGTGGCGGGCGATAAACTCCGGCGTGTCCTCGTGCATGTGGATGAAGCCATGCAGCTCGCGCAGCACATCGTTCGGGATGTGGCGGCTGGTGCGCGTCTCGCCGTGCAGAAAGATCGGGATTTCGGCGTTGCGGTTGCGGATCTCGCTGACGAAGGCGCGCAGTTCGGCAATGGTCTCTTCTTCCTCATTGACGAGTTCCTCGTCGTCGACCGAGAGGATGAAGGCCGACGCGCGGCTCTGCTGCTGTGCGAACGAGGTCAGATCGCCGTAGCTCGTCACGCCGAGCACGTCCATGCCTTCCTTCTCGATGGCGGAGGCCAGCGCGCGGATGCCGAGACCCGAGGCGTTCTCCGAGCGGAAATCTTCGTCGATGATGATGATGGGGAAATGGAAGCGCATGGTGGGCCTCTCAAATGCGAAAACCCGCGCCGGATTCGGCTGCGGGTCGGAAGAATGGAAGAATGTTTACGCGCTAGGCGTCAGATCTTCGGCAAGGTCACGCCGACCTGGCCCTGGTACTTTCCGCCGCGGTCGCGATAGGACGTCTCGCAGATCTCGTCGGACTCGAAGAAGATCACCTGCGCGCAGCCCTCGCCGGCGTAGATCTTGGCGGGTAGTGGTGTGGTGTTGGAGAACTCGAGGGTCACATAGCCTTCCCACTCGGGCTCGAAGGGTGTGACATTCACAATGATGCCGCAGCGTGCGTAGGTGCTTTTGCCGAGACAGACGGTGAGCACGCTGCGGGGAATGCGAAAGTACTCGACGGTGCGTGCCAGCGCGAATGAGTTCGGCGGGATCACGCAGTAGCCTTTTCCAGAGACCTCGACGAACGAGTTCGGGTCGAAAGCCTTCGGATCGACGATGGTCGAATTGATGTTGGTGAACACGCGGAATTCGTCGGCGCAGCGGATGTCGTAGCCGTAGCTCGACGTGCCGTAGGAGACGATCTTTTCTCCATTCACTTCACGCACGAGCTGGGGCGCGAACGGCTCGATCATGCCGTGCTCCTGCGCCATGCGACGAATCCACTTGTCCGACTTGATGCTCATGCGCGCTCCTAAAAAATAATGCGCCGAAAATGACAGCGCCCCCGACATGCGGAGGCGCGCGAATTACACCATATTTGCCAGGGATTTAGGTGTTCTGCACCACGATGCTGGGGAACTTGGCGGAGTGGTCCTTGGCCTGCTCGGCGATCTTGACCCCGATGCGGCGAGCGATGCCCTTGTAGATCTCGGCGACGCGGCCGTCCGGATCGGCGACCACGGAAGGCTTGCCGCCATCGACCTGCTCACGGATCTTGATGTCGAGGGGCAGGGCACCGAGGAACTCGGTCTCGTAGTCGGCGCACATCTTCTCGCCGCCGCCGGAGCCGAAGATATGTTCTTCGTGGCCGCACTTGGAGCAGATGTGGATGCTCATGTTCTCGACGATGCCGAGGATCGGGATGCCGACCTTCTCGAACATCTTGAGGCCCTTGCGCGCGTCGAGCAGGGCGATGTCCTGCGGCGTGGTGACGATGACGGAACCGGTCACCGGTACTTGCTGGGCCAGCGTGAGCTGGATGTCGCCGGTGCCGGGCGGCAAGTCGACGACGAGGTAGTCGAGATCGTTCCAGTTCGTGTCGCCGAGCAACTGGGTCAGCGCCTGGGTGACCATCGGGCCACGCCAGACCATCGGGGTTTCGGGGTCGATCAGGAAGCCGATCGACATCGCCTGGATGCCGTGCGCCTGCATCGGCTCGAGCTTCTTGCCGTCGCCTGACTCGGGCTGGCTGTCGGCGATGCCCAGCATCTGCGGCTGCGAAGGGCCGTAGATGTCGGCGTCGAGGATGCCGACGTTGGCGCCTTCGGCGGCCAGCGCCAGCGCGAGGTTGACTGCGGTGGTGGACTTGCCGACGCCGCCCTTGCCCGAGGCGACGGCGATGATGTTCTTGACACCCGGCACCAGCTTCACGCCCTTTTGGACCGCATGCGAGACGATCTTCTGATAGACATTGGCCGAGACGTTACCCACGCCTGGCACTGCCTTGATCGCATCGATCACCCGCTTGCGGATCGACTCGATCTGGCTTTTCGCCGGGTAACCGAGCTCGATATCCACGGATACGTCGGCGCCGGAGATCTTGATGTTCTTGGCGCTGCGGCTGGAAACGAGATCCTTGTTCGTGTTGGGATCGACGACGGCTTTCAACGCGTCCTGGATGGACTGATCGGTCAGTGACATGGGAAACCTCTTGGAAGCGGGGAGGACAGGGATTGGATGAGAGAAACGAGTGCTTGACTAATTTTATCAGGCTAAGCATTAGCCGAGGCTGATCTTCCAAATGGGGACGGGCGAGCGCCATTCAAGGCGCCCGCCCGTCGGTCTCGAATATCCGGATCGCTCCTGCGGGTAACGGCTGGATTCGGCTGTCAGGTCAGTTGGACGGCCCGCTTCCCGTTCCAGGCGCATGGATGCGGTCGCGGTCGCGACTGCGCAACTGATCCTGGGACTGGTCTCGCTCGCGCACCTGGTCGCGAGCCTGCTCGCGGGTCTGAGTACCTTGGCCGCTGCCCTGGCCATATTCGTAGCGGTTTTGTTTTTCGTATTGATGTTGAGTCTGGGACCCCTGGCCGCTGCCATAGCCGCCGCCACCACCAAAGCCGCCACCACCGCCGAAACCGCCTCCACCACCCCCGCCTCCGCCTCCGCCGCGGGCGAACGCCGAAGTGGCCATGGTCGCAACGGTGGCCGAGATCGCCACCAGTACAAGGGTTCTCAGGGTTTTCATGCTGTCGCTCCTTCTGTTTGAAATGAAATCTTTACCGTCCGCGTCCCATGCGGCCGCCGTGTCCGCCAGGGCCGCCTCCCCCCATGCCGGCAGGTCCGGCAGCGCCGCCGCCAGTTCCTCCGCCGAAGACCGGAGAAGGAGGCATGCCTTGCTGTCGCGCCTCGTACCCGGTGCCGTAGGGCAGTCGCTCCCGTTCTTCTTGACGTTCGCGCTCGCGGACTTCATGCCTCAGGTTGCGCGTCGCCGCATCCTCGGGTGCGGCTTGGAAGGTTGGAGGGCTACTCCGCAAGGCATCGCGCGGCAAGGAGAGGTTGAGCGGACGCATCGGCACGGCATCTTCGCTGCCGGAGCGGTTCTGCGCCCAGGCGGATGACACGCAGGCCAGCAGAAACAACGTGAAGACTAGGGATCGGGGTTTCATGGTCGCTATCGGATGCTCGCCATCTTCGGCGCTGGGCGTAACGATGCCATGTCCCGGCAGCAACGGATCGTTTCCGATTGTTTCTGTCGGTATCCGCGCGGCGGAGAGAGCCTGCGATGCAGGCTACACTTTACCTATGAAACTACCTGTGCTTCCGCGCGTGCTCGTCGTCGATGACGACCCGGCTTTGCGGGAACTCCTGACCAGCTATCTCGCGGCTAACGGCTTTTCGGTCGAAGCCGTGGGGGACGGTTCGGCGATGCGCAATGCCATCGCTGACGGCGGGATGCCCGATGCGATCGTGCTCGACCTCATGCTGCCCGGCGAGGACGGGCTGGCGCTGACCCGTGCGCTGCGGGGGCAGTCGGCGAGCGTGCCGATCCTGATCCTCTCCGCCCGCGGCGAAGAAGTGGACCGCGTGGTCGGCCTCGAAGTCGGCGCCGACGATTATCTCGCCAAGCCCTTCAGCCCGCGCGAACTGCTGGCCCGGCTGCGCGCGCTGCTGCGCCGAGGCCATGCCGTCCAAGCCGAATCGGCCGCCACGGCGCCGGCCGCTTCGCGTTTCGGTCCGTATGTCCTGGATCTGGCCGGACGACGGCTGCTGCGCGACAAGACCGAGGTGCCGCTCACCGGCGCAGAGTTCGACCTGCTGGTAGCGTTTGTCGCGCGCCCCAACCGGGTGCTGTCGCGCGACAGCCTGGTTGACCTGCTCAAGGGCTACGACCGCGATCCCTTCGATCGCAGCATCGACATCCGCGTCACGCGCCTGCGCCGCAAGATCGAAGCCGATCCATCGGCACCGCGCTACATCCGCACCGTGCGCGGTGAGGGCTACCTGTTCAATCCGCAAGGCGGCGAAGCTTGAGATCACCGTTCAGCCTGGCAAGGCAGAACACCCTGCTGCTCGCTGGCACCTTCATTCTCGTCGAACTGCTCACCGCCGGCGCAATGGCGTGGTTCCTCATGCTGCCGCTGGCGCGTCGCTCGGCCGACGATCTGGCCGGCCTGATGATCCTCTCGGCGCAAACCTGGGCTGAACTGCCGCCGCGCACGCGGCCAGACTTCGAATTCGAACTGCTGGCCAACCATGGCTTGGCGCTGCGCGACGCCTTGCCCGGGCCCGCCGAGGACGAGTGGCATCCGCCCTATTTCTACCTGCTCGAGGATGCGCTCGCCCTGCGTACCGGCAGCCACCAGCATCTCGTGCGCGAGACGATCGGCGATGCGGTCTGGTACTGGGCCAGCCTGCCAGCCGGCCGAGGAGAACTCGCAGTCGGCCTGTCGCAGCAGCGCATCGCGACACAGCCGCTGGCCGCAGCGCTGTCCGCGCTCGGCGGCGGGCTGCTGCTGGCGATCGGCGTCGCCGTCTGGCTCGCGCGCCGCATCGCGAAGCCGCTGGCGCGCCTCGACGAGGCGGCCACACGCATCGGCCAGGGCCAAAGCCCGGAGCTGCTGCCGGAGACCGGGCCACGCGAGCTCGCCGCGTTGGCACAGCGCTTTAACGCGATGGCGCGCCAAGTACGCGAACTGCTTGCCGCGCGCACGACGCTGCTGGCTGGCGTATCGCACGACTTGCGTACGCCGCTCGCGCGGCTGCGCCTGTCGCTCGAGCTGCTGCGGCTCGAGCCGACATCCGAGCGCATCGAGCAGATGGAGCGAGATATCGAAGAGATGAATGCGCTGATCGGCACCTTGCTCGACCTCGCGCGCGGGCTCGAGCGCGAACCGCCGCAGGACATCGACCTAGCCGCTTTTTTAGCCAAGCTGGCGGAGGAGCACCGCGCCGGCGGGCGCGACATCAGGCTGCGCTGTCCGCCGTGCCGCCATGCCCTGCCGCCGCGTGCACTGCGCCGTGCCGTCGGCAACCTGCTGCAGAACGCATTGCGTCATGCGCCCGAAGGGGAGATCGAGCTGGTGTGCGAAGCTTCACCGCAACGTTGCCGCATCGGCGTGCTCGACCGTGGGCCGGGCATCCCATCCGAGCAGATCGAAGCGATGTTCCAGCCCTTCCAGCGGCTCGAGACGTCGCGCAGCCCGGCGACCGGAGGTTCGGGGCTCGGCCTGGCCATCGTGCGCGAGCTGGCGCGCGCCAATGGCTGGCAGGCGCAACTGCAGCCGCGCGAGGGCGGCGGGCTGGCGGCGTGGCTCGACCTGCCTCCCTCGCAGCAGTGAGAAAAAGTCGGCGTCGGCGATACGGCACAAAATAACCCGCCCACCCCCAGCCCCGCCCTCGCGGGCGCGGAGACTTCATGCTCGCTGCGCTCGTCGAAAAGTCGGCGCCGGCGACATGGCGCCGACTGCTAGAATTGACCGATAAATCCGCTCCTTAGCCGTTCATTCCGACATGTCAGCCGTCCGCCAGATTCTCGTCACTTCCGCACTGCCGTACGCCAACGGCGCCATCCACCTCGGCCACCTCGTCGAATACATCCAGACCGACATCTGGGTGCGCTTCCAGAAGATGCGTGGCCATGAGTGCTGGTACGTCTGCGCCGACGACACGCACGGCACGCCGATCATGCTGCGCGCGGAGAAAGAAGGCATCACGCCGGAGCAATTGATCGCCCGCGTGCATGGCGAACACAGCCGCGACTTCGCCGGCTTCCACATCGCCTTCGACAACTACTATTCGACGCACTCGGAAGAGACTCGTTTCTACTCCGAGGACATCTACACCAAGCTCAAGGCCGCCGGCCTGATCGAGGTGCGCGCCATCGAGCAGTACTACGATCCGGTCAAGCAGATGTTCCTGCCCGACCGCTTCATCAAGGGCGAATGCCCGAAGTGCGGTGCAAAGGATCAGTATGGCGACTCCTGCGAGGCCTGCGGTGCCGCCTACGCGCCGACCGAACTGAAGGACCCGTACTCTGCGGTCTCGGGCGCGAAGCCTGAATTGAAGAGTTCCGACCACTACTTTTTCAAGCTTTCCGACCCGCGCTGCCAGTCCTTCCTGCGCGAATGGACGCGCCGCGGCAGCCTGCAGACCGAGGCCGCCAACAAGCTGCACGAGTGGCTCGGCGACGAGGGAGAGAACAAGCTCACCGACTGGGACATCTCGCGAGACGCTCCCTATTTCGGCTTCGAGATTCCCGGCGCGCCCGGCAAGTATTTCTACGTCTGGCTCGACGCGCCGATCGGCTACATGGGTTCGTTCAAGAACTTCTGCACGAAGCAGGGTATCGACTTCGACGCTTATTGGAAGCCTGACTCCAAGGCCGAGCTCTACCACTTCATCGGCAAAGACATTCTTTATTTCCACGCGCTGTTCTGGCCCGCCGAGTTGCAGCATGCCGGTTACCGCACGCCGACCAACGTCTTCGCTCACGGCTTCCTCACCGTCGATGGCGCGAAGATGTCCAAGTCGCGAGGCACCTTCATCACCGCCGAGAGCTATCTCAAGCAGGGCATGAATCCCGAGTGGCTGCGCTACTACTTCGCCGCCAAGCTCAACGGCACGATGGAGGATCTCGACCTCAATCTCGACGACTTCGTCAGCCGCGTCAACAGCGACCTCGTCGGCAAGTACATCAACATCGCGAGCCGTTCGGCGAACTTCATCGCCAAGCATTTCGACGGCAAGCTGCTCGACGAGCCGTTCCGCGACCGCTTCCACCAAAGTCTGCCCGAACTGCAGCTCGCGTCGGAAGAGATTGCCGGCTACTACGAATCGCGCGACTTCGGACGCGCCATCCGCCGCATCATGGCGCTGGCCGATCAGGTCAACCAGTATGTCGATCACCACCAGCCATGGAAGCTCGCCAAGCACGGTGGCAAGGAGCGCGAACTGCACGTGGTGTGCACGATGCTGGTGAATGCCTTCCGTCTGCTCACGCTCTATCTCAAGCCGGTGCTGCCCAAGCTCGCTCAGCGCGCCGAGGAGTTCCTCAACATTCCGCCATTGCACTGGGCCGATGCCCAGCATCTGCTGCCGCAGTCCCATGCCATTAATCCCTACGAGCATCTGATGGCACGTATCGAGGGCAAGCAGGTCGAGGCGCTGCTCGCCGCCAACCGCGAATCGCTGGCGCCGGCACCAGCGCCGGCAGCCCAGCCCGAGCCGCATTCGCAGCAGCGTCATGCGCAGCACCAGCAGCAGGCAGGAGAGCGCACGCAGGCCAACGACCACATCGGCATCGACGACTTTTCCAAGGTCGACCTGCGCATCGCCCGCATTGCCGATGCCCAGCATGTCGAAGGCGCCGAGAAGTTGCTGAAGCTGTCGCTCGACCTCGGCCCGCTGGGCACCCGGCAGGTCTTCGCCGGCATCAAGTCCGCCTACGATCCAGCGACACTGGTTGGGCGCCTCACTGTGATGGTCGCCAACCTCGCTCCGCGCAAGATGAAGTTCGGCATGAGCGAGGGCATGGTGCTTGCTGCTTCCGATCCCGAAGGCAAGACTGCCGGTCTTTTCTTGCTGTCGCCCGACTCGGGTGCCACGCCGGGCATGCAGGTGAAGTGACGGCATAGGGTCATGGAAATCAGGCGCCTCATTATCACCGGCAGGGTGCAGGGGGTCTGGTATCGCGCCAGTATGGCGCAGGAGGCCACGGCGCTTGGGGTCACCGGCTGGGTACGTAACCGCAGCGACGGCAGTGTCGAGGCGATGGTTGCCGGCACGTCCGAGCAGGTGGCGGCGATCATGAACTGGGCGCGGCGCGGCCCGCCGGCGGCACAGGTCGAGCATGTCGCTGTCGAGATCGGCGGCGGCGAACCAGGTGGATTTGGCAGCTTCGAGCAGCGGGCCTCCGTCTGAAGCGCGCCGAGGTGATCCGATGAGGGAAGTCATATCCACCCAGCAAGTGCAGCTCGGCATGTTCGTCGTTGATCTCGATCGCCCCTGGCTGGGTACGCCGTTCCTGCTGCAAGGCTTCCTGGTCACAGACGAGGACCAGATCGCCGACCTGCAGAAATACTGCAAGACGGTGACGATTGACCGTAGCCGTTCGGCGGGCGAGCATTACGCCGTCGCGCCGCGCATAGCCCCCGAGCGACTTCGGTCGGCATCGGCCAGTACGGCAGTCGTTGTCGAAGCAGTCGACGACGAGTTTCCCGAAGTCTGTCGCGTGCTGCGCGAGCAACCACCCAAGCGTCAGCGCGCGCGGACGGTGCCGCAGGTGTTCGGCCTCGACAAGCAGAGCCGGCTAGAGGCCGAATTGCTCTACTCGGCACCGATCGTCGACGACGTCAAATCCAAGCTGAAGTCGATCCGCGAGTCGCTCGATCAGAAAATCTCCGGCGATATCAAGGAAGTCGTCGGCCTCGTGGCAGAGATGGCCGAAGCGGTTGAGCGCAACCCGGACGCCATGATCTGGCTGACGCGCCTGCGCGCTACCGACGAATATTCCTACGACCATTCCGTGGACGTCTCGGTGCATCTGATGGTGCTGGCGCGCTTCCTCGGCATGCCGGCACGTACCGTGGAGTTGCTAGGATTGGTAGGGCTGATGCAGGATATCGGCAAAATCAAGCTGCCAGAGGTCGTACTGCACAAGCAGGAGCCGCTCACCCAAGAGGAACTCGCGCTTGTCCGCTCCCACGTTGCCAGTTCGCTGGAAATGCTGATCGGCCAGCCCGGTTTTACGAGTGAGGCGCTCAACATCGTCGGCAGCCATCACGAGCGCTATGACGGCAGTGGTTACCCACGCCGCATCCAGGGCGAAAGGATTAGCCTGCACGCAGAATTGGCGGGGCTGATCGACTGCTACTGCGCGATGACCCGGCAGCGTTCCTATAGCGCCGCCATCTCAAGTCAGCAGGCGCTCGAATCGCTGATTGCTGTGCGCGACAAGCAGTTTCGCGCGCCGCTGGTCGACCAGCTGATCCAGTGTGTTGGCCTCTATCCAATTGGCACGCTCGTCGAACTCAACAGCGGAGAGGTGGCCGTGGTCATCCAGCAGAACCGGATCCGCCGCCTTAAGCCGCGCATCATGATCGTGCTCGGGCCGGACAAGACCATCGAGCGACGTCCCCGTACCCTCGACCTGATCATGGATCCGGCCAGTGCCGGCGGCGAGCCGTACCGCATCGTGCGCTCCTTGCCGGCGAATGCCTACGGCATCAATCCGGCAGATTTCTATCTGGCCTGACATGAGTGTGGAGTCCATAGGCCCTCCGGAAGACTCACATCTCGACCTTGCCACGGGCCTGCCCCGCCTATCCGCCGCGCTGACGGAGATTGCTCGGCAGATGCAGGAGGTCTCGCCGGAACGTTGCATCGGGATCATAGATTTCCTCGTGCTTCCTGAGCCGGCGTTGTACCGCCTGGCACCCGAGGCCGATCATGGATTACGTTCGGATATCACCGCGCGCTTGTCCGCCATGCTGCGTCCGCAAGACAAGCTCTACGTGCTGGATCATTGGGAGTGGCTGGTCGTCGCAGCCGACCTGCCGAGCAGTGCCCCCTTGCTGCTGGCAATGATGAAGTTCGCCGCCCTGTTTGATAGCCCATTGCAGGCCAACGACGATAGCCTGTTGATGCTGCGTGTGGCATGTGGCGGTGCGCTCTACCCTGACAACGGCGAAGATCCTCGCCATCTCGTCCAGTCGTCGCGCATCGCTTGCCTCGCTGCGGTGCGGAGCGACAGCGGCCATGCGCTCTACGATCCCGCCATGGAGCAGGTCGATAAATCGCAGCATCTTCTGCATGCCGAGATGCCGCGCGCCCTAGCGGGCTACCCCGGCCTTGCACTGCACCTGCAGCCGCAGGTCGATTTGCGCAGCGGCGCCTGCGTCGGCTGCGAAGCCTTGTTGCGCTGGACCTTGCCGAACGGCGAAGCGATTCCGCCGCACCGTGCCCTTGCCACCGTGGAGCGTCTCGGTTTGCACGGCAAGTTCACCCGCTGGTTGCTGCAGCAGGCGATCCAGATCCAGAATCGCCTACAGGCCGAACAGATCGAGATCATCCTGTCGGTCAACCTTTCGGCGCACGACCTGCTCGATACTGAACTTCCCGATCTGCTCGCCCAGACCCTCGCCACCTGGGATATCGCGCCCGGTTGTCTGTTGCTCGAACTGACCGAGACTCAGGTGATCGAAGATACCGCGCAGGTCATCGATGTGCTGCGCCGCTTGCGCACGCTCGGCTTCCAACTGTCGGTGGACGATTTCGGCACCGGATACGCCAGCATGAGCTACCTTCGGCGCTTGCCCGTCCAGGAAGTCAAGATCGACCAGAGTTTCGTGCGCCATGCCGAGAGTTCGGAGCACGATCGGGAAATCATCGCCTCGGTGGTGCAACTTGCCCATCGCCTCGGCATGGTGGTGGTGGCCGAGGGTGTCGAGACGGAGGCAGCGGCCGAGATCGTCACCCGCCTCGACTGCGACCGGGCCCAGGGTTACCTCTATGCCGCCGCCATGCCGCTGGACGATTTCATCGGCTGGTGGCGTGCCCGGGCGGAGCGATGAAATCATGGTGTAATCGTGGGCAAGCGCAAGCGCATTCCTGCGCGGCGCGGCATGCCAACTTCGGAGTCGGATCATGAGCCTGTCCTTGCTGGTGTTTCTCGGCATCGTTGCGGTAGTACTGATCTACGGTGTGACGACCTACAATCATCTGGTGTCCCTCAAGCACGGCGTGGACAAGGCCTGGGCGAACATCGATGTGCTGCTCAAGCAGCGGCATGACGAGTTGCCCAAGCTTGTCGAGACCTGCAAGCAGTACAAGCAGTTCGAGCAGGAGACACTGCAAAAGGTGATCGAGGCGCGCAGCCAGGTGCAGACGGCGCGCCAGAACCACGATATCGCAGCGCTCGGCACGGCAGAGGGCGCGTTGCGCAGCGGCCTCGGCCAGATCTTCGCGGTTGCCGAGGCCTATCCCGAGCTGCGCGCCAACGAGAGCTTCATGCAGCTGCAGTCGCGCATCAGCCAGCTCGAGAACGCGATCGCCGACCGGCGCGAGTTCTACAACGAGGCGGTGAACATCAACAACGTGCGCGTCGAGCAGTTTCCCGATTCCGTCATCGCCGGCATGTTCCGCTTCGGCCATAAGCCGTTGCTGCAGTTCTCGGCCGGCGAAAAGAAGGACGTCGATCTGAAGAAGCTGTTCGTCTGAGGGCTGAGGACCGATGCTGGTCCGCTTGCGCCGCAGCTACGGCCAGTGGCTTACCTCAGGCGGCTATCTGCTGTTTCTGATCGTCGGCAGCGAAATCGATACTCCGCTGGGGTGGCGCATCAGCGCAGGCATCATCGCCGTGCTCGCCCTGTTCGCCTGGATTGCCGTGCTGCGTCGTGCCCGTGCGTTCGCCGACACGCCTACCTCGCAGATCGCTTCGGCCGCTCAGGGCTACGTCGAACTGCTCGGCCGCGGCAGGCCGCTCGACGGCCCACCGCTGCTCGCACCGCTCAACCAGAGGCCGTGTTTGTGGTATCGCTACAAGGTGGAGCACAAGCGCGAAGACAAGTGGGTCACCGAAAGCAGCGGCGAATCGAACGACTCCTTCCTGCTCGATGACGGCAGCGGCGTCTGTGTGGTCGACCCCGAGGGTGCAGAGGTGCTGCCGCGCGACAAGGAGGTTTGGCATCCGTCAGTCGACTACCGCCACACCCAGTCGCTGCTGATCGAGGGCGAAAACATCTACGTGCTTGGCGGCTTCCGCACGCTGGCCGGCGACGGCCTGCAACTGAGCCTTGCCGAGGACGTCAAGCACCTTCTGGCGGAATGGAAAAAGGACATGTCGGGCCTGCTGCGGCGCTTCGACCGGAACGGCGACGGCACGCTAGACCTGGACGAATGGGAGCATGCGCGAGTGGAGGCACGGCGCGAAGTCGAGCGCAATCATCGCGAGTTGCGCGCCGCTCCCGATACCCACATGGTCGGCATGCCGGGCGCCGAACGCCTGTACCTGATTTCCTCCCTGCCTCCGGAGAAGCTGCGCAGGCGCTACCTGCTGTGGTCCTTCGCGCATCTGGTGATCTTCTTCGCCGCGCTGGTAGTCGCGGCTCGCAACTGGACGACTTGACGGTCGGCCAGGCTCAGGAGTAGATCACCCGTACGTTTTCTGGCTGCAGCCAGTCGTGCAGCTCGGCGAGCAGGCTGTCGTCCAGTTGCACGCGCCACGCATCAGGCAGCGTCAGTTCGGTTTCCGCCTGCGCGTTGCGGTAATGGATGCGTACCGGGCAGGCTCCGTTAGCAGCCCGATAGGGGGAGAGCATTACGTGCAGCCTATTGGCCGCCGCGACGTCCGAGCCGCCGTTCATGGCGAGCTTGAGTACGCGCGCGTAGCGCCCGCGCGCCTCGGCAAGCGTCATCAGCTTGTCGGCAGTGACGCGCATCCCGCCGCTGTAGTCGTCGCGCTGCACCTTGCCTTCGACGATCAGCAGCTCGTCCTCCTTGATCTTGGCGCGTTCGGCATCCCACAGTTCGTTGAAGACGGATACCTCGACTTGTGCCGAAGCATCGTCGAGCATGACGATCGCCATCTTGCCGCGGCGCGACATTTGCGTTCGCACGCCGAGCACGATGCCGGCGAGTAGTGCAGGCTCGCGCTGCGGTTCGAGGTCGGCAAGGCGCCGCCGCGCGAACGCGCCGACCTCCTTCGCGAAGGCGGTGAATGGGTGGCCTGAAAGAAAGAAGCCGAGCGCCTGCTTTTCGTGGAGAAGCTGCTCCCGCTCGCTCCAACGCGGCACATCGACGTAATGCGTTTGCAACTGCGCTGCTTCGCCCGGCAGGTCGAACAGCCCGCCCTGGTTGGCGTTGCGCTCGGCCTGCTCGGCGGCATCGAGGGCGCGGCCGACCGAAGCGAACAGCTTGGCCCGATGGTCGTCGATGCTGTCGAAGGCGCCGGCACGGATCAGTGCCTCGACGACGCGGCGATTGACGACGCGCTTATCGACGCGCCGGCAGAAGTCGAACAGGTCGGTGAACGGGCCGCTCTCTCTCGCCTGCAGGATCACGCCGAGCGCCGACTCGCCGGTGCCCTTGATCGCGCCGAGGCCGTAGCGGATGGTCTGGCCATCGACCGGAGTGAAGCGCACCCTGCCGGTATTGATGTCCGGCGGCAGGAAGGTGATGCCGTTATCCTTGGCATCGTTGAAGAAGAACTGCACCTTGTCGGTGTCGGCCATCTCGGAGGACATCGTCGCCGCCATGAAGGCCGCGGGATGGTGGCACTTGAGCCAGGCGGTATGGTAGGCGACCAGCGAGTAGGCGGCGGCATGCGACTTGTTGAAGCCGTAGCCAGCGAACTTCTCCATCGTGTCGAAGATCTCGTTGGCCTTGGACTCGTCGATCTGGTTCTCGGCCGCACCCTTGACGAAGATCTCGCGCTGCTTCGCCATTTCCTCGGGCTTCTTCTTGCCCATCGCGCGCCGCAGCAGGTCGGCGCCGCCGAGCGTGTAGTTGGCGATGACCTGCGCCGCCTGCATCACCTGCTCCTGGTACACCATGATGCCGTAGGTGGGTTTCAGCACCTTCTCGAGCAGCGGGTGCGGAAAGACCACCTTTTCGCGGCTGTGCTTGCGGTTGATGAAGTTCGGAATGAAGTCCATCGGACCGGGACGATAGAGCGCGTTCAGGGCGATCAGGTCTTCCAGGCAGTCGGGGCGTGCCTGCAGCAGCGTGTCCTTCATGCCGCGCGACTCGAACTGGAACACCGCCGTGGTGTTGGCGGTCTTGAAAATCTTGTCGTAGGTATCCTTGTCATCGAGCGGCAGGTCGTCGAGATCGACATCGCTGCCTTCGACATCCTTTACGAAACGCACCGCCTCGGCGAGGATGGTCAGCGTGCGCAGGCCGAGGAAGTCGAACTTGACCAGGCCGGCCTTCTCCACGTCGTCCTTGTCGAACTGGCTGACCGTCGCGCCGCCGTCGGCGGCGTAGAGCGGGCAGAAGTCGGTGAGCTTGCCCGGAGCGATCAGCACGCCGCCGGCGTGCATGCCGACGTTGCGCGTCAGTCCTTCGAGTTTCTCGGCGAGCGCCCACAGTTCGGCGAGTTCCTCCTCCTGGGAGAGGCGCTCGTTGATCTGCGGCTCCTTCTCGCGCGCGTCCTTGAGCGTGATCCCCAACTCGTTGGGGATCAGCTTGGCGAACTGGTCGACAAAGTTGAAGCCGAGGTCGAGCACGCGGCCGACGTCGCGAATCACCGCCTTGGCCGCCATCGTTCCGAAGGTGGCGATCTGCGAGACGGCGTGCTGTCCGTAGGCCTTGCGCACGTAGTCGATCACCCGGTCGCGGCCTTCCTGGCAGAAGTCGATGTCGAAGTCGGGCATCGAGACGCGTTCGGGATTGAGGAAGCGCTCGAACAGCAGATCGTAGCGCAGCGGGTCGAGGTCGGTGATGGCGAGGCTGTAGGCGACCAGCGATCCGGCGCCCGAGCCGCGTCCCGGGCCGACCGGCACGCCATTGCTCTTGCCCCAGTTGATGAAGTCCGCGACGATCAGGAAGTAGCCGGGAAAGCCCATCTGCACGATGGTCTTGATTTCGAACTCGAGGCGCTCCACATAGCGCGGTCGTTGGGCATCGCGTTCGGCCTCATTGGGATAGAGGTGAGCAAGCCGCTTCTCCAGGCCGACGTGCGCCTGCGCGCCGAGATATTCGTCGATCGTCATGCCCGGCGGCGTCGGGAACTCCGGCAGGAAACTCTTCCCGAGCGGCACGCTCAGGTTGCAGCGGCGAGCGATCTCGATGCTGTTGGCGAGTGCCTCGGGCAGGTCTGCGAACAGGTTCGCCATCTCGTCCTGCGTCTTGAAATACTGCGCCTCGCTGAAGGCCTGCGGGCGGCGCTTGTCGCCCATCACATAACCTTCCGCGATGCAGACACGCGCCTCGTGGGCGCGGAAGTCCTCGGCATCGATGAATTGCACCGGATGCGTCGCCACCACGGGCAGGTCGAGGTCCGCCGCCAGTTGCAGCGTCGCGCCGATCAGGCGCTCCTGCGCCGGATGGTCGGCACGGCCGTTAGGGCGCTGCACTTCGAGATAGAAGTTGCCGGGGAATAGCGCCTCCCAATGGCGTGCGGAGGTGGCCGCCTTGTCGCGCTTGTCGGCGGCGAGCCACTGGCCGACATCGCCGAAGTGCGCGCCGGAGAGCGCGATCAGGCCGTCGTTGGGATTTTCGTGCTCGCCGCAGGCGATGGCGCTGCGCGGAATCTCGGCACGCCCATGACGCCGCGGCTGCAGGTATGCCGCGGAGAGCAATTCGCAGAGCCGCAGAAAACCGGCGCGATTCTTCGCCAGCAGCAGCAGGCGCGCCCAGCCTGAACGGCCGGGGTCGGACGCGGCGGATTCTTCTTCCGCAACCCAGACATCGCAGCCGACGAGCGGCTTGATGCCGGCCGCCCGCGCCGCGGTGTAGAACTTCACCATGCCGAACAGGTTGGCGAGGTCGGTGAGCGCCAGCGCCGGCATGCCGTCCGCTGCCGCACGCGCCACGGCGTCGTCGAGACGCGTCAAGCCGTCGGTGATCGAGTATTCGCTGTGGAGGCGGAGGTGGATGAAGCGGGGCGCGGACATAAGCGCCGCAATTTTACTCCCCGGAAAAAAGTCGGCGCTGGCGGGACGGCGCTTTTTATGCTGCGCCGGTCCAGATCAGCAAGCCTTGGGCATTGAGGTCGATGTCCATCTGCCACAGGGCGAGAATCTCGGCATCGGGCAGCGCTACGCCGTGCTTGTGCGCCTCGGCGAGCACGTAGTCCGACAAGGTGCGCCGCAGTTCTTCCAGCGGATCGGCCGCCGTCCGTGCGGCACGGGCAAGGCGGACGAAGTCGTCCATGCGGTGCAGCATGGCCTCGGCCAGCTGGCGCGGCGGGGCGAGGCGGCCGAAGTGCGTCGGATAGATTGCCTCGGGGTTGAGCGAAATCATGTGTTCGACGGAATCGCGCAGATCCACCGGATCGAACTGCGATGGCGTCGTCGAGGGAAACAGCAGCGGCAGTCCGCCGACGTCGCATTCGCGATAGGCAATTCCAAAGGTGTCGCCGCTGAAGATGCCGTTCGCAGCCCGATCGTGGATGAAGTTGTGGTGCTTGGCGTGCCCGGGGGCGTCGTAGAAGGCCAGTTCGCGGCCGCCGAGTGGCAGCACCATGCCGTCCGTCGTTTCGATGACGCGTTCTGCCGGGATCGACAGCAGATCGCCGTAAAGGGTACGCGCCCGTTCGCGGCCATAGACTTGTTCCGTCGCCTGCATCAGCCGGGCCGGGTCGATCATGTGCCGCGCGCCACGGGGATGGACGACCAGCCGTGCTTTCGGAAAGGCCGCCATCATCGCGCCGGCACCGCCGGCATGGTCGAGATGGATGTGGGTGAGGATCACGTAGTCCACGTCCGTCGGCGCCAGTCCGAGTTGTGCCAAGGCGGCTTGGGCGCGCGGCAGGCTCGCATTGCTGCCGGTATCGACGAAGGCCGCGTGGCCGTTGTCGACGATCAGGTGGATGGCCGCCAGCTGGTGGCGCACGTAGCCGGCATCGAAGGCATGGATGCCGTTCTTGTAGTCGATTACTTCGATCTGCATTGGAACTGTCCGGAAAAATCAGGGCAGATCGAACAATAGCAGCTCCGTCTCGGTGTGGGCCTCGAATTGCAGGTCGGAGGTGTCAACGATCTTGGCCCCGTCGCCTGGCGAGAGGGCATGGCCGTTGCAATGCATCTGCCCGCTCACAACGTGAATATAGACGCGCCGCCCGGCGGGCAGTGCATAGTGCGCCGTCTCGCCGGCGCCGACTTTTCGCGCCATCAGCAGGGCATTCTGGTGGATCGTCAGGCTGCCGTTCCGTCCGTCGGGAGAGGCGATCATGCACCACGCGCCGCGCTTCGCGGCATCGGTGAAGGTCTTCTGTTCGTATTCGGGCGTGATGCCGCGCACGTTTGGCTCGATCCAGATTTGCAGCAGATGGACGGGCTCGTCCTGCGAGGCGTTGAACTCACTATGCATGACGCCCCTGCCGGCGCTCATGCGCTGCACCTCGGGGGCGCGAAACACCGAGCCGTTACCCATGCTGTCCTTGTGCTCGAGGGGGCCGTCGAGCAGATAAGTGACGATCTCCATGTCGCGATGACCATGCATCCCGAAGCCCGTGGCCGGCGCGACGATATCCTCGTTGATGACGCGCAGCGCGCCCCAGCCCATCTGCGCCGGGTCGTGATAGTCGGCGAAGGAGAAGCTGTGCCACGAGCGCAGCCAGCCGTGGTCGGCATAGCCCCGCTCTGACGATTTGCGCAACTCGATCATTTGGCGACCCCCAGCCTACATCGCCTCGATCTCGAGCACGGCGACGCTGATGTGGCGGCCGAAGTTGAGATCGAAGCCCACCCAGTCGGTGAAGCGGGAGAGCTTCGCACGCAGGGTTTCCTTCATTTCGTAGTCCTGCTTGCCCTTGTCGTATTCGACCCTGGCGGTTTCGAACAGGGTGGAGAGGTAGTCACGGTAGGTGGAGACGATCTCCTTGCCGGCCGTCCAACCGTGACCAGGAACGAAGACCTTGGCCGGCACAGTGAGTGCCCGCTCGCAGGCAGCGATGTTGCCCTGGAAACTGCCTTCGTCCATGCGGCCGAAGCGGCCGTTCATGACGTTGTCGCCGAGGAACAGTAGGTTCTCCTCGACGACATGGATCATGATGTCGGTGCCCGAATGGGCTTTGGCTGGTGCCAGGATGCGGAAGGTGATTCCGCCGACGGTGATCACTTGGTCTTCCGTGACCGGCACGGTCGGGATCACCGCCCGGGTGCCGCGCGTGAAGCCTTCGGTCAGGCGGTCCATGAGGTCGAGCCAGCGCTTTGCTTCGCCGCCGTGCGCGCCTGTGATCATGAGCGGATGGGCCATGATCCGCGCTTCCGGATAGGCATCGTGGATGGCGTGGTTGCCCAGCCAGTGATCGCCATGCACGTGGGTATTCAGTACATGGGTGACTGGCTTGTTCGTCACCTTTTTTATCTGCCGTAGCAACATGCGCCCCGCCTGGACGCTCGATCCCGGATCGACGACGACGACGCCTGCGTCGGTGACCACGAAGGCCGGGTTGTTCATGAAGCCCTGGTTCTCGACCGAGGGATCGCCCAGCGGACCATGAATGACCCAGGTGCGCGCAGCAACGCGCACCGCCTCGTAATCGCGCAGTTCGGCTGCCAAGCCTACGGCGGCTTGCAGCCAGAGCAGGACAAGTACGACGGCGCGCATCAGGCCAGTCCTGCGTTGCCTCCGACCCCGATCAGTCGCGGCGTGTTGAGCTGGCGCGGCGTGATGGTCTTCTTGTCGCGCAGCCAGCGCGCGACGACCTCCCAGATCGGCTCGCCGGTCGCGCCTTCGGCGACCGGCGCCCAGCCCGCGACCTTGTAGGTCTTAGTCGCGTCGAGCGGCTTGCCGTTGAGGCGCATGTCCTGAATGCGGTTGCCGATCTTGGCGTTCGGGTCGCAGGCATAGGTGAGGCCGCCGACGCGCACCATGTCGCCGCCCTGCTGGTAGTAGGGATCGGGGTTGAATAGGTTGTCGCAGACGTCCTCGAGGATCATCTTGATCTGCTCGCCGCTCATGTCGGTGAGCGTGGACATCGGGTAGGTGATTGCCGTCTGGTCCATGACGTGCTCGAAGGTGATCGTCTGGCCCGGCAGGATCGAGGTCCCCCAGCGGAAGCCGGGCGAGAAGGCGAGGTCGGCACCCTTTACCTCCATCATCGCATCGAGGATCAACTGGTCCCAGCTGCCGTTGAAGTTGCCGCGGCGGTAGAGCAGGCCTTCACTGACCGCGAGCTTTTCTTCCAGCTTGTCCTTGTAGGGGACGCGGATTCTGTCGATCAGCGCGGCCATCTCCCTGTCGGCGGGCAGCAGGTTCGCAAAGACCGGCAGCAGCTTGTAGCGGAAGTCGGAGACCTTGCCTCCCTTGACGTCGAAGTCGAGCACGCCGAGGAACTTGCCGTTGGAGCCAGCGTTGGTGACCAGCGTGACGCCGCTCTTGTTCTGCACCTTGACCGGCTGCGGTACCCCGTCATGGGTATGCCCGCCGAGGATCGCGTCGATGCCGGTGACGCGCGAGGCCATCTTGAGGTCGACGTCCATGCCGTTGTGCGAAAGCACGACCACGACCTGCGCCCCGGCGCCGCGCGCCTCGTTCACGACCTTCTGCATTTCCTCGTCCTGGATGCCGAAGGTCCAGTCGGGCACCATCCAGCGCGGGTTGGCGATCGGCGTGTAGGGAAAGGCCTGGCCGATTACCGCCACCTTGACGCCGTTCATCTCGCGCAGTGCGTAGGGCTTGAACACCTGATCGCCGAAGTCGGCGGTCTTGACGTTCTGCGCAAGGAATTCGATCTTGCCGGCGAAGTCCTTCTCGACGATCTGCTTGACTCGCTCATGTCCGAGCGTGAATTCCCAGTGGGGCGACATCATGTCCACGCCGAGCGCTTTGCAGGCGTCGACCATGTCCTGGCCCTTGGTCCATAGCGCGGTAGCCGATCCTTGCCAGGTGTCGCCGCCGTCGAGCAGCAGGGCGTTCGGCCGGTTGGCGCGCAGTTGCTTGACCAGCGTCGCAAGGTGGGCGAAGCCGCCGATCTTGCCATAAGTTTTCGCCGCCTGCTCGAAATCGAGATAACTGAAGGCGTGCGCCTCAGCCGTGCCTGTTTTGATGTTGAAGGCCTTGAGCAATTTCTCACCGACCAGATGCGGCACCTTGCCGGCAGCGGCGCCTAGGCCAATGTTCACGTTCGGCTCCCGGAAGTAGATCGGCAGCAGCTGGGCGTGGCAGTCGGTGAAGTGCAGGAAATGCACGTTGCCGAAGCGCGGCAGGTCGTAGAACTTTTCACCGCCTTGGGCGGCGAGCAGTTCGCGGCTGTTCAGGGTGAAGCCGGCGGCGGAGGCGGCGGCGAGAATCTGCAGGAACTCGCGGCGGTTCATTGACATGGGGATGTTCTCCTTGGACGGAAAAAAGCCTGGCCGGGCCAGGCTAGTTTCTGCGCAAGTTTGTTATTGGTTGACCGGAGAGGCGGGGTCGAGCAGCAAAGCGACCAGATCCTTGATCTGCTCGGGCTTCAGGGCGCCCGCATAACCGAAGCGCGGCATGTCGGAGCAAAGGTTATGCGCTTTGGCGTTGTAGATCTTGGTGTAGGTGTACTTCTGCATGTCGGGCGAGTTGCCGCGCAACTTGCCGTACTGCAGCAGGCTGGGGCCGACCGTGCCATAGGCCTGTTCCTTCGGGCTGATCTGGTGGCAGTTGTAGCAGTTGCCGCCCACGGGGAGGCCCGGGTTATCGCTCCATGTGAAGCCGCGTCCGCTTTGAGCGAGCTTCTCGCCGGCCTTCCAATCGCCCATCAACTTGCCGTCGGCGGGATATTTGACACCGGCCATCTGGTCCGCCTCGAGCTGTTTGGTTATGTACTCGGGCGGGTGGTTGCCGGTGCGGTTGCAGATCGCCTGCACACCGTCCTCGGCGAGGCGGTCAAGCGATGCCTGCCCGCGCGGCTTGAAGTCGCTCTTGATGATCTCGATGGCCTTGGCACGATGGGATGCGTCTGCCAGAGCGGGCTGCGCGATGGTAATGAACGGAACAGCCACCAGTGTGGCAAGGATGAATTGCTTTGTCATGTCTTGTCTCCTCGTGGTGAGTCAGCGCTTGATGCCGGGACCCTTGTAGGTCACCCCGTTGGCGTTGGCAGTCATGTAAGTCATCAGGGCGGTGACTGTGTCCGACACATATTTTGGTTCTGGGAAGCGCTGCTGGCGGAAGCAGTCGTTCATGCGCCATTGCTTGGTGAGCATCACGCCGCCGGTCATGCGGTAGCCGGGCCAACCCATAACAGCCTTGGTGGCGCCTTCTTTGGTACTGATGTTGGGCAGGTTCTGCATACGGATGCGCTTGCCGTCGGAACCGTGACAGGTGTTACACGAGAAGTCGTATGGACCAGCGCGAAAGTTGACGATCTCCTTGCCGATTTCATAGACCTCGCGCACTTTCGGGTCCTTGAGGTTGACGGCAAATTTCTTGTCACGCGAATGACCTGCGACGAAGGTGACTAAGTTCGTGATCTCGGGCGGATTCGTATCGTTGGCGCCTTGGAAAGGATGCTTGGCGATGTCTTCGAACTTGAAACCCTGTTTCTCGGTCATGCACCAGACGATGCGGCGCTCGGCATCCATTACCGCATCCGCGTCGGCGAAGTAACGCGGCATCTGGACGAAGGCCCCGTCGAGCTTGCCAATACCGAGGCCGAGGTCGCAACTTTCGGCGAGTGAAACGTTCTTGGGGCCGCGCTTGGCTTTCCAAAGTTCCTCGCCCTTCAGTTCGAACAACTCGGCCGGGTTGCTGTCCTCCATTTCGGCCCGGAACTTGGCGAATTCTGCATCTGCCTTGGCGTGGTCGATGTTGTCTCCGGTCTGGGCGACAGCCATGCCCACCGATGTTAAGGCGCAAATGGCGCCGATGATGCGCAGTTTCCCCATGGTCTCCTCCTTGGTTGGGATTTTCTAGTTGCTATATATCGGTTGTTTCTGCAGCGGCGGCTCAAGATTGGATGTAGCGCCAGCCTTGCGTCAGACGATTGGCCAATTCACTTTCGGCCGACGGTGCTTCCTCGACACCCGGCAGCAGTGTGACGTCGATGCCGCGGTCGCGCATTCGCTCGATAGCCTGATGGCAGGCGATTAGGCTCAGATTGGCGTAGTTGTCATGCAGCGCGGCGATCCGTGCCGCATAGGGCGACCCCCCGGTGCGCAGCAGATGCAAGCCCGGTCCGTTCGCAATGAGCTCGACGCGGAAAGGCTGGCCTGCATGGTCACGTGCATTGGCGAGTTTTTCCAGGGTGCTCAGGGCGGTTTCCATGCGTTTCGGCTCGTCGGAAAACAGGTGTAGCACAACGCGACCACCATCAGCACGGATGGCGTCGATCTGGCTTGTCAGGTACCTATCGGCTTCGACATGACCGTGCGCCATCCAGCCTGAAATACTACCGACCATCAGCAGCAATGTTGCGGCAAGCGCATGCAGCCAGCGAGCTGCTGCGAAGCTGCGTCGACTGACGGCGGCTTTCTGTCGGGGCAGTGGGTAGGCTCCCCGCACCATCTGTTTCAGCTGCCAAAGTTCGCAGGCTCGCGCGCGCAGTTCGGAGTCCTCGGCGATGTGATCGAGCAAAGTGGCGCGTTCCGCCGGATCAAGTTCGTTGTCGATGTGGGCGCTGAGAATCTCGTCTGAAATCTGTTTGGTTGTGGACATACGTTTACCTCACCCTCTGAGCTTGCGGACTACCGCGCTCGAAGCCGGCTGCTGCTCCTTGAGGGCATCGCGCAAGGCGGTACGTGCGCGCGACAGGCGGCTCATGACGGTGCCAATCGGGATATCCAGAATCGTGGCGACTTCCGCATAAGAAAATTCCTCGAGATCGACCAGCGTGACGACCTCGCGTTGCCCTGCCGGCAGCCGGCTGACGGCCAGTCGTACGCGCTGCACGATCTCGTTCTGCAGGCAATCGCCTTCAGGACAACTGCAATCCATCAATTCGCTTTCGTCCACCTCATCGATGTCGGTGGTGTCCTTGCGACGGCGCAACAGATCGTGCCAGCAATTCGCCAGGATGCTGCACAACCATGCGTTCAGCGCAGCGGGGTCACGCAACTGGCTGTGCCTGTCGAGGGCCTTGGCGAAGGTGTCCTGGACTAGGTCGTCCGCAGTCGCGCGGTTGTGGCTCCACGAATAGGCAAGGCGCCACAGGCGGGGACGGCTTTCCGCCAGCTTTTCCTCGAACTGCCGGGTACGGCTGATGAAGCGGAGCAGGCTCACGAGTGAACTTCCTTTCGGTTGTGCGTTATTGCTTGGACGCAAGTCCCTTCCCGTTTATTCCATCAGAGGGTCTGCCGGAAAGAAAAAGGAGAGCGACTGGCTCTCCTTTCCCTTAACGCTGCGGGGCCGCAACCCCAAGCTTTCTTAGGCGACCGCTGCTTCGTCGCTGCGGGTTTCGCCCTTGTTGTCGCGCCATTTGATGACGACTTTGTCGCCCGCTTTGGCGCCCTTCACTTTGAAGCCGAAGACCGGGTTGCGCGAGACTGCGGTGCCGGTCTGGCCCTGGATGACGAGCTTGCCGCCGACCTCGATCCACAATTGCTGGATGAAGTGAGGAGGGATGGTGTTGCCTGAATTGTCCTTGCGCTGGCCAGTTTCCATCGGATGGCTCACCAGGACACGGATATCGGCGACGTCGCCCTTCAGGGTGGCGCGAATTTTCATCGGATCTGCCATGTCTATTCCTATCTGTCGTAGTCTGGGTGGATGAAAGTCGATGGGATCAGCCGCCGCAGCCGCCGACCGTTACCTTGACTTCCTTCTGCGTGCTGTAGTACTTGCCGTCGGCGGTCTTGACGATTGCCCGCACCGGGGTGGTCTCGGCTAGACGTACGCGTACCTGGATGTCTGCCATGGCACCCTCGGCGAAGTCGAAGGCGGCGGAAAGGGGCTGGGGGTTCTTCAGCGACAGGATGGCAATGGAAATCGAGTTCGGGATATTGCTGGTCACCGAAATCGGCACCACGGCGCCGTTCTCGGCGATTTCCGGAGCATTCAGAACGATATCCTTGCTTTCGGCCGGGTTGGTGGCGCCAAGGCTCTTCAGGGCTGCGCTAGCCTCTTTGGCATCGAAGGCCGCACGGTTCCATTCGGTTGAAGCGAATACCTGAGTCGGTTTCAAGACACCCGCTGCGAGGGCGGCGGTAAGCACACTGCTGGCGCCGATGCCCTTCAGCACGGTTCTGCGAATCATGTCCATCGAGAGTTTTCCTCCTCTTAAGAAATATGGGACTGGCGAGTCAAATGTAATTCTGTAGCTTTTGTCTTACTCACGCAAGCTGTAGACGAAATGAAACGGAAAAAAATTCCTTGGCTGCATCCAGAAAATTTGAAAAGGATGCCAATAGGTCAGCGTTGCCAAGTCTGACCAAGAAAAAACGGCCGACAAATTGTCGGCCGTGCAATCCCCTTTGAAGCGTTCTTGTTTATTTTCCGGCGATTTTTTCGAGCTTTTCAGCACGGATCAATTGACCGTCCAAGCCTGCTTGGCTAACGCTGCCGCCGTATGCGACAGTCATCAACTGCGAGTAATAGACAACCGGCATATTGAACTTGGTGCCCTGCTTCTTGTTGATCTCGGACTGGTAGATCTCGACGTTGGCCTGGCACAGCTGGCACGGCGTGACGATCATGTCGGCGCCGTGGTCGTAGGCGGACTCGACGATCTGCTTGATCTGGTTCTGCGCCTTGTCCGGCTCGGAGAAGGCCAGCGCACCGCCACAGCAGGTGACCTTCTGCTCGTACTTGTTGGCCGCTTCGGCACCGCAGGTCTCGATCATTTTGTCGAGGTATTGCGGATTCTCGAAGGATTCGCCGACGATACCGAAAGGACGGTTGGTCTGGCAGCCGACATAGCCGGCAATCTTCAGCCCTTCGAGCGGCTTGACGATCGGGGCCTTCATCTTGTCCCAGCCGATGTCTTCGATCAGTACCTCGACGAAGTGACGGGCCTTGGCCTCGCCCTTGAAAGTCAGGCCGGCCTCCTTGAGCGCCTCGTTGCACTCGGCCATCAAGCTGCTGTGCTCGTTCAGGCGCTCGGCGGTTTCGCGCGAGGCGAGCCAGCAAGCGGGGCAGACCGAAACCATATCCTGGCCGGCAAAGTTGGTTTCCGCCAGCGCGAGGTTGCGCGCGGACAGCGCCAGGCGCGGCAGCTCGCCACCCTCGCCGTAGCCGATCGAGGCACCACAGCAGTTCCAGTCGGGAATCTCGTTCAGTTGGACATCGAGCTTGTCGCAGACGACGTCGATTGAGCGGAGGAAGTTGTCGGCCGAGGCCTTGGCCTGGGACGAGCAACCGGGATAAAACGCGTATTGCTTCTTCGACATTCGTTCGTCTCCTTAGGCCAAACCCTTGCGGCGGTCTTCGATTTCACGCGCCTTGGCGATCATCTTGTGGATGCCGCTCTTGTCTTTGCACGAATGGCCGCCGAGGATTTCCATCGGGTTGAGGCGCTTGGCTTTCATCAGTCCGAGGCCGATACCCTGCATCGCCATGGCGTTCTTGATGCCCTGGCCGAAGCCGTCCTTGAAATACATCGCCAGCGAGAACGTCAGTTCATTGACGCGGCCGGTCTTGATGATGTTGTTCCAGAACAGCTTGGCGATGTCGCGTGTCGGTTGGCCTTGCGGAGCCAGGCCGAGACGGTGCGAGTAGTTCGCCAGGCCGTGCATGATGTGCGTGATCGGCAGCTTGCGCGGGCAACGCGCGATGCAGTTGTAGCAGGAGGTGCACATCCACATCGAGTCGGACTTCAATATCTCGTCACGCTTGCCGGCGCGGATCATCATGAAGATCTTCTGCGGCGAGTGCTCCCAGTGCGGGCCGAGCGGGCAGGAGCCGGCGCAGACGCCGCACTGCATGCACATCTTGACCATGTGGCCGTCTTCGACGTTCGCCTCGACTTCCTTGAGGAAGTTGTTCTTGTACTTGGCGATGGCGTTTTGGTTTGCGGTAGTCATCGTCATGCTCCTATTAGCCGAAGCCCTTCATCGGGGAGGGACCCATCTCGTTGAGCTGCTCGACGTAGTCGTTGATCAGCTTGACCACGCGGGCATTGTCCGTGATGGCGACCTCCTGCGTCTGCACCCGCTCTTCTTCCAGACCGAGTTGCTTGAGCGTGTCGCCGATCTTGCTCATGCGGTAGTAGGCCATCTCGGAGCCCTTGACGAAGTGGCACTGGTAGTCGTCGCCCTTCTTGCAGCCCATCATCATCACGCCGTCGTAGCCGGAGTTCAGCGCGTCGGTGATCCAGATGGTGTTGACCGAGCCGAGGCAGCGTACGGGGATCGTCCGCACGAAGGCCGAGTAGGTCATGCGCTGCAGGCCGGCCATGTCGAGCGCCGGGTAGGCGTCGTTTTCGCAGGCGAGGATCAGGATGCGCGGCTTTTCCTCGAATTCGTCGGGGACATTGACGGCCTTGACCTGCATGCCGACGGTGTCGCAGGAGTAGTTCTCGAAGGAGATGACTCGCACCGGGCAGGCGCCCATGCAGGTGCCGCAGCGGCGGCAGCGCTCTTCGTTGAATACCGGGAAGCGCTTTTCGTCCTCATCGATGGCGCCGAAGGGGCATTCCACCGTGCAGCGCTTGCACTGCGTGCAGCCTTCGAGGCGGGCCTTCGGGAAGGAGAGGTCCCAGGCGCGCGGATGTGCGGCACGTCCCTTTTCGACGTTCTCGACTGCCTGGATCGCCTTCAGCGCGGCGCCGGTGGCGTCCTCGGTCGCCTGGAACATGTCCATCGGGCGGCGCGTCGGGCCGGCAGCGTAGATGCCGGTACGGCGGGTCTCGTAGGGGAAGCAGATGAAGTGCGAATCGGCGAAGCCGTACTTGAACTGCGGCATGTCCGGGCCCTGACGGTAGTTCAGGTTGAGCACGGAAATCTTTTGCAGCTCGGACTTCTTCTCTTTCGCCGCCGCATCGCCACTCTCTGCGGCAGTGACGGTCGCGGTCCACTCGTCGAGGTTGACACCCGCGTTCGGCACCTGGCCGGTGGCGAGCACGACGAGGTCGGCATCGGTGGCGGTGTCTTCGTCGAGGATCAGGTCCTTGAAGTCGACCTGGCAGCTGTCGCCGCCCTTCACGCCATTGACCTTGGCCTTGGTGAAGATCACCCCCTTCTGCTGGGCGCTGCGGTAGAAGTCCTCGCCCATGCCCGGCACACGCAGATCCTGGTACAGGACCACGGTGTCGACGTCGGGGTTCTGGTCCTTGAAGTACATCGCCTGCTTGATGCTGGTGGCGCAGCAGTGGCCGGAGCAGTATTCGAGATGCTCGCCGCTGCCGTTGCCGCCGGAACCGCGCTGGCCGGCGCACTGCACGAAGACGACGCTCTTCACTTCCTTGCCGTCGGCGCGCTTGATGGCGCCGCCGTTGGCGGCCTTGGCGAGCGCTTCGAGGCCGACCTGGTCTACGACGTTGGCTTGACCGCCGCCCAGTTCGGGCAGCTTGTCGAGCGGGTAGGTGCTGAAGCCGGTAGCCTGGACGATGGCGCCGCAGAGCTCCTCGCTGACGCTGCCGGATTCGGCGGCGATCTTCACGACGAAGCGGCCGGGCGCGCCGGCGGTTTCGGTGACCGTCGAGTTCAGGTAGACCTTGATCTTGCTGTTGGCCTGCACCTTGGCCGCCGTCTCGCCAGCGCCGACTTCCTGCGGCTCGGCGTAGGGGCCGTTGAAGGGCACGCGCTTGTAGAGGTTGTTGGCGAAGCCGCCGAGGGCGCCGGTCTTCTCGACCAGTACGGCCTCGTAGCCGGCATCGGCCGCGGCGAGCGCCGCCGTCATGCCGGACATGCCGCCGCCGACGACGAGGATCTTCTTGCTGGAAGCTTCCTTGACGTTACCGGCGGGCGCGGTCATCTTCTTGACCTCGGCGCAGCCCATGCGGACGTAGTCCTCGGCCATTTCCTGGCGTACCTCGTCGTGGTCGGAGCCTTCGGCGACGACCCAGATCACGCCTTCGCGCAGGTTGGCGCGGGAGACGGCGGCGGTCGGGAACGTGAAGGCCTCGGCCTTGGCACGGCGCGAGCAGGCCGCGATGCAGACGTGGGTGACGCCGTCGTTGGTGATGTCATCCCTGATCATCTGCACGCCTTCGGCGTTGCAGAGGAAGGGGTGGGACTTGATGACGGCCATCTTACCTTCGGTCTTGGCGACCTTCTCGAGGCCGGCGATGTCGAGCACGTCGCCGATGCCGCAGCCGGAGCAGATGTAGGCAGCGTGTTTGGGAGTGGCGGGGGCGTTCATGCAGAGGCCTCCGTGGATGCGGTTTTATGGATCACCTGGATGGCTTTCAGCGATGCGGCGGTGGCGCTTTGCACCGCGCGGTTGACGTCGAGCGGGCTGGCAGCACTGCCGGCGCCGAACATGCCGCCGCTCTTCGAGCCTTCGATGAAGTTCGAGGAGTCGAGCACGATGTCGTCGGGCAGTTTGACGCCGGTGACTTCGGGTTCCATGCCGACGGCCAGCACGACGAGGTCATGCTCGGTGGCGTAGCGGTGATAGCCCTCGGTGTTCACGCCGTGGAGAATCGGGTTACCGTTCTCCTTGTTCTCGGCGATGCGTGCGACCTTCGACTTGACGAAGCTGACGGTCGGGTCCTTGTACACGTTGGCGTAGAAGTCCTCGAAGCGGTCGATGGCGCGGATGTCGATGTAGTACACCGTTGACTTGCCCTCGTCGCCGTAGGCTTCACGCACATACTGGGTCTGCTTGAGCGAGGCCATGCAGCAGATGCGCGAGCAGTGGCGCAGGTAGTTCTCGTCGCGCGAGCCGGCGCACTGGATGAAGGCGATGTTCTTAGCTTCCTTGCCGTCGCCGGGACGCAGGATCTTGCCGCCGGTCGGGCCGTGCGGGTCGCACAGGCGCTCGAACTCGAGGCTGGTGATCACGTTGGCGTAGCGGTCGTAGCCGTAGGGTTGGATCTTGTTGGCATCGAAGGGACGCCAGCCGGTGGCCCAGACCACGCTGCCCACCTTGATTTCAACGGTTTCTTCCTGCATTCCCAGATCAACTGCGCCGACCTTGCAGGCCGCCTTGGCGGCTTCACCATCGGGGGTGCCGACGATCGAGGCGTCGATTACGAAGCGCTGCGGATAGGCCATGCCGTGGGGCAGGTAGGCCGCCTTGATCTTGTCCAGGCCATAGTTGGCGGGGTTCGGGATCTCGGCGCTCACTGCCTTGCTGCAGTCGCCGCAGGCGGTGCAGTTCTCGGTGACGTAGCGCGGCTTGATCTTCAGCGTGACGGTGTAGTCGCCGCGGCTGCCGGAAACGGCGGCTACTTCGGTCATCGTCATCACGCGGACATTAGGATTGCCCCGGATGCGCTTGAGGTTGATTTCCAGCCCGCAGGTCGGGTGGCACATCTTGGGGAAATAGCGATACAGCAGGGAAGTACGGCCGCCCAGGGTAGGGGTCTTCTCGGCCAGGATTACCTGCTTGCCGCATTCGGCCGCCTCGAGGGCTGCCGTCATGCCGGCGATACCGCCGCCGACGACCAGGATGGTCTGGTTGGTTGCGATTGAAGCCGTCATCAAGCCTCCATGGAGTGGGTGCTACAGAAAACAAAATTTCAGGTCGGGCGTTTGGTCCGTGGACAGTGCCGCCCGAACTGAAATGGTGCGAGATTCTAAACACCTATCCTTGCCGCCGGGTCTGCGTTAGATCAAATGGCGGCCAGAATGTTCCTATGACCAAATAGAAGTGGCGAATGATTGGGTGGCCACTTGGCGAGGTGCTCGGCGCCGTCCTGCCGGCGCCGACTTTTGCGCTTTAGCGCGGCATGGTCCGGATCTCGAAATTCATCGCTGCGAGGTCGCCCATGATCCAGGTCGCCTCGGGTGCGCCAAGGCCGGCGACGGTACCCGGATTGACGAGCCAGGTTTGCCCGCCCTTGACGTTGTCCTGTTGCCTTACCACGGGGACATGGCTATGACCGCAACAGACGAGATCGTAGTCGCCCGTGCAGGCCATGCCGTGGCCGTAGTGAGGGTAGTGGGTCATGAAGATGCGCCGCTCGCCTAGGGTGATCGAGGCGTCTCGGCCGTGGTAATGCAGCAAGCCTTCGGAGTTGCAGGCCAGCTTGGCGAGTGCCACCAGGTCACCCAAGTTGTTGCCATGAACCGCATGTACAGGCAGGCCAAGCTTGAGCGAGGCCTTGAGAGTGTTGGTGCCGATCAAATCGCCGCAATGGATGACGGCTTCGGCTCCCTCGGCTTTGGCGATGGCGATGGCCTCGGCCAGCATGGGGCCACGGTCGTGGCTGTCGGAAACGATGCAGATTTTCATAGTGTCAGACGATGAGAGGGGCGTGGTATTCCTCGCCGTCGTTGGCTTTGGAGAAGTCGACTGCATTCAATCCGCGCAGTACCCGCTGACGCTCCTCTTCATGCTTCGCTTGGACCTGCAGCAGGTCGATAATGCAGTCGCCGAGCGTGTCATATTCGACGGTAGCGGTGCCGAACTGTTCGGCGTCGGTGTAGTAAAACTGGCAGCGAAAGCGGCTATCACCAGTCTTGAAGACCACGAAGTGGCAAACATCCACCTGCCAGGTTAGGGATGGGCACTGGGTCAGTTCTTCCCTCAGCAGATCAAGCTGAATTTCCGATCGAATGGCTTGAATGGGGATTTCCTTGCCAAAGCGCTCGGCCAGCGTCTGGCTGACCAGGTTGCGCTCTCGCGTGGTGATATCGGGAATGGGGCGTGGCATGGGTGTTTTCCTAGTGAAACTGTTGTAACTTATCGGGAAATAAAAATTTCTCCCTTGTCGCAATGATCCTTGCCTGCAAGAATATCGTCAAATTCTAATAAACATTTCAAAATCCGACATAGAGACGATGACACAACATTCCGTACAGGAAGTCAAAAAGACGACCTGCTATATGTGCGCCTGTCGTTGCGGTATTCGCGTCCACCTGAGGGACGGCGAAGTCCGTTACATCGACGGCAACCCGGACCATCCGCTGAACCAGGGCGTGATTTGCGCCAAGGGGTCGTCCGGCATCATGAAGCAGTATTCCCCGGCTCGCCTAACCAAGCCGTTGCGCCGCAAGGCTGGTGCCGAGCGTGGTGCGGGCGAGTTCGAGCCAATCTCCTGGGAAGAGGCTTTCTCCACGCTGGCCGAGCGGCTCGGCAAGCTGCGCGCGACCGATCCGAAGAAGTTTGCCCTGTTTACCGGCCGCGACCAGATGCAGGCGCTGACGGGTTTGTTCGCACGCCAGTTCGGCACGCCGAACTATGCGGCGCACGGCGGCTTCTGCTCGGTCAACATGGCGGCCGGCATGATCTACACCATCGGCGGCTCGTTCTGGGAGTTCGGCGGCCCTGATCTGGATCGGGCGAAGCTGTTCGTGATGATCGGCACGGCCGAGGATCACCATTCCAACCCGCTCAAGATCGCGCTGTCCAAGTTCAAGCGCGACGGTGGCCGCTTCATTTCGATCAACCCGGTGCGCACCGGCTACTCGGCCATCGCCGACGAGTGGGTGCCGATCCGTCCGGGCACTGACGGCGCCTTTTTGCTGGCAGTGATCCATGAGATCATCCAGAAGGGTCTTTACGACCGCGAATTCCTCGTGCAGTACTCGAACGCCGGCGAACTGGTGAACTGCGACGAGGCCAGCGACGAATTCGGCATGTTCCTGCGCACCGAGGTGCCAGAGGAAGAGGCCTGCTACGACCCGCAGGACAAGCTGTGGTGGGACCGCAAGACCAACAAGCCGGTGGTGACGCACGCCGAGGGCGCCGACCCGTTCCTGCGCGGCGAATTCAAGATCAACGGCACGCCGGTCAAGCCGTCGTTCCAGCTGTTGATGGAGCGCGTCAAGGAATACACCCCGGAGTGGGCCGAAGGCGTCACCGGCATTCCGGCCGACACGATTCGCCGCCTCGCCCACGAGATGGGTGTCACTGCGCGCGACCAGCGCATTGAGCTGCCGATCAACTGGACCGACTCATGGGGTAAGGAGCACAACACCGTCACCGGCAACCCGGTGGCCTTTCACGCGATGCGTGGCTTGGCCGCGCACTCCAACGGCTTCCAGACCATCCGCGCGCTCAGCATCCTGATGTCGCTGCTGGGCACCATCGATCGCCCCGGCGGCTTCCGCCACAAGGTGCCGTTCCCGAGGCCGATCCCGCCCTGCGCGCGCACGCCGAACCACCCGAATGCGGTGCAGCCGAACAAGCCGCTCGACGGCATGGCGCTCGGCTGGCCGGCCGACCCGGACGACCTGTTTGTTGACGAGAACGGCGGTCCAGTACGCATCGACAAGGGCTTCTCCTGGGAGTACCCGCTGTCGGTGCATGGCCTGATGCACAACGTCATCACCAACGCCTGGCGCGGCGACCCGTACAAGATCGACACACTGCTGATCTTCATGGCCAACATGGCGTGGAACTCGACGATGAACGCCGTCGAGGTCCGCAAGATGCTCAACGACAAAGACGAGAACGGCGAGTACAAAATCCCGTTCATCGTCGTCGCCGACGCCTTCCAGTCCGAGATGACGGCCTTCGCCGACCTGATCCTGCCGGACACGACCTATCTCGAGCGTCACGACGTGATGTCGATTCTCGACCGGCCGATCTCCGAGTTCGACGGGCCGGTCGACTCGGTGCGCATCCCGGTGGTGCCGCCGACCGGAGAGTGCAAGCCGTTCCAAGAAGTGCTGATCGAACTCGGTTCGCGTCTCAAACTGCCGGCTTTCACGACCAAGGATGGCCAGCGCAAGTACCGCGACTATCCGGACTTCATCGTCAATTTCGAGACCGAGCCGGGCTCGGGCATCGGCTTCCTCGCCGGCTGGAGGGGCAAGGGCGGCGAGAAGTCGCTGCGCGGCGAGCCGAACCCGAACCAGTGGGAGATGTATGCGAAGAACGACTGCGTCTTCCACTACGAACTGCCGAAGAGCTACCAGTACATGCGCAACTGGAACCAGGGTTATCTCGAGTGGAGCCAGCGCAACCGCATCACGCGCTACGCCGAGCCGATCCTCATCAACATCTACTCCGAAGTGCTGATGCGCTTCCGCCAAGCTGCGCAGGGCAAGGGCTTCTCGCGCAAGCCGCCGGCCCATCTGGCAAAAAGAGTAGAGACCTTCTTCGATCCGCTGCCCTTCTATTACGACACGCTCGAGGCGCAGGCCACCGACAAGCACAAATATCCGCTCGCGGCGATCACGCAGCGTCCGATGGCGATGTACCACTCTTGGGACTCGCAGAACGCCTGGCTGCGTCAGATCCACGCCCACAACCTGCTCTACGTGAATGCGCACACGGCGCGCGTGAACGGCATCGAGGACGGCGACTGGATCTGGGTCGAATCGCAGTGGGGCAAGGTCAAGTGCATGGCCAAGCATTCCGAGGCGGTCGAGCCGGGTACGGTGTGGACCTGGAACGCCATCGGCAAGGCCGCGGGCGCATGGGGTCTGACACCCGATGCGAACGAGTCGCAGCAGGGCTTCCTGCTGAACCATCTGATTTCGGAAGAGCTGCCGGCCTGCGAGCGTGGTGTGGATCGACGCGTGTCGAACTCCGATCCGATCACTGGCCAGGCCGCGTGGTACGACGTGCGCGTGAGGATCTACAAAGCAGAAGTCGGTGCCGGCGAGACGGCGACCGAACCGCAGTTCAAGCCGTTGAAGCCCTATCCTGGCCAGCCTGAGCGCAAATCGGTGTGGAACTTCTTTGCCGGCAAGGGAGGTGCGAAATGACGCAACTCGCCCTCGTCATCGACCTCAACGTTTGCGTCGGCTGCCATGCCTGCGTGACCAACTGCAAGGAGTGGAACACCTCCGGATCTGCCGGTCCGATGGTCGACCAGAACCCCTACGGCAAGGATCCGACCGGCACCTTCTTCAACCGCGTGCAGACCTTCGAGGTCGGCGAGTTCCCGCACACGGAGACCGTGCACTTTCCGAAGTCCTGCCTGCATTGCGAGGAGCCGCCCTGCGTGCCGGTCTGCCCGACGGGCGCTTCCTACAAGCGCAAGGAAGACGGCATCGTGCTCGTCGATTACGACAAGTGCATCGGCTGCAAGTACTGTTCGTGGGCCTGCCCCTACGGCGCGCGCGAACTCGACGAGCACCAGAAGGTAATGAAGAAGTGCACCCTCTGCGTCGATCGCATCTACGATACGACGATGACCGCCGAGGAGCGGCGTCCCGCCTGCGTGCGGGCCTGTCCGACCAGTGCGCGTCTATTCGGCGACATCCACGATCCGGAATCCGAAGTTTCACACGCGATTCGCGAAGCGGGAGGCTACCAGTTGATGGCGGAGTGGGGAACTAATCCGGCCAACCATTATTTGCCGCGCCGCAAGACTAAGCTACGCATCCGCGAAGATGAGTTGGAGCGTGCCGACAATCCGCTCAAGATCGACCAGCAGTTGCCCAAACCGGACAAGGCCGAGCCTTCGCTCGACGACGTCACCTCCTGGTAAGGATTTCAGACATATGCATCCCGCTTTTTCCGTCGTATTCCTCACCACGCTGATCGGTGCCGGCCAAGGCCTGTTCCTGGCGCTGTTCACGGTCGAGTCTTATGCGGCCTTCGGCCTGCTGCCTGCGCAGTCGAGCAGCTTCTATGCCTTGGGCAGCAGCATCGCGCTTATCCTGTTGGTGCTTGGATTGGTTGCCTCGTTTTTCCACCTCGGCCATCCCGAACGCGCGTGGCGGGCAGCCACGCAATGGCGCACTTCCTGGCTGTCGCGCGAGGTCATCGCACTGCCGGCCTTCATGGGCACCGTGTTCCTGTACGGTATGGCACATTGGCTTGGCATCAACCCGGAACTCGCGCAACTACCGAGCGGAGCCCCGGTGAATATCACTGCAGTGCTGGGCGTTGTCGGTACGGTGCTGGCCTTCGTGCTCTACATCTGCACCGGCATGATCTACGCTTGCCTGCGCTTCCTGCGCGAATGGCATACACCGCTGACGGTGATCAATTACATTCTGCTCGGCGGCGCCTCCGGATTCACGCTGGCTGCAACTCTTGCGGCCAGCGAGGCCCCCGAGGTCATGCCGATCCTGGCCGGTTGGGCGCTAATCATCACCGCCCTCGGATTGGTTGGCCGAGCGGCGACGCTGATCCGAAATGCGCGACTGAAACCGAAATCGACGCTGCAAAGTGCCATCGGCATCAAGCACCCGAAGATCGTGCAAAAGACGCAAGGGATGATGGGCGGCTCCTTCAATACGCGCGAATTCTCCCACGGCAAAAGCGCGGGGTTCCTGCGCTCGCTCAAATGGTTGTTCCTGCTGACGGCATTCGTTGTGCCGCTCGGCTTGCTGAGCATGGGGCTGTCGCAGGCGGCGGGTGGCCTGCTGGCGGTCGCGTTCGTCGTGCAATACCTGGGCCTGCTTGCGGAACGCTGGTTCTTTTTCGCGCAGGCCAATCACCCGCAGAATCTGTACTACCAGTCGGTCGCTTGAAGAAAGCGGGATCTTGATTATGCTCAAATCGCAAGCTGGCCGATGGGTTTAAGTTCCGCAAGTTGCCGTAAAAGCCAATGGAGCATATGATGCTTCACCTAAAGTTTTAGTCACCCACTACACACCGGAGGATACACAATGAATTTCGATCGCGAACTGGATGCCCGTGGCCTGAACTGCCCGCTGCCGATTCTGCGTGCCAAGAAGGCGCTGGGCGAAATGCAGAGCGGCCAGACGCTGCGCATCATCGCAACCGACCCTGGCTCCGTGAAGGACTTTGCCGCTTTTGCCAAGCAGACTGGCAACGAGTTGCTCTCGAGCGCCGAGAACAACAAAGAATTCGAGTTCTACATCAAGCGCAAGTAAGAAAGTCGGCGCTGGCGATACGGCGCAGTCACGCAAACAAAGGCGTCCATTCAACCGATGGACGCCTTTGTTGTTTTGAATTCAATGTTGTCATAAATAAATTTGCTTCGATGTTGCGCTGCGATATGTCGCATCATTCGACGCTTGAAGGGCTATGCCGTAGAGAGCGGCAAACCTGACGCTTATCCTGAGGAGAAAAATACGTGAGCGCCAACCCGGAAATTGAAGAACTGATCAACAAGAAACTCGATGAACTGCTGCCGCAGAAGCTGGAGGCCCTCCTGCAGGAGCGCGAGGAATCGAAGACGCCCTCGATGGCCATCATCGCCACCAAGGGCACGCTGGACTGGGGCTACCCGCCCTTCATCCTGGCTTCCACCGCGGCCGCGCTGGGCTGGGATGTCACCATCTTCTTCACCTTCTACGGCCTGCAACTGGTCAAGAAGGACATTTCCGACCTCAAGATCAGCCCGCTGGGCAACCCCGGCATGCCGATGAAAATGCCCTTCGGCCCGGACTGGTTCAAGAGCATCAACTGGAACATCCCGAACGTCATCCAGGCCAACATCCCCGGCTTCGAGAATGTCGCCACCGGCCTGATGCAGCAAACCATCAAGAACAACGGCGTCGCCGGCCTGGCCGAACTGCGCGAGTTGTCGCAGGAAGCAGGCGTCAAGTTCTCCGTCTGCCAGATGACGGTCGAACTGTTCGGCTTCAGCCACGACGACTTCGTCGAGGGCATGGACTACGTCGGTGCAGCCTCCTTCCTGCCGGTCGCGCAGAAATCGGACGTCTGCCTGTTCATCTGATTTGTCGTATTGCCGCAACGTGAGCTGGATGGCGATAGGGGTGGGCAGATGGGAAGCAGTTGCCAACCGCCATTCGTCGACCTAGAGTGTCATTCACTTGCTGTAGTTTGTTAGCACTTTCTGTTAACTGCTTGATTTAAAACCCATCAGGGGGGACTATGAAACTTAAGAAAATTGCTGCACTCATCGCTGTCGCCGGCCTCTCCACCTCGGCCTTCGCAACCAACGGTTATTTCTCCCACGGCTACGGCATGAAGGCCAAGGGCATGGCAGGCGTCGGTATCGCCCTGCCGCAGGATGCGCTGGCAGCTGCCACCAACCCGGCCGGTATCACCGAAATCGGCGACCGCTTGGATGTTGGTGTTGACTGGTTCATGCCGCGTCGTAGTGCTGAAATCAGAGGGAACGGTTTTGGCTGGGATGGCACTTATAGCGGTGATGGCAAAAAGGACTTTCTGATTCCCGAATTCGGCTACAACAAAAAACTTGGCTGGGACATGGCAGTTGGTATCGCTGTATATGGCAACGGTGGTATGAACTCTGTGTACAACAACAACCCATTCAACGCCGGACCGCTGACAGGTGCCTCTTCGAATCCGGGTGGCGTGGATCTCGTCCAGATGTTTGTTGCGCCGACCTTTGCGATGAAGGTCAATAAGAACCATTCGCTTGGTGTTTCCATTGTGTATGGTTATCAGCAGTTTGGTGCGTCCGGCCTGCACGGATTTGGTGGCTCCTCCACCGCTCCGACAGCACTGACGAATAATGGACATGACAAGTCGGATGGTTGGGGCCTGCGTCTCGGCTGGACAGGTAAAGTCACTGACAACGTTACCCTTGGCGCAACCTACGCGACCAAGATGAAGATGAGCGCCTTCGACAAGTACAAGGGGCTGTTCGCCGAGCAGGGTGACTTTGATATTCCCGAGAATTACGGCATCGGCATCGCTGTCAAGGCCACGCCGAAGCTGACAGTAGCCTTCGACATTCAGCAGATCAACTACAGCAACGTCAGAGCCATCGCAAACGTTAATAACATTGCTACTGGCGGGCAGTTGGGCGCGAATGATGGCCCCGGATTTGGTTGGCGCGACATGACTGTATACAAGCTGGGTTTGAGCTATGACTACAGCAAGGACCTGACCCTGCGTGGCGGTTTCAGTACTACTCGCCAGCCGATTCCAAGCAAGGAAACCATGTTCAATATCCTGGCCCCCGGTGTTGTTGAAGACCACTTGACGTTGGGCGCTACCTGGATGATGGCCAACAAGGGCGAACTGACCGTTAGCTATATGCATGCCTTCAAGAAAACAGTGAATGGCTCTGGGTCATCAGTTCCTGGTGCGTATGGTGGTGGGGAAGCCAGCATCAAGATGTATCAGGATTCGCTTGGTATCGGCTACGGCATCAAGTTCGACTAAGCACTTGAAGCAAGCCTAGCAGTCTCATAAGGCCGGAAGGATCAAGTCCTTCCGGCCTTTTTTGTTGCTTTGTTCCACATCCAAAAAAATCCCAAGGAGGAGACTATGTCCAGAATCTGGAAACTGATTGCTATTGCCGCGCTGTCCCTGAGCGCCGGCCTGGCCGCCGCGCAGGATGCCGTTCTCAAGCCCTTCATCCTCGGCTCGAAAGGAGCGGGCGACCTTGCGCAAAAAGTCGAGGCGACCAAGACGGCGCTGGCTGGCAACGGCTTCACAGTGGTCGGTAGCTACTCGCCGTATGCCAACACCACCATCATCGTCGCGACCAACGACGAACTGCGCAACCTTGCCGCCAAGTCCGAGATGGGCGGCTTCGGTGCAGCACAACGTGTTTCCGTAGTCAAGGCGGGCAACGATGTGCAGGTGTCCTACGCCAACCCGATCTACCTGAGCCATGCCTACCGCATGGCAGGCGAGCCGAAGGACACGGCGGCAAAGCTGCAGGCCGCGCTCGGCAAGGTCGAGGAGTACGGCGCCAAGGGCCTGACCGCATCGCAACTGCGCAAGTATCACTACATGTTCGGCATGGAGTATTTCGACGAACCGAACGAGTTCGTGAAGTACGGCAGCTACGACGAGGCGGTGAAGGCGGTCGAAGCGGGCCTGGCCGCCGGCAAGCACGGCGTCACCAAGGTGTATCGCGTAGATGTGAACGGTAAGCAGGAGACCCTGTTCGGCGTTGCGATGAAGAACAACGGCGACCAGCATATGGACGAGACCTTCATTATGAAGGAGATCGACTTCAAGGAAGTGAAGTCGGCCGCGCACCTGCCCTATGACATCCTCGTTTCGGGCAACAAGGTGTATGCGCAGTATGCCCGCTTCCGCATCGCGATCAGCTTCCCCGATCTGTCGATGGCCGGAGCGAACAGTTTCATGAACATCATGAAGTCGCCCGAGGCGATCCGCAAGGCGCTGTCGCTGACGGTAGGCGGCAAGGAAGATTCGCGCTAATGCAGCTTAGGCCTGGCCAATAACGGTTGGGCAGCTTCAAGCAGGGCCGGGAGCGGAGACGCTCCCGGCCCTTGTTCATTTCAGCCGGGCGAGCTGTGCCGCGTATTTCTCGCAGAGCGCACTGAAGCTGGCGAGCCTCTCGCGTTCCTGCGCCACGACGGCTGCGGGGGCGCGGGAGACGAAGCTTTCAGTCGCGAGCTTCTTCTCGGCCTTGGCAATCTCGCCCTCGACGCGCGCAAGCTCCTTGCCGAGACGCTCCTTTTCGGCGGCGAGATCGATCTCGATCTTCAGCATGAGACGATAGTTGCCGACGATCTGAACCGGCGCCTCGCCGTCCGGCAAGGCTTCGAGCGCCGAGACTTCTGAAAGCTTGGCCAGCGCGGCGAGGTAGGGAGCGAAAGCTTGCAATGCAGCGGTATCGCCGGTGCCGATCAGCGGGACTTTCTGGGCAGGCGAAATGTTCATCTCGCCGCGCAGGCTACGGCAGGCGGTGACGAGCGACTTGAGCGTGGCGACCCAGGCTTCCGCAGCTTCATCGCAGCGCGACAGTTCGGCGGTCGGGTAGCGCTGCAGCATGATGGTATCTTGCGCCGTCCCGCCAGCGCCGACTTTTGCTCTGCCGGCCACGGGAGCCACCGTCTGCCACAGTTCCTCGGTGATGAAGGGGATCAGCGGATGGGCGAGGCGCAGCACGGTTTCGAGCACCCGCACCAGCGTGCGACGGGTGGCCCGTTGCTGAGCTTCGCTGCCATTCTGGATCTGCACCTTGGCCAGTTCGACATACCAGTCGCAGTATTCGTCCCAGACATACTCGTAGATCGTCTTGGCGAGCAGGTCGAAGCGGTAATCGGCGAAGTGCTTGGAGACCTCGGCCTCGGCCTGCAGCAGCAGGCTGACGATCCAGCGGTCGGCGGGTGAGAAGTCCAGGTAGCCGGTGTTGCAGGATTCCGCATTCGGCAGGTCGATGCCGCAATCCTGGCCTTCGCAATTCATCAGTACAAAGCGAGTGGCATTCCACAGCTTGTTGCAGAAATTGCGGTAGCCCTCGCAGCGCTGCATGTCGAACTTGATGTCGCGCCCAGGCGAGGCAAGCGAGAGGAAGGTGAAGCGCAGGGCATCGGTGCCGAATCCTGGGATGCCGTTCGGATATTCTTTGCGTGTGCGCTTCTCGATTTGCGCTGCCTGCTTCGGGTTCATCAGGCCGGTGGTGCGCTTCGCCACGAGTTCTTCGATGCCGATGCCGTCGATCAGGTCGATCGGGTCGAGCACGTTGCCTTTCGACTTGCTCATCTTCTGGCCTTCCGCGTCGCGGATCAGGCCGTGCACATACACGTGCTTGAAGGGGATCTTGCCGGTAATGTGCTTGGTCATCATGACCATGCGCGCTACCCAGAAGAAGATGATGTCAAAACCGGTGACGAGCACCGTCGAGGGAAGGTAGAGGTCGAGCGCGGGATTCGACTTGGCGGGCCACTCGGGCGTCCAGTCGAGGGTGGAGAAGGGCCATAGGGCCGAGGAATACCATGTATCGAGCACGTCCGGATCGCGCTCCAGCCCACCGGTATAGCCATCGTTCTTGGCGAGTGCGGAGGCCTCGGCTTCGTCGTGTGCCACCCAGCAGCGGCCGTCATCGCTGTACCAGGCCGGAATCTGGTGGCCCCACCAGAGTTGGCGCGAGATGCACCAGTCCTGGATGTTGTTGAGCCACTGGTTGTACGTATTGACCCAGTTCTCCGGCACGAACTTGATTTCGCCGGAGGCGACGCATTCGAGCGCCTTGCCGGCGATCGATTTACCGTCGGCCCCGGATTTGCTCATGGCGACGAACCATTGGTCGGTGAGCATCGGTTCGATGACGGCGCCGGTGCGGTCGCCGCGAGGCACCATCAGTTTGTGCGGCTTGGTCGAGACCAGCAGGCCTTGTGCTTCGAGGTCGGCAACGATGGCCTTGCGGGCATCGTAGCGGTCCATGCCGCGATACTTCTCCGGGCCATGCTCGTTGATCCGCGCGTCGAGCGTGAAGATCGAGATTGGCACCAGGCCATGGCGATGGCCGACCTGCCAGTCGTTGAAGTCGTGGGCCGGGGTGATCTTGACGCAGCCGGTGCCGAACTCCTTGTCGACGTAGGTATCGGCAATCACGGGGATGGTGCGGCCAGTGAGCGGCAGATGGACATGCTTGCCGATCAGGTGCTGATAGCGTTCGTCGTCCGGATTGACTGCTACTGCGACGTCGCCAAGCAGCGTTTCGGGACGCGTCGTTGCAACCGTCAGCGAACCATTACCGCAAGCAAACGGATAGCTGATCTCCCACATGAAGCCATCCTCTTCTTCGCTGACGACTTCCAGATCCGAGACGGCGGTGAGCAGCTTCGGATCCCAGTTCACAAGGCGCTTTCCGCGGTAGATCAGTCCTTCCTTGTAGAGGCGCACGAAGGTCTCGGTGACGATCTTCGACAGGCCGGCATCCATCGTGAAGCGCTCGCGCGTCCAGTCGGGCGAGGTGCCGAGCCGGCGCATCTGGCGCGTGATGGTGCCACCCGAATACTCCTTCCACTCCCAGACCTTCTCGAGGAACTTCTCGCGGCCAAGATCGTGGCGGCTGATGCCTTGCGCGTCGAGCTGGCGCTCGACGACGATCTGCGTGGCGATGCCGGCATGATCGGTGCCCGGCTGCCAGAGCGTGTTGTCTCCGCGCATGCGGTGGTAGCGCGTGAGCGCGTCCATGATCGCCTGGTTGAAGCCATGGCCCATGTGCAGGGTGCCAGTGACGTTCGGGGGGGGCAGCAAGATGCAGAAGTTGTCGGTCTTGGTGGTATCGGTACCGGCGGCGAAATAGCCGTGCGATTCCCAGATCGGATACCAGCGCCGCTCGATCTCGGCGGGCTCGAAACTTTTGGCGAGTTCCATGGAAAGTTAAATACGGGGTGGGCCAGAAAAGATGAAATTATACCGAAGCCCCTCTATGGCCTCTGGCGGCACAGACCGCGGTATGCAGGGCTTGCGGGGATCACTCGTCTTGCTGACGGCGCGATTCGATGAGTTCGCGCAACTGCGGCAACAGGGTGGCGCGCGCCTTGGCATCCAACTCGGAGAGAATGTGCTGACTGGCGTTCGCAATCGCAGCGGGAAGCACCTCGATCAGCCATGCGGAAATGGCGGCGTCGATCTGCTCTTGCAGGTCGGCCAGTACGCTGTCGAAATCCTGCGACGCAATCTCGCTCACGTCGACGACCTCGGTGAGCAATGGGATTTCGGCTTCAGGTGAAGTTGCCTCCGGCGTCTGAGTCAGATCCTCGGCCGGCCGGGCCACGAAGCTGCGGTAGCGGCGCATCAGCGCATCCGCCTGGTTGATCACATCATCTTCGTCGCGTGCCTTCACAAGCCCCCCGAGATATCGCGATTTTCAATGGCATAGCCGCGTTCGCGATAGAACTTGAAGCGTTCGCGTGCCGGCAGGCGGTCGGCATCGTCGATGCTGACGATCTCGACAAGGTGCTCGAAACGCGAGAAGGTCGGCGGAAGTTCGTTGCTAAGATTAAGCAGGCAATTGTCCTGCGGCGGAGCATCGAGTCTGTCGGTCAGCAGGATGGGCGTTTCGGCTGCCAGCGGAGCGTCTGCCCGAGAATGGGGAACGAAGGAGAGTGCCGGCTGCGTCCAGAGAATACGGTCGAGCTGCGAGGCTTGTTCGCTATCAGGCACATAGACCAGCACGGCGCACCGTTCGCTCCAGGCTTGTTGCAGCCAGCGGGCCGCAGACTGGATGCGATCGGGGGCGCCGTGCAGGAAGGAAATGCGCGTCATGGCATTCAGGCTGATTTTGTGGCGGCGGCGCGCGCCAAAAGGAAATGGGTCAGCAGGGGGACGGGACGCCCCGTGGAACCCTTATCTTTGCCTGACTTATAGGCAGTTCCGGCGATGTCGAGGTGCGCCCAGTCGTACTTCTTCGTGAAACGCGAAAGGAAAGCGGCTGCAGTGATGGTTCCTGCAGGGCGGCCGCCGATATTGCCCATGTCGGCGAAGTTGCTCTTGAGCTGCTCCTGATAGTCCTCGAGCAGCGGCAGTTGCCAGGCGCGATCCCAGCTTGCATTGGCGGCATCCAGCAGTTCACGTGCAAGGCCATCGTCGTTGGCGAGCAAGCCGCTGACGACATGCCCCAGGGCGATGACGCAGGCGCCCGTGAGCGTGGCGGCATCGACGACGCAGGCCGGCTCGAAGCGCTCGACATAGGTCAGCGCATCACAGAGGATCAGGCGGCCTTCGGCATCGGTATTGAGGATCTCGATGGTCTGGCCGGACATCGAGGTGACGATATCGCCGGGACGGGTTGCGCCGCCGCCGGGCATGTTCTCGACGGTCGGTACCACGGCGATGACGTTCAGGGGGAGTTTCATCATGGCGGCGGCCTTGATGGCCGCCAGCACGCTAGCGGCACCCGACATGTCGAACTTCATCTCGTCCATCTCGGGCGCGGGCTTGAGCGAGATGCCGCCGGTATCGAAGGTGACTCCCTTGCCGACCAGCACGACAGGCTTGTCGTCCAACTTGCCACCGAGATGCTTGAGAATGATGAACTGGGGCGGCTGATGCGAGCCCTTGGCGACGGCAAGCAGCGAGTGCATTCCCAACTGCTCCATTTCTGCCGGGCCGAGTACTTCCACCTCCAGGCTGTGCTCGCTCGCCATCGAACGTGCCTGTTCGGCGAGATACGTCGGTGTGCAGATATTGCCAGGCAGGTTCGCGAGGTTCTTCATGAAAATCATGCCGGCGGCTACCGCCTGTCCTTCCTGCATCGCCTGCTCTGCCAAGGCCAACTCGGAACGGCGCTCGACGCAGAACGTCAGCTTGCGCAGGGGGCGACGGACCTCGTCCTTCTTGGACTTCAACTGATCGAAGCGGTAGAGCGTTTCCTCGGCGATGATCACCGCCTGCCTTACCCGCCAGGCGACATCCCGTTTCCTTACGGACAGTTCGGTCAGGTAAAGCGTTCCGTCGAAGCCGCCCGTTTCGTTGAGGGTGCGCACCGCTGTAGCGATTGCGGCACGGTATTCGTTTTCACGGAACTCGCGCTCCTTGCCGAGCCCGACGAGCAGGATGCGCTCCGCTTCGGCACCGGGGACCTTGTGCAGAAGCAGTGTGCTGCCGGCCTTGCCTTCCATGTCGCCGCGGCGCAGCAGGTCGGAGAGGAAGCCGCGGGCGGCATTGTCGAGCAGTTCCGCGGGTAGCGAAAGTTTGCGGGATTCGAAGACGCCAATGACGACGCAGGCGGTGCGTTGCTTTTCCGGGCTGCCGCTCTTTATGCTAAATTCCACCACGTTGCTCCATGAAATAGACAAAACGCGGAGTTTAAGCAATTTTCTCGGTTTGTCGGAGCTTCATACAAATCATGCTTTTTTCCGCCGCCAGACGATGATTTTTCAACGCGCCGCCCAGCGCGAGTTTGCCCAGACTGCCGCGGCGGTATTCGTTGCCCTGTTTGCGATTCTGCTGACGACCCAGTTGATTCGCCTGCTGGGCCAAGCGGCGGGAGGGCGTATTGCTTCCGAGGCGGTCGCCGCCTTGCTGGGTTTTGCTGCACTCAGCTATTTACCGATCCTGCTTTCGCTGACGCTATTCATCGCCATTTTGCTGACGATGTCGCGTGTCTATCGCGATTCCGAAATGGCGATCTGGTTTTCATCGGGCGTCTCGCTGACGGCCTGGATGCGCCCCGTGCTGCGTTTCGCCTTGCCGATCGTGACAGCGATAGCTGTGCTGGCGCTATTTCTTTCCCCTTGGGCGCTGACAAAGCGTATCGAGTACCAAAAACGCATGGATCAGCGAGACGACGTGGCACGCGTCAGTCCTGGGGCATTCAAGGAGTCGGCTCGCGGCGACCGGGTCTTTTTCGTTGAGTCGGTTAGCGGAAAAGAAGGGGAGAGCGATCGCGTCGGTAATGTGTTCATCAGTTCGGTGCAGCATGGCAGGCTCGGTGTCATCGCCGCTGCGAAGGGCCATACCGAAGTTGCCGAAAACGGCGACAAATTCATGGTCCTTTCTCAGGGCAGGCGCTACGAGACAACAGCAGGTTCCAACGAATACCGCGTCATGGAATTTTCCCGCTACTCGATCCGTATCGAAACTGCGGAAAACCTTGGCGTCGAGAGGACCACAAAAAATCTGACGACTTGGGAACTGTTGCGCGACCCGACCCCGCCCAACTTGGGCGAGTTGCTTTGGCGCATCGGCATCCCGCTATCTGCCCTGACGCTTGCCTTGCTGGCGATCCCGCTTTCCTTTGTCAATCCCCGTGCGGGGCGCACCAACAACCTGCTGTTCGCCTTGTTGACTTTCATGATCTACAGCAACTTGCTGTCGGTCAGCCAGGCTTGGGTGGCGCAAGGGCGCATGCCTTTCGAGGTTGGTGTCTGGGCCGTGCACCTGCTGATGGGCGTGGTCTTGGTCGCCTTGTTCTGGAAGCGTCTGGCGGTGTTTTCGGTTTGGCGGTTAAGGTCTTGAAATGGCGCTAAAGGTCTACGAGCGACATCTGGCACGAGAGATTTACGGTGCGACCCTGCTGGTGTTGGCAGCCTTCCTAGCGCTGTTCGCCTTTTTCGACCTGATCCACGAAATGGAAAATGTCGGCAAGGGGGGATATTTACTTCAGCATGCGTTGGGCTACGTTTCGTTGACGCTACCGGGCCGCGCCTACGAAATCCTGCCGATCGCCATACTGATCGGCACGCTCTACGCGCTGACGCTGCTGGCCCGCCACTCGGAGATCACGGTGCTGCGCGCTTCCGGCCTGCCGACGGCGAATTTCCTGTTGACCTTGCTGAAAGTTGGTGCCCCCTTCGTTGTGCTGACTTTCCTTCTGGGTGAGTTCGTTGCCCCTCCTGCCGAGCGTGCGGCGCAGCAACTGCGCTTGGCGGCAATGAGTCAACTGGTGGCGCAGGAATTCCGCTCAGGACTTTGGGTGAAGGATGGCCAGTCGTTCATCAACGTGCGCGATGTATTGCCCGATGCCAGCCTGAGGGGGGTGCGCGTCTATTCCTTCGACGAGAATTACCGTTTGAGTTCGATCAGCGAGGCTGAGCAGGGCCGTTATGTGCCGCCTGATCATTGGCAGCTAGCCAATGTCGTCCAGACCCATTTCGAGGGTGAGAGGGCGGTCGTGTCGCGCCAGAAGGAACTGGCATGGCAATCGGCACTCAATCCAGACATTCTTTCCGTGCTGCTCGTGGTCCCTGAGCGCATGTCATTGGTCAATCTCTACCAATACATCCGCCACCTCAGTGAAAACAAGCAGAAAACCCAGCGCTACGAAATTGCCCTCTGGAAAAAACTCGTTTATCCCTTTGCGACGCTTGTCATGATGGCACTCGCATTGCCTTTTGCCTATCGTCACGACCGCATGGTTGCCGTCAGCGTGCAGGTGTTCGCGGGAGTCATGCTGGGCATTCTGTTCCACATGCTGAATGGACTGTTCTCCCATCTCGGCGTCATCAACAGTTGGCAACCGCTGGTGGCAGCCACGACGCCCAGCGTTATATTTCTGCTGGCAGCTGCGTCGATGCTGTGGTGGGCGGAACGAAGATAATCCGGGTGCCTGCCAGACGGTCATGCAGGAACTGTCGGTCGCGGTCGATCACTGCCCAAAGCAACCCTGCGCCGTAGAACAACAAACTCGGCCAGGATAGGCAGTAACGCAGCACCAGCCGCCGCCATTCGGGCGCCCCGCCATCGGCACGAACCAGCTGGATCTTCCAGGTCTGCATGGCCAGCGTCTGGCCGCCATGGCGCCAATACCAGAGGAAATAGATTCCCATCACCACGAAGACGTGGAACAACAGCACCGGTCCGGGCAGGACGATCTCCCAGATCATGCCCAAGAGGAGATGCGGGACCATGAAGCCTGCCGCCAGCACGCCGAGCAGGAGCAGCGATTCGTAAAGCATGCTCGCCAACCGGCGCCGCAAACCGGCGAGAGGGAGGCCAGCCGGTTGCGGCGTAGAAGAAGGCGCGAGGTTCAAGACGTCACTTAGGGAGCGCTTCGCTCTTGCTCTTGGCGGCCGGCGACCGCGAGGAAGGGGCGGACTGGCTAACCTTTCCGGGCGGCGGTGGCGGCGGGAGAGTGCTGACGGGCGGACGGCGTACCGCCTCGGCTTTCAGTCGCTTTTTCTCTTCCTCCGGCAAGGCTTTGTAATCCTCCCAGTTCTGGCGCAGGGATTCGCGTTGCTCCGGGCTGACTTTTTGCAGCGTTTTGTACTTTTCGCGAGCCTGTTTGCGTTCTTCGGGGGCCAGTTTGGCCCAGTCGCGCATCCGGCGCTGCACGCGTTCCTGCTCCTCCGGAGACATCGAGGCATAGCGTTCTGCGATCCCCAGCCATTTCTTGCGACGAAAGGACTCCATCGCATCCCACTCGCCGGCCAGTGGTGACAAGATTTCGCGCTGCTGTGCGCTGAGCTGCTTCCAATTGGGTTGTGCGAGATCCGGCACTGCGGCGCCGGCGAGAGGGAGGCAGCAAAGCCAGAGGCTTATCGTGCAGATTGCGCGTAGTGGGATACCCATGCCTGAAATCCGGGGTCGAGATAAGCCTTGGGCGGCAATTCGTCGGCGAGCAATGCGCTGTCGATCTGTTCGTTTTCGTCGGCTTGGTCGAAACTGTTCCAATAGTAGGCAACGCTCATGCCGATCACGAGCATGAGGATGGCGAGCAGGGTACGCCAGGGATGGCCGTGCTCGTCGCCATGATGGCCGAAATGACCGAGCCGCGCCGTTCCGCCAGTGCCGACTATTTGGTGTTCGTGAGTTTCGACCGGCTGACGGGTGAGGGCGCGCTCCCGGGCGGCGCGTAGCCGCTCGGTTACCGAAAGATCGAGATCCTGAGTTCCCTCATCGAGAACACGGCAAATCCGGCGGGCAAAGAGGTCTTCGGGGCTCATGGTCTGACTCCTAGGGTACTACGCCTTTGGTCTTCAGCACGGCGGCCAGGGCATGGGTGGCGCGGGAGCAATGTGTTTTGACGCTGCCTTCGCTGCAGCCCATCGCTGCGGCGGTATCGGCGATGTCCAATCCTTCCCAATAACGCAGCAAGAAGGCTTCGCGTTGACGGGGTGGCAGATTTTGTAGCGCTTCCTCTATATGGCCGAGGGTTTGAGACTGCAACAGGGCCTCGTGGGGAGCGGCGAACGGATTGTGTTCCTCATCGATTTCCAGGGTTTCCAGCGGATCCGCATACTCATCGTCCTCGGACTCAAAAGAGGATAAGGCAACCACTTGCCCCATTCTGGTGCGTGCGCGGCGGTAATAATCGCGGATGGCATTTTGCAGGATGCGCTGAAACAGCAGGGGCAGTTCCTCGACCGGACGATCGCCATATTTTTCCGCCAGACGCATCATGCTGTCCTGGACGATGTCGAGCGCCGCATCCTCGTCGCGCACGGCGAACATTGCCTGCTTGAAAGCACGGCGTTCGGTATCGGCAAGGAAATTCGAGAGTTCTGAGCGTGAGGCCAAAACAACTTTAGCTAAGCAGGAATTCGTTGGGCGGGCGACAGGAAAGCTTGACCGGTAGCGTGACTGTCAAGTATCGTTACAAGTTTCGGGTTTGTGACCCCTAACCGATGGATCGAAAATAATGCAACTGACGGGCGCGGAGATTGTAATCAGGTGCCTCCAGGAAGAAAAGGTCGAGCACGTATTCGGCTATCCTGGCGGTTCGGTACTGTTCATTTACGACGAGCTTTTCAAGCAGGATCAGGTGAAGCACATCCTGACCCGGCACGAGCAGGCGGCGGTACATGCCGCGGATGCCTACTCGCGTTCGTCCAACAAGATCGGGGTATGCATGGTGACCTCCGGGCCCGGCGTCACCAACGCTGTGACCGGCATCGCCACTGCCTATATGGACTCGATCCCGATGGTGATCCTCACCGGACAGGTACCGACGGCCTACATCGGCCAGGATGCCTTCCAGGAGGCCGATACCGTGGGTATCACCCGTCCATGCGTCAAGCACAACTTCCTGGTCAAGGACGTCAAGGATCTGGCCGTCACGATCAAGAAGGCCTTCTACTTGGCCAAGACCGGCCGTCCCGGTCCGGTTCTGGTAGATATTCCCAAGGACATCACGGCCCACAAGTGCGAGTTCCACTACCCGAAGACGATTTCGATGCGCTCCTACAACCCGGTGGTCAAGGGCCATACCGGGCAGATCAAGAAGGCGGTGCAACTGCTGCTCGAGGCCAAGCGACCAGTGATCTACACCGGCGGCGGCGTGATCCTGTCGGATGCCGCCGACAAGCTGACCAAGCTGGCGCGCATGCTCGGTTTTCCCGTCACCCAGACGTTGATGGGCCTCGGCGCCTATCCCGCGACTGACCGCCAGTTTCTCGGCATGCTCGGCATGCACGGCACCTACGAGGCCAACATGGCGATGCAGGAGTGCGATGTGCTGCTGGCCATCGGTGCGCGTTTCGACGATCGCGTGATTGGCAACCCCGAGCATTTCGGCCGTGTCGCACGCAAGATCATCCATGTCGATATCGATCCTTCCTCCATCTCCAAACGAGTGCGCGTCGATGTGCCGATCGTCGGTAACGTGCCCGAAGTGCTGGACGAGATCATCAAGCAACTCGAGGCCTCCGAGGGCAAGCCCGACGCCAAGGCGATGGCTGCCTGGTGGAAGCAAGTCGAGGAGTGGCGTGGCCGCAACTGCCTCAAGTACAAGATGGGCAAGGATGTCATCAAGCCCCAGTACGTCGTCGAGAAACTCTACGAGGTAACCGGCGGCGATGCATTCATCACTTCCGACGTCGGCCAACACCAGATGTTTGCCGCCCAGTTCTACAAGTTCGACAAGCCGCGCCGCTGGATCAACTCCGGCGGCCTCGGCACGATGGGCTTCGGTCTGCCCGCGGCGATGGGTGTGCGTTTCGCCAATCCGAAGGCCACCGTGGCTTGCATCACAGGTGAAGCTTCGATCCAGATGAATATCCAGGAGTTGTCGACCTGCAAGCAGTTCCGTATGCCAGTGAAGATCGTGAACCTCAACAACGGCTACCTCGGCATGGTGCGTCAGTGGCAGCAGATGTTCCACGGCAACCGCTACTCGGAATCCTACGTCGATGCCCTGCCCGACTTCGTGAAGCTCGCCGAGGCCTACGGCCATGTCGGCATGCGCATCGACAAGCCGGCGGACGTAGAGCCTGCGCTCAAGGATGCCTTCGTCAAGCACAAGAACGAACTGGTGTTCCTCGACTTCATCATCGACCCCGAGGCCAACGTCTATCCGATGATTGCGGCCGGCAAGGGATTGTCCGAAATGATCCTGGCGGAGGAACTGTGATCATGCGCCATATCATTTCCATCCTGATCGAAAACGAATCCGGTGCCCTGTCGCGCGTTTCTGGCCTGTTCTCGGCGCGCGGCTACAACATCGAGTCGCTGACCGTCGCACCAACGGAGGATCCCTCGTTGTCGCGCATGACGATCGTCAGCATCGGTTCGGACGATGTCATCGAACAGATCACCAAGCAGCTCAACAAGCTCATCGATATCGTCAAGGTCGTCGACCTATCTGAGGCTGCCCACATCGAGCGCGAACTGATGCTCGTCAAGGTGCGTGCCACTGGCAAGGACCGCGAGGAAATGAAGCGCGTCGCCGACATTTTCCGCGGTCACATCATTGATGTGACGGAGTCGTCCTACGTCATCGAGCTGACCGGCAACACGTCGAAGCTCGACTCCTTCCTCAATGCCATCGACAGTTCTCTGATTCTTGAAACCGTGCGTACCGGCGTCTGCGGCATTGGTCGCGGCGATCGCATTCTCAAGGTCTGATCAATCGCTATTACTTCGAAAATAAAAGGAAAACTATGAAAGTCTATTACGACAAGGATGCCGACCTTTCCCTCATCAAGGGCAAGAAGGTCACCATCGTCGGCTATGGTTCGCAAGGCCATGCCCACGCCCAGAACCTGAAGGATTCTGGCGTCAAGGTCACGGTCGGCCTCCGCAAGGACGGCGCGTCCTGGAACAAGGCTAAGAAGGCCGGCCTCAAGGTCGAAGAAGTCGCCAAGGCGGTCAAGGACGCCGATGTCGTCATGATGCTGCTGCCCGACGAGACCATTCCGTCCGTCTATTACGCAGACGTCGAACCGAACATGAAGAAGGGCGCGGTGCTAGCCTTCGCTCACGGCTTCAACGTGCATTACAACCAGGTCGTGCCGCGTACCGATGTGGACGTCATCATGGTTGCGCCCAAGGGCCCCGGCCACACGGTGCGCTCCGAGTACCTGCGCGGGGGCGGCGTACCGTCGCTGATCGCCGTTTATCAGGACAAGTCCGGCAAGGCCAAGGATATCGCGCTCTCCTACGCCGCAGCCAACGGCGGCACCAAGGGCGGCGTGATCGAGACCAACTTCCGCGAGGAGACCGAGACCGACCTGTTCGGCGAGCAGGCCGTGCTGTGCGGCGGCCTGGTCGAGTTGATCAAGGCCGGCTTCGAGACGCTGACCGAGGCCGGCTACGCGCCCGAGATGGCCTACTTCGAGTGCCTGCATGAGGTGAAGCTGATCGTCGACCTGATCTTCGAGGGCGGCATCGCCAACATGAACTACTCGATCTCGAACAATGCCGAGTACGGTGAATACGTTACCGGTCCCGAGGTCATCAACGACCAGTCGCGTGCCGCGATGAGGAATGCACTCAAGCGCATCCAGAACGGCGACTACGCCAAGATGTTCATCCTCGAAGGCCGCACCAACTATCCGGCTATGACGGCGCGTCGCCGCCTGACGGCAGCCCACCCGATCGAGCAGGTCGGCGAGGAACTGCGCGCCATGATGCCCTGGATCAAGGCCAAGGCGCTGGTCGATAAGTCGAAAAACTAAGTGCAGCACTATCCGCACCCCATCATCGCCCGGGAAGGCTGGCCCTTCCTGGGCGGTGCAATAGCCGCCGCCGCATTCGTCCAGGCATTCGCCGGTTTTGCCTGGGCGCTGCCGTTGTGGATCGTCGCGCTGTTCGTCCTGCAGTTCTTCCGCGATCCCGGGCGGGAAGTGCCGGGCGACTCGAAGAGCGTGCTTTCTCCTGCGGATGGGCGGATCGTCGCCATCGAGCCTGCGCATGATCCGTGGCTGGACCGCGAGGTCTTGAAGGTCAGCGTGTTCATGAACGTGTTCAACGTGCACTCGAACCGCAGCCCGGTCGACGGCTCCGTCGTGCAGCGCTGGTATCACCCCGGCAAGTTCATCAACGCCGACCTCGACAAGGCCTCGACGGAGAACGAACGCAACGCCTTGCATCTGCGCACGGAAGATGGCCAAGACATTACCTGCGTGCAGGTAGCGGGGCTGATCGCCCGCCGCATTCTTTGCTACGTCGATGCCGGCGACAAGTTGGTTCGCGGCCAGCGCTACGGCTTTATCCGCTTTGGCTCGCGCGTCGACCTTTATTTGCCGAAGAACGTACGCGTGAAGGTTGTCGTCGGCGAAAAGGTCAGCGCGACGAGCACGATCCTCGCCGAGTTGCAGTAATTTCGGGCGGCGGCGCTACAATGCCGCCATCGCCTTTCGCGAGAATACGCTCCCGCTGCCGCCATGCCCGACCATCGTCCTCGCAAGACCCTGTTCAATCCTGAACTGCGCCGTCGCGGCATTTACATCCTGCCCAATCTGTTCACCACGGCTGCATTGTTTTCCGGCTTCTTCGCCATCGTGCAGGCGATGAACGGCAAGTTCGAAATTGCCGCGGTGGCGATCTTTATCGCGATGGTGTTCGATGGCCTGGATGGTCGTGTCGCCCGCCTGACGAATACCCAAAGCGCCTTCGGTGCGGAGTACGACTCACTGTCCGACATGGTGTCCTTCGGTGCGGCGCCGGCTCTGGTGATCTACGAATGGGCCTTGCGCGGCTTGGGCAAGGTTGGCTGGATCGCCGCATTTATCTACTGTGCGGGGGCCGCCCTGCGCCTGGCGCGCTTCAACACCAACATCGAGGTCGTGGATAAGCGCTACTTTCAGGGCTTGCCCAGTCCGGCGGCGGCAGCGCTGGTGGCCGGCCTGGTCTGGGTGCTGATCGACTACGAGTGGTCAGGGGACGAGGCGCGCTGGTATGCCTGCGTGCTGACGATCTTCGCCGGCGTCACCATGGTGACCAACCTGCGCTACTACTCTGGCAAGGACATCAACCTGAGGAAAAGCGTGCCTTTCATCATGGTGGTGGCTTTCGCGCTGGGCTTTGCCCTGGTATCGAGCTATCCGCCGGGCGTCCTCTTCGCTTTGTTCCTTGCCTATGCGCTGTCCGGCTACGTGATCGGCGCGCTCGCTTGGTTCAATCGCAGGAAAAAGCTTACGCGCCCAGAATAGTGGGAGACCGTCCATGAGCAAAGAACCGTTGTTGATTTTCGATACCACCCTGCGCGATGGCGAGCAAAGCCCGGGGGCGGCGATGACGCGTGAGGAAAAAGTGCGCGTCGCCAGGCAACTTGAGAAGATGCGGGTGGATATCATCGAAGCAGGCTTCGCCGCCGCAAGTCCAGGCGACTTCGAGGCGATCCGCGCCATCGCCGAAGCGATCAAGGATTCCACCGTCTGCTCTCTGTCGCGCGCCAACGAAAACGACATTCGCAAGGCGGGCGAGGCGATCAAGCCTGCCGTGCGCGGCCGGGTGCATACTTTCATCGCCACTTCGCCGATCCATATGAAGATGAAGCTGCGCATGGAGCCGGAGCAAGTCATCGAGCAGGCAATCAAAGCAGTGCAGTGGGCGCGGCAATACACGGACGACGTCGAATTTTCACCCGAGGATGCCGGCCGTTCGGATATCGACTTTCTCTGCCGGGTGCTCGAAGCTGTCATCAAGGCCGGCGCGAAGACGGTGAATATCGCCGACACGGTCGGCTACAACATCCCCCAGGCGTGGGGCGAACTGTTCAAGACGCTGCGTTCGCGCGTGCCGAATTCGGATCAGGCAGTTTGGTCGACCCACTGCCATAACGACCTCGGATTGGCGGTGGCCAATTCCCTCGCTGCGGTGCTGAACGGTGCCCGCCAGGTCGAGTGCACGGTGAACGGCCTCGGGGAGCGAGCCGGCAACGCCTCGCTCGAGGAAATCGTCATGGCGGTGCGCACGCGCAAGGATCTCTTCCCGGTCGAAACGCGCATCGACGCGACGCAAATTGTGCCCTCATCGCGCCTTGTCTCGCAAATAACCGGCTATGTCGTGCAGCCGAACAAGGCGATCGTCGGTGCCAACGCGTTCGCGCATGAATCCGGCATCCATCAGGATGGCGTGCTGAAGCACCGCGAAACCTACGAGATCATGCGTGCCGAGGATGTGGGCTGGCACGCCAACAAACTTTCGCTGGGAAAACTTTCAGGGCGCAACGCCTTCAAGACCAAACTGACCGAACTCGGCATCGAGTTGGAAAGCGAGGAAGCGTTGAACGCCGCATTCTCCCGCTTCAAGGAACTTGCAGACAAGAAACGCGAGATTTTCGACGAGGATCTGCACGCTATCGTTTCGGATGAGATGGTTACGCCCGAGGTCGAGCATTACAAGTTGGTTTCTTCCCGTTTCCATTCCGAGACCGGGGAGTTGCCGCGCGCCGAACTGACGCTGTCTGTCGGCGGTGCCGAGAAGCACGCGCAGGCGACGGGCAGCGGGCCGGTGGATGCGGCGCTACGTGCGATCGAAAGCGTCGCCAACAGCGGCGCCGAACAGTTGCTCTATTCGGTGAATGCGATCACCACGGGCACCGATGCGCAGGGCGAGGTGACGGTGCGACTTTCCAAGGATGGACGCATCGTGAATGGCCAGGGTGCCGATACCGACATCATCGTCGCTTCGGCGAAAGCCTACCTGAATGCCCTGAATAAGCTGCATGCCGGTCCGGAGCGCGTCAATCCGCAGCTGTAATGTGCTTTGGTGCGTTTCAGTTGCCGGCGCGGCTCGGGGCGGTTAGGCGCGCATAGGCTAGGACTGCGCCGAAAAAGATGGCGGAAAGCGCGATTTCCGCAGCGGCCAGCCAACGCATGGCGCCGCTGTCAGAGGTGGCGCGGGTTAGCCCTTCGAGCAGGTAGATCTGGATCAGCAGGCTGGACCATTGGTAGGTGTAACGACGGCCTTTCAGGATGCCGAAGAGCGGCGCGAGCAGCGGAAGCGCCTTGAGCACCAGCCAAGAACCGCCAGGCTTGAGAGGTGCGAGCCATAGCTCCCAAGCGATGCACAGCGCGATCAGTGCGATCAGACTGGTGCTGGCGACGAAGCTGGCGTGTTGTGCGTTGAAAAAGTCGGCGCTGGCAGGACGGCGCTCGGCAGGCATCGGCGGGATTCATTCGTTAGAATCCGCGCGATTATATGGTGCCTCCTCCTTTTCGCCTGGTCGCCAACGTCGTGCGACGTTTTCATACCGAGCGCTGCGCGCAAACGGCGGCTGCGCTTTCCTTCACGACGCTGCTCGGGCTGGTACCGATGATCGTCATGGGCGCGGTGCTGATCGAGAGCCTACCCTTCGGCATCAACCTGTCTGCTGCGCTCGAGAAATTCCTGCTGTCCACCTTATTGCCCGACAAGGCCGGGGCGGTGATCGCCAAGTACCTCGGGCAATTTGCCCATCGGGCCGGCAGCGTGACATGGATCGGCATCGGCGTCCTGACGGCGACGGCCCTGATGCAGATGCTCACCATCGAGCACACTTTCAACGCGATCTGGAAGGTCAAGTCGCCACGTCCTTGGGTGAAGCGACTGATCATGCATCTGGTGGCGTTGCTGGCCGGTCCTGTGGTGTTTGGTGCTGCCCTTGCCAGCATTACCTACTTGGCAGGCGTTTCATTCGGTTTTTTCGATGAACCGCGCTGGGTGCGCGTCGCCTTCGCGCAAGGCGTACCGGCGCTTTTCCTGGCTGCGCTGTTCGGGGTGCTCTACTGGGCGGTGCCGAACAAGAAGGTGTCCCCCTGGCATGCCGGACTGTCAGGCATCGCGGCCTCGCTCGCTTTCGTGGGGATGCAGCGCTTGTTCGCCATCTATGTCGTGAAGTTCCCGACCTACACGGCCATCTACGGCGCCTTCGCCGCAGTCCCGATCTTTCTGCTCTGGCTGCATCTGTCCTGGTCAGTGATTCTCGTCGGGGCGCTGGTAACGGCTGAACTGCCGGCGATACGCCGCGCCTGACCTTGCCAGTGGAGAGGGGGGTTGTCTTGTTGGCAAATTCCCAATAAAATCACGCTCCTTTTAGCTCTGGCCGACGCCTGCCGACGCAGGGGCTGGTCTCCACAGAAAATCGGTTTTCCGGATTCGAGAGGAATCTGCAATGGTTGTCATTCGTCTTGCCCGCAGCGGCGCCAAGAAGCGCCCCTTCTTCAACATGGTCGTCACCGACTCGCGCAATCGCCGTGACGGCGGTTTCGTCGAGCGTGTCGGCTTCTACAACCCCAAGGCCGCCGCAAACGAAAAAGGTCTGGTGATCAACATGGATCGCCTGGCCTACTGGCAGAGCGTGGGTGCCCAACTGTCGCCTACCGCTGCCCGCCTCATCAAGCAGCAGGCTGCCGTCGCCAAGGCTGCCTGAAACTAGATGATCGTTCTGGGGCGGATTGTCGCCCCATATGGGGTGAAGGGCTGGCTGAAGCTTCATCCCTTCGGTGACGATCCGGCCGACTGGCGCCACATCAAGCGCTGGTGGCTCGGCACCGACGAGACGGATTTCAGCACTTGGCGTGCGTACCCGCTGCAATTCATGCGGATGCAGGGCAAGGCATGGGTGGTCAAGCTGACCGGTGTGGATGACCGCAGTGCAGCAGAGCAGTTGCTGGGCCAGTTTGTCGGAGCACCGCGCAACGACTTGCCGGCCACCGAGGACGGCGAGTATTACTGGGCCGATCTGATCGGCCTCGTTGTGGTGAATGGGAAGCAGGAACCGCTGGGACATGTGGCCGAGATGATCGAGGCCGGTGCTCATGCAGTGATGGTTGTGAAGGAAGGCGAGGGAGAACAGGCGCAACAACGGCTGTTGCCCTTCGTCGGATCGGTCGTCAAGGATGTGGATGTCGCGGCTGGCGTGATCCGGGTCGAGTGGGAGCGCGACTGGTAGCAGGAGAAGCGATGGCAAGCCTGCGTTTCGATGTCGTGACGCTGTTCCCGGAGATGTTCGACGCCATCAGCGCGCACGGCATTACGCGGCGGGCGCTTGAACGCGGTTTGTGGCGGATGGAATGCTGGAATCCGCGCAACTGGGCGAACAATGCCTACGGTTCGGTCGATGACCGGCCCTTCGGCGGAGGCCCCGGCATGGTGATGCAGGCGCGGCCGCTGGAAGAGGCGATTCGCGCAGCAAAGGCAGCCAGGGTGACTGAGGGCTGGAACGCGGGAAGGGTGATTTACTTTTCGCCGCAGGGGAAGCCGCTGGACCATGCCCGAGTGGCGGAACTGGCGGTGAGCGACGGGGCGATCCTGCTCTGCGGCCGCTACGAAGGGGTCGACGAGCGGGTGATCGCCCGATGCGTCGATGAGGAAATATCGCTCGGAGACTTCGTGCTCTCGGGCGGGGAAATTCCGGCGCTGGCGTTGATTGACGCTAGCGTGCGGCAGGTGCCGGGTGCCCTGAACGATGGGGCCTCGGCGGTGGAAGATTCGTTCGCCGAGGGTGCAGGGGGGCTGCTGGATTGCCCGCACTACACGCGGCCAGAGGTGTATGAAGGTTTGTCGGTGCCGGAGGTATTGCTTTCCGGGCACCATGAGAACATCCGTCGCTGGCGGCTCAAGCAGTCGCTGGTGCGGACCCGGGAGCGCCGCCCGGAGCTGTTTGCCAAATGGCTGGCGCAACGTGCAGGAAGTGCTCGCGGTTTGAGCAAGGAAGAAACGCAACTACTGCGTGAGATCGAAGTCGAATCGAACCAGTAGCTCTGCGGTCGTGACAATAGAGTAGTTTTAATCGAAAAGGAAATACGACATGAACCTGATTCAGCAACTCGAAAAGGAAGAGATCGAGCGCCTCGGGAAAACGATTCCCGACTTTGCTCCCGGCGACACCGTAGTCGTCAACGTGAACGTCGTCGAAGGTGAGCGCAAGCGCGTGCAGGCCTTCGAAGGCGTAGTGATCGCAAAGCGCAACCGCGGCCTCAACTCCGCCTTCACGGTCCGGAAGATTTCGTCCGGCGAAGGTGTCGAGCGCACCTTCCAGACCTATTCCCCGCTGGTCGCCAGTATCGAGGTGAAGCGCAGGGGCGATGTCCGCCGCGCCAAGCTCTATTACCTCCGCGACCGTTCCGGCAAGTCCGCTCGCATCAAGGAAAAGCTCACCAAGAGGACTGTCGAAGCGAAAGCCTAAGCCACGCTTCGCAGGCAACAAAAAAAGGACGCCGCGGCGTCCTTTTTTTGTTTTGTCGTACCTGCCGTTTCAACGTCTTTTATCGCGCTCGATCAGTGCATAGGCCGAGTGGTTGTGGATCGACTCGAAGTTCTCCGACTCCACGACGTAGGCGTCGATGCGCGCATCGGCATTCAGCACGCCGGCGACGTCGCGTACGATGTCCTCGACAAACTTGGGATTGTCGTAGGCGCGCTCGGTGACGAGTTTCTCGTCCGGACGCTTCAGCAGTCCGTAGAGTTCGCAGGAGGCTTGGCCCTCGGCCATTTGCACGATCTCCTCGATCCACACGAAGCTGTTGGTCGTTGCCGTGATGGTGATGTGGGAGCGCTGGTTATGCGCGCCGCGCTCGGAGATCTTCTTTGAGCAGGGGCACAGGCTGGTTGCCGGCACGACGACGCGGGTGGTCTGCCGGTAGCGGTCGCCGTCGAGGATTTCGCCGATGAAGGTGACCTCATAGTCGAGCAGGCTCCTCACCTTTGAAACGGGCGCTTCCTTGTTGATGAAGTAAGGGAAGCTCATCTCCAGGTGGCCGGTTTCGGCCTCCAGTCGCTTCACCATCTCGCGCAGCATCGATTCGAAGCTCTCTACCGAGATTTCGCGCTCCTGGGTGTTGAGGATCTCGACGAAGCGCGACATGTGGGTGCCCTTGAAATTATGGGGCAGGCCGACATACATGTTGAAGGTGGCGATTGTGTGCTGGACCCCGCCGCTTTTGTCGAGCACCTTGACGGGGTGGCGGATCGACTTGATGCCGACCTTGTTGATCGGCAGTTGGCGCGAGTCTTTGCTTGCTTGAACGTCAGGAATGGCCATCGTGATGTCTTTCAGGTTCATGGGCTTGTCTCCGTGGGGTCGGGGGTGCGGGCGGCGTTGCGATGAATGTCATACCTTCCCGTCGATTTATGGACACCACTATAACAATCCCGACAAAATCACTCAACTTATTTGCGATTGAAATTATTGATGCGCGCGACGATTGCCTCGGCGCTCAACCCCAATTCTGTCAGCAGCTGTCCCTGTTCGCCATGCTCGATAAAGATATCGGGCAATCCCAGGCGCAGCATCGGCTTGGCCATCCCGATGGTTTCGAGGAGGCGGGCCACTTCGGATCCGGCGCCGCCAATTACCGCATTTTCTTCCAGGGTAACGAGCAGGTCGTGCGTTTGCGCAAGCTCCCCGACCAGGGCAGCATCAAGCGGCTTGACGAAACGCATGTTCGCCACCGTGGCGTCGAGACGCTCGCCGACCTCCAGCGCGGCCGTAAGCAGCGTGCCGAAGGCGAGAATAGCTATGCCGTTGCCACGGCGCCGGATTTCACCCTTTCCGATCGGCAGTTCGTGCAAAGTCGGCTCTGGTGGCACGGCGGGACCAGCGCCACGCGGATAGCGTACGGCCGCCGGGCCGGGATAGTGGAAGGCCGTGGTCAGCATACGACGGCATTCAGCCTCGTCGGCGGGAGTCATTACGACCATGTTCGGAATGCAGGCGAGATAGGAAAGATCGAAGGCGCCCTGATGGGTTGCCCCGTCCGCGCCGACGAGGCCGCCCCGGTCGATGGCGAAGGTCACATCGAGGTTCTGCAGAGCGACATCGTGAATCAGTTGGTCGTAGGCGCGTTGCAGGAAGGTCGAATAGATGGCCACAACGGGCTTCATGCCTTCGCAGGCAAGCCCGCCGGCGAAGGTGACGGCATGCTGCTCGGCAATGCCGACATCGTGGAAGCGCGCCGGGAACTGTGCGGCAAAGCGCGTCATGCCCGAGCCTTCGCACATCGCGGGAGTGATACCCACCAGGCGCTGATCGGCTGTTGCCATGTCGCAGAGCCAGTCGCCGAAGACCTGGGTGAAGGTCAGTTTGCCGGTACCTTTGCCTCCCGCACTCGCCTGGATGCCGTTGGCGGCGTCGAATTTCGAGACACCGTGATACAGCACAGGGTCGGCCTCGGCCAGTTTATAGCCCTGCCCCTTCTTGGTGATGATATGGAGGAACTGCGGCCCTTTGAGTTGACGCAGGTTTTCCAGCGTCGGGATCAGTGACTCAAGGTCGTGGCCGTCGATCGGGCCAATGTAGTTGAAGCCGAATTCCTCGAACAGCGTACCCGGAACGAACATGCCCTTGACGTGTTCCTCAGCGCGCTTGGCGATTTCGAGTAACGAGGGCGACATGGAAAGCATTTTCTCGCCTGCCTTGCGTGCGGCGTTGAAGGTGCGACCGGACAGCAGACGGGCAAGATACTTGTTGAGCGCGCCGACGGGCGGCGAGATCGACATGTCGTTGTCGTTCAGGATGACCAGCAGGTTGGCATCAACCACACCTGCGTTGTTGAGCGCCTCGAATGCTTGGCCGGCAGACATCGCACCATCACCGATGATGGCGACGACGTTACGGCTCTCGCCTTTATCACGTGCCGCAACAGCCATGCCGAGCGCTGCGGAAATCGAGGTAGAGGAGTGGCCGACGCCGAAGGTGTCATAGGGACTTTCGGCGCGACGCGGAAAACCCGAGACGCCGTCCTTCATGCGCAGGTGCGCCATGCCTTCGCGGCGGCCGGTCAGGATCTTATGGGTGTAGGTCTGGTGTCCGACGTCCCAGACGAGTCGGTCGTGCGGCGTATCGAACACGTAATGCAGGGCGATAGTGAGCTCTACGGTGCCGAGGTTGGACGAAAGATGCCCGCCGGTCTTGGCGACAGAGTTCAGCAAGAACGCGCGCAGCTCGGCCGCGAGCGTGGGCAACTGCTCGCGGGGCAGCCTACGCAAGTCTGCGGGGTCTTCGATCGTGTTGAGCAGCGGGTAGGGCATCTTCAGAAGCGGCGATTGACGATGTAGTCGGTCAGCGCAGCGAGGCGCGAGGTGGGGACTGAGCATGCGGAAAGGGTGGCCTGTGCTTCATCGCGCAACTGGGCTGCCAGTTCTTTCGTGCGCGCCATGCCGAGCATGCTGACGTAGGTGGGCTTGTCCTGAGCGGCATCTTTGCCAGCCGTCTTGCCGAGGGTGGCCGTACTGCCTTCCGCATCGAGAATGTCATCCACCACTTGGAACAACAGACCTGCCCGGTTGGCGAAGTGGCCGAGTGACTGAAGCGTTGCCTCGTCCGCGTTTCCGGCATGGGCGCCCAGTAGTACTGCGGCGCGTATCAGTGCGCCGGTCTTGTGGATGTGCATGAACTCGAGCTCTTCGACCGTCAGCGCCATCCCGATGGCGGCCAGATCGATGGCCTGGCCGCCTGCCATGCCACGCGAGCCTGAGGCCTGAGCCAGTAGGGTGACCATAGCCAACTGCCGCTCAGATGAAGCGGCGGCGGGCTGCTCGGTCAGCAACTGGAAGGCCAGGGTCTGTAGGGAATCTCCGACCAGCAGAGCGGTGGCCTCGTCGAATTCGACATGGCAGGTCGGACGACCGCGGCGCAGTACGTCGTTGTCCATGCATGGCATGTCGTCATGCACTAGCGAGTAGGCGTGGATCAGTTCAACTGCGCAGGCTGCGACATCGACGTGCTGCGGATCGGCGTCGAGAGCCTCCCCGGCGGCATGACACAGGAGGGGGCGCATGCGCTTCCCGCCGCCCAATACGCTATAACGCATCGCCTCATGCAGGCGAGCGGGTGCCGTGGTAGGGCTCGGGAGCCAGCGCTCCAGCGCCGTCTCGGTGCGGCGCTGGATAACGGCCATCCATGAGGAAAATTCGCTCATCGATCGCTTTCGATGGTCCCTTCGGCGGCCTCGGCCGCGAAGTCCTGCATGCTGCCGTCGAGGATGCGGATTTTCTGCTCGGCTTGGCCCAGCGTGCCTTGGCAGTATTTCAGCAATGCCATGCCGCGCTCGTAGGACTTGAGCGACTCTTCGAGGGGGGCTCCGCCGCTTTCGAGCGACTGGACGATGGCTTCGAGTTCCTGCAGGGCCGCCTCGAATGAGGCGGGCGGCTTGGGAGATGAGGACTTCATTTGGGGCGGCATTGGCGGTTCGCGAACCCGCGAAAATAGCCTATCCCCCCCTTCTGGTCAATCAGATTGGCTATACTCGCCCTTCTGCAGTGCCTCTTGCAGCATTTCCACCTACCGGTTTCCGGGTGACTTCTTCTTGGAGGTTGGTAAAACATGTCCGACATCGCAACCAAGGCGCGACTTGCGCCGGGCGTTTCCCAGTTTCCCGTCGAGTGGTACTTCGACGAAAAGCTTTTCGAACTGGAGAAAAAGCTCATCTTCGATGCCGGACCGGGGTACGTCGGCCACGAACTGATGGTGCCCGAGATCTACAACTACCGTTCCACCGAGTGGACCGACCATTCCCACATTCTCGTACGTCAGCCCGACGGCGTTTATCAGATGTCCAACGTCTGCCGCCACCGGCAGGCGATCATGCTGCAAGGCAGCGGCACGGCCCAGAATGTCGTCTGTCCGATCCATCGATGGACCTACGATACCGATGGCCAATTGATCGGCGCACCGCATTTCCCAGCCAATCCCTGCCTCAACCTCAACAAGGCGAAGCTCGAATCCTGGAACGGCCTGCTGTTCAAGGGACCGCGCTCCGCCAATGTCGATCTGGCCGGCATGAAGGTGGCGGGAGAGTTTGATTTCAGCGGCTATAAGCTCGACCATGTCGAGTTGCACCAATGCAATTACAACTGGAAGACCTTCATCGAGGTCTACCTTGAGGACTACCATGTCGTGCCCTACCATCCTGGTCTCGGCAACTTCGTCACCTGCGACGACCTGACCTGGCAGTTTGCCGACTGGTATTCGGTACAGAAGGTCGGCATCACTTCGCTGGCCAAGACCGGCTCGCCGACCTATGCCCGCTGGCACAAGGCCGTGCTCGACTACTACAACGGCGAGCTGCCGAAGCAGGGTGCGGTGTGGCTCACCTACTATCCGAACATCATGGTCGAGTGGTATCCGCATGTCCTGGTGGTCTCGACGCTGATCCCGCAGGACGTAGACAAGACGCTCAACGTCGTCGAGTTCTACTATCCCGAAGATATCGCTTTGTTCGAGCCGGACTTCATCAAGGCCGAGCAGGCTGCCTACATGGAAACCGCGATCGAGGACGACGATATCGGCGAACGCATGGATCGCGGCCGTCATGCGCTGCTCAAGCAAGGGCGCAGCGAAGTCGGCCCCTACCAGTCTCCGATGGAGGATGGCATGCAGCATTTTCACGAGTTCTATCGCCGCATCATGGCAGAGGCATTGATCGAACGATGATTACCGTAGAGCACAACAAGCAGTACGTCAGCGGCGTCGTTCTCGGCGAGTTCACGCTCGAGGACTTCCGTGAATTCGAAGAGTATTTGCTGGCCAACCACCTGTTCGACGGCAAGCACGACCTGCTGTTCGACCTGACGGAGATGGCTGGGTTTACAGTCGATATGGCCTGGGAGGAAATCAAGTTCACGCGCTTCCATGGCGGCGACTTCAAGCGCGTCGCGGTCGTGACCGACAGCCAATGGGTCACTTGGAGCGCCTGGATGGAGCAGCTGTTCGTCAGCGCCGAACTGCGCGTGTTTGATGATGCCGCCGAGGCCCGCACCTGGCTGGAGGGTGCCTGATGTCCTCTGGTTACGATCGGACCGTCAGCGTCGAACAGCTTGCGGCGCACCTTGATGATCCGTCCTGGCGCGTATTCGACTGCCGCTTCGATCTGAAGAACACCGAGTACGGCGAGCAGGCCTACGCCAAGGGTCATGTGCCCGGTGCGCTGTATCTGCATCTGGACCGCGACCTGTCCGGGCCGCTGACGGGGCGGAACGGCCGCCATCCGTTGCCCGACATGGCAAGTTTTGCCAAGCTGATGAGCGAGTGCGGCGTCGGTCCTGATACGCAGGTGGTTGCCTACGACAACGAAAGCGGCATCTTTGCCAGCCGTTTGTGGTGGATGCTGCGCTGGCTGGGGCATGAAAAAGCCGCGGTGCTAGACGGCGGCCTGCCGGGTTGGCGCCGCGCCAAGCTGCCATTCGAGACCGAGGTGCGCAGCTACCCGGCGGCGCAGTTCGTGCCGCGCCCGCTGGACGTGCAGGTCGATACGGCCTATGTACTCGGCAAGCTGCGCGCTTCCGACATGCTGCTGATCGATGCGCGCGGCGAGGACCGCTACGCCGGCGAGAACGAGACGCTCGACCCGGTGGCGGGTCACATTCCCGGTGCGCTCAACCGCTTCTACTTCGATAACCTCGACGATGCCGGCTGCTTCTTCAAGCCAGCAGATGAGTTGCGTGCCGAATTCGAGGATTTGCTCGACGGTCGCGATCCGAGAACCGTGGTGCAGCAGTGCGGATCGGGCGTCACCGCCTGCCACAACCTCTTGGCGATGGAAGTTGCCGGTCTCTCAGGCTCCAAGCTCTATGTCGGATCGTGGAGCGAATGGTGCAGCGATCCCTCGCGTCCCTTCGTGACCGGCGATCAGCCGGGCTGATGCTGCTCAAGCGCCCAGGCGACGTGCTCACGTACCAGTTCTGACGGGTGATCCCGGCGTGCTAGCAGCGCGGCGCGGGCCCCCGGATCTGGTGCGGCGTTTCCCAGTCCGATGGCGATGTTGCGCAGCCAGCGCTCATGGCCGATACGCCGAATCGGCGAACCGGACAGCCGATCGTTGAAATCGTTTTCCGTCCAAGCGAACAGTTCGATCAAGCTCGCCTGATCCAGTCCCTGGCGCGGCGCGAAGTCGAGTTCGCGCGTGGTTTGCGCGAAGCGGTTCCAGGGGCAGACATCCTGGCAGATGTCACAGCCATAGATGCGGTTGCCGATCAGCGGTCGCAATTCGACAGGGATGCTGCCTTTGAGTTCGATGGTCAGATAGGAGATGCAGCGTCGCGCGTCGAGTCGGTAAGGCGCGACGAAGGCTCTTGTCGGGCAGGCATCGAGGCAGGCGGTGCAGTCGCCGCAGTGGGCTTCGACAGGCGTATCCGGCGGCAGCGGCAGATCGACGAAGATCTCGCCGAGAAAAAACCACGATCCCGTACGCGACAGCAGTAGCGTGTGCTTGCCGCGCCAGCCGAGCCCGGCGTTCTTCGCGAGCTCCACCTCCATCACCGGGGCCGAATCGGTAAATACCCGATAGCCGAAGCTGCCGACCTCGGCTGCGATTCGGTCGGCGAGTTTCTGCAGGCGGGTGCGCAGCAGCTTATGGTAGTCACGGCCGAGCGCATAGCGGGAGACGAGCGCACGCGTGGCATCGTCTGCTGGCTCGGCGCACTGCGGGCGGTAGTCGAGACGGCAGCCGATGATCGTGCGTGTGCCGGGAACCAATTCGGCAGGCCGCGAGCGCTTGGTACCATGGGCGCCCATATAATCCATCTCGCCGTGGCATCCCGCCGCGAGCCAGTCGAGCAGTCCCGCTTCCGCCTCGCCGAGTTCGATGCCAGTGAAGCCTACTGCGGCGAAGCCCAATTCTCCGCCCCAGCCACGAATTCTTTCCTTCAAAGCCCGCCAATCATGCATGCCGTCGATGATACCCGCCGCGAATATGCCTTGCCCGATGCAACCGCCACCCGTTCGCTCGGCGCGGCGCTGGCTGCGGCCCTGCCCCAAGAGCTTCGGCCTGCGGCCGTGGTTTATCTCGAGGGCGACCTCGGTGCGGGCAAGACGACCCTAGTCGGTGGGCTGTTGCAAAAAATCGGTGCTGGCGACACGGCGAAGAGTCCGACCTATACTCTGGTTGAACCTCATGTGGTTTCTGGATTAAACTTATATCACTTTGATTTCTATAGATTCAGTGCTCCAGAAGAGTTTCTCGATGCGGGACTTGAAGAATATTTCTCCGACAGCGGCGTCTGTCTGGTCGAGTGGCCGGACCGGGCGCAGCCGTATTTGCCCGCGGCCGACCTGCGCGTGCGGCTGGAACTCGTGGGTTCCGGACGAAAAGCGCATCTCGAATCGAACAGCGAACGGGGGCGGCAATGGCTGAAATGCCTGCCGGTTTCTCTCGCCGCGCCTTCCTCCAATACGCCGCCGCCGGGCTGACCCTGCTCGTCACGCCGTGCGCTCGCGCAGGGGCGGCTCCCACCTTGCTTGCGGTGCGCGTCTGGCCGGCCGCCGATTACACCCGCGTCACGCTGGAGCACGATCATCCCCTGAGCTTCAGCCATCTGATGCTGAAGAATCCCGACCGTCTGGTGCTCGACATCGAGGGCGTCGAGTTCAACTCGGTGCTGCAAAGTCTGCCGGGCAAGATTCTCGAGAACGACCCGCAGATCCGCCTGATCCGCGCCGGCCGCTTCAAGCCTGAGGTGGTTCGCATCGTCATTGAGCTCAAGGGCGAGGTGAAGCCGCAGGTGTTCTCGCTCAAGCCGGTCGGCGACTATGGCCATCGCTTGGTGCTCGATCTTTATCCCAATGAGCCGCCCGATCCCCTGATGGCCTTGCTCGAGAAACATGGCAAATCCGATCCGTTTGGCGGGGGGGGAAGTGACAAGGCGGGACAGCCTCCTGAAGTCACGCGCCTCATTACCGTGATGATCGACCCTGGCCATGGCGGCGAGGACCCCGGTGCCGTGGGGCGCGGCGGCAGTCTCGAGAAGAACGTCACGCTCGAGATCGCGCGGCGTCTCAAGGCAAAGATCGATGCCGTGCCGAATATGCGCGCCTTGCTGACACGCGACGGCGATTACTTCATCCCGCTCGGCCAGCGCGTCGCCAAGGCGCGCCGCGTGCGCGCCGACCTGTTCGTTTCGGTGCATGCCGACGCCTTCGTCAAGCCGACCGCGCGCGGCTCCTCGGTGTTCGTGCTGTCGGAAAACGGCGCTTCGTCGTCCGCGGCGCGCTGGCTCGCCAACCGCGAGAACGCGGCCGACCTGATCGGCGGCGTCAACTTCGGCGTGAAGGATCCCCATCTTGCGCGCACGTTGCTCGACCTTTCTCAGACCGCGACGCTCAACGATAGCCTGAAGCTCGCCAAGGCCGTGCTGGGCGAGATCGGCGGAATCAACACGCTGCACAAGGGGCATGTCGAGCAGGCCGGCTTTGCCGTGCTGAAGGCGCCCGACATTCCCTCCATCCTTGTCGAGACCGCCTTCATCTCCAATCCGGAAGAGGAAAAGCGTCTGACCGACGACGGCTACCAGGACAAGATGGCCGACGCGCTGCTTTCCGGCATCCGCGGCTACTTCGCTCAAAACCCGCCTCTGGCCAAGTCCAAGATCGCCTCAGCTGCCAACTTGGTGGACTGATAGAATTCGTCCCTTTTCCAGACGAATCAGCGGCATTCGCAATGCAGCTTCACCGAACCATCCCAACACAGGCGGTCGGTTCTCGCGTGCTCGCCATCGGAAACTTCGATGGCGTGCATCTGGGCCACCGCGCACTGCTCGAACGACTTGTCACCACCGCGCGTCAGCATGGGCTGCCGCCTGCGGTAATGACCTTCGAGCCGCATCCGCGCGAGCTGTTCTCTCCAGAGCAGGCGCCTGCCCGTCTCACCAGCCTGCGTGAAAAGCTGTCCCTCCTGGAAGGCTGCGGCGTGAAGGAGGTTTACCTGCTGCACTTCAGCCGCAAGCTGGCCGGTCTGACAGCCGAGGAGTTCATCGAACGGGTGCTGGTGCAAGGCTTGGGCGTGCGCCACCTCATCATCGGCGACGACTTCCGCTTCGGCAAAGGCCGCGCCGGCGATTTCGCCATGCTGCAGGCTGCCGGGCAGCAGCATGGCTTCGGTGTCGAAGCAATGCATACCATCGAGATCGATGGCGAGCGCGTTTCGAGTTCTGCTGTGCGCGATGCGCTCGGCGCAGGTGAGCTTGAGCATGCGGGACGGTTGCTCGGCCGACCCTACTGCATCTCGGGTCGCGTCGTGCATGGCGACAAGATCGGCCGCAAGCTGGGATTTCCTACCGCGAACATCCAGCTCAAGCGAAAACGAGTTGCATTGACAGGCGTATTCGCTGCGACGGTATCGGGCGTCGACAAGCGTCACCTGCCGGGAGCGGCGAGCCTCGGGGTGCGTCCGACGCTGGGCTTCGGACTGCGACCGGTGCTTGAGGTGCATTTGTTCGATTTCGATCGCGAGATTTACGGTGCGCATGTCACGGTGCATTTCCTGCACAAGTTGCGCGACGAGGCGAAGTACGATTCGCTGGAAGCATTGACGGCGCAGATCGCGCGCGACGTGCAGGCGACCCAGGACTATTTTTCCGGCAAGCAGATTGCTTGATTGACATGGCCGACCAAAAGTCAGACTACCGCAAGACCCTCAACATGCCCGATACGCCTTTCCCGATGCGCGGCGATCTCGCCAAGCGCGAGCCGGGCTGGGTGAAGCAGTGGCAGGAGAAGCAGCTCTACAAGCGTATCCGCGCAGCGTGTCAGGGGCGCCCACGTTTCGTGCTGCACGACGGCCCGCCCTACGCCAACGGCGACATCCACATCGGCCATGCGGTCAACAAGATCCTCAAGGACATCATCGTTCGCTCGCGCACGCTGGCCGGCTTCGATGCGCCCTACGTGCCGGGTTGGGACTGCCATGGCCTGCCTATCGAACACCAGATCGAGAAGACGCACGGCAAGCATCTCGAAGGCAACAAGGCGCGTGCGCTCTGCCGCACCTATGCACAGGAGCAGATCGAGCGGCAGATGAAGGACTTCATCCGCCTTGGTGTGCTCGGCGATTGGGAGCGGCCTTACAAGACGATGGAATTCAAGACCGAGGCGGACGAGATTCGTGCGCTCGGCGAGATGTATCGTCGCGGCTATCTGTTCAAGGGGCTCAAGCCGGTGAACTGGTGCTTCGACTGCGGTTCGGCGCTGGCCGAGGCGGAGGTCGAATACGCCGATAAAAAGAGCCCGGCGATCGACGTCGCCTTCCCGCTCGATGCCGCCGAGCGCGGGCGGCTGGCCGGGGCCTTCGGCTTGAGCGCACTGCCGGAGAAGACTGCCTACGCGGTGATCTGGACGACGACACCTTGGACGCTACCTGGCAACCAGGCGCTCAACGTCCATCCGGATTTCGTCTATGAACTCGTCGATACGCCGAAGGGGCTACTGATCCTTGCCGCCGAACTGCGTGCGCAGGCGCTCGAACGCTATGGCCTGGATGGCAAGGTGCTGGGCGCCAGCCGCGGCCTCGCGCTCGACCGCATGCAGTTCCGTCATCCCTTCTACGACCGCGTTTCGACCGTCTTTCTCGGCGAGTACGTCACGCTCGACACCGGCACCGGCATCGTGCACAGCGCACCGGCTTACGGCGTGGAAGACTACGACTCCTGCAAGCGCGCCGGCATGAAGAACGAGGAAATTCTCACGCCTGTACAGGGCGACGGCTGTTATGCCAAGGAGCTCCCCTTCTTTGGCGGCATGCACATCTGGAAGGCCAATCCGCTAATCGTCGAAAAGCTGGTCGAGGTCGGTGCGTTGCTGGCTGGCGGCGAGATCACCCACAGCACCATGCACTGCTGGCGCCACAAGACGCCGACCATCTACCGCGCTACGACGCAGTGGTTCGTCGGCATGGATCGCCAGCCCAATGAAGGGGCGACGCTGCGCACTGCGGCGCTCGCCGCGATCGAGGCCACGGAATTTTTTCCGAGTTGGGGAAAGGCGCGGCTGCATGCGATGATTGCCAACCGCCCCGACTGGTGCGTTTCAAGGCAAAGAAACTGGGGCGTGCCGATACCCTTCTTCCTCCACAAGGAAACCGGCGAGCCGCATCCGCGCACGTTGGAGCTGCTCGAAGAGGTCGCCAAGAAAGTTGAACAGGGCGGCATCGAGGCCTGGTTTGCCCTTGATGCCAAGGAGCTGCTGGGCGAAAATGCTGCCCAGTACGACAAGATGAGCGACACCCTCGACGTCTGGTTCGACTCGGGCACGACGCACTGGTCGGTGATGCGCGGTTCGCACCAAGACGACTGCGCCTATCCGGCCGACCTCTATCTCGAAGGTTCCGACCAGCATCGCGGCTGGTTCCACTCGAGCCTGCTCACCGGCTGCGCAATCGACGGCCGCGCGCCCTACAAGGGGCTGCTGACGCACGGTTTCGTCGTTGACGGCAAGGGCATGAAGATGTCCAAGTCCAAGGGCAACGTCGTCGCGCCGCAGCAGGTTTCGGACACGCTCGGCGCCGAAATCCTGCGCCTGTGGGTGGCGGCCACCGATTACTCGGGCGAGCTGACGATCTCCAAAGAAATTCTCGATCGCGTCGTCGAGGTGTACCGCCGGCTGAGGAACACGCTCAAGTTCCTGCTCGCCAACACGGCCGACTTCGACGCCACCAAGCAGATGTTGCCGGTCGGCGAGTGGCTAGAGATTGATCGTTATGCGTTGGCGCTCACGCACGAATTGCAGGCGAGTTGCACCGCGGCCTACGACCGTTACGAATTCCACAAGGTGGTGCAGGCGCTGCAGAACTTCTGCGCCGAGGATCTCGGTGCGTTCTATCTCGACATTCTCAAGGATCGCCTCTACACAACCGCCGCTGATTCGCGTGCGCGCCGCTCGGCGCAAAGCGCGCTGTGGCATATCGTGCAGAGCATTACGCGTCTGATGGCGCCGATTCTTTCCTTCACCGCAGAGGAAATCTGGCAGGTACAGGGCAAGGAAAGCGTGATGCTGGAAACCTGGCATGCGCTGCCGGAGTTGAACGAGAAGTCAATGCTGCTGGAGCGTTGGCAGATGATCCGCGCGGTGCGTGCCGAAGCGATGAAGCAGATCGAAGCGGTACGCAGCGCCGGCCAACTCGGCTCCTCGCTGCAGGCAGAGGTGACGATCCAGACTGCTGGCGAGGCTTACGATCTGTTGGCCTCCCTCGGCGACGATCTCAAGTTCGTTATGATCTGCTCCAAGGCCACTTTGGAAAAAGTCGGCGCTGGCGGGACGGCGCAAGCCGAATCCGCCGCCAACATGGATACGGCGCTGAGCGTGGTGCCGAGCCCGCATCAGAAGTGCGCGCGCTGCTGGCATTATCGGGAAGACGTTGGCCAACATGCACATGCCGCCGAACATCCCGAGCTCTGCGGTCGTTGTGCGGTCAATCTGTTCGGCGCAGGTGAGGCGCGCGAGTTTGCCTAAGCTGTTGCCTAAGCCGGGAGTTTGGTTTGCGCTCGCGGCATTCGTGATTGCATTAGACCAGCTGACCAAGTTCTGGGTACTGGCGGCTTTCCGACTGCATGAAAGTCGGCCGGTCACGGACTTCTTTAATCTCGTACTGGTTTTCAATCCGGGCGCTTCGTTCAGCTTTCTTGCCGACGCGGGCGGCTGGCAGAGGTGGTTCTTCATCTTGCTGGCGCTGGGGATTTCCGTTTGGCTGATTGCGATGATTCGCCGCCATTCGGCAGAGACCCTCATGCCGACTGCCATGGCGCTGGTGCTCGGCGGTGCGCTCGGCAACGTGATCGACCGGATCCGCTTCGGTGCGGTCGTCGACTTCCTCGACTTCCATCTCGCCGGTTGGCACTGGCCGGCCTTCAATGTTGCCGACTCCGCGATCACGGCCGGGGTCGCCCTGCTCATCTGGCAGCAACTCACGCACAAGGAATCCCATGACTGACCGGGTCAATCTCGACAGCCCAATGCGCATCAAGCGCGACAGTTTGGTCACCTTGCACTATCGCATCGCTACCGCTGACGATACCGAGGTCATCTCGACTTTCGGCACCACGCCGGCGACGCTGCAGCTCGGCAGCGGCGAACTCGTGCCGACGCTTGAAGCCTTTCTCGAGGGGCTGCCGGTTGGCGAGCGCCATGTCTTCCTGCTCGAGCCTGCCCAGGCCTTCGGGGCGCACAATCCCGAACTGGTGAAGCGCATGCCGAGAAGCGACTTGCCACAAGGGGGCACCGATATCGATCTGTTCGCACTGATCGAGTTCGAGGCGCCCAGTGAGCTAGGGGGAGCCAAGTTCGCCGGGCTGGTTCGCGAGCTCGACGAAGCTTCCGCGCTGATCGATTTCAATCATCCTCTGGCGGGCAAGTCGATCCGTTTCGAGGTCGAAGTGATAGGGATACTCTGATGGAAATATTGCTTGCCAACCCGCGCGGCTTCTGTGCCGGAGTCGAGCGCGCCATCGCCATCGTCGAGCAGGCGCTGACCAAGCTGGGCCCCCCGATTTACGTGCGGCATGAGGTCGTGCATAACCGCTTCGTCGTCGACGGCTTAAAGGCCAAGGGCGCGATCTTCGTCGAGGATCTGGACGAGGTGCCCGACGGCGCCACGGTGATCTTCAGTGCCCACGGCGTTTCGAAGGCAGTGCGCGACGAAGCGGCGAGCCGCGGCTTCAAGGTCTTCGATGCCACCTGCCCATTGGTCACCAAGGTGCATCTCGAGGTCGAACGCCATTGCAAGGCCGGCCGCGAGGTCGTCATGATTGGTCACCGCGGCCATCCAGAGGTCGAGGGCACGCTGGGACAGATGGGCGAGGGCAATTGCGGCAAAGCCCACCTCGTCGAAAAGGCGGAGGACGTGGCCAAACTGAAAGTTGGCACCGGCGGGACGGCGCCCCTGGCTTATGTGACGCAGACCACGCTGTCGGTGGACGATGCCGCCGAGATCGTTGCGGCCCTGAAAGCTCGCTTTCCTGACATTGTCGGACCGAAGAAGGACGACATCTGCTACGCGACGCAGAACCGTCAGGATGCGGTGAAGGCGTTGGCGCAGACCTGTGATATGGTGCTGGTCGTGGGTTCTACGACCAGTTCGAACTCCAACCGGTTGCGCGAAACGGCAGCGAGCCGGGGAGTCGAGGCTTATCTGATAGACAATGCCGCCGAAATCAAAGCGGAATGGTTGGCTGGCAAGACGCGCGTTGGCGTAACTGCCGGAGCATCGGCGCCAGAGGTCTTGGTCGAGCAGGTGATAGAACGGCTCAAAGCACTAGGCGCTAACAAGGTTGACCTGCTCGCGGGCGTCGAGGAGAAAGTGGCATTCGCAATGCCGCGTTTCGAGTGATCAGGCATCAACTACCTGCTCATCAAAGGACGAAGTAGGATTTCGACCCGCATCCGGCTCTTGACCGCAACATCATCGATGGTTGCCGGCTGGAAAGCGGCTTTGCCGAATTGACGTGCCACTGCATTCACCAACTCCGAATCTATGTTCCCAGTGGATTCGATATCGACCTTGTCGATCCGTCCTGTCTCGTTGATATAGAGCGTCAGAATGGTTTTGCCGCTGCCGCCGATTTGACTCAATTCCGGTAGATCGAAGTCAATCTCATCCAGGATTGTGGCGCGACTCGTCACCTCGGCAGCATCGAAATATTCCGGCAACGGCAGGCCGGGGGAGATACCTACTACCGGTCCTTGTGGTTCATGTTCACCAGCTGTCCCGCCATCCCCTTGGTAGTTATCCTGCACTATAGGAGCGGTTTTCCTCGGTATGTGGGCAGTTCGTGGGCGAAATTGACGCGGCGTAGGTTCGGATTCGGCAGGTGACAATCGGTAGGGTGCCAGACTTAGAGCGAGTGGTGCGGGGCTGTTTCCGGAAAGATGGTTTTTGTTCGGGCTTATCGTAGAGGCGTGCTGGGAGAAAAACGAGGTCATCCTGCCGGATGACAGAAAAAGAAACCCAATATGCGCTGCTAGCGATATGGAAATGGCAATAGTCAGACGATAACTGACGAGTTGCTTGGCTGCAGACCTCACTTTGGAGTATTGACTTATGTCGTCACGCATGTGAAGAGGGGAGCAGGCTCATGTTTTTGCACGATAATCTGGCTCATGTGGCCAGATCCTGCCGTTCATAAGGCCTCATCGACCGTTTGTCGCCGGATGCTGTCAATTGACTTTTTACCGGCCAATAATCAACGTAACCAAGGAGGAATTTATGAATCGCTACTGCCAGCAGCCTCATAGGTCAGTCGAACGTGGATTTACGCTGGTCGAGATGCTGATCGTGATCGCCATTATCTCGATTTTATCGGCCGTAGCGTTTCCTGCCTATCGGGACTACGTTGCCCGGGGCAACATTACCGGAGCGACTTCGGCTCTTGCGGAGTTGCGTACTCGTGCCGAGCAATGGTTCGCCGACAGGCGTACTTATATCGGTTTCTCCTGCACGCCAAGCGAAGCGCCCAGGCAGTTTACTGTTGCCTGCAATCAGGACGTTAATACGTTCATGATTACTGCCAGCGGCACAGGCGGTATGGCGGGGTACAGCTATACGATCAACCAAGCCAACGCCAAAACCTCCACGACCCCGACGTCCTCCGGTGCATGCTGGATTACTAAGAATGGAGGGTCGTGCTGATGAGCAGGAGCCGCAGTCGAGGTGTGACGTTCGTCGAACTGGTCGTCGTCCTGGCGATCATGGGGGTCGTCATTGCCATTGCGCTGCCGGCCTTTTCGACGCTCATGGCAAATCAGCGAATCAGGACGACGGCCGAGTCATTACGATCCGGCATTCAGTTGGCGCGGATGGAAGCGCTTAAGCGCGGTCGCGGAACCACTTTCAATATGTCAGCACTCAATTCTTCGTGGATCGTGGGTTGCGAAATTCCTGTCGCGGACGATAACGATGGCGACGGCTTGCCTGATTGCCCGGTCCAGATTCAGGATTCCACTGGCGTAGTTGAGGGAGGTACGAGCGCAATCACTATTACTGTCGATGCAGGAGGGGGGGTGATTACTTTTTCTCCGCTTGGTTTAGTGCGACAGCTGAATCAAGATGGCACAGTTCCTTTTACTCAAATAGACGTGACGGTTCCAAACGTCAGTTCCACCGGTCTCAGACCATTACGCGTACTCTTGAGGGCAGGAGGGTTGTCGCGCGTCTGTGATCCATCTGTCACCGTAGCAGGAGATACGCGCGCATGTACACCATGAGCAGACAAAAAGGCTCCATCCTGATTGAGGGCTTGGTTTCCGTCCTGATTTTTTCCATTGGCATCCTTGCATTGATGGGCATGCAGTCAGTTGCCATCAAGAATGCGAGCCATGCGAAATACAGAAACGATGCGGCGCAGCTGGCCAATCAGATCTTTAGCCAGATGATGGTGGATCAGAATAATGTCCCTACGTATGCGGATGGAGGCGGATCTGTGGCCAGGCAGGCTTGGGATGTCCAGGTGGCAAATACGCTTCCCAACGGTACCGGTACGATAGCGTACGTCGATACCGTGGCGACTCCACGCCAGGTTACCATTACCATGAACTGGCGAGCTCCCGACGAGCCCGTCGGCAGCGACCATCAATATGTCACCACTGCGAGCGTCATGCGCGCGATGAATTGATGAGAGGTACAGCGATATGAACGATAGGCTGAAGGGCTTTTCGCTGATCGAGCTGATAGTGGGAATCGCCCTTGCGGTTGTCGCGTTATTGGTGCTGACTGGTGTACTGATTGGGTTTAACGCACAAAAAAGGGCTACGGTCAGCAGTTCTGATGCCCAAGTGGCGGGTGGAGTGGCAGCATTCATGATTGAGCGGGATCTGAAGCGTGCCGGCTATGGCTTCAACAGCGAGCCCCTGCTCGGCTGCACGTTGAATCTGATCGACCCGAGCGGAGGCCCGTCGCCGATACAGCTACAGCCGGTGACGATTGTTCCCGGGGCCAACGACCAGATCACCCTGACGTTCAGTACCGCGCGTCATGGCTGGCATTACGCCACTCTGACACCTCCCACCGGCACGAACTATCCCGGTGACGAAAGTCCGCTCACGGTAGATAACATCTATGGCTTCAGGGTCGGCGACCTGATCGCCATTGGTCAGCGAGGCGTCGATTCAAATGGAGACGGCATCCCCGACTGCAGCTTGCGCGAGGTGACCGCGGTCGATCCTGTGGCGTTTCAGCTATCCCATTCGGGAGGGACTTACAATAAGGCTGGAGGCGAAGGAATTACCTATACGAAAGGTGCGCGCGCCTACAACATCGGCCTATCCGCTGATGCAGAGTTGCCTGAAGTGGTGACCTATGCCATCAACGCCAACAATGAATTGACCATGACCAGCCGGCAAACCCAGTTTCAGCCGGTCCCCATCGGCGAACATATCGTTGCTTTGCGCGCCTGGTATTGCAAGGACACGGTCAATCCACCAATCGGGCAGCCCGCCAGCACCATCACCACTTGCGATCAAGTCGTCCCGGTCAGTGTGGCCGCGTGGCATGAGGTGATTGCGGTACGTTTTGCCGTCGTGGCCCGTAGCCCGAATCGCGAGCCGGCTACCGTCAGCGACCCCACCTTGAAACTGTGGCCAGACATGACCCTGCCTTCGGGCGCTGTGCTACCGGGGCCGACAATGGCCCTCACCGCTGAGGACCAGCATTACCGTTACCGTGTCTATGGAACGCTGGTACCGATCCGCAACATGCTCTGGCAAGTGCCGAACTGAAGCGAGGAAGCCCGACATGAGATGCGAAAAAGGATTCACGCTCTTCGTTGCGCTGATGATGTTGGCAGTGATGACCATTATCGGTGTGGCGCTGGTACGTGCCGTCGATACGACCAACGAGGTAGCCAACAACATCGGCTTCGTCCAATCCACCCTGGTTTCTGGTGACAATGGACTGGAGGCCGCCACGACCTGGCTGCAGAACAACTCCGCCTTGTTGAATGGGGATAGTCCGAACGACGGATACTTTGCCCGCGACGTCGAGCGGATCGCTGCCAATCAATTGATCGATTACACCGGCAGCGCCACCCCGGGAGATGCAAGCGATGATGTCGATTGGGAGGGAACCGGCGCCGGGGTTTATCAGGCCCGCAAGATGGCGGCGAGTGACGCGGCCGGCAACCAGGTGTCCTACATCATCCACCGTCTCTGCGATGCGTACGGATCCCCGGGCGCAAGTGGTGTGCGCTGTGCGCGCATGAGCATTGCCGCTACCGGCAGTTCGTCGAAGAGCGGTGCAGGAGGCTATGGCAGCCAGGCCCTGTCTTCGAAAACGCAGGTCTATTATCGCATTACCACCCGAGCCCGGGGGCCGCGCAATACCGCGAGCTATGTCCAATCCACCGTCGTTCTCGAATACTGAACGGAGAGAGCCATGAAACGCATCTCGACCTACTTGCAGGGCGCCTTGTGCATCAGTAGCCTGTTCTGCGCCATCAATGCACATGCCTACAACGTGCTAACCATTTCTGACGAGCCGCTGGGTACGGGCATGGGTGTGCAGGTGAAGCCGAACTTATGGTTCGTGCTCGACAACTCCGGCAGTATGGATTGGACATTTACGCCGGATACGGTTCGCTCCAACAGCAACATTTGCCAAAACAACATGAGCAGTTTCGGCTCCGTGAATTCTTGCGATGTAGGCGATGTGCCTTACATGACCAATACGATCAATCGCAGCTACTACCATCCATCGATCCGCTATGTGCCGGGAGCCAACGCCGACGGTGCCTCGCGTGGAAATGCATCGCCGACGGCGGCAAAGGGGGAGCCCTATCGCTATCCGAATGCTACTGCAACGCTTTCTTCCTGCTATGCCGAGGGGGTTGGAGGTTTCGGTGGAGGTAATGGGGTATGTAACCTGACGACGAGCTATCCACATCGCTCCTATTGCACGGACAGTCTCAAAACAAACTGCAAGGAAAATACGGCGGCTGAATTAGGCGCTTTCGCGTTTCCGTACCCCAACAGTACGTACCGGGTCGAGTACCAAAAGACTTTTGTTGGCGCGCCTTATTATTATCTGACGAGTGGAACAATCCTGTGGTGCAGCAACCCACAGCTCACCGTTTGTCAAACCCGGCGGACTGGCACTTATAAATACCCTGCCTTGGGGTATTTAAACCCGGTTAATGGGACGGGGGCTTCGCTGACGCTGACCATCAAGAATGCGAAGGCTGTTGCGGGTGTAACCTCAGTAACAATCAATTCGCCGTCGGCCACGCTAGTGAGTAGTTTAGTTTCTGTTATTGGGACGAAAGACGATAACAACACGCGCAATTCATTTGCCGTTGCCTTGTTGAATGCAATGAATGGCAAGGCCGGCTATACGGTAGTGCAGACAACCTCTTGCTCTGGGACGAAGTCTAACTGCGAGCCGGTACTCAAGATAACAGCGCCCTATCTGTTGAACGATAGCGCGGCGACAGTCAAGAACAGTGATTACAACGGGGCGACCCTTTCACATGATACGTCGGTCAGCAGTGGCAGTCTTGTGCTCGACTGTGGCACCTGCACCTTCTCGGGGGGGATGAGCTATATTCCCGCAGGAACTGGCGCAAAATTCACGCGCGTCGATATCGTTCCGACTACGACACAGTACGCAATCGATCCCGTGACCGGCAAGAAGTTCGTTGGTCGCACCGATTGCGCAGGAACCAGTTACTGCACATATACAGAAGAACTGCAGAACTTCGCAAACTGGTATTCCTACTACCGCGCACGCATACTCATGATGAAGTCGGCGATTTCACTCGGTTTCGCCACTGTCAGCGATAGCGCTCCGGGCGTGGGGTTCCGTGTGGGCTTCTCGACCATCAACAGCACCAGTACGTATGAGTTGAAAATTGCCGACTTTGCAACCGGCATAGGCTCGCAGAAAGAGAAATTCTACGAAAAGCTCTTCTCGGTATATGGGGATGGCAGTACGCCTTTGCGAACTGCATTGAATCGGGCGGGGCGAGTGTATGCGGGAGAAATTTATACCGGTAGCGACGACCCCATCCTGATGACATGTCAGCAGAACTACACCTTCCTCTCCAGCGACGGTTACTGGAACGATAGCTGGTCGGGTGTCGGAAACAAAGATGGCACGACATCCACAACACCTACGGGTATTCCTACGCCGCCACCTTATCTTGATGCGCTGAATATTTCCGATACGTTGGCCGATATAGCCAGGTATTACTATGTGACCGACTTGCGTACAAGCATGGAGGATGATGTTCCTAAGGCATCGGGGGATGAAACCAATGCCTCCAAAATGTGGCAGCACATGAAGACATTCACGATGGGTCTGGGCATCGATGGAAATCTTCAATACAGCCCAAATTACTTGAGTGGCGGGTCTGCTGACTATCAGTCGATTCTTGCCGGAACGAAGGATTGGGGTGTTCCACAAGCGAATCAGCCTACTGCTATCGATGACATGTGGCATGCCGCAGTCAATGGCCATGGCCAGTATTTTTCGGCTGCCGTACCGGAGGAGGTGGCCGATGGCATTCGGACGACCCTTGCTGCAGCGGAGCAGCAGACAGGTTCGGCGGCGGCGGCGGCGACCTCCAACCTCGAGCCGGTGGCCGGGGATAACTACGCCTATGTCGCCAGCTACACGACCAATGTCTGGGACGGCAACCTCGAAGCCAAGACGATCGACCTCAGCACGGGGCAGTTGTCGGCAGCGTCGACCTGGTCGGCACGCGAACTACTCAATACCAAGGTTGCATCGGGTACGCGCACTCTGTATACCTACAACGCGAGCGGAGGGAGCAAGCATAAGCTGATGACTTGGGCGAATCTGACGCTTGCCGAGCAGACCTATTTCAATCCGACTCAGATGACAGTCTGCAATCCGATCACGAATTGCCCGGGTGCAACCAGTGAGAATCTGTTCGATTTCATCACCGGCAAGCCAGATGCGACGACGAACAGCGATTACCGTAATCGCTCCCATGTGCTAGGCGATATTGTCAGTTCGCAGCCGGTTTATGTGAAGACGCCGGGCTTCAATTACTCCGACCCGGGCTATGATGCCTACAAGACGACACTGCGCCAAGGAATGGTCTATGTCGGTGCCAACGATGGCTACCTCCATGCCTTCAATGCCGACACCGGCAACGAGGAGTGGGCGTATGCACCGTCGGCGGTGCTGCCCAATCTCTGGCGGCTTGCTGATCCCGCCTATATGCACAGGTATTACGTGGATGGCACGCTGACGGCGGCAGATATTGACGTAGGCGGCTGGAAGACGATTCTCGTCGGCGGACTGAATGCGGGCGGTAAGTACTACTATGCCTGGGATGTGACTACGCCCGCCTCCCCGGTGCTGTTGTGGGAGTTCACCGATGCCGACATGGGCAATTCTTATGGCAACCCGGTGGTCACCAAGATGACTGACGGAAGCTGGGTGGTGCTCGTCACGTCGGGTTACAACAACCCGAACGGTCAAGGCTATCTATACGTCCTTGACGCGATGACCGGGGTGATCAAAAAGAAAATAGGTACCGGCAGCGGTTCCTCGACCCAGCCGAGCGGATTGGCCAAGATCGCCAACTGGGTAGACGACCCAATGGTGAACAACACCACGAAGTATGTCTATGGTGGTGACCTTAATGGCGACATGTGGCGCTTCGATCTCGATGCGGGTTCAGCCAACCTGCTCGCTAACGTACCCGGACCGATCACGACGCGGCCGGAGCTTGCGGAGGTCAAATACAAGCGTGTGGTGATGTTTGGGACTGGCTTGTTCCTGCAGGCAGACGATCGGACGGATACGGGCCTCCGCCACATTTTCGCCATCAAGGATGACGGAACAACCCCCTATTCGAGCGTGGTCGGCAACGCTTCCTTTGTAGAGCAGACCTTTACTTCCTCAGGCGGTACCCGCACATTAAGCAGCAACAGTGTGGATTGGGATACGCAGGCCGGCTGGTACATACCGCTGCCTGACAGCGGGGAGCGGGTGAACGTTGATCCGAAGATCCAACTCGGTACCTTGGTGGTTCCTTCGAACGTTCCGGTGACTTCGACGGGGAATACCTGTACGGTCGGCGGCTATGCTTGGCTGAATTACATCGATTTCGTGACGGGTTCGGATGTCAAGAACAGCCAAGGTCTCGTCATGCGACCGTCCGAGAAGATCACCGGCGCGCTGGCGGTGGGTGTGAACATCGTCCGCCTGCCGGATGGCAAGGTCGTCGCGATTACCACTACGGCCGATAATCGCCACCCGGTGACGGAGGTGCCGATCGGGTCGACCAACGTCAAGGCGCGCCGCATTTCCTGGCGCGAACTCACCAATAACTGATGCGCAGCAGCGCTGCGGGCAGGTATAATGCCGCCCGCAGCGCTGCTGTAGCTCAGTCGGTAGAGCAACTGATTCGTAATCAGTAGGTCGCCAGTTCGATTCCGGCCAGCAGCACCAGTTTTCCCGGCCCGTGGTTCACGGGCCGTTTCCCATTATGGGGATGCCCGCCGATGGATGTTCGCTCCCGCACTTTTGATCGAGTCCGCCGCTTGCTCAGCAGCGGGCTGGATCTCGTCGAATATCTCGGACTTGTCGTGATCGGCATCGCCACCACGGTGGCGATGTACCATGAAGTCATGGTGATGGTGGAGGCACACCGGGTACAGCTTGCCGACTTGTTGCTGATGTTCCTCTATCTCGAGGTACTGGCGATGATCGGCCAATACTTCAAATCAGGCCAGCTGCCCGTGCGCTTCCCGATGTATATCGCGATGGTGGCGTTGGCCCGCTACCTGATCCTCGATATCAAGGAGATGACCGAGTGGCGCATGCTCTCCGTCGCCCTGGCCATCTTCCTGCTGACGCTGGGCGTGCTGGCGATACGCTACGGCCATGTGCGCTTCCCGTATTTGGAAGATACCGGCGCTCCCACCGAAAAACCCTTCGCCAAAGAGTGATGCCATGACCCAGCCGTTGTTCGAAGCCTCCATTACCAGCCTGCCTCTGCTTGGCCGCGGCAAGGTGCGAGACATCTATGCGATCAATGGCAACGATGGTGACAAGATGCTGATCGTTACGACCGACCGCCTTTCGGCCTTCGACGTGATCCTGCCCGATCCGATTCCCGGCAAGGGAGAGGTGCTGACGGCCGTGGCGAACTTCTGGTTCAAGAAGCTCGGCCATATCATCCCGAATCAGCTCACCGGTATCGATCCGGAGACGGTGGTCGCCCCGGGAGAACGCGATCAGGTGCGCGGCCGTGCCATCGTGGTGAAGCGGCTCAAACCGCTGCCGATCGAGGCGGTGGTGCGCGGTTACTTGATCGGTTCGGGCTGGAAGGATTACCAGGCGACCGGTAAGGTCTGCGGCATCGAGCTGCCGGCCGGACTGCAGATGGCCCAGCAATTGCCGCAGCCGTTGTTCACGCCCTCGACTAAGGCCGAGCTCGGCACCCACGACGAAAACATTGACTACGCGACCGTCGAAAAGACCATCGGTCCGGCGCTCGCCGCCCAGGTGCGTGACGCCGCGCTGCGCCTCTACACCGAGGCGGCCGCCTACGCGCTGACGCGCGGCATCATCATTGCCGACACCAAGTTCGAGTTCGGCCTCGATGCCGCCGGCACGCTGCACCTGATCGACGAGGTGCTGACACCGGATTCCTCGCGCTTCTGGCCAGCCGATACCTACAAGGTCGGTACCAGCCCGGCCAGCTTCGACAAGCAGTTCGTTCGCGACTATCTTGAGACGCTCGACTGGAACAAGCAGGCGCCGGGGCCGAAGCTGCCGCCCGAGATCATCGAGAAGACCTCGGCGAAGTACCGCGAGGCGCTCACCCGCCTGACCGCCTGACGGCAGTACGGATCGTGCTTGGGGCGCCGTCTCGCCGGCGCCGACTTTTATCTGACGTATCGGTCGGCGATTGAAGCGCCGGCCGTCGTCCCCATCTTGATAGCCATGAACCCAACGAATCCTCTGCTCGATTTTTCCGGCCTGCCGCGCTTCGACGCAGTCGAACCGGCACATGTCACCCCGGCGATCCATCAGCTGATCGACGAATACCGCACTCTGCTGCAACGTCTCGAACAGGTCGATACGCCATCGACCTGGGACGATTTCGTCCAACCGATGACCGATGCGGGCGAGCGCCTGTCTCGCGCCTGGGGCATCGTCGGCCACCTGCATTCGGTCAATGACGTACCGGAATGGCGCGAGGCCTATAACGCCATGCTGCCCGAAGTAACGCGCTTCTACGCTGAGCTCGGACAGAATCTCGTATTGTTCGAGAAGTTCAAGGTGCTTGCCGCAAGCCCCGAGTATGCAAAGCTGAGCGGGGCGCGCAAACGCATCCTCGACAACGACATCCGCGACTTCCGACTGGCAGGCGCCGAGCTGGCCGACGAGCAAAAACCGCGCTTCCAAGCAATCCAGGAAGAGCAGTCGGCGCTGGCGGCGAAGTTCTCGGAGAACCTCCTCGACGCCACGAATGCCCATGCCGAGTGGGTGACTGACGAGAAGGGTCTCGCCGGATTACCCGAGGATACGAAGGCCGCCGCACGTGCGGCCGCCGAAAAGGAAGGCAAGTCGGGCTGGAAGTTTTCCTTGCAAGCGCCATCCTACCTGCCGGTGATGCAGTACGCGGAAGACCGCGCCCTGCGCGAGCGCATGTACCGGGCCTACGCGACGCGCGCCTCGGAATTCGGCAAGCCCGAATGGGATAACGGTCCGCTGATCGACAAGATTCTGGCGTTGCGCGCCGAAGAGGCGCGGATGCTCGGCTTTGCCAACTACGCCGAAGTGTCGCTGGCGCCGAAGATGGCCGATACGCCGCTGCAGGTTGCCGATTTCCTGCGGAATCTCGCCATCAAGGCCCGCCCGTTCGCCGAGCGCGACATGGCAGAACTGCGCGAGTTTGCCCGCACCGAACTGGGCCTCGAAAAGCTGGAAAGCTGGGATCTTTCATGGGCTTCGGAAAAGCTCAAACAGGCGCGCTATGCCTTCTCCGACGATGAGGTGAAGCAGTATTTTCCCGAGCACAAGGTGCTGGCCGGCCTGTTCCGCGTCATCGAGACGTTGTTCGGCGTGACGCTTGAACAGGACAGCGCACCGGTCTGGCATCCCGACGTGCGCTTCTTTCGCATCCTGCGCGGCGGCAAGCTCGTCGGCCAGTTTTATGTCGATCTCTATGCGCGCGAAACCAAGCGCGGCGGGGCCTGGATGGACGATGCGATCACGCGGCGCCGTCTCGCCGGCGCCGACTTTTCCGCCGATCCTTGTGCTGCGATCCAGACGCCGGTGGCCTACCTCAACTGTAATTTCCCCGCACCTGTCGGCGGGAAATCGGCTACCTTCAGTCACGACGACGTCATCACGTTGTTCCACGAGACGGGACACGGGCTACACCACCTGTTGACCGAGGTCGATGAACTGGGCGTATCCGGCATCAGCGGCGTGGAGTGGGACGCCGTCGAACTACCGTCGCAGTTCATGGAGAATTTCTGCTGGGAATGGGACGTGCTCTCGGGCATGACCGCTCACGTCGACAGAGGCGAGCCGTTGCCGCGCGTGCTCTACGACAAGATGGTCGCCGCGAAGAATTTCCAGAGCGGCATGTTCACCCTACGGCAGATCGAGTTCGGGCTGTTCGATCTCTTACTGCACAGCGAATTCTCGCCGGGGGAAGGCAAGCATTTCATGGAACTGCTTGCTGATGTACGTCGCGAAGTCGCCGTGGTGATGCCGCCCGACTGGGGCCGTTTCCCCCACAGCTTTTCGCATATCTTTGCTGGCGGCTATGCGGCCGGCTATTACAGCTACAAGTGGGCCGAGGTGCTATCGGCCGATGCTTATGCGGCGTTCGAAGAAGTTGCACCACAGGCGGGCAGCGTGCTCGATCCCGAGACGGGCCAGCGCTTCTGGGAGGAAATCCTCGCCGTTGGTGGGTCGCGTCCGGCGCTCGAATCCTTCATGGCCTTCCGTGGCCGGGCGCCCACGCCGGACGCCTTATTGCGTCATAATGGGATGGTCGCAACCGCTTGAAACGGAGGCTGCCATGAAGGGATCGGTTTTGCTTCTCGGCTTATTGGCTGCCGGCTTGGTCCAGGCGCAAAGCACCTACCGATGGGTCGATCAGGACGGCAAGGTGCATTACGGTGACCGTCCGCCGTCAAAGAACGCACGCGAGCTGCAGGAGCGGAAGTATTCGGCGTCCTCTGCCGAGAAGTCGATGTCCTATGCGATGCGCCAGGCAGCTGAGAGTTTCCCTGTGACCCTGTATGTCACGCCGGATTGCGAGACGGCCTGCAAGGAAGGGCGCGCCTACCTCAACAAGCGCGGCATTCCCTTTGCCGAGAAATCGGTGGCGAGCAACGAGGAGATAGCAGAGCTGCGCGAGCGCCTAGGCGGCGGCGACACGGTCGTCCCCGTGCTGATGGTGGGCGACAAGCACCGCAAGGGTTTTCTTGAGTCTGCTTGGGCCGGTTTGCTGGATGCGGCAGGCTACCCGGCTGCCGCCCGTTAGTTTGCTTCGTGCAGCAACGCCGGCAATTCGCGGTCGAGCAGGCCGGGATCGCCGGCATTCAGTTCGACGAGACGACGCAGGTGCGTGATGCTGTCGATGTCGATGTTGTCACAATGAAAACCGACGCGCCGCCCGGCAACGTGCATGACGGTGGTAGTCATGCTGATCGTCGCCTGCATGCCGAGGCTGAGCCGCAACTGGCAGCGGTCGCCGATCTTTCCCGGCCAGTTTTCCGGCACCTTGACCAGTGCGCCCTTGAGCGAGATGTCGAACAGGTCGGCTTCTTGCGCCTGACCGTGCAGAACGAGCTGGACGGGGGACTGGAAGTGGGCCCGCCAGAATTGGCGGCGATCCTGCGGCTTGACCATATGAAGCTCCCTTGGGCTAATGCGACTTTCGTATCATACCTGCCCACGAGAAAGTGATTTGCCGATGAAGATTGCCACCTGGAACGTCAATTCGCTGAAGGTGAGGCTGCCGCAGGTTCTCGACTGGCTTGCAGCCAACCAGCCGGATGCTCTTTGCCTGCAGGAAACCAAGACCGAGGACGGCGGTTTTCCGTTCGATGCCCTGGCCGAGGCTGGCTATCGCTCCATCCACAACGGGCAGAAGACCTATAACGGCGTCGCCATTCTGGCGCGCAGCCCCATACAGGAGGAGATGCGCGACCTGCCCGGCCTCGACGATCCGCAGAAGCGCCTGATCGCCGCGACGCTGGGTGAAGTGCGTCTGGTCTGCGCCTACATGCCCAATGGCCAGGCGGTTGGCTCCGACAAATACGAATACAAATTGAAGTGGCTCGCCGCGCTAACAGAATGGCTGGGCGACGAGTTGCGGCGCTACCCGAAGCTAGCGCTGTTGGGCGACTTCAACATCGCGCCGGACGACCGCGATGTCTACGATCCGGTCGCCTGGCAGGGGCAGGTGCTGTGCAGCGAGCCGGAGCGGGAGGCGTTCCGGCGCTTTGTCGGTCTCGGGCTGGCCGATGCCTTCCGCCTGTTCGAACAGCCGGAGAAAAGCTATTCGTGGTGGGACTACCGCATGATGGGGTTCCGCCGTAATCAGGGCCTGCGCATCGATCACATCCTGCTGTCTCCTGCACTGGCCGCCGGGTGCCGCAGTTGCGTGATCGACAAGGCGCCGCGCAAGCTCGAACGGCCGTCAGATCATGCGCCCGTGCTGGCAGATATCGCCGAACTGGCAGACTGAGATGACACCCGCTGATCTCTATCCGGTGCTGCTCGAACTACCCGAGACAAAGCGGACAGAGTTGATCGCTGCGCTCCAACCGATGACGGTGCCGGCCGGCACGGTGCTGTTCGATGAGCGCCAACCCTGCCAGGGCTTCCCCTTCGTGCTTTCCGGCGGCATACGCGTTGTCAAGCTCGCCGCCAACGGACGCGAACTGCCGCTCTACAAGGTGCTGCCCGGCGAGAGCTGCATCATCAGTTCGAGCTGCCTGCTTGGCCATGCCGACTACAACGCGCGCGGCGTCGCCGAAACCAAGACCACGCTTGCGCTGCTGCCGCGCAAGTTGTTCGACGCCCTGGTGGGAGAGCCGGCCTTCCGCAATTTCGTCTTCCATCTTTTCGCCGAGCGCATCGCCGAGTTGATGCAGCTGATCGAGGAAGTCGCCTTCCGCAAGCTCGACCAGCGTCTGGCCAATCTGCTGCTCGGCAAGGGCCGGCAGCTGCATACGACCCACCAGCAGCTTGCCGACGAATTGGGCAGCGTGCGCGAAATGGTCAGCCGTCTGCTCAAGGGTTTCGCCGAGCAGGGGCTGGTGCGGCTCGGGCGGGAGCAGATCGAGATCCTCGACCCCGCCGGCTTGCGACGGCTCGCCGGCTGAGCGGGAAAAAGTCGGCGCCGGCGGGACGGCGCCGCAGCCGACCTGTGTGACATTGGTTACTGAAGCGGAGGCGCTTGGGGTGCTGTAATACTTGCCACCCTCAACCCCAAGGAGAGCAAAAATGAAACTGAATGTTGGCGGCATCGACCGCATCCTGCGCATCGTCGTCGGACTGGCGCTGGTCGCTTGGGCCATTATGGGCGGCCCGGTCTGGGCCTGGATCGGCATCGTCCCCCTGGCGACGGGCCTGATCGGCTTTTGCGCGTTCTATCCCTTGCTGGGCCTCAATACCTGCCCCGTCAAGAAGTAAAGACAAGTTCGTTGCCCATGACGGCGTGCTGCGGCACGCCGTTTTTCGTTTGCACTGGAAAATCTCGTTAATTCAGGAGATTGACGCCAGGCTTCGCGATAAAATAACCCACCTATGCTGAAGCAACGCACGCTCAAAACCTCCGTCCGCGCCACCGGCGTCGGTCTGCACTCCGGCCAGAAGGTCACGTTGGTCCTGCGCCCGGCTGCGCCGGGAACCGGCATCGTTTTTCGCCGCGTCGACCTGGCCCCCCTGGTCGATCTGAAGGCTGATCCCTATGCGGTGGGTGACACGCGCATGGCTTCCTGCCTGGAGAAGGACGGTGCCAAGCTCGGTACGGTCGAACATCTCATGTCGGCGCTGGCGGGGCTCGGTATCGACAACCTCTACGTCGATGTGGATGCCGAGGAGATTCCGATCATGGACGGTTCGGCGGCCCCGTTCATCTTCCTGCTGCAGTCGGCGGGGATTATCGAGCAGAATGCCCCGAAGCGTTTCCTGCGCGTCAAGAAGGTTGTCGAAGTGAAGGATGGGGACAAGTGGGCGCGGCTCTCCCCCTACGACGGCTTCCGTCTCGAATTCTCGATCCAGTTCAACCATCCGGCGGTGGATAAGACGGGGACGCGCGTGGCGGTCGACTTTGCCGACCAGTCCTATGTGCGCGAAATCGCACGGGCGCGGACCTTTGGTTTCACTCAGGACGTCGAGGCAATGCGTGCGCAGGGGCTGGCCCTCGGCGGCAGCCTCGAAAACGCCATCGTAATGGATGAGTACCGCGTGCTGAACGCGGAAGGCTTGCGGGTACCGGACGAGTTCGTGCGTCACAAGGTGCTCGATGCGGTCGGCGATCTGTATCTGGCCGGCGCCCCCCTGCTGGCGGCATTCTCCGCCCACAAGTCCGGCCATGCGCTCAACAACCGGCTGCTGAGGGCTTTGCTCGCCGATGCCGACGCCTGGGAGTGGGCGACCTTCGAGGCGCCGGCCGCCACCCCGGCACGCGTGGCCCACCTCTACCCGGATCTGCAGTTCGCCTGAGGACAGGCGAGGACGCGACCACCATGCTCTTGCTCAGGATCGTCGGCCTGCTCGCGGTGATCGCGATCGGAGCCAGCATCGTTGCCTACCTCTTCACGCGCGACCGGCGCTATCTGGCACTGTCATGGCGCATCGCCAAATATGCACTGCTGTTCGTTCTGGCACTGTTCGCCTTGCTGGCCTTCGAACGCCTCATCGTACTGGTCTGACGGGCTTGCCCTTGCAGACCGTCAGGTACTGCGCAACAGTCTGTCCAGCGCGCGCCTGACCGGAGAGTCCTCCTCTAGCCCTGCAGCGAGCGATGTAAGTGCCTGCTTCGGACGCAAGCCCAGTGCGTTTTGACGTTTCTTGCCACCTCTCGGGCCGGCTGCCCGGCGCGCTTGCACCCGTACCTGGATTGCTGTAACCTCTTGCCCCTGTTGAACAAATTCTGCGGCAAGACGAGGTGCGAGTTGCCTGAGCTTGACCGCGACCGCGCCGCTGTCGGCGTGGATAACGAGAGTGCCCCGCTTGAGATTCGCGATGCGTGTGCCCGGCAACAGATAGGCGGGCAGCGCCGCATCGAGCAAGGCTTGCAAACGCCGCAGACGATTGGCCTGGTCCGAGAGACGGGCGAATGCGTCGGTGGCAGCGAGGTGGTCCATCAGGGAGCCACGGCTGGACGAGAAAGCACCGGAAGCGGTGCGCATTTTCAGTCTGGGCGTCATGTGGGCTCAGGGATGGCAGGAAAGGAGAAGAGTCGTGCATATTATTCTGGTCTCCGACCGCATGGCAACCGCGCGCAGCATCACGATTACCCGCGGCCATCTGGCGCTCATTGCCACCGGCTTGCTGGTCGTGATGCTCCTCCTGTCGTCGATGTTTTCCTATCTGACCGTGCGTCATGCGGCAGAAATCCGCCTGCCCTTCCTTCAGGAATTGCTGCGTACCGTCAGCCTCGAAGAGGTCGGCAAGACGCGCGAACTCGTGCGCGACAACTTATCAACCATGGCGGTGCGGCTCGGCCAGATGCAGGCGCAACTCATGGAACTCGATTCTCTCGGCGAACGCATCGCCGGACTGGCAGGGGTTAAGTCGCTAGAGCCTAAGAAGCTGGGTGAGAAGACCGACAGTGCCAGCAAGGGCGGCCCCCTGCTGCGCCCCGACAGCCTGACCCAGCAGGAAATGCAGCGCGCCCTCGACGAGTTGGCGCGCCAGATCGAGTTGCGCAGCGATACGCTCGCAGGTCTTGAGGACATGCTGTTTTCAGAGCGTATCCGCCGCAATCTGTTGCCGACGGCGCGGCCGGTGGCGAATGATGCGCGCGCCTCGGGCTTCGGTTGGCGGACCGATCCCTTTACGGGGCAGGCAGCCATGCACGAAGGCATCGATTTCACGGCCGAGATCGGCACCCCGATTCTCGCCGCCGCTTCAGGCATCGTAACGAACGTCGAGCGTCATCCCGAATATGGCAACCTCGTCGAGATCGACCACGGCGACGAGGTGACCACGCGCTATGCCCATGCATCTGCCGTATTCGTCAAGGTGGGCGAATTCGTCAAGCGCGACCAGAAGATCGCAGCGGTCGGCAACACCGGGCGTTCGACCGGCCCCCACCTGCATTTCGAAGTCAGAGTGAAGGGCGTTGCGCAGAACCCTTCGCGCTTCCTCGACAAGGGCATGACCCAGTTGGTGCGCCGCCACTGAGCGGCTCACCATCCCGACTGCCAGGTGGCATGCCGGCGCGGGCCGGCGTGTGATGCCCCATGGTAAGATTCCGACCTTCGTCACGAGCGGTGCCTGCATAAGCCGCTCCCGTTTCTCTAAGGCGTGACCTTCCCATGATTTCCGGTTTCTTGAAAAAGATCTTCGGCAGCCGCAACGACCGCCTGCTGCGCCAGTATTCCGCCATCGTCAAGAGCATCAACGCGCTGGAAAGCCGCATGCAGGCCATGTCGGACGACCAACTGGCGGCCCAGACTCCTGCGCTCAAGGCGCGAGTCGAGCAAGGGGAGCCTCTCGATGCACTGCTGCCGGAGGCCTTTGCAACGGTGCGCGAAGCAGCGCGTCGCGTCCTCGGCATGCGCCACTTCGACGTGCAGCTGATTGGCGGCATGGTGCTCAACAACAACAAGATCGCTGAGATGCGCACCGGCGAGGGCAAGACGCTGATGGCGACGCTGCCGGCTTACCTCAACGCGCTGACCGGCAAAGGCGTGCATGTCGTCACGGTGAACGACTACCTTGCCAGCCGCGACGCCGCCTGGATGGGGCGCCTCTACAACTTTCTCGGTCTGACGGTCGGCTGCAACCTGCCGCACATGGACCACGCCGCCAAGCAGGCCGCCTACGCCGCCGACATCACTTACGGTACCAACGGCGAATTCGGTTTCGATTATCTGCGCGACAACATGGTCTATGCGTCGCATGAACGGGTGCAACGCAACCTCAATTACGCGATCGTGGACGAGGTGGATTCGATCCTCATCGACGAGGCGCGTACGCCGCTGATCATCTCCGGCCAGGCCGAGCAGCACACCGAGCTCTATGTCAAGATGAATGCCGTGCCGCCCCTGCTCGACAAGGGCGTTGCGGCACAGAACCCCCAGGAACAGGACACGGGCGATTTCGTTGTCGACCTCAAGGCGCACTCCGTACTGCTTACCGAGCAGGGCCATGAGAAAGCCGAGGACATCCTGGCGCGCATGGGCCTGCTGCCCGAGGGCGGGAGCCTCTACGATCCGCAGAACATCCTGCTGATACACCATCTCTACGCAGCGTTGCGTGCCCACAATCTGTTCCACCGCGACCAGCATTACGTGGTGCAGAACGGCGAGGTGGTCATCGTCGACGAGTTCACCGGGCGCCTGATGGCAGGGCGACGCTGGTCGGACGGACTGCACCAGGCGGTTGAGGCGAAGGAGGGCGTATCGATCCAGTCCGAGAACCAGACGCTCGCCTCGATCACCTTCCAGAACTACTTCCGCATGTACAAGAAGCTGTCCGGCATGACCGGCACGGCCGATACGGAAGCCTACGAATTTCAGCAGATCTACGGCCTCGAGACAGTGGTCATCCCGACCAACAAACCGATGATCCGCGACGACCGCAACGACCAGATCTACCGCACCGCCGCCGAGAAATACCTCGCCATCCTTGCCGACATCAAGGACTGCCATACGCGCGGCCAGCCGGTGCTGGTCGGTACCACCTCGATCGAGAACTCCGAACTCCTCTCCGGGTTATTGAACAAGGAGAAGCTCACGCACCAGGTGCTCAACGCCAAACAGCATGCGCGCGAGGCCGAGATCGTCGCGGAGGCCGGCCGCCCTGGCATGATCACCATCGCCACCAACATGGCCGGCCGCGGCACCGACATCGTGCTCGGTGGCAACGTCGACAAGCAGATCCAGGCGCTGATGGCCGATGAAAGCATCGCACCCGAGGAAAAGGAAGCCCGTGCGCAGAAACTGCGCGAGGAATGGCATGCACTGCACGAGCAAGTGCTCGCTGCAGGCGGCCTGCATATCATCGGTTCCGAGCGCCACGAGTCGCGCCGCATCGACAACCAGTTGCGCGGCCGTGCCGGCCGCCAGGGCGATGCTGGCTCGTCGCGCTTTTACCTCTCGCTCGACGACCCGCTGCTAAAGATCTTCGCCGGCGATCGCCTCAACGCCATCATGGTGCGCCTTAAGATGCCCGAAGGCGAAGCCATCGAGCATCCGCTCGTCAGCCGCTCGCTCGAATCGGCGCAGCGCAAGGTCGAGCAGCGTAACTTCGACATCCGCAAACAGCTCCTCGAATACGACGACGTCGCCAACGACCAGCGCAAGGTGATCTACCAGCAGCGCAACGAACTGCTCGACGCTGCCGATATCGCCGACACTATCACCGCGATGCGCCAGGGCGTGATCCACGACATCTTCCGCGAGTACGTACCGGCCGAAAGCGTCGAGGAGCAATGGAACCTCGGCGGCCTCGAAGTCGCACTGGCCGCCGAACTGACCCTGAAACTGCCGGTCGCGCAGTGGGTGCAGGACGATCCGAAGCTTAACGATGACGAAATCCTCAAGCGCATCCTCGACGCGGCCGACGCCGCCTACGAGGAAAAGGTGGCGAAGGTCGATCTCTCGGCTTGGCGCGGCTTCGAGCGCAACGTCATGCTGCAGAGCCTCGATACCCACTGGCGCGAACACCTTGCTGCGCTCGACCACCTGCGCCAGGGCATCCACCTGCGCGGCTACGCACAGAAGAACCCGAAGCAGGAGTACAAGCGCGAGGCCTTCGAGCTGTTTGAAGCACTGCTTGGCACCGTGCGCAACGAAGTGACGCGCATTCTCACCACCGTCGAGATTCGCAGCGAGGCGCAAATTGAAGAAGTCGAGCAGCGTCACCCGCAGGTGGAGAACGTCCAGTACCACCATGCCGACTACGACGAGGCGCTCGGAACGACGAGCGCTGGTGAAGAAGCTATTGCGGCTGCGGCCACCAAGAAACAGATGCCCCAGGAGCGCGCCATGCCCAAGGTCGGCCGCAACGATCCCTGTCCGTGCGGCTCGGGCAAGAAATACAAGCACTGCCACGGCAAGCTGAACTAATCGCATGGATTACCCGCTGCGAACCATTCAGGAAGATGGCGATGCAGCTCATTGCAGCGTAATAATTCTTGACCAGACGAAGCTGCCGCGAGAAACGGCTTTTGTCCGGCTGACGACGCTAGCCGAAGCGGCTCATGCGATCCGCGTCATGCAGGTACGTGGCGCGCCGCTGATCGGTGCTACGGCCGCCTACGGGGTCGCGCTGGGGCTCAGTGAAGGCAAACCGCTCGACACCATCCTCGCCACGTTGGCCGCCACGCGGCCCACGGCTGTCAACCTGCACTGGGCGCTGACGCGCATGAAGTGTGCGCTAGAAAAGTCGGCGCTGGTGGAACGGCGTGATACTGCTTGGCAGGAAGCGCGCGCCATTGCACGTGAAGACGCCGAAGCCAATGCCACCATAGGCAGACATGGGCTGGAAATCCTGCGCCCCATCGCTGCCCGCAGGGGCCGCGTCGAGGTGATGACCCACTGCAATGCCGGTTGGCTCGCCACTGTTGCGCACGGCACGGCGCTGGCCCCCGTCTATGCAGCCCACGCAGCCGGCCTCGACGTGCATGTCTGGGTGTCCGAGACCCGCCCGCGCAACCAGGGCCAGCTCACCGCTTGGGAACTTGCGCAGGCCGGCATTGCGCACACCTTTATCGCCGACAATGCTGCCGGCCTGCTGATGATGCAGGGCAAGGTCGATTGCGTCATCGTTGGCGCCGACCGCATCGCGGCAAACGGCGACACGGCCAACAAGGTTGGCACATATCTCAAAGCCCTGGCGGCCAGGGCGCACGGCGTCCCCTTCTACGTGGCCGCACCGGTATCGACCATCGATTTCTCTTGCCCAGACGGAGCGCATATCCCGATCGAGGAGCGCGCTGCGGAAGAGGTCAGCGTCCTGCATGCCAAGGTGGCCAACCCGGCCTTCGACGTCACGCCTGCGGCGCTAATCTCCGGCATCATTACCGAGCATGGCATGGTGCCCGCCGACCAACTGGAACGCGTCAAGCCATGAACGAATCGTCTTCTGCAGTCCTAGAGACCGCGCGTGCCATGAACGCCTCGGGCATCAACCGTGGTGCTGCCGGCAACGTCAGCGCCCGCGAGGGAGATGGCTTCGTCATCACTCCCACAGGCATGGCCTACGACGAGTGCGTTCCGGAGGATATGGTCTGGGTCGGCCTTGACGGAACGTCGCGAGGAAAGCGCAAGCCCTCGTCGGAGTGGCGCTTCCACCGCGACATTTATGCTGCGCGGCCCGAGGCAGGGGCGGTGATCCATTGTCATTCTCCCTTCGCGACCTCGCTGGCCTGCCAGGAAATCGAGATACCGCCCTTCCACTACATGATCGCGCGCTTCGGCGGCGACACATTGCGCTGCGCCGCCTACGCCACATTCGGCACGCAGGAACTGTCGGACGCCATTCTTGCCGCGCTTCGGGACAGGACGGTCTGCCTGATGGCGCATCACGGCATGGTGGCGTTCGGCAAAGACCTCAAGGAAGCGCTCGCGCTGGCGGTGGAGCTCGAATCACTCAGCGAGCAATACTGGCGGGTGCTACAGCTTGGCCAGCCGAAGTTGTTGCCGGCCGACGAGATGGTGCGTGTGATCGAGAGGTTCAAGAGTTACGGCAAGTAGGAATAGAGGCTGGGCGTAGTTTTGCGCCGTCTTGTCAGCACCGACTTTTTTAAAGGCATAAAAAAAACGGCCACCCGAAGGTGGCCGTGAGGGATGAGATTCGATCAGAACTTGTGGTTGTACTGCACCGACAGCAGGTCGGCGCTGTTGTCCCAGCTCCCGCGAACCGTATGGTTGAATGCTGCCTGAGGGCCGCTGTAGGTAACGGCGCGTGCAGTCGAAGCATCCTTGAAGAAGATGTGGCTGTAAGCGAAGTCGAGCGAAGCGGCAGGGGAAACAGTCCATTTTGCGCCGACGGATAGCCATGTACGGTCCGAGTCGGGCAAGGTCATCGTCCGATCCGCATCGTTTCGCACGGGTGACTTGTCGTATGCCACGCCGAAACGCAACAGCCAATCTTTGTTCAAACGATAGTTGGCGCCGATGCCGGCGCGCCAAGTGTCGTGGAAATTGTAGGAAAGCGAAGTGATCTGTGCACCAGTGGCGGCACTGGTTACCGGCAAGGTTTTTATCGAACTCCAGCCAGTCCAGGTGATATCGCCAAGGATTTGCCAGCGGTCGTCCAGTTGATGGCTGATTGCCATCGAGAACGTGTCAGGGGTTTTCAGCGTCGAGCGGATGTTGGTGCTGGAAATGCCGGCAACCGTTTGGGTTCCTTCAAGGTTGAACTTGATGGTCGAACGGTAGGCGAGGCCGAGGCGCGTCTTATCGGAAACCTTCCACATCAAGCCAGCATTCCAGCCCCATGCATCGTCGTCCCCTTTTAGCGTGGCAGTACGTTCAGTTGAGGCTGCAATCGGGACCATCTGCCGGAACTCGGTTTCGTTGCTTGCCCAGTTGAGGCCGAAACCAAGCGAAACGGCATCATTGAGCTTCCATGCGATGGCCGGGTTGACGTTAATTTGTTTCATTTCGGCGAAGTAGCCGGAGAAGCGTCCGATGAAGCTCTGACTGTATTCGGTCTTGTTGCCGAATGTCGGAGAAACGCCGATGCCCAGGCGTACGTTGGGCGAATAAGCGTAGCTGAAGTAGCCGGCCGGAATCAGGGCTGTGCCGCCTGCATCGCCGCCGTTGTCGCCGGTGAAACTCGGTACTGTCGTTCCCTGGTTGGTGAAATCGATCGAGCGATTCAGGACCGTGCCGATCACCGAAAGATGATGGCCGTCCGAGAGGTTCATCATGCCAGCCGGGTTGAAGAAGATCGTGCTGGCATCTTCGGCCGCTGCAGCTGCGCCTGCAAAGGCATTGCCATTGCCGTTGCCCTGATTCTGCAGCGCGAATCCCGAAGCAAAAGCCGCGGTGCAGCCGAACGCCAGGCTCAGCGCACATGCGGTGGTCTTGATCGATATTGCTGACATTGTTGCCTCCTTGTTATGTGGTTGTCGGGCCATTGTAGAGGCATGCGGCGGCGCGCGTGGCAGAGAATCGTTGTCAAACGCTGTTTGATGTGTTGCGCCTAGGCGACGAACAGCGTTTGAATTCCTTGTGGGGCACCGTATCAGCAGCGCCGATGTTTCCGCACAAATAAAAACAGCCGCCCGAAGGCGGCTGTTTTAACTTCAGATCGACAGGAGTCGATTAGAAGGAGTGGCGGATACCGACGGAGAAGCCCTTCGGATCGGCACCGTCGGAGACGCTGCCAACGTTGCTCGCACTGGAGTTGGCGCGGGCGCCGTTGCCATACATGTAGTCGTAGTTGGCATTGGCTTTGTTGCTGATCTGGGACCAGACGGCCTTCAGGACGGTACGCTTGCTCATGCTGTGCTCGTAACCAAGAGCAAACATGCTGGCGCCGGTATCATTGTTGCCAGTGCCGCCCTTCACATCGCCGGCCTTACCGTATTGGGCGATGATCTTGCCGTTGCCGGTGACGTTAAAGGTGACGGGCAGGAACCAGGCCGAGCGCTTCAGGCTAACGTCAGTGAAACTGGCATTGGTTTTGTCCCACATCAGGCCAACGCTCCAGCCAGCAGCCGAGTATTTCGCGGCGAGGCGGTTGTTCTTGAAGTCGCCGACGCCACCAGCAGCGGCGGTTACGTTGTTGGCATCGACCTTCGTGTAGGCGTAACCGGCGAAGATCGGGCCGGTCTCGTAGTTCAGGCCGAGGGTCCAGGCGACGTTGCCTTGCGCGGTGCCACTAGCGGCCGAGCTTTCACGCGGGGTCAGCGTGGGGGAGGTGGAGGCGGCAGCCGTGGTACCAGCGGAGTAGCCGACAACACCGCTGAAGCCGCTGAAGTTCGGGGAGATGTAGGCGATTGCGTTCTCGATGCGCTGGTCGAACGCAGAGGCGCCTGCGCCGCCGCCCAGCTTGCCGAGCAGCGCGGAGTTGGCGCCGATGCCGGTGTAGCCGGCGTTGACGTCCATCTTGCCGCCCAGAGCGCGCGTCGGGCCGGTCACGTTGCCCATCACGACCGTGCCGAAGCCGCCGGACAGACCGACGAAGGAGTCACGGTTGTTCCAGGCGCCAGCAGCGCCGTTCTCGGTGTTCAGACCGTTCTCGAACTGCCACACGGCCTTCAGGCCGCCGCCCAGATCCTCGGTGCCCTTGAAGCCGATGAAGGAGCTGTTGGAGGTGATACGGTTGCGAGAGTTGAGGTCGGTGCCGCCAGTGGTGGCGCCGGTGGCCTTGACGTTATCGAAAGTGGCGTCGGCGACACCGTAGATGGTGACGTTCGACTGCGCGAAGGCGGCGCCGGAAACGAGGCCAGCGACAGCCAGGGCGATAATTTTCTTTTGCATGTAAATCTCCTATGTATTTGAAGATTGCGGCTTCAATGGTTCCACGTGGTTCGCCACTGAGGCCGCGCAACTCCCTTGATTGGAAGCTGGCGACATTCTCCCAAATCCTGCCGCCGCAGGTAGCCGGGAACTGGGATTGGCAGCCCTGACCCGCGAATGATGTGGGTTTTTTGCAACGGAAGGTGGCAAAAGTCGGCTCCGGCGGGACGGCGGTAGAATCGCAGCTCTTCGTTCAGGAGTGCGCTAAGTGCAGATCAGGGAAAGCGTTTTCATCGTTACCGGCGGGGCGTCTGGCCTCGGCGCCGGGGCAGCACGTCATTTGGTCGCCCAAGGCGCCAAGGTCGTCATCGCAGACATGAACCAGGTTTCCGGCAGGACGCTGGAGAAAGAACTGGGCGAGGCCTCACGCTTCGTCCAAACCAATGTGTCCGACGAAGACAGCGCACAGTCCTGCATTGCGCAAGCGTTGGCCGCCTTTGGCGCGGTCAATGGCCTTGTCAATTGTGCGGGTATCGTTGCAGGCGAGAAAACCGTCGGCAAGGAGGGGCCGCATGCGCTCGAATCGTTCCGTCGGGTGATCGACGTCAACCTTGTGGGTACCTTCAACATGATCCGTCTCGCCGCCGCGGCGATGGCCGGTAATGTGCCCAACGCAGAAGGTGAGCGCGGGGTGGTTGTGAATACCGCCTCGGTGGCGGCTTTCGATGGCCAGGTGGGCCAGGCAGCCTATGCCGCCTCAAAGGGTGGCATCGTCGCGATGACGCTGCCGATCGCGCGGGATTTATCCCGCAACGGTATCAGGGTTATGACGATCGCGCCGGGCATTTTCGAGACGCCGATGATGGCCGGCATGGCGCCCGAGGTGCAGGAGGCGCTCGGCAAGATGGTGCCGTTCCCGCCGCGACTGGGGCGCCCCGTCGAGTTTGCCGCACTTGTTGCGCAGATCGTCGAGAACCCTTATCTCAATGGCGAGGTGATTCGTCTCGACGGCGCCATCCGCATGCAACCGAAGTAAGCCTATGTCCGAAAATTGTTACCACTGCGGCCTGCCGGTGCCGCCGGGCATCGATCTGCCCGTCGAAGTCGAAGGGCAGTTGCGCCAGATGTGCTGTGCAGGCTGCCAGGCCGTGGCGCAGGCGATTGTCGCCAACAAGCTGACGGACTACTATAAGCATCGCGACGCGATGCCTGAGTCGCCGCGCGAATCCTTGCCACAGGCGTTGCAGGAACTCGGGCTGTTCGACCATCCTGAGGTACAGAAGAACTTTGTGCGGCCGGTCGGGGAGCACGAGCGCGAAGCGGCGCTGATTCTCGAAGGCATCACCTGCGCAGCCTGCGTTTGGCTGAACGAATCGCACATTGCGAAGCAGCCGGGCGTCACTGCAGTCGATATCAACTATGCGACGCGCCGTGCGCGCGTGCGCTGGGATGAGAACGTCACCAAGCTGTCGGCGATTCTCGAGGCGATCCAGGCCATCGGCTACCGTGCCCATCCCTACGATGCGACGCGCTCGGAGCAGTTGGCGCAAAAGGAGCGCCGTGTTGCGCAGTGGCGGCTGTTTGTCGCCGGCTTCGGCATGATGCAAGTGATGATGTACGCAGTGCCGGTCTATATTGCCGAAGGCGACATGACGGCCGACATCGAGCAGCTGATGCGCTGGGCCAGCCTTTTCCTGACCTTGCCGGTGATGGCCTATTCTGCAGTGCCTTTCTTCAGCAACGCTTGGCGCGATATCAAGTTCCGCCGCGTCGGAATGGATGTGCCGGTTGCGATCGGCATGGGCAGCGCGTTTCTCGCCAGTCTTTGGGCCACGCTGGTCGCCGGCGGCGAGGTTTATTTCGACTCGGTGACGATGTTCGTGTTTTTCCTGCTGAGTGGCCGCTATCTGGAAATGATGGCGCGGCAGAAGGCGGCGCGCGGCGTCGAGGCACTGGCACGCGCGATGCCGGCATTTGCCGAGCGATTGCTGAACTGGCCGGGAGGAGAGGGCGAGCGGGTGGCCGTGGCGGACCTAGCGGTTGGAGACGTCGTGCGCATCAAGCCAGGTGAAGCGATTCCTGGCGACGGCGATGTACTCGAGGGCGAAAGCAGTTGCGATGAGTCGCTGTTGACTGGCGAAAGTCGACCGGTGCCGAAGCACGCCGGCGATGCGGTGACGGGCGGCAGTTTGAACGTCGCGAGCCCGCTGGTGGTCAAGTTGGGGCGCGTCGGAGAGGCGACGCGACTGGCGTCGATCCGTCGGTTGATGGAGCAGGCGGCAGCGGAAAAACCTGCGCTTGTCCAGCTTGCGGACCGCATTGCCCTGCGTTTTGTGTGGGTGCTGCTCGCTCTGGCGGCCGCTACCGGCCTTTATTGGCTGAATGCAGATCCTAGCCGTGCGCTCTGGGTCTTCGTGGCTGTACTGGTGGTGAGCTGTCCTTGCGCTCTCTCGCTGGCTACGCCGGCGGCGCTGACCGTGGCGACGGGTTCTCTGGCGCGAGAGGGCGTCCTCGTTACGCGCGGCCATGCGATCGAAACGCTCGCCCGTGCCGATCACTGGATTTTCGACAAGACCGGAACCCTGACGGTAGGAAGGCCGACCGTAGTGGATTTTTCCGTTGCGGAAGGCGTGACGGCGGAGGAGGTCTTCTCCAGGGTGCGTGCTCTGGAGCAGGCGTCGGAACACCCGGTCGGCCGGGCGCTCCTGGAAAAAGTCGGCGCTGGCGGGACGGCACCCGTGACTGGCTTGAAAGCCGTGACGGGGCAGGGCATCGAGGCGCGCTTGCCAGATGGGACATTTTTGCGCATCGGCGTGCCGGCCTATGTTGCCGGCTTGCACGGCAAGCCCATGCCGCCGCAAATGGCCGACTGGCTGGCTGAGGGCGATACGGTCGTGGCGCTTGGCGATGATAAGGACTGGCAGGCATGGTTCCGCATCGCCGACAGCTTGCGCCCGGGTACGGCCGAAGCGCTCGCGCAACTGAGCAAACTGGGAGTGAAGCTGACGATTCTTTCCGGTGATGCGCCCGAGACCGTTGCTGCAGTGGCTCGCGAGTTGGGAATTGCAGACCACCATGGCGGCATGGCGCCGGAAGGAAAGCATGCCTATCTGAGTTCGGTGCAGGCGTCCGGCAAGACCGTTGCGATGGTCGGGGACGGGGTGAACGATGCACCAGTACTGGCGCAGGCCCACGTTTCGGTGGCGATGGGAGGGGGTACCGACCTGGCCCGTGGACAAGCCGACGTCGTGCTGTTATCCAACGATCTTGCGCATCTTGTCGCAGGTATTGTGATTGCGCGGCGAACGCTCGTCATCATTCGGCAGAACCTGATCTGGTCTTTCACCTACAATATCACTGCGATCCCGCTGGCGATGGTGGGCTGGGTAACGCCCTGGATGGCTGGTATCGGCATGTCGGTGAGCTCGCTGCTTGTAGTGATGAATGCCTTGCGTTTGCAGAAGTCGGTGCGCATGCCTTAAGCCATGGAAAGTCTCTATCTCCTGATTCCGTTTTCCGTCGTGCTGGTCTTCGTGATCGGCGTGATTTTCTGGTGGGCGCTGCGAAGCGGCCAGATGGAGGATCTCGAAGGGCCGGCCTATCGAGTGCTTATGGATGACGACAAGCCTGAAAGCGAAGCCGGCAACGAGTCCGACGGGAAACCAAAGAAATAGTACAAAGCACGCTTCTATTGACGCAGATCAAGGCCGGCAGCGCTGTTGGGGAAGATACTGCGCTCACTGTTTTTGGGTTGTGCAGTAGTTCTTGCGAACCCGTTTCATCGGTTAGTCTCTCTGTTGGGGTTGGGGGTGCGCTTTCGAGCGCACCCTTTTTTTTTGCCTAAAATAGCCACAAAAAATAAATGGGTATATGATTCCATAAAATTTTCCGCAATCGCCGAAAGTTGACTTGAGTCAAAATGGCGCACTTGCAGTTCAGTATCCTCCGCCGCCAATTCCTTCCGGCTGGCTGCGGAAAAGGGGAGCAGTTTTGTTTTTTCAATAAGAGAGGTGAAATCCATCATGCAATCGCAAGCGACTTACAACTACAAAGTCGTGCGCCAGTTCGCCGTGATGACCGTCATCTGGGGCATCGTCGGCATGCTGGTCGGCGTCATCATTGCCGCCCAGTTGGTCTGGCCCGAGCTGAACGTGCACGAGTGGCTGTCGTACGGCAGGCTGCGTCCGCTCCACACCAACGCAGTCATCTTTGCCTTCGGCGGCAGCGCTTTGTTCGCCACCTCCTACTACGTGGTGCAGCGTACCTGCCACACCACTCTTTTCGCTCCCGGCCTTGCTACCTTCACCTTCTGGGCCTGGCAACTTGTCATCGTGCTCGCCGCCGTTTCGCTGCCCCTGGGCTTCACCAGCGGCAAGGAATACGCCGAACTCGAGTGGCCGATCGACATCCTGATCACCGTGATCTGGGTTGCCTATGCGATCGTTTTCTTCGGCACCGTCGGCACCCGTAAGACCCCGCATATCTACGTGGCCAACTGGTTCTACGGCGCCTTCATCATTGCCGTGGCCCTGCTGCACATCTTCAATAGCGCCGCGATCCCGGTCTTCGAGGCCGGCGTGCTGACCCCCCGCTCCTACTCAGTCTATGCCGGTGTTCAGGATGCGATGATCCAGTGGTGGTACGGCCACAACGCCGTGGGCTTCTTCCTGACAGCCGCCTTCCTGGGCATGATGTACTACTTCGTGCCGAAGCAGGCGGGTCGCCCGGTGTATTCCTACCGCCTGTCGGTGGTGCACTTCTGGGCCCTGATCTTCACCTACATGTGGGCCGGCCCGCACCACCTGCACTACACCGCGCTGCCTGACTGGACCCAATCGGTTGGCATGATCTTCTCGCTGATCCTGCTGGCGCCGTCCTGGGGCGGCATGATCAACGGCATCATGACCCTGTCGGGCGCATGGCACAAGCTGCGCGACGACCCGATCCTCAAGTTCCTCATCACCTCCCTGTCCTTCTACGGCATGTCGACCTTCGAAGGCCCGATGATGTCGATCAAGACGGTGAATGCCCTGTCGCACTACACCGACTGGACCGTCGGCCACGTGCACTCCGGCGCGCTGGGCTGGGTGGGTATGGTGTCGATCGGTTCGATCTACTACCTGCTCCCGCGCCTGTTCGGTCGTCCCGAGATGTATTCGGTCCGCCTGATCAACGTGCACTTCTGGCTGGCCACGCTCGGCACCGTGCTGTACATCGCCGCACTGTGGATCTCCGGCGTCATGCAGGGCCTGATGTGGCGCGCCACCAACGCCGACGGTACGCTCACCTACGCGTTCGTCGAGTCGGTCAAGGCATCCTATCCGTTCTGGACCATCCGCGTCGTTGGCGGCCTGCTGTTCCTGACCGGCATGCTCCTCATGGCCTACAACATGTTCAAGACTATCGCCAGTGGCAAGGCGGTCGATGACGCCAAAGTCCTCGCCCCCGCCGGCGCTCACTGATTGCAAGGGAGATAACACATCATGTTGACGCATGAGAAAATCGAAACCAGCAACACGCTGATGATCGTTCTGACCCTGTTGGTCGTGAGCGTCGGCGGCCTGCTGGAGATCGTTCCGCTGTTCTTCCAGAAGTCCACCACCACCCCGGTGAACGAACTGGTGAAGCCCTACGACGCGCTGCGTCTGGCTGGTCGGGATATCTACATCCGCGAAGGCTGCTACAACTGCCACTCGCAGATGATCCGTCCCTTCCGTGCCGAGACCGAGCGCTACGGCCACTACTCGGTGGCGGGCGAGTACGTCTATGACCACCCCTTCCAGTGGGGCTCCAAGCGTACCGGTCCGGACCTGCACCGCGTCGGCGGCCGTTATTCCGACCAGTGGCACAAGATCCATCTGCTGAACCCGCGTGACGTCGTCCCCGAGTCGAACATGCCGGCCTATGCTTGGCTTGACCGTCCGCTCAAGGATCCGCACATCAGCGCCAAGATGTCGGCCTTGCGCAAAGTGGGCGTTCCGTATACCGACCAGGAGATTGCCGAGGCGCCGAGCGCGCTCGAAGGCAAGACCGAAGTCGACGCGGTCGTCGCCTACCTGCAGGGCCTGGGTCTGGCACTCAAGCAGACCCGCTAATAAAGATGGATATCAACGACCTGCGTACCCTATTCACGGTGCTGGCATTCGTTCTGTTTGTCGGCATCGTGGTGTGGGCCTATTCCGGCAAGCGCAAGGGTTCGTTCGACGAGGCAGCCAATGCTGTGCTCGACGACGACCTGCCGCCCCGTGATAAGAACGCAGGCCAACAGCACAACTGAAAGGAATTCGTCATGGATTTCAAAAATACGAGCGATTTCGTCAGCGGTTTCTGGAACCTCTACGTGATCGTCATCGTCCTGGCCAGCATCATCGGATGCGCCGTCCTCCTGTGGATTCAAGGCTCGGCGAAGTTCAAGCCGGGCGAGGTGACCGGCCACGTCTGGGACGAGGATCTCGAGGAGTACAGCAACCCGCTGCCGAGCTGGTGGCGCTGGATGTTCTACATCACCGTGGTGTTTGCACTGGTTTATCTGGCGCTCTACCCCGGCCTGGGCAACATGGGCGGCAGCTTCGGCTGGTCGATGCGCGGCCAATACGAGGCGGAAATGGCCGCGGCCGAGCAGAAGTACGCTCCCAAGTTCAACCAGTTCCTCAAGCAGGACATCATGACCGTGGCGGCCAACCAGGAAGCTAAGGAAATGGGTGCCCGCCTGTTCCAGACCTACTGCGCCCAGTGCCACGGCGGCGATGCCGGCGGTGCGGCCAGTTTCCCGAACCTGAAGGACGGCGACTGGTTGTGGGGCGGCACGCCCGAGAAGATCAAGGAAACGATCACCGCGGGCCGTATGGGCATCATGACGCCGAAAGGCACCAAGCCCGACATGGACGCCGAACAGGTCAAGGACGTTGTGCACTATGTCCGTTCGCTCTCCGGCCTGACGTCCGATTCCGTCCGTGCGCAGCGCGGTGCGGAACTGTATCCGCAGGCTTGCGCCGCCTGCCACCAGGCTGACGGCAAGGGCCTGCAAGATGCCGGCTACCCGAACCTCACCGACAAGGTCTGGCTGCACGGATCATCCGAGGCCAAGCAGATTGAGATCGTCACCAAGGGCATGACCAACCAGATGCCTGCGTTCGGCGAATTCCTCGGCGAAGCCAAGGTGCATCTGCTGACGGCGTATGTTTGGGGTCTGGGCGGTGGCGTCAAGCCTGCTGCCGAAGCTCCTGCCGCGCCTGCTGCTGCCGAAGCACCTGCAGGCGGCGAAGCTCCTGCCGCTGATCAGAAGTAAGCAATTCCGTAGTACTGACTCCCGGCCCAAAGGCCGGGAGTCCCGTCCGGAAAACTGGGGGACGCGCAAGCGAGGTTGGACGGATAGTGATGGAATGGGCAATTTCAGGGGGTTGCCTGTTGCGAGCGATGTAAAGTAATGGGTCTAGCCATTAATCAACCCTTGAGTTTTTGCAGACGATGAATTCACTCCCCCCCCAAGAATCAAGTACGTCCGCAGAAGTAGAAATCTCCCTCTACAAGGCGCGCAAGAAAATCCACCCGCGCTCGGTAACCGGCATCTTTGCCAACTGGCGCTGGATTCTGGTGTGGTTTACCCAACTGCTCTATTACGGCCTGCCGTGGCTACCATGGAACGATCGTCAGGCTGTCCTGTTTGATCTCGTCAATCGTAAGTTCTATATCTTCGGCCTTGTGCTTTGGCCGCAGGATGTGTTCTTCCTCGCGGTTATCCTGATCATTTCGGCCTACGCGCTGTTCCTGTTCACAGCCGTGGCGGGACGATTGTGGTGTGGCTATTCATGTCCGCAGACCGTCTATACCGAAATCTTCATGTGGATAGAGAAGAAGATCGAGGGGGAACGCGGTGCGCGCATCAAGCTGGACAAGGCGCCGATGAGCGGTCAGAAGTTCCGCTTGCGTGCGATGAAATATGGTGCTTGGGGACTCCTGTCGCTGTGGACCGGTTTCACGCTGGTTGGATATTTCACTCCGATCACCGAGTTGTGGGGCGAGTTCTGGTCATGGAATCTCGGCCCGTGGGAGACCTTCTGGATCTTCTTCTACGGTGCATTCACCTATGCGTTTGCTGGCCATCTGCGTGAGCAGGTCTGCCTCTACATGTGCCCTTACGCACGCTTCCAGGGCGTGATGTTCGATCCCGATACGTTGGTGATCACATACGATCCGGAACGCGGAGAACCGCGTGGGCAGCGCAAGAAGGGAGTCGATCCGCGCAGCGTCGGCAAGGGGGATTGCGTCGATTGCGGCATCTGCGTCCAGGTATGCCCCACGGGCATCGACATCCGCAACGGCTTGCAGTACGAGTGCATCGGGTGCGCAGCTTGCATCGACGCTTGCGACGACGTGATGTCGAAGATGAATTATCCGAAGGGGCTGATTCGCTATACGACCGAGCATGCGCTGGAAAAGCACTGGGGCCGTAAGGAGATTATCGGCCACATCATGCGCCCGCGCATCATCATCTACTCGCTCATCCTGATCGGGATTACGTTGGCACTCATATGGGGGGTCGCTAACAAGGCCGACTTGCGTGTGAACGTCATCCGCGACCGAGCGGTGCTGGCGCGCGAGGTCGAAGGCGGGCTGGTCGAGAACGTTTATCGGTTGCAGGTAATGAACGTGACCGAACAGGCGCATCGCTATCGGGTGGCGGTCACCGGGCTCGACGGCATCGCGCTGGAGGGCGAGAGTCTGCTTGAGGTGCAGCCGGCGACGACCAAGAGTTTTTCGATGGCAGTGCGCGTGCCGCCTGAGTCTGGCAAGCATGGTTCGCATACGATCTACTTCGACGTAAAAGCAGAGACTAATCCGAAGATGGCGGTGCATGAAAAAGCCACCTTCCTAATGCCTTGAATAGGCAGGAGAAATAACTGAAATGAATATTGGAAACTGTGCTAAGCCTTGGTACCGGGAACCTTGGCCGTGGCTGCTGATGTCGGGACCGGCGATCGTCATCGTTGCAGGACTGGCGACCGCCTGGCTGGCGATCAAGAGCAGCGATGGGCTTGTGACGGAGGACTACTACAAGCAGGGCCTGGCTGCAGGGGAGACGCTTGCGCGCAGTCGCCACGCGGAGGAATTGGGAATCACCGCCGGACTCCGCCTTACTAGCGATACGGTTCATGTGCGCCTGAGTGCAAAACAAGCGGATATGCCCATGCCACCAGGACTGTTCGTGATGCTTTCACATCCAACGCGTGCGGGTATCGACCAGAAGAGCACGCTTAAGCGCGAGGATGCCGGCTACGTGGGCGAACTGCGCTTGCCGGCTTCCGGACATTGGCTCATTTTGATTGAGGATGAGGCAAGGACTTGGCGGCTGATGGGGAGCGTCATGCTGCCCGCAGCCAATGAAACGGTGATCGGGGGGAGCGATTCCGCCGGTCTGACGAAGTCGTAGGAGTAGCGTTTCAATCAACTAGGGGAGATGCAAAGATGGATGCTTTGAAATTGCTGTTTGGTTCTGATATCGGCCTGCTGAGCGTGTTCACCATCGTATTTGCGACCGTGTTCGTGGTCTACATCTACAACTATGCCAGGAAGCACATGGAGGAGGATGCGAAAAACGCGGGCAAGAAGTAATACCTGCGTTAAATCGCAAAAAGGCGGGGGGTCTGCTGATGCGGATCCCCCGCCTTTTTGTTTCTCAGTTTATTCGTGCGCAGGTCCGACACCGATCGGCGGGGGAGCGAGATTGACGATGCGGGTGAACAAGTCACGGAACTCGTGATCGGGCTTGGGCCCGAAGCGAGGGTCGCCGTGTTCGCCGAAGGCTTCGGCGATGTTGATCCAGTCTTCAGGTGCCAGGTATTTCTTCGCGAGAGGAATGACGATCTTTTCCTCAAGATTCATGTGCTGCCAGGCATCCTCTACCAACTTGTCGGCTGCTTCAGCAAAGGACTGAAGGCCGCCAGGAATACCAGCCTCGAACTGTCCGAGCGCTTGCTCCAGGTGATGCAGGCGTTCCTTGCTTTCAGCATGCTGGCGCTGGAGATTGGCGATGATCTCGTCCGCTTCGTGCGTACGCGATTTCAGGCATGCGAACAAGTAGGCTTCTTCACGAGGATCGTGAAGGCGCTCCGAAAACGCATCCATGTAATACACCATTGCCCACAGCAGTTTGAAGTCGGGCGCTGCACCTTTCTCTTGCATTTCGCGCACCAGAAAGCGCAGCCCATGGAGCACCGCACCCAGGGAGCGGTGCTCATCGTGGATAATGGCGAGTGCCCGATTGAGCATCGTGAGGCCTATCGGTAAACGAGGACCGGCACCTTGGAGTGCGTGAGCACTTTCTGGGTCTCGGAGCCGAGCAGCAGACCGCTGATGCCGCGCCGCCCGTGGGAGGCCATGAAGATCAGGTCGCAGCCAGCCTTGGATGCTGCTTCGATGATGGCTTCGTAGGGAATGTCACTGGAGACGGCGAGGGAAGCACAGGCAACCTGCGAGTCGCGCGCGATCTGCTCCGCGGCGCCGAGAATTTCCCTAGCCTGCTGTTCGGTCATTTCAGCAAACTTTTCGGGGGTGGTCGGATCGATCAGCGCGCCTTCTCCATAGAAAGCTACAGGATATTCCGGCTTCGCATAGAAGAAAGTCATGCGGGCACCTGCCTCCTTGGCGAAATCTACCGCGCGCTTTACGGTCTCTGTCGAGAGTTGCGATCCATCAGTGGGAACGAGGATATGTTTGAACATGACACGCTCTCTTTCCAAATGGCGATGCAGAATAGGGGTTGATGCAAGTCAACGCATCAACAGCCACCCTTGTCACAATCATAGCGCATTCCCGCGGGAGGGTGCCCAGGCAAGCGGCCTCACGGGAATGCATCACATAGTTGCTGCGTTTTCCGAGAGAGTTGGGATGGCTACAGCTAAGCGCATTACAGCTCCGCACGAGGCATTCCGTGCGCTCCACGACACGGTGGAGGCGAATGTCGATCCGCTGGGCGTAGCGATGCCGTTGCTCCACGCCCAGCTTGCTTGGTTGTCGCACCCTCAGGAGCTTGCCGAGGCAGCTTCCGAATTCTCGATGCGGATGCTTGCCCTGCAATGGCACTCGTGGCAGCGCATGCTCGGCATGACGAGTCTGGATGTCGAGCTACCAAATCCCGATGACAACCGCTTCGCGGACAAGGTATGGACGGAATCCGCAAGCTGGAACATCGTCAAGGAGTGCTACCTGACTTATACCCACCATATCCAGGACATGCTCTATCGCACGCCTGGGCTGTCGAGCCGGGAACGGCGGCGTGCCGCTTTCTGGTGGCGTAAGTGGCTGAACGCGATGGCGCCGACGAATTTCTTGGCGACGAATCCGGTCGCCATTCGAAAAGCCATCGAGACGAACGGAGATAGCCTGCTGCGCGGCATGCACAACTTCATTGCCGATCTACAGGCCGGGAATATTCGCATGACCCGACCCGACGACTTCAAGGTCGGAGGCAATCTTGCCACTACGCCGGGCAAGGTGGTACTGCGCAACCGCTTACTTGAGTTGATCCATTACTCCCCGACGGCGGTGCAGACCTACCGCGTACCCGTCGTCATCGTCACACCGTGGATCAACAAGTTCTACATTCTCGATCTCACGCCGAAGAAGAGCTTGGTGAAATTCCTGCTCGATCAGGGATTCGATGTTTACATCACCAGTTGGAAGAATCCGGATGCCTCGATGGCTGAGGTTGGTTTCGAGGATTACCTGGCTGAGGGCATCGGAGCGGCGGTTGAGGCAGCATGCAGCATTTCGCAAAGCAAGCAAGTGCATACGGCCGGCTATTGCATCGGCGGAGCGGCGCTGGCTGCCTATCTGGCCTGGGCCAACCGCGCCCTGCCGCGGCAGGCAATGCCAGTGGCCAGCGCAACTTTTATGACGACGCTGGTCGATTACCACAAGCCGGGCGATATCGAGGTCTTCCTCGACGAGGGCAGTTATCGATTCCTCGCGCGCAACATGGAGCAGAAAGGCTTTCTCGACGGAAAGGAGATGGCCGCGGCGTTTCGACTGCTGCGCTCGAACAGCCTGATTTGGCACTACGTCGTGCATGGCTATCTCTACGGTGAGGAGCCGCCACCCTTCGACGTGTTGTTCTGGAACATGGATACGACGCGCATGCCGGCGCGGATGCATTCCTGGTACCTGCGTAACTTCTATCTCGACAACAAACTGGTCAAGAAGGATGCGCTGACGCTTGCCGGCCAGCCCATCGATCTGGCCTGCATCGGACAGCCGATCTACGCAGTAGCGGCGGCGGATGACCATATTGCGCCCTGGAAGCAGACCTTCCGCATCAACAACGCGGTGTCGGGGCCGAAGCGACAGGTGCTTTCCAGTTCCGGGCATATCCTCGGGATCGTCAACCCGGTGGTTACCCCGCCGAAGCGCGAGTATTGGGTCGCCGATGCCGAACGCCATGACTCGGCAGAGGGGTGGCTGGAACGTGCAACGCACTGTACGGGCAGTTGGTGGGAGGACTGGATGGAATGGCTCAAGCCCCAGTCCGGTAGCCTAGGCGAGCCGCCGGCGGTCGAGAACGGAGACTATCCGACCCTAGCCGACGCGCCCGGCACTTATGTACTCGAAAGCTGATCGACAGTGCGCAGGGCAGCACAGGTCGAAGCGTCAGGGCTGCACCCCGAGGAAAAAGTCGGCGCCGGCGAGACGGCATCCTTGGCTTCGGCTATCATTGTGCCTATTACTTTGGCCGCGGTTCTGCCATACGACATACGTGCTGGCGAGGGCGGTCGTGGAAAACGACAATGAATTGTGTGGATGACTTCCGCCTGCGCCTGGGCAGCCACGAGCTGGTGCCCATCGTCATTGGCGGCATGGGGGTGGATATCTCGACTGCCGAATTGGCGCTCGAGGCAGCCCGTCTTGGCGGCATCGGCCATATCTCCGATGCGATGGTTCAGACTGTTGCGGATCGCCGCTTCAAGACCAAGTTCGTCAAGGACAAGCTCAAGCAGTACAAGTACAACGTCGAAAACACCGACAAGTCGGATGTGCAGTTCGACTTGGCGCTGCTGGCCGAGGCGACGCAGATGCATGTCGGCCGCACGATGGAGGCCAAGCGCGGACCCGGCCTGATCTTCATCAACTGCATGGAAAAGCTGACGATGAACGCGCCCAAGGAAACCTTGCGCGTGCGCCTGCGTTCAGCGCTCGATGCCGGCGTCGACGGCATTACCCTTGCTGCCGGCCTGCATCTCGGCTCATTTGCCCTGATCGAGGACCATCCGCGCTTTCGCGACGCCAAGCTGGGGATCATCGTTTCTTCCCTGCGCGCTTTGCAGCTGTTCCTGAAGAAGAGTGCCCGCACCAATCGGCTGCCCGACTTCGTGGTCGTCGAAGGCCCGCTCGCGGGCGGACATCTCGGCTTCGGCATGGACTGGGCGCAGTATGACCTGGCCACCATCGTCGCAGAAATCCGCACCTGGCTGGCGGCCGAGAAGCTCGACATCCCTTTGATTCCGGCCGGAGGCATCTTCACCGGCGGCGATGCTACGAATTTCCTCGCGCATGGCGCCGCAGCCGTCCAGGTGGCGACGCGCTTCACGGTGGCCAAGGAGTGCGGGTTGCCCGACGACGTCAAGCAGGAATACTTCAAGGCCAGTGAGGAGGCTATCGAGGTCAATGGCATCTCTCCCACCGGTTATCCGATGCGCATGCTCAAGAACAGTCCGGCGATCGGTTCGGGCATCCGTCCCAACTGCGAAGCTTATGGCTACCTGCTGGACCTGAACGGCAACTGCCAGTACATCCAGGCCTACAATCGCGAGGTGGAGGCCCATCCCGAGGCGAAGAAGGTGCAGGTCTGGGACAAGACCTGCCTGTGCACCCACATGCGCAATTTCGACGTTTGGACCTGCGGTCATTATGCCTACCGCCTCAAGGACACGACGAACAAGCTTGCCGACGGCAGCTACGAGGTCTTGACGGCGGAGCACATCTTCAACGACTATCGCTACAGCAAGGGCAATACGCTAGCATTGCCATCGGCGAGCGAAGCCGGGTCCTGAGGGAGCGCGCTCCTGAGCACGCTGGGCACAGCCTTCGCACCGGATAGTGAGGAGACCCTATGGCGGGAATGAGTCAGGAAACAGGACAAGAGTTGCGGCGCATCGTGCGTACCAACGAGGAGATCAAACGGGTCGTCGCGACGGCCTTCAAGATCAACCTGATGGCGATGAACGCCATTTTCCTGGCCAAGCGTGCTGGCCAGAGTGCTCTCGGCTTCGGTGTGCTGTCGAACGAATTGCGCCGTTTCGCGATCGATCTGCAGAAGCAGATGAGCCTGTTGCGCGAAATGACCTACGGCAGCGTGGCGACAGTGACGGCGATGGTGAAGCAAGCGCGCCTCAACCGAGTACTGGAGCGTGCCCGTAAAGAATCGAGCGGCATTGGGCGCAGCCTCATCGATGAGTTTTTGCGCACGCGCCACAACGTCGCCTTCAGCCGCCATAACGAGCAGATCAATTCACTGAACCGTCGCCTTTCCCAGATGATCGCCGATACTACGCAGCTTGTGGAGCTCGGCAGCGTCCTGGCACGCTCCGCGAAGATCGAGGCCGCCTACGGCGGCGCCTTTTCCGGGGCGTTGATGCAGGTCTCCAGTGATTTCGAACGCACCATTGATGCCATTCAGCGTTCCCTCGAAAGCCTCAACAAACAACAGGATGCGAACCCGTGAAAACTGCCCGCGTTATCTATGAGGATGGCAGCCATAAGTGGATTGCCATCGTCCGCGACCCGAACCGGCCGGACTATCTGATCGATACCAACGAATATCTGGTCGTCGACAACGACGACGCGATCCTGCTCGATCCGGGCGGCAGCGAGATTTTCCCGGCGGTGTTTTCCGCCTTGTCCACGGAGTTCGATCCGCGCCGGATCAGCAAGCTGTTTGCCAGCCACCAGGATCCGGACATCATTTCCTCGCTGTCGCTCTGGCTGGAGTTCAACCCACAGATCAAGTGCTATGTCAGTTGGCTGTGGTCAAGCTTTGTCCCCCACTTTGGCGGTGATCGGGATACCTTCGTCACCATGCCCGATGGTGGCGTGGACATCGTCGTCGGCGGGCAGCGCCTCCAGGCGATTCCGGCGCACTACCTCCATTCTTCGGGGAATTTCCACCTTTACGACCCGAAGGCGAAGATTCTGTTTTCGGGGGATGTCGGTGCAGCCTTGCTGCCTCCGGGCGAAGACACGCTGTTCGTCGAGGATTTCAATCGCCACATCCGCCATGCCGAAGGCTTCCACAGGCGCTGGATGGGCTCGGAGAAGGCCAAGCGCGACTGGTGCAGCCGAGTCAGCCAGCTCGACATCGAGATGATGTGCCCTCAGCATGGAGCCATCTATCGTGGCGAGCAGGTGCGCCGCTTCATCGACTGGTTCGCTCAACTGGAGATCGGGGTCGTCAAGGGTTAGTTTGACTCGCGTCAAGGCGAATGGGCACTCGGCTGGAGAAAATGGGCGCCTCAGCATTGAGGCATGCCCCAAATGAATACCCTGACCGAACCCTTGCATCGGCACCACAAGCACTGCGATGATTTGTTTGCCGATGCCGAGGCGGCCGTCGCCTCCGGAGACTGGACGCTTGCCGAGAATGCACTGACCAGTTTCCATACAGAACTGGAAACGCATTTCCGCACCGAGGAGGAAGTGCTTTTCCCCGCTTTTGAATCGGCGACGGGCATGACAGCCGGGCCAACGCAGATGATGCGCCACGAGCATGCCCAGATGCGCGAGCTGCTGGAGCAGATGAAGGGTGCGCTCGCCAAGCACGACAAGGAGGGCTTCGCCGGTGCCGCGGAGACCCTGCTGATCTTCATGCAGCAGCACAACATGAAGGAAGAGAACATCCTCTACCCGATGTGCGACCGTAGTCTCGCCGCCCAGGCGGATGCGCTGGGGGCGACGCTTAGTGGCAGGCTGGAGTCGGCGTGTCAGACAGCAAGCTGAGCCCCCCAGTCGATCCGCTCGTCATCGACGGCCGCGAAATGCAGCCGCCGGAGCCACTCGAAAAGACCCTGAGCGCATTGGACACCCTGCCGCCTGATGGCGAACTGCTGTTACTGCTGTATTGCCAGCCACATCCCCTTTTCAACATCCTGCGGAACAATGGCTTCGCCTGGCAGGAGAACATCGCCGACGACGGGACGCACGAAATTCGCATCCGCAGAGCGTAAGCGAGGGCGGCTGGCTCCGTCATGCATCCGAATCTATCCTTCGAGCAGGCACCGCCGATATCGGTGCCGTTCCGTTTTTTTCTGACCGCCCCTCTGTTCGGTATCGCCGCCGGCCTGCTGTTGCTCGTCCAGGGCGGCGAGATGCTTTCTTCGCGCTGGGTGCCGAGTGCGCTCGCGGGTACGCATCTTCTGGTGGTCGGCTTCATGCTTCAGGCGATGTGCGGTGCGCTGCTGCAGTTTGTGCCGGTTGCCGCGGGCGGCAACATCTGGCGGCCGCAATGGGTAGCCGGCTTGGTGCATCCGCTGCTAATTGTGGCAGCCGGGTTGCTGGTTGCTGCCTTTCTGCTTTGGCGGCCGGCACTTTTTGCTGCCGCCGCTCACAGCTTCGCGTTGGCGCTGGGTTTTTACGTTCTGGTCGTCGGAATTGCCGTCTGGCGCACGCCGGCCCAGGGTGCGACCATCGTCGCGATACGTATTGCGGTGGTTGGTCTACTCGCGACCTTGCTGCTCGGTGTGACGCTTGCGTCCGATCTCGGCCGCGGGGGCAGCTTACCGCTCCTGATGCTGGCCGACGTGCATGCCGCGTGGGGGCTGGGGGGATGGGCCTTGATTCTGCTGACAGGGGTTTCCTACTACGTGGTGCCCATGTTTCAACTGACGCCCCCCTATCCGGCGGGTCTGGCCAAGGCCATCCCCTGGCTCTTGCTGGCGGTCCTGCTAGCCTGGTCGGCGCAGTTCTTCGGCTATTCCGAGGCCATGCGTATTCTTCTGCTGGTCTTTGGCTTGGGCATCGGCGGGGCCTTCGCTGCCGCGACCTTGTACCTGCAGAGCCGACGGCGACGCAAGGTAGGGGATACCACCCTGATGTTCTTTCGAACCGCGATGTTTGCGCTGCTTGCGGTCTTGGCAACGGTGCTCGTCGGGATGCTGCTCCCTGATCTCTGGCACGACCCGCGCTTCGCCGTCTGGCTTGGGGTGCTCGCGCTTGTCGGGGTCTTCGTTTCAGCGATCGAGGGAATGCTCTACAAGATCATTCCTTTCCTGATCTGGCTGCATCTGCAAAGGATGTGCAGCTTGCAGACATTACCGCCGACCATGAACCAAATGATCGCCGAGCCGGCAATGCGTCGGCAGTACTACGCGCATCTGGTTGCGCTGGGGCTGCTGCTGGGAGCGGTCTGGATGCCAAACTTGGCACGCCCCGCCGGGATCGCCTTCATGCTTGATTGCGGCTGGCTGGGGTTCAACCTCGTCGCTGCGCTACGCGTCTATCTGCGTTTCAAAGATCGTATTCGCGCAGGCGCTTGAGGTCGTTGATGGTGATCTGCTTGCCCTGCACGCTGATCAGCCTGGCTTCGGCCAGGTCGTGGAAGATGCGCGACAGGGTTTCCGGCGTGAGATTGAGCCGCGACGCGATGATCTGCTTCGAGGTCGGCAGGGTGATGTCGATGCTGCCGGTGCATTTGCCGTTGCTTTCGTTCGGACAATGCTGCAAGAGATAGCCGATCACACGCTGGGCGCTAGAGCGCAGCGAGTAGGATTCGACGTCCTGCACCAGCGAATGCAGCCGCATCGACAGACCGGCGAGCATATGGCGGGCGAAGGAGGGATCGTTGAGCAGCAGTTCGAACACGGCATCCTTGGCGACATGCAGCAACAGCGTATCGGCGATCGCTTCTGCAAATACGGGATAGGGGCGATCCATGAACATCACCGCCTCGCCGAAGCTTTGCTTGGGGCCGAGGATGTCCACCACTTTCTCGTTGCCGGTCGACGAGGGGAAAGCGAGCTTGATCTGGCCGAAGATGATCAGGTAGAAGCCGCGCGATGGATCACCCTTCTGGAACAGCATTTCCCCCTTGGCGAGGCGCTTTTCGCGCGCCTGAGCGGCGATGTGGGCGATTTGCTCCGCGGTGAGTTCCTGAAACAGCGGCAGGCGCGCAAGCAGTGCGGGGATGTCGATGCGGGTGTCGTTGTGTTGTGTCATGGAACTTTCTCCGAGGGGCGCAACCTTACCATTCTTTGTACGTGATGAGGCGACGGTGTTCTATCTTGCGGTAAAGCATATCCATATCGCTTGTGTGGTATTGAGCATCGCAGGCTTCTGCCTGCGCGGCCTGCTGCTGATGCGACGGTCGGCGCTGATGGAACGGCGCTGGATGCGCATCGTGCCGCACATGAATGATGTCGTTCTGCTGGTCGCGGCCATCACGCTCACCGTGCTGATCGGCCAGTATCCGTTCTTCGATGCTTGGCTGACGGCGAAGGTATTCGGCCTCATCGCCTACATCATCCTAGGGGCGCTGGCGCTGCAGGCGGGGCGCAAAGCGTCGCTGCGCGTTGCAGCGGGAATCGGATCGGTCGCGGTGTTCGGCTGGATCGTTTCAGTGGCGCTGACCAAGAATCCGCTCGGCTGGTTCGCGTGATCAGACGCGCCGGTCGGAGAGCAGCTTCTTCAGGCCGGCCACGTTAAGAATCTGGATGTGCTTCTGATGCACCGTGATGAGGCCTTCTTCCTGGAAGCGCGAGAAGGCCCGGCTGACGGTCTCGAGCTTGAGGCCGAGATAGGAGCCGATCTCGTTGCGCGTCATGCGCAGGTAGAACTCGGTGGGCGAGTAGCCGCGTGCGGTGAAGCGCTGAGAGAGATTTAGCAGGAACGCGGCGAGTCGCTCCTCGGCGCGCATGATGCCGAGCAGCATCATCACGCCGTGGTCGCGCACGATCTCGCGCGACATCACCTTGTGGAAGTGGTGCTGCAGCGCGCAGATTTCGCGCGAGTAGTTCTCGAGGTCGACGAATGGGATGACGCAGACCTCGCTATCCTCGAGCGCAACGGCGTTGCAGGTGTGCTTTTCGGTGCCGATGCCGTCGAGGCCAAGAATCTCGCCGGCCATCTGGAAGCCGGTGACCTGCTCGCGGCCGTCCTCGAGGAGTACGTCGGTCTTGAAGAAACCTGTCTTGATCGCGTAGATGGATTCGAAGGGGTCGCCGCCGCGGTAAAGGTGCTGGCCCCGCAGGACTCGCCTGCGCACCTGTACGAGTTCGTCGAGCTGGCCAAGTTCGGCGCCGCTCAACCCGACAGGCAGACACAGCTCGCGCAGGTTGCACTGCGAGCAGGCCTCCCGCAGTGCCGGCACCGACAGATGGGCTACTTGGGCGTGCATGGAGTCATTCCAGAACCGTATCCGGTAGCTTTGCACGCTTTGATCTGTGTCAACGTGAACTCGCCCCGCTTGCTGCATCCTGCAGCCCTCTCCTGGCGGCGATGGCCGTCAACGTTACGGATCCACTTTGCGTTTGAGTCGTGAGCCATTACCAAGAACTGATTTTCGATCCAGAGATCATCCGCCGCTTCGATGTGAGCGGCCCCCGTTATACATCGTATCCGACCGCCGACCGCTTCGTCGAAGCCTTCGACGCCGCCGCTTATCGCTCCTGGCTGGGCAAGCGCACGATCGGCGGGATCGGCCGTGCGCTGTCATTATACTTTCACATTCCTTTCTGCAACACGATCTGCTACTACTGCGCCTGCAACAAGATCATCACCAAGGATCACGGCCGCTCCGCCAAGTACCTGAAATACCTTGGTAAGGAAATGGCCATGCAGTCCGCTGCGCTCGATGGCCCGCACGAGGTGATCCAGCTGCACTGGGGCGGCGGCACGCCGACCTTCCTTTCGCACGACGAGATGCGTCGGCTGATGGAGATGACCTGGCAGCACTTCAAGATGCTGCCGGACGGCGAGTATTCGATCGAGGTTGACCCGCGCAAGGTCGACCGCGAAACCGTCAAGCTGCTCTCCGAACTGGGCTTCAACCGCATGAGCGTCGGCGTGCAGGATTTCGACCCGCGCGTACAACTGGCCGTCAACCGCATCCAGAGCCTCGATGAAACCAAGCTCGTCATCGAGTCGGCGCGCGAGTTTGGCTTCAAGGGCATATCGGTCGACCTGATCTACGGCTTGCCGAAGCAGAATGTCATTAGTTTCAACCATACGCTCGACGAGGTCATCAAGCTTTCGCCCGACCGTCTGTCGATCTACAACTATGCCCACTTGCCCAAGCTGGCCAAGCCGCAGCGGCGCATCATTGAAAGCGAATTGCCGAGTGCTGAAGCCAAGCTGCAGATCCTGCAGCTGGCGATCCGCCGCCTGACCGACGCCGGCTACGTCTTCATCGGCATGGATCATTTCGCCAAGCCTGACGACGAACTCGCCGTTGCCCAGCGCCAAGGCCGCCTGCATCGCAACTTCCAGGGCTACTCGACGCATGCGGAAGCGGATCTGCTCGCCTTCGGCGTTTCGGCGATCGGCAAGGTCGGCCCGACCTATTGCCAGAACTACCGTACCCTCGACGAGTATTACGATGTCCTGGATCGGGGCGAACTGCCGGTGATGCGCGGACTGGAACTGACCGCCGACGACCTGCTGCGCCGCTCGATCATCCAGGCGCTGATGTGCCACTTCGAGCTGTCGATCGAGTCGATCGAGATCGCCCACTTGATCGACTTCAAGACCTACTTCGCCGCCGAGTTGGCCGATCTCGCCGAGATGCAGCAGGCCGGACTGCTCTCCATCGACGACCAGTGGATCACCGTGGAGCCGAAAGGCCGGCTGTTGGTGCGCGTCATCGCCATGGTGTTCGACAAGTATCTGCGCGCAGATCGCGACCGCATCCGCTACTCCAAGGTCATCTAAAAAGTCGGCCCTGGCGGGACGGCGCCCTCACTCCTGCGCATGCCGGAAAACAGCTTCTTTGCGCTTTTCATCGTCGGCCTGCTTGGCGCAGGCCATTGCGCCGGCATGTGCGGTGGCATTGTCGGTGCGCTGAGCCTGCAGGGACCGCAGGGTGCTGCATCCGTTCCGATCCACCTTGCCTACAATCTGGGTCGGATTGCGAGCTACATGGCGGCCGGCCTGTTCGTCGGGGCGCTCGGCCAGGCGGCGGGGCAACTGTTTTCCATCCAACAGGGTCTCTATCTGTTCGCCAGCCTGATGCTGGTCGCGATGGGCATTTACCTGCTCGGGCTCACCCAGTCGCTCGCCTGGATCGAGCGCAGCGGCCAGGCGGTCTGGCGCCGCATCCAGCCGCTGACGGCGCGCTTCCTGCCGGTGCGCGGCGTCTCCCAGGCGTTGCCGCTCGGCCTGCTGTGGGGCTGGCTACCTTGCGGCCTTGTCTATAGCGCACTGACTACCGCGCTGGCGAGCGGCTCGGCCGCCAAGGGCGCGCTGCTGATGGGTGCCTTCGGCCTGGGTACGCTGCCCAATCTGCTGCTCGCGGGCCTGCTGCTGATGCGTTTCCGCCGCTTCGCCCAGGCCCGTGCGACGCGCATCGTCTCGGGGCTGCTGGTGCTCGGCTACGGCCTTTACGGGCTAGCCAACCTCTGGCGCGGATAAACCCCACGTTGCGGTAAGGGGAAACGATCTGGGATAATCAGCGTCCCCTGATATTTAGCAACGGAGAGAATCCATGGCAGTCACCCCCCACGACCTCGTCGTCGAGGCGAAATCCCAGATCAAGGAAGTCGGCACCGCCGAGGCGCAAGGCATGCTCGGCAAGCGCGTCGTCATCGATGTGCGCGAATACGACGAATATTCCGCCGGCCACCTGCCTGGCGCGATCAACATCCCGCGCGGCGTGCTCGAATTCAAGATCGGCATGGTGCCCGAATGTGCCAACAAGGACGGCGCTTTTCTGATCTACTGCCGCACCAGCGGCCGCGCCGCGCTGTCGGCCGTGCAACTGCAGAAGATCGGCTATGGCAACATCGTCTCGATGACTGGTGGCTACGAAGCTTGGGCGAAAGAGAACCGGCCGAGCGAGACACCGCCCCCGATCAACTTCGAGTAAGAGGTAGGAGAGCGGTCGGCTCGCTCTGCTTCATCGACTATGGCAGCAGCCGTTTCCGACAAGCAAGAAGTCGTCGAACTCGCCATCGGCGGGATGACCTGCGCCGCCTGTTCGGCGCGCATCGAGCGGCAGCTCAACAAGCTGCCGGGCGTCGAGGCGACGGTGAACCTGCCCGCCGAGCGGGCGCATATCCGCTTCGATCCTGCGCAGGCGGATGCCGACAAGCTGATTGCGACCATCGTCAAGACTGGCTTTACCGCGACGCTGTCGACGGCCGACACGCGCGGCGAGGAGAAGGCGCGCAAGGAAACCGCCTACCGCGCCGAGGTGAAGCGCTTCTGGATCGCGCTGGCGCTGACCCTGCCGCTACTGGCGCAGATGCCCGCGATGTTCCAGGGCGGCTTTTCCCTCGGTGCCGAGTGCCACACCGAGGACATCATCCCGCGCTGGCTGCAATTCGCATTGGCGACGCCGGTGCAGTTCTGGATCGGCTGGCGCTTCTACGTCGGCGGCTGGAACGCGGTGCGCGGCGGCAGCGGCAATATGGATGTGCTCGTCGCCCTCGGCACCAGCATGGCCTGGGCCTACAGCACGGCGATCTGGCTGCTCGACTGGACCCACCTGCATGTCTATTACGAAGCTTCAGCGACGGTCATCACTCTGGTGCTGATGGGCAAGATCCTCGAGGCGCGCGCCAAGGCCAAGACCTCGGCCGCCATCGAGGCGCTCATGCATCTGCAGCCGCAGACCGCCTTCGTCGAGCGCGATGGACAAATCGTCGAGTTGCCGGTGAAGAGCCTGATCCCCGGCGATGTCGTGGTGGTACGGCCGGGGGAGGCGGTGCCGGTCGATGGCGAGGTGCTCGACGGCAACTCGAGCGCCAACGAGGCGATGCTGACTGGAGAAAGTATGCCGGTGGCGAAGACTCTCGGCGACAAGGTGTTCGCCGCGACCATCAACGGCGATGGCTTGCTTCGCTGCAAGGCGACTGGGGTCGGCGCGCATACGATGTTGGCCGGCATCATCCGTCTCGTCGAGGAAGCGCAGGGCTCGAAGGCGCCGGTTCAGCGGCTTGCCGACAAGGTCGCCGCCATCTTCGTTCCCGTGGTGACGGCCATCGCACTCCTTACCTTCGCCGGCTGGATGTGGAGCTACGGGGACTTCACTTATGCGCTGGTGAACGCCGTCGCCGTGCTGGTGATTGCGTGTCCTTGCGCGCTGGGTCTCGCGACGCCGACCGCGATCATGGTCGGCACCGGGTTGGGTGCGAAGGCCGGTGTGCTGATTCGCAACGCCCAGGCGCTGGAACTCGCGGAAAAGATCAACGTGCTCGCCGTAGACAAGACCGGCACGCTGACCGAAGGCAAGCCGATCGTTACGGATATACAAGTTGTTGCTAGCGGGATGACGCTGGCAGAAGTCGGCGCTGGCACGACGGCGCCGGATGAAATTCTGAAGATCGCCGCCAGCCTAGAGCAGGGCTCGACGCATCCCCTCGCCGCTGCGCTGGTGGCCGAAGCCAAGGCGCGCGGCTTGGCACTCGATGCGCCTCAGGATGTGGCAGCCGTATCGGGCAAAGGCATGGAAGGCTCTGTCGCGGGGCGGCGCGTGCGTGTCGGCTCGCCGGATTGGCTTGGTGCGGCATCGCGTACTGCTGTCGGTAGTCAGATCGCGGTGGAGGTCGATGGAAATGTCGTTGGTGTGATTGCAGTCGCCGATCCGCTACGAGAGAGTTCCAAGGCCGCCGTCGCGCGGTTACGCCGGCTCGGCGTCGAGGTGGTGATGCTCACTGGCGACAACGCCGCGACGGCGGCCGAGATCGCGCAGCAGGCAGGCGTGGCGCGCTTCGAAGCCGGTGTGCTGCCTGGCGACAAGGCAGCGCATGTTGCAGCATTGAAGGCGCAAGGCAGGGTGGTCGGCATGGCCGGCGACGGCATCAACGACGCGCCGGCGCTCGCCGCGGCAGACGTCTCCTTCGCGATGGGCGCGGGGGCGGATGTGGCGATGCAGGCGGCCGACGTGACGCTGATGCGCGACGACCTGAACGGCGTCGCCGACGCGATCTCGCTGTCGCGCGCGACGCTGGCGAAGATTCGCCAGAACCTGTTCTGGGCCTTCATCTACAATGTGATCGGCATTCCCGCTGCGGCGCTCGGCTATCTCAATCCCGTGATCGCCGGTGCGGCGATGGCGATGAGTTCGGTATCGGTAGTCAGCAATTCCCTGCTACTCAAACGCTGGAAACCCGGCAGGGCTGAACAAAGGAACTGAGATGGAAACGACGACGATCAAGGTGGGCGGCATGTCCTGTGGCGGCTGCGTGGCGAGTGTGACCAAGGTGCTGACGGAGTTGCCTGGGGTCACTAAAGCCGACGTGGTGCTCGAGCCGGGCCAGGCCACTGTCGAGTTCGATGCGGCGCAGGTGAGTCGGGCCGCACTGTGCGAAGCGATCGAGGACGCCGGGTTCGAAGCGAGCTGATGCTGCGTTGAAGCAAATTGATGGCCGTATAATTACAGCTTTTTACCTCAGGAGCGACCCGTGGCCTTGAATAATGTCCCCTCCGGCAAGGATCTGCCGAACGACTTCAACGTGATCGTCGAAATCCCGATGCGTTCCGATCCGATCAAATACGAGGTGGATAAGGACTCCGGCGCGATCTTCGTCGACCGTTTCATGGCGACGGCGATGCACTATCCCTGCAACTACGGCTACATTCCGCACACCATCGCTGGCGACGGCGACCCGGTGGACGTACTGGTAGTCACGCAGTTCGCCCTGCCGCCCGGCGTGGTGGTGCGTTGCCGCCCGGTCGGCATGCTCAAGATGACCGACGAGGCGGGCGAAGACGCCAAGCTGCTCGCCGTGCCGGTCGACAAGCTCACGCCGGTCTATCGCGAGATCGAGTCCCCGCGCGACTTCCCTCAGGTGGTGCTCGATTCCATCTCCCACTTCTTCGCCCATTACAAGGACCTCGAGCCAGGCAAGTTCGTCAAGGTCGAGGGCTGGGTCGATGCCGAGGAGGCGAAGAAGGAAATCATCGCCGGCGTGAAGCGCTTCAACGACGCCAAGGAAAAGCCGGCCTTCTGATGTTCCGACTGCGCGCGTTTGCTGCCCTGCTGGTTCTGGCCTCCATGGCCGGGGCAGGATACGCCGCCGATTTCCCCGCCGGTTCCGCCTGTGCCGAACTGCTTGCCGGCGATGTCGTCGAGGCATACCGCAAGCTCGCCGAAATGCCGCAAGCAGCGCTTGCCGGGCTTGCCGGAACGACCTTCACCGTGCGAGTGGACGACCCGAGCGAAGATCGCTGGGAGATCGAACGGAACGAAAAGGGGGGACGGGACCGCGTACGCCTGCATTACCGCATGGGGCGCAACGACGTTACCGAAGGCTGGAACTGGCATCCCGAAGCGGACCGCGAGCGCGAGGATTATTATCGCTACAAGTACCTGCCGCTAGGAGAGCGAGAAACCGAAACGGAGCCGTCGCATATCGAGCACGATGCCGCCTACGGAGATTTCCAGGTTTGGCACCGTCGGCGCGATGCCTACTACTTCGCGTTCGACAATCCCTACGACTTCTATGCGCGTAACGACGCGGACGACGGCTTTTCCGTCGAAGCCGCGGCAAGCGGCGTCGCCCGCTTCCAACTCGTCGCCCGCGGCCGCTATACCGTGCCATTCCGAGCCGAGAGCAGCACCTATTGGCGCGCGGTTCCCGCCCAGCCGGTCGATCTGTGGCTGAAGAACCGCTACTTCATGGGGCGCCTAGAGACGCTCTGGTTCTGCGGCGACGATGGCCGCATCCTCGGCAAGCTGGGAAACTGATATGGCCGTTCTCAAGGTCGCCGTTGCTCAGATCAACTGCACGGTCGGCGATGTCGCCGGCAATGCCGTCCGCATCCTGCGTGCCGCGCAGGATGCCGTGAATATGGGCGCCGACCTGCTGCTCACCCCCGAACTGGCGCTCGCCGGTTATCCGCCCGAGGACCTGCTGCTGCGCCCGGACTTCTACCGTGCCTGCGAGCGCGAACTGGCGCTGCTGGCCGAATATCTGCCGCTGCCGGCCATCGTTGGCCATCCGGAAATGCGCAGCGGCGTGCGCTCCAACGCAGCCTCGCTGCTACGCGATGGACGCATCGAGTTCACCTACCGCAAGCATCGCCTGCCGACATACGAGGTGTTCGACGAGGCGCGCTATTTCAGGCCGGCCACGCGGCCTGGCGTCTTCGAGATCGCCGGCGTGCGCTGCGGCGTGAACATCTGCGCCGACGTCTGGGAACCCGAGCCCGCGGCGACGGCGCGCGATGCAGGCGCCGAGGTGCTGCTGGTGCTCAACGCCTCGCCCTACCACATGAACAAGACGGCGACGCGTCATGCCACTCTGCGTCGCCGCGTTGCAGAAACCGGCCTGCCGATCATCTACTGCAACATGGTCGGCGGGCAGGACGAACTGGTGTTCGACGGCGCTTCCTTCGCGCTCGACGCCGAAGGCAGACTCACCCACCAGTGGCCGACCTTCGAGGAGCATCTCGCCGTCGTCGAGATCGGCGATGGCCACATCCTGCCGGGGGTTCAGGTCGAGGAAGTGGGTATGGAAGCGATGGTCTATGCGGCGCTCAAGCTCGGCGTGCGAGACTATCTCGATAAGAACGGCTTTCCCGGCGCGATCATCGGCCTGTCGGGCGGCATCGACTCCGCGCTGACGCTGGCCGTCGCCGTCGATGCGCTTGGCAAGGATAAGGTACGCGCCGTGATGATGCCTTCGCCGTGGACAGCACAGATGAGCCTAGACGATTCGCGCGAGATGGTGCGTCGCCTCAGCGTGCAGTACGACGAGATTCCGATCGCCGGGGCGATGGAGCAGTTCGCCAGCATGCTGGCCCCGACTTTCAAGGCCCTCGGACCCAAGCCCGAGTGGGACACCACCGACGAGAACGTGCAGGCCCGCATCCGCGGCATCTTGCTGATGGCGCTGTCGAACCGCACCGGCCGCATCGTGCTCACCACCGGCAACAAGAGCGAGATGGCGGTCGGCTATGCCACGCTCTATGGCGACATGGCCGGCGGCTTCGCGGTCATCAAGGACGTGTTCAAGACGCTCGTCTACCGTCTTGCGCGCTACCGCAACACAATCTCAGATGTCATCCCGGAAAACATCATCGAGCGTCCGCCCTCGGCGGAACTCAAGCCGGGCCAACTCGACCAGGACAGCCTGCCGCCCTATGAGATCCTCGATGCGATCATCGAGGCCTACATGGAGCGCGACCAGTCGCCGCGCGAGATCGTCGCCCAGGGCATGCCCGAGGCCGACGTGCGGCGTGTCGTCGGGTTGCTTAAAAAGAACGAATACAAGCGCCGCCAGGCGCCGCCGGGCATTCGCGTCACGCAGCGTGCCTTCGGCAAGGATTGGCGCTATCCGATAACATCCCGCTACCCCGATGAATGGAGTTAAAACGCATGAAAAAGATCGAAGCCATCATCAAGCCTTTCAAGCTCGACGAAGTGCGCGAGGCACTCTCCGAGGTCGGCGTCACCGGCCTGACCGTCACCGAAGTCAAGGGCTTCGGCCGCCAGAAGGGCCACACCGAGCTCTACCGCGGCGCCGAGTACGTCGTGGACTTCCTGCCCAAGATCAAGATCGAGCTGGTGGTGGCCGAAAGCGTGGTGGAAAGCGCCATCGAGGCGATCATCAAGGCGGCACGCACGGGCAAGATCGGCGACGGCAAGATCTTCGTCATGCCGGTCGAACAGATCGTCCGGATCAGAACCGGCGAAACCAACGAGAGCGCCATCTAAGCCTTGTCGAGACGGGCGAGGAAGGCGCCTTCCTTGCCCGGCGGCAGCGGAATCCACACCTGGTGGCCGTTGCCGGGCGCGCGTTCCACGCGCAGCGCCGTCCCGTCGGCGCCGACTTTTTCCATGCGCTCCAGCGTGAAGATGGCGTTGCCCGTCGGGTGGATCAACTCGATGCGGTCGCCGACAGAGAAACGGTTCTTCACCTCGATCTCCGCCAGTCCGTTTGCATAGCCGACCACGTCGCCGACGTATTGGCTGGCCCCCATCTGCGACAGGCCGGAGAGATAGTTCTGGTATTCCTGGTCGGGATGCCGGTCAAAGAAGCCCGCCGTGTAGCCGCGGTTGGCGAGGTCGTCGAGACGGGTCACCAGCGCGGCGTCGAAGCTGCGCCCGGCCAATGCGTCGTCGATGGCCTGCCGGTAGGCCTGGCAGGTGCGCGCCACATAATAGGCCGACTTGGTCCGCCCCTCGATCTTGAGCGAATCGACGCCGATCGCGACCAGCTTGTCGATGTACTCGATGGCGCGCAGGTCCTTCGAGTTGAGGATGTAGGTGCCGTGCTCGTCCTCCTCGATCGGCATCAGTTGGCCCGGCCGCGTCTCTTCCTCGATCAGATACACGTCGCCGCTCGGTTTCTCGGCGGCGGGCTTCACGTCGTAGCTCCAGCGGCAGGAGTTGGTACAGGTGCCCTGGTTCGGGTCGCGGTGATTGAAGTAGCCCGAGAGTAAACATCTTCCCGAATAGGCGACGCACAGCGCGCCATGCACGAACACTTCGAGTTCCATGTCGGGGCATTCCTGACGAATCTCGGCGATCTCGTCGAGCGATAGCTCGCGCGACAGGATCACGCGCGAGACGCCCACCGACTGCCAGAAGCGCACGGCCGCATGGTTCACCGTGTTGGCCTGCACCGAGAGATGGATCGGCATCTCCGGCCAGGCTTCGCGGATCATCAGCATCAGGCCGGGGTCGGCCATGATCAGCGCATCGGGCTTGAGCGCGACCACCGGCGCCATATCGGCGAGGTAGGTCTTGAGCTTGGCGTTGTGCGGATAGATGTTGCTGACGACATAGCACTTACCTCCGCGCGCGTGGGCGAGGTCGATGCCCTGCCCAAGCTTGTCGAGGTCGCCAAATTCGTTGTTGCGTACGCGCAGGGAATAGCGCGGCTGGCCGGCGTAGATGGCATTCGCGCCGAAGTCGAAGGCGGTCTGCGCCATCTTCAGGCTGCCGGCGGGGGCGAGCAGCTCCGGAATCTTGTGTGCGGGATTTTTCACGGGCGGGAGGATACCCTACCCGCGAAGCTGCCTAGAACTTGCCCTCGTCGAGTCGGAACGGTAGTTCCTTGGCCACTTGGTCGAAGCGCAGGATGCGCTTGCCCTTGTGTTCCTTCATGAATTCCTTGGCATCGTCCATCGAGGCGAGGGGCACCAGCTCGTGGCCCATCGGTCCGAGCACATCGGAGCCGATCACGTACAGCGCGGTCTTCGCGTCGATCGGCTGCAGGTTGTAGTAGTCGGTAACTGCGATGCGCGTCATTTGCTCGCGGCTGTGGCCGGCCGCGTACTTGGCCGGTTCGAACCAGAACTTGAACATGTCCTTCGCGCCATCGAAGTGGTGCGCATGGCCGTCCTGATAGACGATCGTCGCCACCCAGTGCGGATACTTCGAGACGAGCATGCCGCACACGGGGCAGAGATCCTTCGGTCCCGGCTTCTGCAACGCAGGCGCCTGGGCGGAGGCCAGCCCCGTCCAGGCGATCAGCAGCGCGGCAAGAAACGTACGGCGCGGAGCGTTCAGTGCTTGTGCTCCATCGCCATCGGCTTGCCTTGCTGCTCCATCATTTTCTTGCGGCGCTCCGCGCGGTTCTTGCGGATCTGCGCGACATCGGCTGCCATGTCGAGGTAGGCCTGCTTGAGCGCTTCGTCGAAGTTGCCGAACTCACCGCCATGCTTCTGCCGGAACTGCTCGGCGACTTCCTTGGAGGCGAAGGAGTGCTTGCTGCGCTTGGTCATCGCGTGCTTGAGGTCTGCACCAATCAGGTAGGTCAACTGCTCGACCGGCAGCAGCGGGCGCGGTTCGGCAGTCGAGCCGTAGTCGGGGCCCAAGATCGCCTTCGGATCACGGTCGATATTCACGCCCAGGCTCAGGCCGAGACAGTGGATCGAGCAGACGCCATCGACGAGGTCATCGCTGTACTGCACGAGCATGCGTGCGCGATGATGCTCGCGTCGGTCCATGCCGCAGTAGGGACACTTCGGATATTTCTCGAATTCGTTCTCCAGAGGCTTGGCGTCGGCCGGCTTCTTGGGGATGAACTGCAGCGGCGTGCCGTCGCTTTCGCATTGCGCGGCATGGGCGCCGCGCGTGCCGGCCAGGGTGCCGGCAGCGGCGACCAGCGTGTATTTGAGGGCTTCGCGTCTGTCCATGAGGCTTCTCCTATAGCGCAATGATCATGCACTGCAATATAAGCCATTTGTAATGTGGCAAGCTGCGACAAGATGCCGCAATCAGGCCACCAGCTTGAACATGACGAGGAAGAAGCGCAGGCCCTGCCAGAGCGTCGAGATGCCGAGCACGATGACGGTGAGTGCCGCGCCCTTGAGCAGCCAGCCGCGCAGGCGCGGACCGAGCTTGCCGAACAGTACCGAGGCGGAAAGCATCGAAGGCAGCGTGCCTACGCCAAAGGCGAGCATCAGCAGCATGCCTTCGGGCGGCGAAGGTGCGGTGGTGGCCTGCACCGCCATCGCCATCGTCATCGAGCAGGGCATCAGGCCGTTGATCGCGCCACCGATCAGCGCACCGAGCACCGGCCCCTTCTGCGTCGCACCGACGAACTGCTTGCGCAGCCAGGCGAGCGGCGCGAAGCCCCAGGCGTTGCGGATCGGCGCGAGCCCCATCAGATCGAAGCCGAGCAGGATCACCAACGCACCGGCGACGATCTGCAGCACGCCTTGCGCGAGGCCGAGCCGGCCAGTGGAGACGAGCGCCGCACCGAGCAGGGCGGCGAGCAGGCCGACGACGGCATACACGCCGACGCGTGCCGCATGGTAGGCGAGGAAGGAAACGGGAGGCGCCGTCTTGCCGGCGCCGACTTTCATGAAGAAGGCCGACACCAGCCCACCGCACATGCCGAGGCAATGCGCCGAGCCGAGCAGCCCGACCATGAAGGCGGCCCAGTAGGAGAACTCGATTGCGCTATGGAGGTGGGACGCGTGATCCACTACTTCTGCAGCCGCAGCGAGTTGGTGACGACGGAAACCGAGCTGAGTGCCATCGCCGCCGCTGCGATCATCGGGTTGAGGCGTCCGGCTGCCGCGACGGGGATCGAGACGACGTTGTAGCCGAGCGCCCAGAACAGGTTCTGCCGCACGATCGCCATGGTGCGGCGCGAGAGATCGATACCCGCCGCGACGCGCGCGATGTCGCCGCCCACCAGCGTGACGTCGGCCGCCTCCACCGCGATGTCGGCGCCACCGCCGATGGCGAAGCCGACCGCCGCCGCCGCGAGCGCAGGCGCATCGTTGATGCCGTCACCGATCATGCCTACCTGGCGCCCCTCGCTCTTCAATCGCTCGACCAGGGCCAGCTTATCGGCCGGCGTGGCGCGTGCAACGACCTCGTCGATGCCCACTTCGGCGGCGACGTGGCGCGCGGCGGCTTCCACGTCGCCGGTGCACATGATCGTCTTGAGGCCAAGGCGGTGCAGCAGCGCGATGGCTTCCTTGGCCCCTTCGCGCGGCGCGTCGGCGATGGCGAGCACCGCCATGCAGAGCTTGTCGATGGCGACGAACACCGGCGTCTTTCCTTGCATCGCCCAGGCTTCCGCCTGCTCCTTCTGGGCGCTGCAGTCGATGCCGGCCTGCTCGAGAAAGGCGGAGTTGCCGATCAGGATCGCGCCGCTGTCGCTGCTGGCTTGCACGCCGAGGCCCGGCGTCGCCACGAAATCAAAAGTCGAAATAGTTGAAGGGGGCGACACGGTACGCGCCTTGCAATAGGCGACGATGGCACGGGCGAGGAAGTGCTCGGAATGCTGCTCCACCGCGGCGACAAGCGAGAGGACGTGTGCTTCGTCGCTGCCCGCGGTGCACAGGAAATCGGTGACGACCGGCTTGCCGGCAGTGATCGTACCGGTCTTGTCGAACACCAGCGTGTCGAGCGTGGCGGCGGTTTCGAGCGCTTCTCCATTCCGGATGTAAATGCCGCGCCGCGCCGCCTGACCGGTACCGACCATGATCGCCGTCGGCGTCGCCAAGCCGAGCGCGCAGGGGCAGGCGATCAGGAGCACGGCGACGGCGTGCGAGAGCGAACGCGCGAGCGGATGGCCGGCGAGCAACCAGCCGGCGAAGGTAACCGCCGCGATGCCGCCTACAGCGGGTACGAAGCGCGCCGAGATGCGGTCGGCGAGCTTTTGCACCGGCAGCTTGCTGCCCTGCGCATGGTCGACGAGTTTGACGATGCCGGAGAGCACCGTATCCGTGCCGACGGCCGTCACCCTCAGGGTGAATGCCCCGTTGCCGTTGAGCGTGCCGCCGACCGCCTTGTCGCCCGGCTGCTTGGCCACCGGCAGCGGTTCGCCGGTGAGCAGTGATTCGTCGATGCTCGACGATCCCGCGAGCACGACGCCGTCGGTCGGCACCTTGTCGCCGGGGCGTACGCGCAGGATGTCGCCGAGCTGCACGTCGTCGATGGCCACCGTCTCGTCGCCGGCATCCGTGACACGGATCGCCGTGTCGGGCTGCAACTCGATGAGCTTGCGGATCGCCTCGGAGGCCTTGCCCTTGGCTCGTTCTTCCATATAGCGGCCACCGAGCACGAAGGCGAGGATCGCCGCAGCCGACTCGAAATAGACATGGTGCTGCATGCTCGCGACGCCGGGCAGGCTGTAGAGGTAGGCCGCGCCGGCGCCCATCGCGATCAGCGAATCCATGTTCGCCTCGCGCTGCTGCGCGAGCGCCCAGGCCTTCTTGAAGATCTCGCCGCCGGGGCCGAAGATCACGTAGGTCGACAGTCCAAGCTCCATGAGGCGCAGCGCGGGCGAGCGGTGCATCAGCATGCCGGAGACCATCACCGGTACCGTCGCCAGCGCAGCGCGCAGCAGACGTTGCTTGGCTGCCTCCAGCCGCGCCTTCTCGCGCTCGACCAGCAGGCGGCGCTGCGCAAGCGTGTCCATCGGCCGCGGCTGGTAGCCGAGCTTCGCCACTGTGGCGAACAGTTCGTCCTTGGAGAGACGGCCCTTGACGGTGACTGTCTCGGCAGCATAGTTCACGGCCGCGGATTCGACGCGCGGATCGCGCTTGAGCGAAAGCTCGATCAGCGCCGCGCAGGAGGCACAGGTCATGCCCTCCACCGCCGCGAGGCATTCCTGTGCGGGAACGTCGTCGGAAAAAGTCGGCGCTGGCAGCACGGCGCTTTTCGTTGGCGCAGAAGCCAGATTGCCGATGATGGCATCGACTACGGCGAGCAGCCGGTGCTCGGGAAGCGCGGCCGGATCGTAGTGAATCGTCACCGAGCCGATCTCGGCGACTACGCGCATGTCCGTCACTGCCGCATGCTTGCGCAGGAGGATCTCGAGCAGGTAGCACTTCTCCGCGTTCTTGACGAGCGGCGGCGCGATCAGGCGGATGCGCCGCGGCAGGCGGTGGACGACGCGGTAACGGGCCATGTCCGCCTACGACTTGCGGTAGCGCACCAGCAGGAACACGAGGTAGAACACCGTGAGCCAGGCGTTGCCGTATTTCACCGGGTCCTTGATCCAGCGGTTGACGATCAGTTCCCAATGCACCTTGATCAGGTAGAAGGCGACGATGTCGTTGAAGAAGTTCGTCACCGCCTTTTCCGTCGTCGCGCTTTCGACCATCGGGCGGAAGCGGTCCGGCGCGGCGGCGATCAATCGCTCGCGCAGATCGTCGATGCGCGTGGCGAGGCCAAGCGACTGATGCGACTCCTGCGCGGCGGCCGCGGTCTGAACCAGCGCCGCTTCGGCGGAAGAGGGTTCTGCTGCCGCCTCCGCCTCGGGCAGCGCGGCGAGCAAGTGCTTGAGGCGCAGCGCGATGCCGCCGTGCGAGGCGACATGCGGGTCGAAGCGCACGGCCAGCTTGCCTTCGGCCGTCAGCAGCGTCACGCGCTGCACGCCGGCCATGCCGCTCAGGCCGCTTTCGATCGCCGCGCCCGCTTCCGGCGTGCGCAGGGCAAACGGCAGCCGCAGCCGCAGGTAGCCGGTATCGCGCAGCAGCACCTGGATGTCGGCCGTGTTCATGAGGCTTCCTATCCCTGTGTCGGAGCGGCCGGTGTGGACGATTGCGCCTCGGCGATCAGGTCGTCGAGGTTTTCCTGCTGGTGCAGAGCGAAGTCCTTGCCCATGCCGGTGACCTTGGAAACCGTCGCGACGATCTCCTTCTCGTACTTGAACAGCAGGTAGCCGGCGGCCACGCCCGCGGCGAGGAACACCAGCGGATTGCGCATCAGGCCCAGCCCGCTGCCCAGCAGGCCCTTGCCGGCGGCGTAGCCGCCCGCGGCGAGCATGGCGCTGCCCGCCATGGGGTGCGACATCATCTGGCCCATATTGCTCATCATTTGCGGCGCGTGGCGCGCGGCCTCTCCCATCATGTTCATGTGCGGCTCCTTTCGGGGGGTGTCTGCGTATTCTGCACCGCTTGGGTCGGTGCTTCCTTGATGTCGTGCAACATTTGATAGATGCCGCGGCAGCCCTCGCAGCAGAAATGCAGCGTCCGTTCTGGTGTGGCAAGCTCGAAGGGCTTGTTGCCGCAATCGAGCGCGCAGAGATCGCAGGGCGTCATCGGCATCAGCGGGCGAGCAGCGCCTTCACGTGGCGCTCGAACATCGCCTCATCGGCTTCGCCGACGATCTTGCCGCGCACCACGCCCTGCGCGTCGATGAAATAGGTGGTCGGCAGGCCGACCACGCCGTAGCGCTTCGCCACCGTTGACTTCTCGTCGAGTGCGGCCGGGTAGCCGACGCCGAGCTTGTCCATGAAGGCCACCACGGTCGCCTTGTCCTGGCCGGCATTCACTGCCAGCACTTCCAGCCCCGCATGGCGTTGGCGCACGACATCGACGATCTTCATCTCGCCTTCGCAGAACTTGCACCAGTCGGCCCAGAAGCGCAGCACCACCGGCTTGCCCGCATAGGCGGCCGGAAAATCCACCGCCGCTCCGTCGAGGCGCACCGTCTTGAAGACCGGCGCGGCATCGCCCGTGTTGAGCTTCACTGGCGGCTCGCCGCCGCAAGAGACAAGAAAGAAGGCGAAAAGCAGCGGCAGCAGGCGGTTCATCTCGGAACCCCGATCATCCCGTATGCCTGCCTTGCTGTTCCCCAGCCGCGCGCTGCGGCTCCAGCGCGGAGAGCCGGCCAATTTCATCGGCCTCGTCAGGCAGGGCTTCTTCCCGGTGACACGCGGTCCCAGGAGACGCGCCTCTCCGGACACCACAGTTTCCGCTTTTGCAGCTTCCGGGAGCGGCCACTTCCACGCCATCCTCCCCCATGTTCTTCAGCAGCAGATAAATGGCACCGACGCAAATCGCCAGCAGGACGAGGGCAACGAGGATGGAAAGCATGATTCCGGTTCAGAAATGGCGGGAGCGACGACTATATCCTACCGGCTGATCGGTGTCTCTTGCGGTCCAACCCCGAAGGATGGTCAGCGATCGGCAGAACCTGCCCTGTGTCCGGCAAAAAGACTGATAGATGACAAAGACTAATACTATTGTGATAATTATCGATATTCAACAAAACGGTTGGGCAATGTCATATGCCGTACGAGTCAATATGGGAAAAGAGTGGGCTGTTTACCCGGTGGTGGGGGCAGGCGAGTAGTGCCGAATTGCACCAGATGCAGGAAAAGGCGCACGCACACCCCAATTTCGACCTTATTCGTTACTCGTTACATGATTTCAGCGAATGCGAGCGTTTCAGCTATAGCCAGGATGATGTGGCGTATTCGGCTGCCATAGATAGTGCGGCTAGTCTGACGAACCCACAAGTAAAGATTGCCATTGTCGCCGCCAATGAAGAGGTTGTTGAAGCTGTTAGAGAGTATTTGAAAGCGAAGATGAGTCCTTATCCCCTGCGCTTTTTCAACTCTGTTGAGGAAGCGAGGGCGTGGATTAAGTAGGGCTTCTGTTCGCGTCGCCAACTGCCGCTTCGTATCTTTCCCTGCGAAGTGCCAATGAACGTCGAGTTGTCAGCAACGGCTGCTGAAAGTGAAAAGTCGGCGCTGGCGGCGAGGCGTTCTGGACAGGCCGCAGAAAATCTAGTGAGCGATTCCCTCTTTACCCCATAAGCTGGCCATGCGCACTGGCACGCTCAGCTTGTCGATCGTGATGACATCCTCGATGGCAAACTTCGACAAATGTGTCTTTCGATGGGATGCGACGTCCAGCGGCATGCCGTTGCGACTGATGATTGCATGGACTTCGGGCGTGTCCGGCCCTTCGCCTGGGCCTGTGACGACGCCGATTTCCTCTGTCACCAAGCGAACCAGCGTGCCGACGGGATAAAGGCCGAGCACGCGGATCAGGCTACCGGCGATCGCCTTGTCGATGGTTTGACCATGCTTGATGTACAGCTCGCGGACCGCAATCGTCGGCTTATGTGGCGCCCGGTAGGCGCGTCCGGAAACCATTGCGCAATATTTGTCCGCCAGTCCAATGAGTTGCGCGCCAATGGCGATTGCATCCCCCGAGCAGCCGGTCGGGTAGCCGGTGCCATCGTGGTGCTCGTGGTGCTGCCTGACCATGGTCAGCCAACTTTCGTCCGCGATCCCGAGCTTAGCCAGCCGCTGGGTGCCGAGTTCGGGGTGCGCCCGGATCATCCCCTTCAGCTTGTCGTTCAACGGCCCCTGGATCTGCTGAACCTTGTCTTCGACCTCGACCATGCCGATATTCATGGTCAGCGCGGCCGAGGCAATCGTGCGCTGCAGTTCGGCATCCAGCGACAATGCCTCAGCCAGCGCTTGCACCAGAATGGCCACATCGATCGGATGCTTGATCGAGTAGGTCGCATCATGGACCAGCAGGATCGAGCTCAGGCTGAGCCTGGGATGGTCTGCGCACGCACTTAGCACGGAATCGCTGATACGCGCGATGCGGGCCGGAAAATCCTCGAGATGTTCCAGCCGCTGGGAATACGTTCCTGCCAGCAATCGCCGCGCATCGACAATGTGCTGGAGTGCGCTGGGCTTTCCCTCGACCGGAGGCGCAACGTCCCGCATCGTCGTCCCGTTGTCTTCGACGAACAGCCCTTCCTCGATCAGCCGGTCGATCGCTCTCTCGCTTTCGATCACCTGACCGCGGCGCAGCAGCAATGTGCCGTCAGCCGTATAAGCATTCCACGGCACAGGCGCGCCGACGCTCAACTGATGCCTTGCAACCCGCTGTTTCAAGGTGATCACCTCCTCGGTCTGACCACTGGGCGACAGCTCGCCTCTCTAACTAAACAAATTCGGAGGCTTTCGCATGCGGTTGGATTGTACTTTCACGGCCAGAGAAACTGCATTGCGGCTGAGAGGAATAAAGGACAAAAGTCGGCGCTGGCGGGACGGCGCTAATCAAGCAGGATCAGGTTCGACTGCCAGATCATGAGGCTGGCGACGAGCGCGAAGAGGGCGAAGCCCAAGGCCGATACGGCAGCGAGTTGGCGCGTCGCGGCGGTGACTGCGGCGGCGAGGCTGGGGCGCCGCGAGAAGATGCGCAGCACGCCGGCGCTCATGCCGGCGGCGGCGGCGGCGAACAGCGGGACGTAGAGCCAGTAGCCCTGGTAGTCGTATTCCGGTTTGAGGATGCAGAACGGGCAGTGGTGGTTCGGGTGCTCGTAGATGTAGAGCGAGACGAAGGCGAGGATGCCGGCGACGCTCGCGGCGAAGGCGGCGAGCGATCCGAATCCCGCCAAGTAGCCGCTGAGGTCGTTACCGCGCCGCCAGTGCCAGCCTGAAAGTCCGATGGCGGCAAGGATTGCGCCGTAGAAGCTCAGCAGTGCGGGCTTCGGTTCCAGTGCGCTCACTTCGCTGGCGAGCGTGGGTGCGTCGGCGGAGAACAGGCTGCCGCAGCACGAGGTGATCACGTCGGCCTTGAGGCCGAGGAAGTAGCTGAGCTGCATGCCTAGACTGGCGGCGAACAGCGGAATGGCGGCGAGCAGCAGCGCGTACTTGAGTTTCACCAGCGGGTAGTCGCGCGCGCGGCTGTCGACGTGGTTGATCGCCAGCCAGATCGCTGCGAGAAAGAACAGGCCGAGCTGCAGGTAGAGCGCGGGGAAGCCGTAGGCGTTGACGTTGAGCGCGCCGACCGCGCACATCGCGCCGACGAACATGACGGACATCTTGTCGGCGTTGAAGACGAACAGCAGCGCGGCGAGGATCTGTACGACGCAGACGAAGGCGACCAGCGTCGAGAACAGGTAGGTGAGCCGCTCCAGCTTCAACTGCCGCTCGCTGCCGCTGGCGATGTCCCAGTGGCGGATTACCTGCAGCGCGAAGGGCGAGGCGATCAGCAGCATCGCCAAACTCAAACCGGCGGCGAGCAGCAGGGCGATGATGGCGGGCTGAAAAAACATCTGGAAAAAGTCGGCGCTGGTAAGACGGCGATGGCGGCGCTATTTGCGCTCCACGATCTTGCCGTCGCGCAGGGTGACGACGCTATTGACGACGGCCGACTCGACGACGAGCGGATCGTGGCTGGTAAGGATGATGGTGCGGCCCGCATCGGCGAGACGTTCGAGGATGGCGAGGAATTCCTTAGACAGGCGGGTGTCGAGGTTGGCGGTCGGCTCGTCTGCGATGAGGATCTCGGGATCGTTGATGAGCGCTCGGCAGATGGCGACGCGCTGCTGCTCGCCGCCAGAGAGCCATTCGACCTTGGCGTCGCGGCGGTGGCCGAGGTCGACGCCGGCGAGCAAGGCTTCGGCCTGTTCGAGTAATTCTTTGCGCGGCTGGCCGGTGGGGTAGGCGGGCAGGATGATGTTCTCGATCGCTGAGATGCCGCGGATCAGGTTGAACTGCTGAAAGATGAAACCGAAGGTGCGGCGGCGGATCTCGGTGAGGAAGCGTTCAGGCAATCCGGAAATGTCGTCGCCCTTGAGGCGCACGCGGCCCTCGGTGGGGCGAGCGAGGCAGCCGAGGATGGTGAGCAGTGTGGTCTTGCCCGAGCCGGACGGACCCTTGAGTGCCGTGACCTGCTTTTCCGGAATCGCGAGGTCGATGCCGTCGAGCGCCCAGTACTCGTTATGCTTGCCCTGGTTGAAGGCCTTGCGGATGTGAGTGAGTTCGAGCATCTAGCTATCCACGCATGACGGTATCGGGATCGGTGGTGGCCGCGCGCCAGATCGGCACCAGCACCGCCGCCGTGTAGGGGAAGACGGTGAAGAAGAACAGCGTTGCGATTTGCAGCCCGTCGATGTGCGGCGTGAGCGCGAAGCTCGGGTAGAGCACCGCCCAGCCTTTGAGCACCGGCGCGAACAGCGACGCCTCGGCGTAGAAGACATGCAAGTAGGCGGAGACGTAGCCGAACAGAAAGGCGGTGAGCGAGATCAGCAGGCCCTCCCAGAACTTCATCTTGATCACGTCGCCGGTCTCCCAGCCGATGGCCTTGAGGATGCCGATCTCGCGCCGTTCCTCGGCCGAGAGGCCGGCGGCCTTCTCCCAAGCGAAGATGCCGAAAGCGAGGATCGCCGCGGAGAGCAGCGCGAGCATGATGCCCTCGCGCCAGTCGAAGATCGAGGCATAGGTGCGCAGCACTTCGTCGCGCAGGATCGGCCGCGAGTCGGGCAGGGCGCTCATCAGCTTGAGCGTGACGTTCCGGACCTCCTGCGGGTTGGCGACGCTCATCGCGACGTCGGTGTAGTGGCCCGCCGGATACTTGAAGAAGGCGCGGAAGTCTTCCTCGTGCATCAGCACCAGGTCGGCGCTGACGAGCTCGGAGGACTGGGGCAGCACGTCGGCGACGATAAAGGTGTGCAGCTCGCCGGTGTAGGAGCGGAAGGAAATGCCGTTGCCGGCGGCCAGCCCGCGCGAGCGCTCCAATGCCGGGCCGACGACGATCTCGCCGCGCGCGATGACCATGTCGCGCGGCGCCATGAAGGTGTAGTTGGCCTTCACCACGCTGTCGTAGTAATAGCCCCAGAGTCGGCCTTCCTTCTTCTGCACGCCGCGGATGCGGCCGATCTGCTCGATATAGCCGGGGGGGATCAGGTCGTGGCGGCCGGCGACGAGGCGCTGCAGCACGATCTCCGGCGAGCCGGCCAGCACATGCACGGCCTCGCTGCGCAGCGCATGCGTGTAGAGCGCTACCGAGGCGAGCACGAACACCAGCAGGGTGTAGATGAACAGCAGGCCGAGGTTTTTTCCTTTTCGCCTTGCTAACGAGGCGAGCGTGAAGTCAATCAGGTGACGCTGTTTTTCGATCCAGGTTTTCATAGGCGTTCAGGATGCCGGCAGGCGGGGGGAGCAGCGAGCCGGTGGGGAAGTGTTCGAGCGCGACGGGGTGGTCCTGGAAGGCGGACTGCAGGTCGGCCTGGGTCGGGTGGCGCGTGTAGCGCGCCTCGGTGAACAGCGCGAGGTCGGTGAGGCCGAGGCGCTCGACGAGCACGCGGGTGGCGGCGAGTTCGGGCGCGTGCGCCTGCCGCAGACGCGCGGCGTCGGCGAAGCTGAGCGCGAAGCCGACGGCGGCAACGGCGAGGACGATCAGGGCACGGTCGGCAGGGCGCATCAACGAAAAAGCGGCATACCCGGGGATCGGGCATGCCGCGGAGGGTGCAACGCAGGAAAGGGGATACTTACATTCGATTGGCGGCGCGCATCAAGGCGCCGCGTAGCGCGATGGTGAGACTGGAACCCATGCCGATCTTTTGCGCCACGGCGGGCAGCAGGATCAGCGAGGCGAGGGCGAAACCCGCGCCCAGCAGCAAGGAGGCCATTTCGGGGTGGTCTGCGGCTTTGCCTTGGTTCGTGAGAGGCTGGCTCATGGCGGCGGCTCCTATTGCAGTCATCGTTCGACACAAATCTACGCCCGCCGGTGCGACATGGGAATGCGGCGGATTGTCGCAGGGGGCGCATTGCCGGCCGGCCGCTCAGAGTGCATTGCGCCAAGTGGTGTCCTCGTCGTCAAAAAGCCGCTCCGCTTCCGGCGGCCCCCAGCTGCCAGCCGGGTAGGTGTGGATGAATTCCCGCTCGCGCGCCCACAGCTTGAGTACCGGATCCACCTGGCGCCAGGCCCATTCCACTTCGTCGAAGCGGAGGAACAGGGTGCGATCGCCGCGAATCACGTCCAGCAGGAGCGTTTCGTAGGCGTCGATGCGCACGGCGGCCTCGTCGCGGTAGCTGGCGTCGAGTTGCAGCAGGCGGGCCGCCATATCCAGCCCCGGCTGCTTCGCCTGCAGCTCGATGCGTATCGTCTCGTCGGGCTGCAGCGAGAGCAGGATCCAATTCGGGGGGATCGCCTGCTGCGGCCCGGCGCGGAATAGCTGCTGCGGTGGGTGGCGCAGGCGCAGCGCCACCAGCGAAAAGCGTCGCGCCAGGCGCTTGCCGGTGCGCAGGTAGAAGGGCACGCCGCGCCAGCGCCAGTTGTCGACGTAGAGTTTCAGCACCGCATAGGTCTCGGTCGCCGAATTCGCCGCCACGCCGGCCTCTTCAGTGTAGCCTGCTGCAGGCTGGCCGGCGACCGTGCCGGCACGGTATTGCGCGCGCAGGGCGTGGGCATGCACGGCGTCGCGCGGAATCGGCCGGATCGAGCGCAGCGCCTTGACCTTCTCGTCGCGCAGCGCGTCGGCATCCCAGGCCGCCGGCGGTTCCATCGCGGCGATGGCGAACAGCTGCATCAGGTGGTTCTGCAGCATGTCGCGCAGCGCGCCGGCCCGGTCGTAATAGCCGGCGCGACTGCCGATGCCGGCTTCCTCGGCCACGGTGATCTGTACGTGGTCGATGAAATGGCGGTTCCACAGCGGCTCGATCAACGTGTTGGCGAAGCGGAACACCATCAGGTTCTGCACCGTATCCTTGCCGAGGTAGTGGTCGATGCGGAAGACCTGTTCCTCTGTATACGCGCGATGCAGCAACTCGTTCAACTGGTGCGCCGATTCGATGTCCACGCCGAAGGGCTTTTCCACCACGATGCGGTGGCGGCCGCGCGGCTTGTTGAGGCCGGCCGCCTCGAGCTGGCGGATCACGGTATCAAACTGACCGGGCTGGATCGCCAGGTAATAGACGATGTGGTTGCAGACCCCGGGACGCGGCTGCGCCAACTCGTCGGCCAGCTTGCGGTAGGTGGCGGCATCTCCCAGGTCGCCGCTCACATGGCTGAAGCGTGCGCCGAAGCGCTCCTGCGCGGCAGCCGTATCCGCGGCTCCGGAACGCGGGGCCATTCCGGCGAGCAACTTGCGCAGGTCGTCGCGCCAGGCGGCGGTATCCCACGGCCGGCGCGAGCAGGCGACGATATGCAGGTCGGCCGGGAGGCGGCCAGCGCATTCGAGATGGAACAGAGCCGGGATCAGCTTCTCGCGCGTCAGGCTGCCTGTCGCGCCGAAGATGACGAAGGCGCAGGGATCGCCATCGTTCATGTTAGCCATCGCTTTTCCTATTCTCCGCCGCCGTCACCGCATGACCACCGAAGCCTTGGCGCATCAGCGCCAGCAGCCTGTGGGCGTCGTCACCCTTCCCCTGGCTGGCGAAACGCATCATCAGCGCCAGCGACATCACCGGTGCCGGGATGCCTTGTTCGACGGCCTCCTGCGCGGTCCAGCGACCCTCGCCGGAGTCGGCGACCACCGGCGCGATGTCTTCGATCCGTTCGCCGTGGGCGAGAAAGTCTGCCGTCAGGTCGAGCAGCCAGGAGCGCACCACCGAGCCGTGTCGCCACAGTTCGCTGACCGCACCAAGGTCGATGCCGAATTCTTCCTTGCCGCGCATCAGTGCCAGTCCTTCGGCGAGTGACTGCATCATCCCGTACTCGATCCCGTTATGCACCATCTTGACGAAATGGCCGGCGCCGGCCGGCCCGCAGTGCAGCCAGCCGGTGTCGGGGGCAGGCGCCAGGGCGCGGACGTAAGGCGCAACCCTGGCCATTGCCTCCGTTGTGCCGCCCAGCATCATGCAATAGCCGTTGTCCAGTCCCCAGATGCCGCCGGAAACGCCGGCATCGACGAACTCGATTCCTTGCGCGGCAAGCGTAGCGGCGCGGGCCATGCTGTCCTTGTAATAGGCGTTGGCGCCATCCACCAGCAGGTCGCCTGGCGCCAGCAGCGGCAGCAGGCTGCCCACCACCGCCTGCGTTGCCGCGCCGGCCGGCAGCATCAGCCAGACGATGCGCGGGGTCGGGAGTGCGGCGATCAGCGCCTCGAGGTCATCTACCGCCTCGCAGCCGGTTTCCGCCGCGAGATCGCGCGCCACTTCCGGGCTACGGTTCCATGCGCTCACCGGCAGTCCGGCACGGCGCAGCCGCCGCACCATGTTTGCCCCCATGCGCCCCAGGCCGAGAAATCCGATTGCTTGCATCGCGACCTCCTTTTCACTCCATGTCGGCTACAGTGTAGGCCATGGAGCCCATCATCTGGACTGTGTTGCCGGATGCCACCGCCGTCGCCGCGGCCGCGCGCGACCGCATCCTCGCCGTCGCTGCCGAGTCCATTGCCGCGCGGGGCGCATTCCGGCTGGTGCTCGCCGGCGGCGAAACGCCCCGTGCTGTTTACAGGTTGTTGCGCGAAACGCCGACCGACTGGCTGCGCTGGCTGCTCTGGTTCGGCGACGAGCGATGCCTGCCGTCGGGCGATCCCCGCCGCAACAGCTACATGGCCGGCGAGGCGTGGCTGGATGGGAGCGGTATTCCCGCCGCACGGATTCATGCGGTTCCCGAAATAGTCGGCGCCGGCGAGACGGCGGCAGAATGCGCGAGGGCGTATGCCGCGACTCTGCCGGACGGTCCCTTCGATCTGGTGCTGCTCGGTCTTGGCGAAGACGGCCACACCGCCAGCCTGTTCCCCGGCCATGACTGGGGCGTGGCGCCGGATGCACCGCCGGTCCTGGCCGTCACGGATGCGCCGAAGCTACCGCCGCAACGCATCAGCCTGTCGGCGGCGCGGCTCTCTTCTACCCGGCGGGTATTGTTTCTCGTCGCCGGTGCCGGCAAGCGTGCCGCAGTGGCTGCATGGCGGAGCGGAGCGAGGATTCCCGCCGCGGCCATTGGCGCCCGAGAGTCGGTTGAAGTGTTGCTGGACGCAGCGGCTAATTCGCCGCGAGCAGCACGATGACCGCGCCGGCGCCGCCTTCGACGGTGCGGGCCTGGCAGTAAGCGAGCACTTCCTGACGCTGCGCCAGCCAGCTGAGTACCAGCCGCTTCAGCACCGGGATGCGCCCAGGCGAGCCGTGGCCCTTGCCATGCACGATACGCACGCAGCGCTGGCCATGGGCCAGGCATTCGGCGAGAAAGGCGGCGACGTGGTGACGCGCCTCGTCGCGATGCATGCCGTGCAAGTCGAGGTGGGCCTGTACCACCCAGCGGCCGCGCCGCAGGTCCTTGAGCACCTTGGGTGCCATGCCTTGCTTGAGATAAACGGCTTCGTCGCCGCCTTCGAGGGCCAGATGGAGCGGATCGACGTCGGAGAGCGACTCGCCCAGCGCGGCGTGCTCGTCGCGGTGGTGCTGGCGCGGGATCGCGGGCGGCGGCGGGGGCTCATGGTGGACGCGATCGCTGGCGAGCGGAATGGCGCCCGCCACCGCGTCCTCGAACAGGGCGCGCGATGCATCATCGAGCGTCCTGCCCGGCACGGGATCAGTGTCCCAGGTTGTCCAGGTACTTCTCGGCGTCCAGCGCGGCTTGGCAGCCGGTGGCGGCGGAAGTGATCGCCTGCTTGTAGATGTGGTCCTGCACGTCACCGGCGGCGAACACGCCGGGAATCGAGGTGGCGGTGGCGTTGCCGTTGCGGCCGCCCTGGGTGACGATGTAGCCGTTCTCCATCTCGAGCTGGCCGGCGAAGATGTCGGTGTTCGGCTTGTGGCCGATGGCGATGAAGACGCCCATGAGCGCGATGTCCTCGGTCGCGCCGCTTTTCACGTTCTTGATGCGCATGCCGGTCACGCCGGTCTTGTCTCCGAGCACCTCGTCGAGCACGCTGTCCCACTTGATGGTGACCTTGCCGGCCTTTTCCTTCTCGAACAGGTGATCCTGCATGATCTTCTCGGCGCGGAACTTGTCGCGGCGATGCACCACGGTAACGTGGCTGGCGATGTTGGCGAGGTAGAGCGCTTCCTCGACGGCCGTGTTGCCGCCGCCGATCACGGCGACCGGCTGGTCGCGGTAGAAGAAGCCGTCGCAGGTGGCGCAGGCCGAGACTCCCTTGCCCGAAAATTTTTCCTCGGAGGGCAGGCCGAGGTACTGGGCCGAGGCGCCGGTGGCAATGATCAGCGCGTCGCAGGTGTATTCGCCGGCGTCGCCGATCAGCTTCATCGGCTTCTCGGTCAGCTTGGCGGTGTGGATGTGGTCGAAGATCATCTCGGTGCCGAAGCGCGCGGCGTGCTTCTCGAAGCGCGCCATCAGGTCGGGGCCCTGCACGCCGTCGGCGTCGGCCGGCCAGTTGTCGACCTCGGTGGTGGTCATGAGCTGGCCGCCCTGGGCCATGCCGGTGATGATCACCGGCTTGAGGTTGGCGCGGGCGGCATAGACGGCGGCGGTGTAGCCGGCGGGGCCGGAACCGAGGATCAGGAGCTTGATGTGGCGCTGGGGTGCTTGGGACATGCGGAAATCCTTTCGAAGACAGTTCGGCCGATTATAGCGGTGGACAAAAAATGGCCGTCAGGGGGGGGAATGCTCCCTTGTTCTTCGGATCGGTTGCGGGACGGCGCGGGAAAATCGGACGGGTTTTCATAGTCTCCGGAATTCCGCCCATGAGCTACGCATCGCTTTCCCTGTCGCACAAAGGTGGCGCGGCCCAGCCGCTGCCCGAGCGCATCGCCGCGCTGGTGCATGAGGCGCGCTGGCTGGCCGTGGCGGCTGTCGGCCTCTATCTGGCGCTGATCCTGTGGGGCTTCGACAAGGCCGATCCCGGCTGGTCGCAGTCCGCTTCCGTCGATGCGATCGCCAATCCCGGCGGGCGCTTCGGCGCCTGGCTCGCCGACCTGATGCTCTACCTCTTTGGCCTGTCGGCCTGGTGGTGGGTGGCGCTGCTGTTCCTGCTGGTGGCGTTCGGCTATCACCGCGTCAGCCACTTCTTCGGCGGCGACCGGCGCTCCTTCTTCATCGCAGTGACGGGCTTCGTCATCCTGCTGTTCGCCAGCTGCGGGCTGGAGGGGATGCGCTTCTGGAGCATGGCGGTTTCGCTGCCGCTGGCGCCGGGCGGCATGCTCGGCCAGGAAGTGGGGCGCTTCGCGGCGACCTTCCTCGGCTTTACCGGCGGCACGCTGATCCTGATGGTCGTGATGATGGCCGGCTGGAGCCTGGCGACCGGCATGTCCTGGCTGTGGCTCGCCGAGAAGCTCGGCGGCCTGATCGAGGCGACGTGGTTCTGCGTGATCGCGCTCTGGGAGAACTGGCAGGACCGTCGCTACGGCCGTGCCCTGGCCTCGCGCCGTGAGGCGGTGGTGGCAGAGGAACTCAAGCGCGTCGAGGCGAATCCGCCTCCGCCTGTGAAGATCGAGCCGGTGGCGCTCGAAATCCCGCTGGCGAAGAAGGCCGAGGTGCGCATCGAGAAGGAGCGACAGGCCTCGATGTTCTACGACGCGCCCGGCGAGGCGCTGCCGCCGCTACACCTGCTCGACGAGGCCAACCACAACAACGAGGAGCTGCCCTCCGCCGACACCCTTGAGTTCACCTCGCGCCTGATCGAACGCAAGCTCGCCGATTTCGGCGTGCAGGTACAGGTGATGTCGGCGCACCCCGGCCCCGTGGTGACGCGCTATGAGATCGAGCCGGCCACCGGGGTGAAGGGCGCCACCATCGTCAATCTGTCCAAGGATCTGGCGCGTGCCCTGTCGTTGGTCAGCATCCGCGTCGTCGAGACGGTGCCGGGCAAGAGCTGCATGGCGCTCGAGCTGCCGAATCCGCGCCGCCAGACCGTGCGCCTCTCTGAAATCGTCGGCGCCAAGGTCTATCACGACATGCATTCCCACCTGGCGATGGCACTCGGCAAGGACATCTCCGGCCTGCCGGTGGTCACCGACCTCGCCAAGATGCCGCACCTGCTCGTCGCCGGCACCACCGGCTCGGGCAAGTCGGTCGGCATCAACGCGATGATCCTCTCGCTGCTCTACAAGTCGGAGCCGAAGGACGTGCGGCTGATTCTCGTCGATCCGAAGATGCTTGAGCTCTCGGTGTACGAAGGTATCCCGCACCTGCTCGCCCCTGTCGTTACCGACATGAACAAGGCCGCCAACGCGCTGCACTGGTGCGTGGGGGAAATGGAGCGCCGCTACAAGCTGATGAGCGCCATGGGTGTGCGCAACCTGTCCGGCTTCAACAGCAAGATCAAGGAAGCCGAGAAGGCCGGTACGCCGATCCCTGACCCGCTCGCGCTGCAGGGCGATCCCGACGCGGGCGTTCCGCATCTCACGACGCTGCCTTACATCGTTGTGGTGATCGACGAACTGGCCGACCTGATGATGGTGGTCGGCAAGAAGGTCGAGGAACTCATCGCCCGGCTCGCGCAGAAGGCGCGCGCCGCCGGCATCCACCTGATTCTCGCCACCCAGCGGCCGAGCGTGGACGTCATCACCGGCCTGATCAAGGCCAACATTCCGACGCGTATCGCCTTCCAGGTGTCCTCCAAGATCGATTCGCGCACCATCCTCGACCAAATGGGCGCCGAGGCGCTGCTCGGCCAGGGCGACATGCTCTATCTCGCGCCGGGCACCGGACTCCCGACACGCGTGCATGGCGCCTTCGTCGCCGACGACGAGGTGCATCGTGTCGTCGAGCACCTGCGCAAGGTTGGCAAGCCCGAGTTCATCACCGACGTGCTGGCCGCACCGCCTACCGAGAGCGAGGTGGCAGGCGCGGGCGGCGATGCAGGGGATATGGAGAGCGACCCGATGTACGACCAGGCGGTGCAGATCGTCCTGCAGACGCGTCGCCCGTCGATCTCGCTCGTCCAGCGCCACCTGAGAATCGGCTACAACCGTGCCGCACGCATGATCGAGGCGATGGAAAAGGCCGGCCTCGTCTCGCCGATGAACGGCGCCGGTGGTCGCGAAGTGCTCGCGCCAGAGCAGGCGGAATAGATTCCTTACATTCAGAAACAGTAGGGCAAGGCGCATGGGCGATAATGCGCCCATGCGCACACTCTTCCTACTTCTCGGGCTGGCCTGTTCAGGCTACGTATCCGCCGCCGGCATCGACCAACTCAAGGCTTTTTGGGCCAACACCCACGCCGCACAGGGCAGTTTCGCCCAAAGCGTCGTCACCAAGTCGGGCCGCAAGCCGCAGAACTCGAGCGGTCATTTCGCGCTGGCACGGCCGGGCAAGCTGCGCTGGGCCTACGAGAAGCCATACAAGCTGCTGCTGGTCGCTGACGGCGAGAAGCTATGGACCTTCGACGCCGACCTCAACCAGGTGACGGTCAGCAAGACCGGCAAGGCCCTTGGCGCGACGCCCGCCGCACTGCTGACCGGAGAGGAACTCGACAAGCACTTCACGCTGACCGAAGCCGGCACAGCGGACGGACTGGAGATCGTCGATGCGGTGCCCAAGGCGTCCGACAGCACTTTCGCGCGCGTGCGCATCGGACTCTCGGACAATCTGCCGCGCCTCATGGAAGTGCGCGACAACTTCGGCCAGACCACCACGCTGCTATTTACTGAATTCCAGCCGAACCCGATGCTCGCGAAGGACACATTCCGCTTCGTGCCGCCCAAAGGGGCTGATGTCGTAGGTGAGTGACCGCTTACGCTGACGCTAGCCCTGCGCAGATCTCGTCAGCCGATTGCGCTTTGGCGAATAACCCGTTGATGCCGGCGAGATAGGCGGCATGCACCTGCGCGGCAGGAATCGTCGCGCCGCCGAAGAACAAATCTCGCGTCGCGCAGGCATCGTGGGCCAGCGCGCACTGGAAGCCGAGATCGAAGGCTGCGCGCACCGTCGTGTCGATGCACATGTGAGTCATCATGCCGGCGATCGTCAGCCGGCCTATCTCGTTGGCGCGCAGGTGTTCGAGCAGCGGCGTGTCGCGGAAGCTGTTCGGAAAATGCTTGGTGAAGACTGCCTCCCCCTTGGCGGGGGCGACACAGGGGTGAATTTCCGCTCCTGGGGTCTCGGGCAGGAAGAAAGTCGCACCCGGCCGGGTGGATATATGGCGGATATGGACAACCGGCAGGCTCTTGGCGCGAAAGGCCGCGACCAGCTTGGCCGCTTGCTGGCCGGCCGGCTCGCTGCCGACCAACTCCATGCTCCCGCCGGGAAAGTAGTCGTTCTGGATATCGACGATCAGTAATGCGTGGCGCATCCGCCCTCCTTGTTAAAGCAAAGCGGCTGTGCCGCACGAGGTGTCAGCTTAGCACCCCGAGAGCGCTAGATCAGCGCTCAGCGACCGCGTCCGCCACCCATGCCGCCGCCCATCCCAGGGCCCATGCCACCACCCATACCCGGACCCATTCCACCGCCCATGCCGCGGGGCGGAGGTTCGTCGGGAATCGTCACGCCACGCTCGCGGGCACGCTCCTTCATGCGCTCGTGGTGCTCGGCGCGAATCCTCAGGCGCTCCTCTTCCGTGTTCGCGGCGCGCATCCTGGCGCGATATTCGACGCGCTCCTGCTGCGTCATCATGTGACTGCCGTAAATGACTTCCTGCTGTTCCGCAGCAACCACAACTCCCGAGGTCAGGGAAAGCGCGGCGACTGCCGCGGACAAGATCAACATGTTTTTCATCTTCCACTCCTTTTCTCTGCGTGGGTAGGAACCCGCCCCCCTCGGGTTGTTGCCTTCTGAGCATAGTTCGGGCTGCGGTGCTGGACAAGCGGAGGTGGAATCAGCGATTACCCGCGGCGAGCCGGATGCCGAAGCCGATCAGCGTCAGGCCGGCCAGACGAGTGGCCAGGCCGCGCACAGCCGGAACCGATCGCAATCGCCGCGCCACCGAGTTGCCGACGAGCACCAGCCCTGCCTGGTAGAGAAAGCTCAGCACGGTAACGTGCAGCATCAGTGCGGCCAGCGTGGCTGGGGTGGCATCGGGGCGCAGGAACAGCGGAAAGAAGGCGATGAAGAACAGCATCACTTTCGGGTTCGTTAGACTCACCGCGCAGCCCTGACGGAAATGGCTCCAGCCGGTGGAGTTTGCGCTCGGCATCTTGCTGTCTGGTGAGGGCCGTACGAGCAGCAGCTTGAGACCGATCCAGCACAGGTAGGCCGCGCCGAACCACTGCAAGGCTGCGAAGAGCAGGGGGTTTGCCTGCATCACTGCGGCCAGGCCGAGCACAGCGGCCGTCATGTAGATGAGGTCGCCGGTCAGCGTGCCGAGCACCACGCCGAAGCCCGCGCCGGGGCCGTGCCGCGCGGTAGCGCTGAGGATCGCCACCGTGCCCGGGCCGGGTAAGGCCTGGAACACCAGGATGGCGAAGAGGAAGCTGGCGTAGTTCTGGATTTCAAACATGGGAACTCGGCTCGGTAAAAAGTCGGCGCCGGCGGGACGGCGCTAGGGGCGTCGCGGATTTGCCGCATTCTCCACCAGGGCCGCCATGGCCACGGCGTCGGGTTCGCCGCAGGCGCGCAGGCCCTGTGCGACGCCGGCGCGGTTCTGCGCCGGCTGGTTCTGGCTCGTCTTCCACTTTCCGACCAAACGGGTGATCGTGAGTTCGATGCCGACGATGGCCTCGATCAGCCTGTCGGTGTATTCGCTCGGCGCGTCCGCGACATGCCATGGGTCGGGGAGGGCCGCTTCGCGCTCGTCGGTGAGTGTTTCGAGGTGGGCGCGCAGCCAGGCCGAGTCATCGATCACGCGCAGCGTGCCATAGACCTGCACGACCACGTAGTTCCAGGTCGGCACGACCTTGCCGGTCTCCGCTTTGGTCGGATACCAGGTCGGCGTGATGTAGGCCTGCGGCCCATGGAAGATGGCGAGGGCTTGATGCCCGTCGTCGCACTGGGCGTGGAGCGGATTCGCACGGGCGATATGACCGCGCAATGCACCCAGCGGGGCAGGCTCCGGTGCGAGATGCAGCGGGATGTGATTGGCCTCGAGACCGTCCGGACCATGCGTCACCAGCGTGGCCAGAGGCCGTGTGCGCATCAGTGCGTGGAGGACTTCCGTCCTCGGCTCGTCGAACTGCTTGGGGATGTACATGATGTACGCACGCTACCGCCTGTCGGGCGTGCAGTCAATCCGGCCCGGGCCGTGCCGGACGGATCGGCGATAATGCGGCATTACTCATCCTGCCCTGCCTCGCAGACCGAACCATGAGCCTTGCCCACGCCGGCGACCGCCTGCCAGCCCGTCCGATCGACGCGGCCGAGCAAGCGCTGCGCGTCGACCTCGCCGCCGCCTACCGCCTCGTTGCACTACGCGGCTGGGACGACCTGATCTATACCCATCTGACGGCACGCGTGCCCAACGATCCGGAGTGCTTCCTCATCAATCCCTTCGGCTTGCGCTTCGACGAGGTGACTGCCTCCAACTTGGTGAAGATCGACGCGCAGGGGCGCATCGTCGGGGACAGCCCGCATCCGGTGAACGCCATCGGCTTCCGCATCCATGCCACGGTGCATGCGGCCCGGCCGGACGCGCATTGCGTGATGCACCTGCACCACGTGAATGGCATTGCCGTGTCGGCGCAGGCGGCGGGTCTCCTGCCGATCTCGCAGCACGCGATGCGCTTCTGGGGACAGGTCGGCTACCACGATTACGAAGGGCTGACGCTCACCGAGGCCGAAGGCGCGAAGCTGGTTGCCAGCCTCGGCAGCCATCCCGCGCTGTTCCTGCGCAACCACGGCACGCTGGTGTGCGGACGCACCGTCGCCGAGGCCTTCGTGCTGATGGATACGCTAGACCGTGCCTGCGACATCCAACTCAAGGCACAGGCGGGGGGCGTGCCCCTGGTGACGCCGCCGCGCGAGGTGCTCGAACACACCCTGCGCCAGCTCACCGGCGACGACGTGCCGGAGGGCGAGCGCGAATGGCCGGCCCTGCTGCGCCTGCTCGATGCCAAGGGCGGCGGCGTCGCCGATTACCGCAACTGAAACCCGAACGAGGAGAGACCATGCCCACCATCAACGTACAGATGTTCGCCGGCCGCAGCCCCGAGCAGAAGCGCGAGTTCGTCAAGGCCGTCACCGAGGCTACCTGCCGCGTGCTCGGCTGTGGCCCCGAAGCGGTCGACATCATCATCCAGGACGTCAAGCGCGAAGACTGGGCCACCGGCGGGGTGATGTGGTCCGAGCGCAAGGACTGATACTGCCGCCGAGCCCGACGCCATGAGCGACCTCTTCGCCGCCGCGCCCCATGCTCCATTGGCCGAGTTGCTGCGGCCAAAGACCCTCGACGAGGTGATCGGCCAGAAGCACCTGCTCGGGCCGGGCAAGCCGCTGCGGTTGGCCTTCGAGTCGAAGACGCCTCACTCGATGATCCTTTGGGGGCCGCCGGGCGTCGGCAAGACGACGCTGGCGCGGCTGATGGCGGACAGCTTCGACGCCGAGTTCATCGCCCTGTCGGCGGTGTTCTCGGGGGTGAAAGACATCCGCGCCGCGGTGGAGCAGGCACAGCTCACGCTTGCCCAGTTCGGCCGGCGCACGCTGCTGTTTGTCGACGAGGTGCATCGCTTCAACAAGGCGCAGCAGGACGCCTTCCTGCCCTATGTCGAGCAGGGGCTGCTGACTTTCATCGGCGCGACCACGGAGAACCCGTCGTTCGAGGTGAATTCGGCACTGCTGTCGCGCGCTTCGGTGTATGTGCTCAAGCCGCTCGCGGCGGAGGAGCTGCGCGAGCTGTACGAGCGCGCCCATGCGCAGGCTTTCCCCGACCTCGAATTCGAAAGCGATGCGGTCGATCGTATCGTCGGCCATGCAGACGGCGACGCGCGGCGGCTGTTAAATGTCCTGGAGACGCTGCGCACGGCGGCGAACGCCGCGGGGCGCCGTACCGTCAGCGCCGACTTTTTGGCGGAGGCGCTCGCTTCCGACCTGCGGCGCTTCGACAAGGGCGGTGACGCCTTCTACGATCAGATCTCGGCGCTGCACAAGTCGGTGCGCGGATCGAACCCCGATGCTTCGCTCTACTGGTTCACGCGCATGCTCGACGGCGGTGCCGATCCGCTCTACCTCGCGCGACGCATCATCCGCATGGCGAGCGAAGACATCGGCCTAGCCGATCCGCGCGCGCTTTCCATCGCGCTGGAGGCAGTGCAGACCTATGAGCGGCTCGGCTCGCCCGAAGGCGAACTCGCGCTGGCGAATGCGGTGATCTACATGGCGGTGGCACCGAAGTCGAATGCCGGCTACATGGCCTACGGTGCGGCGCGCAAGTTCGTGGCCAAGGACATCAGCCGCCCGGTGCCGGAGCATCTGCGCAATGCGCCGACGCGGCTCATGAAGGATCTCGGTTTCGGCAGCGAGTACCGCTACGCGCACGACGAGCCGGAAGCCTATGCGGCGGGCGAGAATTACTTTCCGGCCGAGATGCCGAAGGTCGAATGGTACCGCCCGACGCCTCGAGGGCTCGAGCAGAAGATCGGCGAAAAACTCACCCGCCTGCGCGAATTGGACGCGCAGTATCGAAAGAAGAAGCGACCCGACTAGGACTCAGGCGAACCAGTGCTCGGGATGATCGGCGGCAAACTGGGCGTAAGCCCGCTTCGCTGCCTTCAACGCAGCGGTGTCGGCATGCACCGTGGCATCGCCAAGGGCGTTTTTCAGCAGGCAACGCAGGATTTCGGTTCCCTCATCGGTCTGGACCAAGCCACAGGCCAGTTCGACAGCGCAAGGGTAAGGCAGGTGCTCATGCTCCGCGATCACATCCACTTCGTCTTCGGTCAGGTCGCTGTAGTCGAGACAATCCTTGATGGAAATCATCGGCATTCCTCCTAGAATAGCGACTACTTCTCAAGCCAATTTATGCTTTAAAGCATCCCCGGCTGCATTTTTCAAGGATTTTTCATGCTCGATATTCAATTGCTGCGCACCCAACCCGAAGCCGTCGCCGCCGGTCTCGCCCGCCGCGGGGCGGCCATCGACCTTGCCCCCTTCGAAGCGCTCGAGGCGCAGCGCAAGCAGGTGCAGACGCAGACCCAGGACCTACAGGCTAAGCGAAATGCGCTTTCCAAGCAGATCGGCATGCTCAAGGGCAAGCAGACGAAGGGCGAGGATGTCGAAGCGGCGCTGGCCGACGTGATGGCCGAAGTCGCCGGGCTCGGCGATGCGCTCAAGGCCAACGAGGAGAAGCTTGCGGTGCTCCTGGCCGAACTGGATGCCTTCGTGTCGCGCATTCCCAATCTGCCTCACGAGAGCGTGCCCGAAGGTCGCGACGAGACCGGCAACGTCGAAGTGGCGCGCTGGGGGACGCCACCGTCCTTCGATTTCGCTGTCAAGGATCATGTCGAACTCGGCGAGGGCCTCGGCGGCCTCGATTTCGAGCGTGGCGTGAAGATCGCCGGCAGCCGCTTCACGCTGATGCGTGGCGAAATCGCCCGCCTGCACCGCGCGCTCGCGCAGTTCATGCTCGACGTGCACACCCGGGAGCACGGCTACACGGAAGTCTATGTGCCCTATCTGGTCAACCCGGACAGCATGTTTGGCACCGGCCAGCTGCCGAAGTTCGAGGAGGACCTGTTCCGCATCGAACGCAGCGACGGCAGCCGCCTCTACCTGATCCCCACCGCCGAGGTGCCGGTGACCAACATCGTGCGCGGCGAAATTCTCGAAACCGAGAACCTGCCGCTCAAGTTCGTCTGCCATACCCCCTGCTTCCGTTCCGAAGCCGGCAGCTACGGGAAGGACACGCGCGGCATGATCCGCCAGCACCAGTTCGACAAGGTCGAGCTGGTACAGATCGTGCCGCCTGAGGCGTCGTGGGAAGCGCTGGAGCAGCTCACCGGCCATGCCGAGACAATATTGCGAAAGCTCGAGCTGCCCTATCGCAAGATGGCGCTGTGCGCCGGGGACATGGGCTTCTCCGCTGCAAAGACCTACGATCTGGAAGTCTGGCTGCCGGCGCAGAACACCTACCGCGAGATTTCCTCGTGCTCGAATTTCGAGGCCTTCCAGGCGCGCCGCATGCAGGCGCGCTGCCGGGATAAAGGCGGCAAGCCGCGCCCCGTGCATACGCTCAACGGCTCCGGCCTCGCCATCGGCCGCACCCTCGTCGCGGTGCTGGAGAACAATCAGCGCACCGACGGCACGGTCGTCGTGCCTGAAGCCTTGCGCGGCTACATGGGTGGCATCGAGGTTCTAGGCGCGTCCCTTTGATTTCTTCGGGTTCTTGCGCTTCATCTTTTTCGGTGTGGCAGTTTCGCCAAGGCTCGGCGGGGTATAGACCGGTTCGAGGCGCGACAGCACATCGAAATAGTTGCGGATGTTCTCGACGAGGATGACCGCCTCGCCGCCGCGGGCGCGACCGCTCTTGAGGCGGGTGTAGTACTCCGGTCGAGACATCAGCGGCATCACCTGCTTCATGTCGGTCCACGAGTTCGGGTCCTTCTTGAGCCCGGGCGCAAAGTGGCGCGCGCCGTTGAGGTGCCCCATGCCGAGGTTGTAGGCTGCCAGGGCGAACCAGAGCCGGTCGGGATGCCCGATTTCATGCGGTAGGTCGTCCATCAGCATCGCCAGGTACTTGGAACCGGCGCGGATGCTCTGCTGGGGGTCGAGACGATTGGTGACCTTTAGGCGGTCGGCGGTGTCCTCGGTCAGCATCATGATGCCGCGCACGCCGGTTGGAGAGGTTGCGAGTGGATCCCACTTCGACTCCTGGTAGGCAAGCGCGGCCAGCAAGCGCCAGTCGATGCCGGTGATTTCCTGCGCCTCGTGGAAGTCGTGCCTGTAATGCGGCAGACGCGTGCGGATGTGGTCGAGAAAGGCCGCGATGTCCTGTGCGTCGAGGCGATGGATGTGACCGAAATAGCGATCGTTGAGCCGGAAGAGCGTTCCGTCCTGTGCCATGCCCTCGATGAAGCGGACCGCCTGCTCTCGCAATGCCTCCTGGTTGGTGTGGAAGGCCCAGACGTAGGCGAGCTTCTCAGGCAATTCGATGGCCACGTCGATATCGGGGTGGTGATTCGAGGCGACCGCGAAATGGAGGTCATCGCTGGCCGCAAGGTCGTGGCGACGGCGTGCGACCGCCGTCAGCAGGTCGAGTTCGTCGCCTTCTCTATGCTCGATCAAGACCGGAGGAGGGGAGATGTTCAGTGCCTGAATCGCGCCTGCCTGCGGTGATCCGGCCATTAGCGCGATTTCGCGCCCCGCGAGCTTCTCGGGGCTGTCGAGTGGCAGGGTGCTTGTATGCTGGACGATCACTTGTCGCGTTTCGCGTAGCGCAGGGGTATAGCGCAACTGCGAGTCGCCGTGCACTGCCGGCACGGCGGCGGCGAAATGCACCTTGCCATTGCGGACCATATCGAGCAGCGCAGGGTAGTCGGGAGCCGTAACGAAACGCACCTCGACGTTGAGGTTTTCCGCGAACAGCTTGGCAAGGTCGCGGCTGAAGCCCTCCATTCCCTCTGTTGACGGTGAACTCTGCTGGAATACCGGGTCGGCAGGTAAACCGACGATCAAGGGCTTCTCGGCACTCGGTGGTTCGAGCCGGGTACAGCCTGCGAGCAGGGCAAACAGCAAGAGAAGAAGTTGGAATGGGCCGCACAGCAGCCGGGGTAACCGGAGCATCGATTCATCCTGCGGTGAGGGACCCCGCATTGTGCCACGACGAGGGCGGGGCGGTTATAATGCCAAGACCGGAGAGGTGGCAGAGTGGTTGAATGTACCTGACTCGAAATCAGGCGTAGGTGCAAGCCTACCGAGGGTTCGAATCCCTCCCTCTCCGCCACCCCCCCCTCTCATTCCAAAGAATACCTGATAAGCCTAGCAAAATAATTTATTTGCTCTAGGATTTGTGCCGCTTAAAATCCCGACTAAATTAATCAAGAAATATCGATACCCCCAATCAATCCAATCCCCCAATCCCACAGAGAGGACTAAAAAATGATCAACGTGAATGGCAAGGAAATCGCAACCGACGCCGAAGGCTATCTGGCCGACCTGTCCGACTGGTCCGAAGATGTCGCTACCTTCCTGTCCCAGCAGGACGAGTTGGCACTCGGCGAGAAGCACTGGCAGGTCATCAACTGGATCCGCGACTACTACGCCGAGTACGGCACCGCGCCCAACCTGCGCGTCATGACCAAGTCGATCGGCAACGACCTCGGCGAAGAGTTTGGCGACAAGAAGTATCTGTTCGACCTGTTTCCCTACGGCCCGGCTAAGCAAGCTGCCCGTTACGCGGGTATGCCCAAGCCCACCGGCTGCGTCTGAACGATCGGCCGAGCCAGGCCTTTGCAAAGCCCGCCATCGAGTGGCGGGCTTTGTTTTTCTGGGGTGCCTTCAGCGCTTGCGCTCCATGCGACGCGCGGCGATGACTCGCTGCAGCTGCCGGAAATGATCTTCCATCTCGTGTTTGCGGAAGACATCGAGAATGGTATGGAAAGCACGCTTCGCATCGGGACCGGTGAGAAGCGTTTCCGCCAGCCGGTCGGCGAGCTGACGGTCGGAAAACTGCAGGGCGGCACGGATGGCATCCAGCGCTTCTTCCGCGGCGAGATCGACACGGCCCAGTTCAGCGCGAATGCGCTCGAACTGCTTTTCTCCGGCTTCGCCGCCCAGGGTCATTGCTTCGAGGCAGGCGAGGTTGAGTTGCTCGGCAGGGGTGAGCAGTTCCCTGTCGGCAGGCGATAGTTCGCCAAGGGTTGCTTGCGCGAGGGCGGCATCGCCGCTGGCCAGCGAGTTGCGTACTAGCGCGATGCGGTCGCGGATCGGCACCCCCAAGATGCGGTCGTTGGCAATGACCTCCTCGATGAGTGTGCGTGCCGTTTCGAAGTCGCCATTGAGCTTCGCGACGTTGGAAAGAATGCGCTTGCGCTGCCAGTTGCGCGGCGTGCGTTCGGCGACTTTCTGCAGAATTGTTTGTGCCTTGTCAAATTCGCCAAGGTCGCAGCAGATGTCGGCCTTGAGGTCGTAGGCGTCGAAGTAGTTCGGGGCAGCGGCGAGCACGCTGTCTACCGCTTCGTGTGCCTCGTCGTAGCGGTTGAGGCGCTGCAAGGCACGGGCCTGGCCGGCAATTGCCCAGGGAAAGGGATGAATATCGATGATGCCAGTGAAGCAGTCGAGGGCATCCTGGTCGCGGCCGGCCTTGAGCATCGTTTCGGCGCGGGCGCGCAGGATGTCGAAGCGATAGGGTCTGCTGTCCTCGGCGTCGGAAAGCGCATCGAGCTCGGCGAGCGCACGATCGAAATCGCCCTTGCGCTTGAGTTCGTAGAAATGCCGGAAGAAGATCTTCTTGCGGATTACGCGGTCCAGTCGGGTGCGCAGGGCTTCCGGCGTGAATGGCTTGATGATGTAGTCGTCGGGCGCCAGTTCGACGGCTGAAACCACCTGCTCGTAGCTGCGCTCGGCGGTCACCATCAGGAATGCGACGGTGTCGGGCAGCGTATCAGAGCGACGCAGCTCCTCGAGCATCTGCTGGCCGGTGCGGCCTGGGCCAAGGATGTAGTCGCAGATGATGACGTCAGGCATCAGCCCACGGATGCGATGGTAGGCCTCGTTGAAGGTCTGCGCCTGATCGACGGAAAATCCCCCCATCGACTGGATGCAAATTTTGAGAGTCTGGCGCGAAGCTTCCTGGTCGTCGATCACCAGGTAGCGCAACTGTTTGTGGGGGTCGACAGGAATGCGCTGGGCGGATACCTGTTTTTCGTCGAAAAGCGAGGCAAGGACGTCGGCTTCGAGCATGGGGCGTCAGGGAAGAACGAGACGGAAAAGTGCACCGCCGAGCGGTCCGCCGTTCTTCAAATCCAGGTGGCCGTGGCGGCCGTGTCGAGAATGCAGTTCGGCGATGCGCCGGGCGATGAACAGACCGACGCCGGATTGGGAACCATCGGCATGCGAAGGCAGCTCGGGCGGAAAGCCTGGCCCGTCGTCCGCGACCGTCAGTTCGAGTCCTTCGGGTGTTGCGGCCGCGGCGATGTGTACCGTCGTGCGAGCGGAACGCAAGGCATTCTGCAGTGCATTCACGAGGCAGTCTGTCACCAGTTCTCGGTCGCAGATCCAGAAGCCGTCGACGCCGCAATGGGAGTCCAGGGTGATACCGTTCTCGCGTCCGGCGGTCACGCGCATCATCGCGTCCTCGAGCAGCTCGCGCACATCAACGGGCAGCATGGAAACGGGATTCTCATGCCGAGCGAGACGGTAGGCTGACATCAGTTTCGAGAGGCGTTCGGCACTGGCGACGACAGCACGCTCCGTTTCGGCCAGGGCGGTCAAGGCGGCGTCGGTGCGGTCTTCGCGGATGGCCTGGGTCGCGATGCCGATGCGTGCGAGCGCATCGAACATGCTGTTTTTTGCATCGTGAATACCCGAGGCGATGACATCCACGACAAGGGGTTGATCGATCTGCGTCATGGGTGGCATCCTAACGTTGCGTGCCGCGCTTGGCCAGCGTGCGCGGCTTGGTCCCCGCCGATGTGCGGGGCGGCGTCGCGCGCGTGCCGCGCGGGGAGCTTTCGGCTGGCTGCCAGTTGGGTACCAGATGGCGTTTGCCGTTGCCGATCAGGTCGGCACGTCCCATCGCCTTGAGGGCTTCGCGCAACAGCGGCCAGTTGGCGGGGTCGTGATAGCGCAGGAAGGCCTTGTGCAGTTTCCTCTGCCGTCCGCCGCGCACGACCGGCACTTCCTCGGCTGATTTTCCGAGCCGCTTGAGCGGATTCCTGCCGGTGTGCCACATTGCGGTCGCAATGGCGAGCGGGGTCGGCAGGAAGGTCTGCACCTGATCGAGGCGGAAATCGTTGCGCTTGAGCCAGAGGGCGAGTTCGAGCATGTCGACATCCGTCGTCCCCGGATGGGCGGCGATGAAGTAAGGGATGAGGTACTGCTCCTTGCCGGCGGCTTTCGAGGCCTTTTCGAACATCGCCTTGAACTTGTCGTAGGTGCCGATGCCCGGCTTCATCATCTTCGAAAGCGGGCCTTCTTCCGTGTGTTCTGGCGCGATTTTCAGGTAGCCTCCGACATGGTGAGTGACGAGTTCTTGCACATATTCAGGCGAGCGCACTGCAAGGTCGTAGCGCAGCCCCGAGCCGATCAGCACCTTCTTGACGCCGGGCAGTTGGCGCGCCTTGCGGTAGAGGTGGATCAACGGCGTATGGTCGGTACCCAGGTTCGGGCAGATGTCGGGATAGACGCAGGACAGCCGCCGGCAGGCGGCCTCGATCGCCGGGTCCTTGCAGGCCATGCGGTACATGTTGGCCGTTGGCCCGCCGAGGTCGGAAATGATGCCGGTGAAGCCATGCGCCTTGTCGCGGATCTCCTCTATCTCGCGCAGGATGCTCTGCTCCGAGCGGCTCTGGATGATGCGGCCCTCGTGCTCGGTGATCGAGCAGAAGGTGCAACCGCCGAAACAGCCGCGCATGATGTTGATCGAAAAGCGGATCATCTCCCAGGCCGGGATCTTGGCGTCGCCGTAGCTTGGGTGTGGCGCGCGCGCGTAGGGCAGGCCGTAAATGTGATCCATCTCCGCGGTGCTGAGCGGAATCGGGGGCGGGTTGAGCCAGACGTCGCGCGCGCCTTTTTCTACGCCATGGCACTGCACCAGGGCGCGCGCGTTACCGGGGTTCGATTCGAGATGGAAGACCCGCGATGCGTGGGCATAACTGATGTTGTCCGATTTCACCTGCTCGTAGGCGGGCAGGCGCACGACTGTCTGCGCGCGGGGGGTGCGCAACTCCGGCTTCGGCGCCGTGTCGCCGGCGCCGACTTTTTCCGGCATGCTCGAGTCGATCTCCACCCAGGTTTCGTCGGGTTTCCAACCGCAGGGTGCCATGAAGGCGCTGCCGCGCAGGTCGCGGATATCCGCAATCGGCACACCCTTGGCGAGGCGATGGGCAAGCTCGACCAGGGCGCGCTCGGCATTGCCATAGAGCAGCAGGTCGGCCTTGCTGTCTACGAGCACCGAGCGGCGCACCGTTTCCGACCAGTAGTCGAAGTGGGCGATGCGTCGCAAGGACGCCTCGATGCCGCCGATGACGATGGGGACGCCCGCGAATGCCTCCCGGGCACGTTGCGCATAGACGGTCACCGCGCGGTCGGGGCGACGGCCGGGTGCGGCGTCCGGCGTGTAGGCGTCGTCCGAACGGATCTTGCGGTCCGAAGTGTAGCGATTGACCATCGAATCCATGTTGCCGGCAGTGATGCCGAAAAAAAGGTTCGGCCGGCCGAGGCGTCGAAAGTCTTGTGCTGTGGTCCAATCAGGCTGGGCGATGATGCCGACGCGGAATCCCTGGGCTTCGAGCAGGCGGCCGACAAGGGCCATGCCGAAGCTAGGATGGTCGATGTAGGCGTCGCCGGTGACCAGCACGATGTCGCAGCTGTCCCACCCCAACGCCTCCATCTCCGCAGCCGACATCGGCAGGAATGGCGCCGTGCCAAAGCGCTTTGCCCAGTGGGGGCGATAGGCCGTGAGTTTGCGATCGGGCAGGAGGGGTACGGTGCGCACGGAAGCGTTCATACCGCAATGCTAGCCGTAATTGGCGCAGATATAACCTTGGAAATGCGTAGGGCTTTGCGACGGCAGGTCAGCGCGGGGTTGCATCCCCACCCGTCGCGGCGAAAAAGCGGCCTGCAATTTCCTCTGCCGGCAAGGGATGGCTGAAATAGAAGCCCTGGGCTTCGTTGCAGCCGCTGGCGGAGATAAAGGCGAGTTGCTCAGCGGTTTCGACGCCTTCGGCGATGACATTGAGCGCCAGGTTGCGGGCGAGGCCGATGATGGCCGAGACGATGGCGGCATCGTCTGGATCGGTGGCAATGTCGCGGACGAAGGACTGGTCGATCTTGAGCTGGTCCACCGGAAATCGCTTGAGGTAACTGAGACTCGAGTAGCCGACGCCGAAGTCGTCAATCGAAAGCTTGACGCCGAGGGCGTTGAGGGATTCGAGCGTGGTGAGCGTATGCTCGGTCATCTGCATCAGGCTGCCTTCGGTGATCTCCAGTTCGAGGTAATGGGCTTCCATGCCCGTTTCGACGAGAGTGCGTGCGACGACCTCGACCAGATTGTGCTGGCGGAACTGGCGCGGCGAGAGGTTGACTGCGATCGGTAGGGGAGCATGTCCCTCCGATCGCCAGGCGACGTGCTGACGACAGGCCTCGCGCAGCACCCATTCGCCGATGGGAACGATCAAGCCGGTCTCCTCCGCCACGGGAATGAAACTGGCCGGCGAAATCATGCCCTGCTCGGGATGACGCCAGCGCAGCAAAGCCTCGAAGCCCGAGGCACGGCGCGTGTCGATGGCGATGCGCGGCTGATAGTAGAGCAGCAGCTCGTTGCGCTCGATCGCATTGTGCAGCCGATTCTCCAGGGCGAAGCGCTCGGCCGCGGCGATGTTCATCTGCTCGGTGAAGAACTTGTGGTTGTTGCGGCCCGTGTCTTTGGCATGGTACATCGCGGTATCGGCGTTGCGCGTCAGCGTTTCCGGATCCGTGCCGTCATCGGGGTAGATTGCGATGCCGATGCTCGGCGTGACGTGGAGATCGTTGCCTGCGACAAGGAAGGCTGAGGAGAAGACGGCGGAAAGCTTTTGTGCGATGACTGCGGCGGCATTGGCATCCTCGAGTTCCGGCAGCACGACGACGAATTCGTCGCCCCCCAAGCGTGCGACGGTGTCGCCCTCGCGCAGTTCGGCACCGATGCGCTTGCCCACTTCCTGCAGCAGCAGGTCGCCGCATGCGTGGCCGAGCGTATCGTTGATGGTCTTGAAGCGGTCGAGGTCGATGAACATCACGGCGACCTTCTGTCGGTGGCGGTGCGCCAGTGCAATCGCCTGATACAGTCGATCATGCAGCAAGCGTCGGTTCGGCAGGCCGGTCAGTGCGTCGTGGTTGGCCATGTGGCGCACGCGGTCTTCGGCCTGCAGGCGTTCATCCACTTCAGCGCGCAGCAAGGCGTTGGCGGCGGCGAGTTCGATGGTGCGCTCGCGGACGCGCTGTTCCATTTCGTCGTGGGCCCGCTGCGAAGCCTCTTCCGCCGCCTTGCGTTGCGAGATGTCCTCGGTGATCCAGACGGTGCTCATCTGTCCGTTGCCGAGATCGATGCCCCGGGCGAGGTGGCGGCACCATACTCGCGTGCCATCCTTGCGCAGGTTCTGCCACTCCAGATCCAATAGCTCTCCTGCGGCTAGTATCGGTCCTGCGGCAGCGCCGAAGCTGGCGTATTCCTCCGCATCCGCAAAAAAAACCTGCGCCGTCTCCCCGGCGAGGGTGCCGCGCAGCCAGCCGAAGATGTCCTCCATGCGCGGATTGCAGTCGACGATGACTCCGGCGCTGGTGAACAGGATGCCGACCGAGGCGTTGTCGAGAATTGCACGCTGCTGGGCGAGGAGCTTGCGCAAGGATTCTTCGGCATCCTTGCGGGCAGAGGTGTCTTCAGTGATCCAGATCGTGCTCCGGCTGCCGTCACCGGCTTCGATGGCCTTGGCACGGTTGCGGCACCAGAAAGTGGAGCCATCCTTGCGGGCGTTAGGCCATTCGAGGTCGAGCAGTTTTCCGGAAGAGAGGACGGGGCCGGCGATTGCTCCGAAGCGCGCATAGTCGTCTGCGTCCTTGAAGAATACCGAGGCCGGCTGACCTGCCAGACTGCCCGGAGGCCAACCATACATCGCATCGGCACCCGGGTTGCAGCGGACTATCGTGCCATCACGCGTGAACACGATGCTGACGGAGGCGTTTTCAAAAATCGCTTGCTGTTCGAGGAAAAGCCGCTGCAGCTTGGCTTCGGCATCGCGGCGCTCGGTGACATCCTCGGCGATCCAGATGGTGCCGGCAGCCGTGTCAGAGGCATTGATCGCTTTGGCAAAAACGTGCGCCATGAACGTGGAGCCGTCCTTGCGGCACATCTGCATGTCGGTTTCGAATACCTGGCCCGAGGCAAGGATCGGTCCCGCGACGCGACCCACTTGGGCATAGGCCTCGTCGGAGGCATAGACCACACGGCCGGGTTGTCCCTGCAATTCGCCGTGCTTCCAGCCGAACAACTCCGAAAACCTTGGATTGCAATGGAGCAGCTTGCGGTCGCGTGTGAAAACGATGCCTACCCATGCGTTCTCCAGAATCGCCTGGTATTCGAGCAGCGTCTGTTGCCACTCCTGCGGAGTCTGGTGCGCTGCGTCCTGATTCGGAGGGGTATTGGTGGAAGAGACCTGGCTGGACATGGACGGATAATAAATCAAGCCGGGTAAATCGCTGTTTATTGCGATGTGAAGAATTACATTTCGGATAGGTGGCGCATCAGCCGCGAATGCGGCTGATGCTCGGCACGTGGCGGGCCAGGAAATCCATCTGGTCGGCGAGGATGTTGCGATTGGAGAGGATAAGGTACTCCGCCTTGTTCGGTACGTAGGGGGCATACAGCAGCTGCATGCGGGCTTCCTCCGGGGTGCGGCCGCTCTTCCTTTGGTTGCAGGGACGGCAGGCGGTGACGACGTTCATCCAGATGTCGCGCCCCCCCTGCGAGACGGGCACGACATGGTCGCGCGTCAGTCTGGCACTCGGCAGGTTGCCGCCGCAGTAGGCGCAGACATGGCGGTCGCGGTGGAACAGTTCCCGGTTGTCGAGCGGCGGCACGCGGTTGAAATAGTGGCCGGAAAGCGCGCGACCCTTGATCGCGATGATGCTGTTGGCACAGATTTCCGAGCGCAGTCCGGTCATGCGATTGAGGCCGCCGTGGATGGTGAAACTGTTCTCCCCGATTGACCAGGCGACAAGGTCCTTGGAGTAATAGAAGCACGCATGTTGCCATGTCACCCAGCGATGGGGGACGCCGTGGGGGTCGAGCGTAAGGATCAAGGGATATGCGCTCATGGGACGGACAGCATTCGTCTTAAAATAGGTCAAGCCTATCAGAGCATTGTGACGATGGAAAGTTCGCTGCAGCTGCCGGAACAAGCACGGGAAAGGGCAGGATTTCCCTGGCAGGCGTTCGGGACGTCACTGCTGCTGCATGTGTTGGTGGTAGCTGCCGTCGCCCCGGGGGTGGATCTCGCGCCCGCGTCGACAGTGACCGACCCCGGTGCCTTGACTGCCGTATTGCAGCCCCCTGTCCCGATCTCCGTCTCCAGCGCCGTCCCGCCGGCGCCGACTTTTTCCCCCAGCAAACCAACCCGGCTGCGCCAGGTCGAAACGCTCACCCCGCCACCAGACGATCCGCCGAGGCTGACGCAGCGGATGTCGGCGCAGTCGCCCGTTGCATCCGAACCACCTGCGATCGGACGAAAGGAAGGTCGTATCGCTGCACCGCCAGCCGATCAGCCCTTGGGGGGTGAGGCAGGGGGTGTTCAGTCGCAACGCTTTGGCGCCGAACCTTTGCCCGCTTTGCCCACGGCCGAAGCGAGGGCCGCAGGCCCCGATGCGGCTGGCCTACGGCAGTACCGCCTCACCCTGGCCGGAGAAGCGAAGCGGTTTCGCCGCTACCCCGAGATGGCGCGGCGGACAGGCTTGTCCGGCACGGCAGAGGTGCGTGTGGTCGTGACGGCGGGCAGCGGGGGGCGTCAAGCCTCGCTCAATCGTTCCAGCGGACATGCCGTGCTCGACGAGGTTGCACTCGAAATCCTGCGCTTGGCGGTTGAGCGCGCGGAACTGCCGGCCTCCTTGCGCGGGCAGAGCTTTGCAGTATTGCTGCCGGTGGTATTCGAGGTCGAGGACTAGGCGTTATTTCGGCACGGGCAACGCTTCGGTATGCAGACCGAAACTGCCGCGCGCCCGGTCAGCAAAGAAATGGCGCAGCGTCATCGCGACGGTACGGAAGGCGATCTCCTCCCAGGGGATGGCGGCTTCTTCGAAAAGGGCAACTTCGAGGCTCTCGGTGCCGGGGGCGAAGTCCAGATCAAGCAGCCGTGCCCGGTAGATGACGTGCACCTGGTTGATGTGTGGAACCGAGATCATCGTGAACAACTCATCGAGTTCGACTCGAGCACAGGCCTCCTCGAGCGTTTCGCGCTGTGCCGCTTCTCCGACTGACTCCTGGTTCTCCATGAATCCGGCTGGCAAGGTCCAACAGCCGGAACGCGGTTCGATCGCACGACGGCACAGCAGGATGCGGTCTTCCCATACCGGTAGGGTGCCGACGACAAGGCGGGGATTGCGGTAATGGATGGCGCCGCAGGCATCGCAGATATGGCGCGGAAGGCTGTCGCCGGGAGGGGCGCGGAGACTCACCGGCGCGGCGCATGTGCAGCAATAATTGATCGGAGGCTCCATGGCGCATGATTCTAGCGCGCAGGGTGTATCGCACGACGGACCGTGGCATGGTATAAGATGCAATCGGTATCTTCCAGCCGCGACCATGACGCTTAAAGAAGACACGCACATCGCAATGCGCTTTGGGCTCGATAGACTTCAGGAGCTCAAGGCCATGGGCGACCTCCCTTCCCCCAAGGGGGCGGCGCTGGCTGTCATGCGAATCACGCGCAAGGATGACGTCTCGGTTCCCGAGTTGGCGCATGTGGTGCAAACCGACCCTGCCCTTGTCGGCCGCCTGATCAAGACTGCCAACTCGTCCCAGATGGGTGCCCACCGGCCGGTCGCTGCCGTGAATGACGCTTTGATCCTGCTGGGCATTTCGACGGTGCGCTATCTGGCGTTGAGTTTCTCGCTGCTGTCGAACTACCGCAGCGGCCTTTGCCCGCATTTCGACTACCGTCGCTTCTGGTCGCACTCGCTCGCCTGCGGTGTGGCGGCACAGGCGATCGCGGCCCAGGTGCGCGTTGCTCCGCCAGAGGAGGCGTTCAGCGTCGGTCTGCTTTCCCGCATCGGGGAACTGGCCCTGGCCACCGTATTTCCCAAGGAGTATTCGGAGGTGCTGGACAGGAAGGCGGGCGCCCCGGAGACGCCGCTTGCCGCCCTCGAGCACGACGAATTTGCGATTGGGCACAATGATCTCGCCGCAGCGATGCTCGAGGACTGGGGCTTGCCGCGCATGTTTGTCGAGCCGGTGTTTGCCCATGAGGAACCCGAACGGGCGAATTTCCCGCCGGACTCGCGACCCTATCGATTGACCTGGACGCTTGCGCTTGCCCGCCAGATCGCCGACATCTGTCTGGCCGCCGATGACAAGCGGCGAGGGATGATGCCGCAATTGTTGCTGATCGGCAGCAAGCTTTCGCTCGATAGCGAGGTCTTGATCGCCTTGTGCGATAAGGCAGTGCGGGATTGGCGCAGCTGGGCGGAGCAATTGAGCATCGAAGCCCACGCAGTACCGCCATTCGAGGAGTTGTCGAAGCCGCCGGCGGCTCCGGAGCTGAGCCAAGCGGGCATGCCGCAGGTTGCAGTCAATTCTCTGCGAGTTCTGGTCGTCGATGACGACGTCAATATACGGGCGCTGCTCAAGGTGATGTTGTCGCAGGCCGGCTATGAGGTTTTTGAGGCGGTCGATGGCCAGGACGGATTCGACAAGGCCATGGAACTCAGCCCGCACATATTGATTACCGACTGGCTGATGCCGCAGATGGACGGCATCGAGTTGACGCGCGCGTTGCGGCAGACCAAGGTCGGACGCACCGTCTACATCCTGATCCTCACGGCGGTCGAGGCGGAGGACAAGCTTGTCGAGGCTTTCGATGCGGGTGTCGACGACTACATGACCAAACCGCTCAAGTCGAGGGTACTGGGGGCTAGGCTGCGCGCCGGGCAGCGCGTCGTCATGCTGCAGCAGGAGATCGAGCGCGACAGGGAAGAGATTCGCCGCTTCGCCGCCGAGTTGGCGGTGACCAATCGGAGGTTGCAGGAGGCGGCACTCACGGATGTGCTGACCGGCTGCTTCAACCGGCGTTATGCGATCGAACGCTTCCAGCAGGAGTGGCGTACCTCCGACCGCAGCAAACGCCCTTTGTCTTGCCTGCTGATCGATATCGACTTCTTCAAGGCGATCAATGATAACTACGGCCACGACGTGGGCGATATAGTGCTCAAGCAGGCCGCGCAGGCGATACGCAACGGCGTACGCGCTCAGGATGTGGTGTGCCGTACCGGCGGGGACGAGTTCACCGTCATCTGCCCGGAAAGCGACTTGCAGGCTGCTTTGATTTGCGGCGAGCGTGTCAGGAAGTCGGTAGCCGATATCGAGATTGTCGTCGGTACAGAACGGATCAAGCTGAGCCTGAGCATCGGCGTGGCCGCGCGTAACAGTGATACCCCGGATATCGATGCCATGATCAAGCGTGCCGATGAAGGGGTTTACAAGGCAAAACAACGAGGTAGGAATTGCGTGGTGACGGTTCAGGTTTGAAGTTAACCGGGCGCTACCAGAAAAAAATAATTAAAAACATAAGATAAGGCGCATTTTGTAAGGTTTTTTCTTACAAGGCGTCACCATCCTATTCTTACAAAAGGATGGTCTTTCCATTGATTTTTTCCTTGCCAAGCTTTCTGGAAAATGTCATCACTGCCAAACGGGCATGCGCGGAAGTCTCCGTGCTCCGGGTTGGCGGCAATGCAAGGAGAGCGAAGATGAAGCTGACTGACACCTACAATGACATAAAGGAAGTCAATCTTGCTTACCTGATGCTGGCGCAGAACATGGTACGTTCCGACCGCGAGGCCGCCGTGTTCCGTCTGGGTATCAGCGAGGAGATTGCCGACATCCTGGAAACCCTTACGCCGGGACAGGTCCTCAAGATGGCCAGTTCCGATATGCTGCTCTGCAGCTTCCGTTTCGACGACACCCTGCTGATCGATCTGCTGGCCAATCACGAGCGCGAGCGCGGCGTGGGTCACATCCATGCGGCGATCCTTGCGGCCGGCAAGCCGGTCGAGTCTGTGGCCTGATCGATCCTCGTCACATCACCCGGAGGCTGATATGCGCAATAAATCCGTGATCTCGGAGGCGAGAGATATTCGCCTAGCCGTCGAACTCATTGAGCTCGGTGCCCGCCTGCAGTTGCTCGAAGCGGAAACCAATCTGTCGCGCGAGCGCCTGCTCAAGCTCTATAAAGAGGTGCGCGGCGTCTCGCCCCCCAAGGGGATGCTGCCTTTCTCGACCGACTGGTTCATGACCTGGCAGCCGAACGTGCATGCCTCGCTGTTCATGGCCTATTACAATTTCCTCGGGCGCCATACCGGCCTGGCAGGTCTAGAGCGCATCATCAAGGCCTATCGCCTCTATTCGGAGCAGATCAACCGCACGGGCATGGAAAGCGTTCTCTCGCTGACGCGCGCCTGGACGATGGTGCGCTTCTTCGATGCCGGCATGCTGCAGATGACGCGCTGCAAGACCTGCGGCGGCGAATTTGTCGCCCACGCCCACGATCCCAAACGTGACTACGTCTGCGGCCTGTGCCACATGCCCGCACGCGCTGGCAAGACGCGCCGTACCGCAGAAAGTACGGAAGCGGCGACAGCCTGAGGTCTCGGGCTCTACTGGTTTCTCCTTGCATCCTGCGAGGCGCATCGCCCTGATTCTTCGGGGTGCTGTGCCTCGTTGCCTTTTGCGGAGCCGATCCTCCGGGCCGTTCCAAAGCGGAGGCAAGCGCTGGAAAATGCCTGCACTGCTGATCCTGTTTTGCCGCTATTATTGAGTCCGATTGAGCGCCGGATCCGCGCCGGCCGATAACAACAACCGAGGTTTCTTTTTATGTTATTGCTCGTCGGCTACGTCATTGTCCTGGCCGCTTCGATCGGCACCTATGCGGTGCACGGCAGCCTGGGGGCCCTGTGGGTGCCGCTGGAGTACCTCGCCATCGTCGGCCTTACCATCGGCTACCTGGTCGCTTCCAATGGACCGCGCTCGTTGAAGGTCGTGCTCGGCGCGATTCCGTCCGTGCTCAAGGGGTCGCCTTACAACAAGGCCCTGTACATGGATCTTCTGGCGATGCTGTTCGAGATCCTTTCCAAGGTGCGCAAGGAAGGCCTGATGTCGATCGAGAACGACGTCGAAAATCCTGAGGCCAGTCCAATCTTTTCAAAGTATCCATCGGTGACGCATGATCACCATGTCATGGAGTTCATCTGTGACTACCTGCGCATGATGGTGGGCGGCAACCTCAACGCCTTCGAGATCGAGAACCTGATGGATATCGAGATCGAGACACATCATGCCGAAGCCCACTTCCCTGCACATATGGTCCAGTCGCTTGCCGGCGCAGTTCCTGCGATGGGTATCGTCGTGGCGGTGATGGGCGTGGTCAACGTGATGGGATCGGTCGGCCAGCCCCCGGCCGTGCTCGGTAAGATGATCGGCGGCGCACTGGTCGGCACATTCCTCGGAATTCTTCTTTCCTACGGATTCATTGAGCCGATCGCGAACCAGTTGAACCAGAAGGTCGATGAGGGCAGCAAGATTTACCAGTGCATCAAGGCCGTCCTGCTGGCCAGCATGAACGGTTATGCACCGCAGGTAGCCGTCGAATTCGGCCGCAAGGTGCTGTACTCCGCTGACCGTCCGAGTTTCATCGAACTCGAAGAAGACATCAAGAGTAGAAAAGGTAAGTGAGTACCGTTACCCTGGAACTGACTATCCAAGCCTGATCCCTCATGAGCGACGACAGCCAACAACCGATCGTAGTAAAGAAGATCAAGAAAGGCGGCGGTGGCGGGCACGGCGGCGCGTGGAAGATCGCCTACGCCGACTTTGTGACGGCGATGATGGCCTTCTTCCTGCTGATGTGGTTGCTCGGTTCGACTACGAAGGGCGATCTGAAGGGGATTGCCGACTATTTCCAAACGCCCTTGGCAGTTGCGTTGTTCGGCGGATCGGGATCGGGTGACTCGTCATCGGTGATTCAGGGCGGAGGCGAAGACCTCACGCGCACGCATGGGCAGGTCAAGAAAGGCCAACTCGATGCCGATCAGAAGAAGATCAACCTTCAGGCGCTCAAGGCCGATTTCGAGCGCCAGGAAAAGCAGAAGCTGTTGGGGCTGAAGGGTGATCTCGAGGCGTTGATCGAGGCGAGCCCGACACTCAAACAGTTCAAGAACCAGTTGCTGCTCGACATTACTAGCGAGGGGTTGCGCATCCAGATTGTCGATGAGCAGAACCGCCCGATGTTCGATTCGGCCAGTTCTGAGCTCAAGCCTTACACTAGGCAAATCCTGCGTGAGATCGGGCCGATGCTCAATAAGGTGGAGAACCGAATCTCTCTTTCCGGGCACACGGATGCAACGCCCTATGCGGGTGGCGATCGCGGATTCGGCAACTGGGAGTTGTCGACCAACCGCGCCAATGCTTCACGCCGTGAACTAGTCAACTCCGGCATGGATGATGCGAAGGTGATGCGCGCAGTGGGTTTCGCCTCCACCGTTCTGTTCGATAAGACCCAGCCGCAAAGTCCGAGCAATCGCCGTATCAGCATCGTTGTCTTGAACAAGCGTACCGAAGAGGCGATCCTCAGCGATGGCAAGGAGAGTCAGGTCGCTGAAGTCAGCGATGCTCAGCAGTTGGAAGCGCAAGGTATTGTGCCGCAGGGGGCGGCAATGCGCTAATCTGAGCACTTTTATGGCTACAATCAGTAGCCGATTGCACTAATAAAACCAATTAACAGCGGGACCTTCCTGACAGGTGCCTACTTGAGAGATGCAATATTTCGATAAGACTTTCGGTCTAGGCTTGCTTCTTACCGTTGGCGTGGCGGTCGTGTTCTATATTGTCATTCCGAGCGCGGGTATCGCCCCTGTGGTTGCTTTCACGGTGCTTGCCTTGGGCTGGCGGGCAATCACGATGGTGACGGTGCAGCAATCCGGCGGCGCGAAGGGCGAGAAGTGGCGCGATCTATCTTCGGCGGAGCAGCGGGCGCTCATCGAGGAATTCCGCAACCTGCTGCGCGAGATCGCGACGCACTTCCAGATTCAATATGATTCCGCTCGTGGGGAATTGAGTCGTGTGCAGAGTCTGCTGCGCGAGGCGATCGAGTCCTTGACCACCAGCTTCCAAGGGGTCTATGCGCAGACCGAGGAGCAGCGCAAAATGGCGGTCGACGTAACGGCGGGGGCTACCGAGGATGGAACCGCCATCAAATTCGACGAGTTCGTGCGCGATACGTCCGACGTGATGCAACGCGTGGTCGATAGCGTCATTGGCAACAGCAAGCTCGGCATGGAGTTGGTCGAGTTGACCGACAACATCGCCCAGCATGCGAAGGATGTCCAGAGCATTCTTTCCGAGATCGGCTCGATCGCTAAGCAGACCAACCTACTGGCGCTTAACGCGGCGATCGAAGCGGCACGCGCCGGCGAGGCAGGGCGTGGCTTTGCTGTCGTCGCCGACGAGGTGCGCGACCTGTCCGGACGCACCACGCAATTCTCGCAGCAGATCAACAACCTGATGCAGAGCATGCAGATATCGGTCAAGGAGACCGAGTCGGCCATCCAGACGATGGCGAGCCAGGATATGACCTTCGCCCTCGAGTCGAAGCAGCAGATCGAGAACATCATCCATACCCTCGAGCAGCAGAACACGGCGCGCATTGCCGCAATCGGCAACCTCGGGGGCAGCGCTGCCAACGTCGAGATGCTGGTTGGCCAGGCGATCACCGCATTGCAGTTCCAGGACATGGTGTCCCAACTGCTGGCGCATATCGGCCGACGCATCGATGCGCTCGACGGCGTGTTGCAGCAGTTCATGGAACTCGGCACTACGCTCGAGACCGAGGCGGCGAGTGCCGACACCGATGCCGCTCTCGCTTCCTTGCGCGCCGAGCAGGCAAGTATCGTTGCGGCCCTCAAGGATATCGAGGCCCAAACCGTCAATAACCCAGTCGACCAGAAGGCAATGACCGAAGGCGACATCGAACTCTTCTGAAACAGGAGCTGCACCATGGCCAAATCCATCCTCGCGATCGACGATTCCGCCTCCATCCGCCAGATGGTAGGTTTCACCCTGAAAAGCTCCGGCTACGAAGTGACGGAAGCTGTCGATGGCATGGACGGCCTCGAGAAGGCGAAGGGCAAAACCTTCAACCTGATCCTGACCGACCAGAATATGCCGCGCATGGACGGCCTTACTATGATCAAGAATCTGCGAGCGCTGCCGCAGTACAAGACTGTGCCGATTCTGATGCTGACCACCGAGTCGTCGGATGCCATGAAACAGCAGGGGCGCGCGGTCGGCGCTACGGGTTGGCTGGTCAAGCCCTTCGATCCTCAGAAGCTTGTCGAGGTCGTCAAGAAAGTGATCGGCTGATCGAACGGCAACTGCTGCAGATATTCGCAAGGGGGGCGCCATGGCCATCGACATGAGCCAGTTCTACCAAGTCTTCTTCGAGGAGACGGCGGAACACTTGGCCAATATGGAAAACCTGCTGCTTGCACTCGACGTCGGTGATCCCGATGCGGAGCAGCTCAATGCGATTTTTCGCGCTGCACACTCGATCAAGGGGTCGAGCGGCACCTTCGGCTTCACCGATCTGGCAGACGTCACGCACATCCTGGAGAACCTGCTCGATCGTATCCGCAAGGGCGAGCTGCGGCTGCGCGAGGACATGATCGATGCCTTCCTCGATGCTGGCGATGTACTGAAGGGTCTGCTTGCTGCGCACCAGGGTGAAGGCGAGGCGGACAAGGAGGCCGCCGCGGCGATCTGTCAGCGGCTCAGCCAGCTGACCGAGGATAACGGTGCGGCGGCAAAGGAGCCTGCCGCCGTCCCGCCGGCGCCGACTTTTGCCGAAGCGCCCACAGCGCAGGTCGCCGAGACGGGGCTCGATCTTTTCTTCGTCCTTGAAGGGGACGAGAGCACCGTTGAAGCCTCGATCGAGAACCTCATGGCCGAGCTGGCTGAGCATGGCGAGGTGCGCATCGCCGCACGCCCGGCTTCCGCCGGGCAGCCTTGGCACCTGCAACTGAGCGGTGAGGCGGATGCCGAGCTGTTGCGCGGTCTGCTCGAATTCGTCGCACGCATCGACAGCATCCGTGTTTCGCCTCTGGGACAGGCTACGGACGAGGCGCTGGGCGACTCGCCCGACGGAGCATACGGATTCTTCGCCGAAACGCCGGCCGAGGAGCATGCGGCAGAGGAGGCGTACGGTTTCTTCGAGCCGCTGCCTGAAACCCCTGCAACCTCACCGGCTGCTGGTGGCGAGGAGGCCTACGGCTTCTTCGAGCCGCTGCCACAGGGGACCGCAACTCAAGCTGCTCCAATTGCGCCGGCAGTGGCGGCTGCGCCACAGGACGAATCCTATGGCTTTTTCGAACCCTTGCCCGAGCCGGTCCCGGCGGAAAAGTCCGCCGTCGCGGCACCGGCAGCGACTCCGGCGCCGAAGCCTGCGGAGGCGAAGCGGCCCGCACCTGCCGCTGCGAAACCTGCGGCGGATACCTCCATTCGCGTCGGTGTCGACAAGGTCGACCAGCTCATCAACCTGATCGGCGAACTGGTCATCACCCAGGCGATGCTGGCTCAGTCCGCGGCGCAGATCGATCCTGTCGAGTTCGAGCGGCTGCACAATGGCTTGATCCAACTCGAGCGCAATACGCGTGACCTGCAGGAAGCGGTGATGTCGATCCGCATGATGCCGATGTCGGTGGTGTTCTCGCGCTTCCCGAGAGTGGTGCGCGACGTCTCACAAAAGCTCGGCAAGCAGGTGGAGCTGAAGACCAGCGGTGAGAGCACCGAACTCGACAAGGGCCTGATCGAGCGCATTACCGATCCGCTGACCCACCTGATCCGCAACAGCCTCGACCACGGTATCGAGCCGCCGGAGGTGCGCGCCGAGAAAGGCAAGCCGGCAGTCGGCACGATCACTTTATCGGCCTACCACCAGAGCGGCAACATCGTCATCGAAGTGGGCGATGACGGCGCCGGCCTCAATCGCCAGAAAATCCTGTCCAAGGCGAAGGAGCGCGGCCTGGCCGTGCACGACCAGATGACCGATCAGGAAGTCTTTGCCCTGATCTTCGAGGCCGGTTTCTCGACCGCCGACCAGATCACTGATGTATCCGGTCGCGGCGTCGGCATGGATGTCGTGAAGAAGAACATTACCGCGATGGGTGGTCGCGTCGAGATCGACTCGATGCAGGGCGTCGGCACGCGCATGACGGTGCGCCTGCCCCTGACGCTTGCCATTCTCGATGGGATGTCAGTGGCAGTCGGCGGTGAAACCTACATCATTCCGCTCGGCTACGTGATCGAATCGCTGCAGGCCGAGGCGGGCATGATCAAGAGCGTTTCCGGCGTCGAACGGCTCATCCAGGTCCGCGACGAATACCTGCCGATCGTAACGCTGCACGAAATTTTCCGTGTGCCGGGCGCAGTCGCCGCATTCGACGAGGGCATCATGATCATCCTCGAGGCGGATGGCGTGAAGGCGGCACTGTTTGTCGATGCGATGGTCGGCCAGCACCAGGTCGTCATCAAGAGCCTCGAATCCAACTACCGGAAGGTGGCCGGCGTATCCGGTGCCACCATCATGGGCGATGGCCGGGTTGCCCTCATCCTCGATGTCTCGATGCTCGTCAGCATGGCGCGCCAGCAGTTGCCGGCCGCCGCCTGACGCACGAAAGGAGAAATCTGAATGGCTCTGGAAAACACCACCAAGATCGATGCCGGCGACGATGGCGGCCACGCTCAGGAGTACCTGACTTTTACCCTCGGGCCGGAGGAGTACGCTATCGACATCCTTAAGGTGCAGGAGATCCGCGGCTACGAACAACCGACCACGATCGCCAACGCCCCGGCTTTCATCAAGGGTGTCATCAACCTGCGCGGTACCATCGTGCCGATCGTCGATCTGCGCATCAAATTCGGGGTCGGCAAGGCGGACTACACGCCCTTCACCGTGGTCATCATCCTATCGATCTCCGGGCGGGTCGTCGGCATCGTCGTCGATAGCGTTTCCGACGTTACCAGCATGCGCGCAGAGCAAGTCAGGCCGGCGCCGGACTTTGCCGCGACCGTCGATACCCGCTACATCAAGGGTCTTGGGACGCTGGGCGAGCGCATGCTGATCGTCGTTGATATCGAGAAGCTGATGCTTTCCGCCGAGATGGCGCTGGTGGATGAAGCTGCCGCCCATTCGGTATAGGGAGCTATCAATGAAGATGACCCTGCGCGCCCGTTTGTTCTTGATGGTAGTCATTCCCCTGGTGGGAATGACCTGGGTATCTGGCTGGAATACCGTTGAGAAGATTCAACTCGCCCGCGACATGGGGCAATTGCAGGGACTGGTATCGGTAGCCACCCGTGTTGGCGCTTTGGTGCACGAACTGCAGAAGGAGCGCGGCATGAGCGCCGGCTTCCTGGGCAGCAAGGGCACGAGCTTCGCCAAAGAGCTGCCCGCCCAGCGTGAGGAGAGCGAGAAGCGCCGCAAGGAGTTGGCTGATGCCCTCGCCGCTTTTGATGCCTCTCCCTTTGGTGACGATCTTGCCAAGCTGATCGCTGAGGGGAAGCAGTTGATCGATGGGTTGCAGGCCAAGCGAGAGGCGATTACCGCGCTGACGATTCCGGGGCCCGAGGCGATCGGCTATTACAGCAAGACGATCGCCACCCTTCTCGCAGTGCCGGGCCAGCTTGCGACGCTCAGTCCAGACAAGGATATTGCCCGCCAAGCCACGGCCTATACTGCCTTCCTGCAAGCGAAGGAGCGCGCCGGCATTGAGCGCGCACTGCTGTCGAATGCCTTTGGTGCCGACAAGTTTTCCCCGGCGATCATGGTGCGCTTCCTCAGCAATTCAGCCGAGCAGGACACCTGGTTTGGTCTCTTCCGCCAATACGCCCAGCCCCAGCGTGCACAGTTTGCGGCTCAAACCATTCAGGGGACGGCCGTCGACGAAGTCGCGGCGACCAAGAAGCACGCCATTGACAATCTGACGGCCGATTCGCTTGGCAAAGATGCTAAGCAATGGTTTGCCGCCGCGACAGGGCGCATCGACCTTATGAAGGCCGTCGAAGACCGTCTCGCCAGCGACCTTACGGGAGCAATGGGGGAGATCAAGTCGAGGGGGAACTTGATTGCCTGGTTCTATGCGATTGTGATGGTCGTCTCGGTACTGGTGATCTTGGCGATCGCGCGGCGCATCACCAATCGAGTGATGGAGCAGGTTGGCGGCGAGCCGGAAACAGCGACGGAGGTTGCGCATGCCATCGCTGAAGGCAAGCTCGACAACAAGTTCGACCTGCGCCCCGGCGACAGTGCCAGCATCCTAGCCTCGATGTCGCGCATGCAGGATGAATTGCGCAGCCGAATCGAGGCAGAGCGCAAGACAGCCGCCGAGAACCTGCGCGTCCGCATCGCGCTCGACAATGTTTCCACCGGCGTGATGATCGCCGACGCGGGGCGCAACATCATCTATGTCAATAAGTCGGTGCAGGCTATCCTCAAGGGAGCCGAAGAAGGTATTCGCCAGCAATTGCCCGGGTTCAGTGCCGACAAGTTGCTTGGCACCAACATCGACAGCTTCCACAAAAACCCGGCGCACCAGGCGAAGCTGCTGTCTGAGTTCACGAAGCCCTATGCCGCCAAACTGCAAATCGGCGACCGTCACATGACGGTAACGGCGAACCCGGTGATCACGCCGCAGGGAGAACGCGTTGGCGCCGTGGCCGAATGGCGCGACCGCACTCAGGAAGTACACGTCGAATCGGAGATCAAGGGACTGCTCGATGCCGCGGTGGCGGGTGATTTCAGCAAGCGGCTCGAAACGGCCGACAAGGAAGGTTTCTTCCTTGACATGGCGCAGGGCATGAACCAATTGACGGGTGTCGTGTCGCGGGCGCTCGAGGATATTGCGCGCGTGCTTGGTGCGGTCGCGAGCGGGGATCTCTCCCAGAACATCGATGCGGAATACACGGGTACGCTCGGTCAGCTCAAGGAAGATACCAATACCACGGTCGACCGCTTGCGTGACGTGGTGGGACAAATCCAGGCTGCAACCGAAGCCATCAATACTGCGGCGAAGGAAATCGCGGCAGGCAACCAGGATCTGTCCAGCCGGACCGAAGAACAGGCTTCCAGTCTCGAGGAAACGGCATCCTCGATGGAGCAGCTCAACAGTACTGTCAGGAACAATGCCGAAACCGCCCGTTCGGCAGCCGAACTGGCCGGAAGCTCAAATACGGCGGCCGTCAAGGGTGGCGAGATGGTCAGTCGTGTCGTGGATACGATGAGCGGCATTCAGGCTAGTTCGCTGAAGATCGCCGACATCATCGGGGTGATCAACAGCATCGCTTTCCAAACCAATATCCTGGCGCTTAACGCCGCGGTCGAAGCCGCCCGCGCGGGCGAGCAGGGGCGCGGTTTTGCCGTGGTGGCGACCGAAGTTCGCAACCTTGCCCAGCGTTCGGCGGATGCAGCCAAGGAAATTAAGGCGTTGATCGATGAGTCGGTAGGTAAAGTGGAGGGTGGTGTCCGCTTGGTGCATGAGACGGGAGATACCATCAAGGAAGTTGTCGATGCCTTCCAGAAATTGGCCAGCCTAGTGAATGACATTTCCGGATCAAGCCGCGAGCAGGCCAGCGGAATCGAGCAGGTATCTCAGGCAGTATCCCAGATGGATGAGGTGACCCAACAGAACGCCGCACTGGTCGAGCAAGCAGCCGCTGCAGCGGAAAGCCTCGAGGAGCAAGCCGTTGGCCTGAAGCAGGCAGTGGCAATGTTCAGCCTCGAAGGACGCAAGCTGCAGTTGACAAGTGGTACGGGGGGAACGGTCGACTTTGATGCGATTATCCAGGCTCACATGCAATGGAAGCACAAGCTGCAGCAGTTCCTTGATGGCAAGGGCGAGCGGCTTGATCCTGATGTGGTGGGTCGTGACGATAAATGCGCTATGGGTAAATGGATTTACGGTCCAGGAAAAGCGACTTACGGCTCCGACGGCGAGTTCACTCAAATGTGCGATAGCCACCGAGAATTCCACCGTTGCGCCGGTGAGGTCATCCGTACCTCCATGAGCGGAGACAATAGAAGAGCTTGGGAAATGCTGCAGAATGAATTTACCCAGCTATCGACGCATACCATCGGCAAGATTCGCGAAATCAAGTTGCGCCATGCTCAGGAAAAGCAAAAGCCTGCTGCGATGTCGATGCAGGCTGTTGCCGAGCCTGCAGCAGTCAGGCCAGTCGCAACAGCTACTTCCCAACGCGCACCCGCCAAGCGCTTGCCGCCGCCTCAATTGATGCATGACGAGGACGAGTGGGCCGAATTCTGAGAGGAGACGACAGATGCGTATCAACCAGCCAGTAACCAATAACGAGTTCGTCCTGAACGACAACCACCTGATCGTCTCGAAAACCGATCTGAAGGGGCGCATCACTTACATCAACCGCGACTTTCTCGAGGTCAGCGGTTTCACCGAGCAGGAACTGATAGGTGAGCCGCACAATCTTGTGCGCCATCCCGACATGCCTCCGGAGGCATTCGAGGATCTATGGAATACCTTGAAGGCAGGTCGTCCCTGGACCGGCTACGTCAAGAACCGCTGCAAGAACGGTGACTACTATTGGGTGCTGGCGAACGCTACGCCGATCTGGGAGAACGGCCAGGTCATTGGCTACATGTCGGTGCGCCGCAAACCGACGCGAGAAGCCGTGGCTGCGCATGAAGAGGCTTATCGCCTCTTCCGCGAGAAAAAGCAGGGCAATCTCAAGATTCGTTTTGGACAAGCGGTAAAAGGGGAGCCAGGTTTTTTCAGTAAGCTCAACCTGGCAGGGCGAATGGGGCTGATCCTCGGTGCGCTCGGCCTGATCATTGTGATCATGATGGCATTCGCGATGCTCTCGTTGAGTTCAATCAATGACAATGTAAACAGACTTTACGAGCGCCGCTTCGAGACGGTACGCATCATCGGACGCATCGGCAAGCTGATGGCGGACAATCGCGCTGCGGTGGTCCTGGCGCTGCAGCATGATCCGGCAAGTCCGAATGTGTCGATGCACAATCATCCGGTGACCCTGCATACCGAAGAGATCGAGAAGAACATTGCCGAGATCACCGAACTGTGGAAGGAATATCTCCCGCTGGTCAAGACGGATGCTCACCGGCAGATGGCAGACGAATATGCCGCTGCCCGCAAGGTCTACGTTACCGAGGGTCTGTTGCCTGCGCGCCAGGCGATTATTGAGGGGCAATACAACAAGGCCTACGAAGTACTGATCGAAAAGGTCAATCCAGCCTACGCTGCGGCGGCTGGCAAGGCCGATGCGATCTACAAGTTCCATGGCGAGAATGCGAAGAAGGAGATGTCTGACTCCGGGGAGCGCTACCAGAACACACTCTTGCAAATGGTGGTGGCCTTGCTGGTCATACTGGGTATTGGCGTGTTTGCCTCGATACGCCTGATCGGAAGCATCCGCCGGCCGATCGACGGTGCAATCGATACTTTCCGCAATATTGAGCAGGGTATCTATACCAATGTGATCGATGTCAGCCGAAACGATGAGTTGGGCAAGTTGAACCAGGCCCTGCAGTCGATGCAGACGCGCATGGGCTTCGAGGTCGCCGAAACCAAGCGTCAGGCCGACGAGATGACGCGCATCAAGATCGCGCTCGACAACGTATCTACCGGCGTGATGATCGCCGATCCCACGCGCACCATCATCTATACCAACAAGTCCGTGCAGTCCATCCTCAAGGCGGCGGAAACGGACATCCGCGCCCAGTTGCCGAACTTCGACGCCGACAGGCTGGTCGGCACGAATATCGACAGTTTCCACAAGAATCCAGCCCACCAGGCGAAGCTGCTGGCTGAATTCAAGGAGAAATACGCGGCCAAGCTGCAGATCGGTGTGCGCCATATGACAGTGACGGCCAACCCGGTCTTCAACGAGAAGGGTGAGCGGCTCGGTTCTGTCGCCGAATGGCAGGACCGCACCGCAGAGGTAGCGGTGGAGCAGGAGATCGAAGGCATCATCACCGGCGCGGCCGAAGGCGACTTCACGCGGAGACTCTCACTGGAGGGCAAGGACGGCTTCATTCGCAATCTTGCGGAAGGACTCAACCAGTTGCTGGATACCACCTCATCCGGCCTGGCAGCAGTAGCCGAAGTGCTCAATGCGCTGGCTCGCGGCGACCTGACGCAAACTATGAGTGGCGACTACCGCGGTACGTTCGGCCAGTTGAAGGACGATACCAACACGACCGTCGAGCGGCTGCGCGAAGTGGTCGGCCGCATCAAGGAGGCAACCGAAGCGATCAATACGGCTGCCAAGGAAATCGCCGCAGGCAACCAGGATTTGTCGAGCCGTACGGAAGAGCAGGCTTCGAGCCTCGAGGAAACGGCCAGCTCGATGGAGCAGCTCAATGCCACGGTCAAGCAGAACGCCGAGAGTGCGCGCCAGGCCAACGAACTGGCGACCAGCTCCAACGAGATCGCCACACGCGGTGGCCAGATGGTCAAGCAGGTGGTCGATACCATGAGTGGTATCCAGGCCAGCTCGAAGAAGATCGCCGATATCGTCGGGGTGATCGATAGCATTGCCTTCCAGACCAACATCCTGGCGTTGAACGCGGCAGTCGAGGCGGCACGGGCCGGCGAACAGGGTCGCGGCTTCGCGGTGGTGGCGACCGAGGTGCGCAACTTGGCGCAGCGCTCCGCAACGGCTGCCAAAGAGATCAAGCTCCTCATCGGCGAATCGGTCGATAAGGTCGAGGGTGGCGCCCAATTGGTGCACGAGGCTGGCGCGACGATGGACGAAGTGGTGTCGAGCTTCCAGCAGGTAGCCCAGCTGGTGATGGACATCACCAACGCCAGCCGCGAGCAGTCGTCCGGCATCGAGCAGGTTACACAGGCAGTCGGCCAGATGGACGAGGTCACGCAGCAGAACGCCGCGCTGGTCGAGCAGGCCGCCGCTGCGGCGGAAAGCCTGGAGGAGCAGTCGCAAGGGCTGGTGCAAGCGGTCGGCATGTTCAAGTTGTCCGCCGGCGGCGGAGAAAACCTGCCCGGTCCGGCCTTGCGCGATGCAACGCCGAAGCAGCTTCAGGGCAAGCCGCAGCCGGCGAAGTTGGCCAAACCGGGTAAGGCGATTCCGCCACCGCACCTTTCCGACGATGACGAGGAGTGGGAGGAGTTTTGACCGCTTCCACTTTGCCACCCAATAAAGTCGGCGCCGGCGGTACGGCGCCGGTTGCTCCACGTCCAGCTGAAGCGGGAGGCGAGAAGCTGCTGCCGAACCGCGAGTTCCACTTCACAGCGGCCGATTTCGAGCGAGTGCGCCAGCTGATCTACAAGCACGCCGGGATCTCGCTGGCCCCGATCAAGCAGGACATGGTCTATTCGCGGCTGGCGCGGCGTCTGCGTGCGCTGGGCTTGACGAGCTTCGACCAGTACCTCGCTTACCTGGAAAAGGGCAACGAGGCGGAGTGGGAGACCTTTGTCAATTCCCTGACGACCAACCTCACCTCTTTCTTCCGCGAAAGCCATCATTTCGACATGCTGAAGAAGCAGATGATCGGCATCAGCCGGCGCCCGATCAGGATCTGGTGTTCCGCAGCATCCACCGGCGAGGAACCGTACACCCTGGCGATCACTGCCTGCGAGGCTTTCGACAGCCTGACGCCTCCGGTGCAAATCTTCGCCAGCGATATCGACACCAACGTGCTGAAAACGGCCGAGCGTGGCGTCTATGCGATCGAGCGCGTCGAGCGCCTTCATCCCGACCGCTTGCGCAAGTTCTTCCTCAAAGGAACCGGGGCGCAGTCCGGCCAAGTGCGCGTGCGTCCCGAACTGCAGAAGCTCGTTTCATTCGGCCGGGTCAACCTGCTCGACAACCATTGGCCGCAGGTCAAGGGGCCGTTCGATGTGATGTTCTGCCGCAACGTGATGATCTATTTCGACAAACCGACGCAGTACCAGATTCTCAAGAAGTTCGTTCCTTTGTTGCATCAAGACGGCATGCTGTATGCCGGTCATTCAGAAAGCTTTCTGCACGCGGCGGACCTGTTCCGTTCCCTCGGCCGAACCGTCTATGAGCGTACCGACCGCCGCGGCGCGCAGCCCGGGGCCGCCGTATGACGGGGACGGAACTCGGCTTTGTCGAGCACCTGGCTAGCAATCGCTATTTCGACCGCAAATTCGGCGCGGAGGCGGTGAAGGTGCTGCCGGGCGAATATTTTGTCACCTCCGCGGGCGTGATGATGGTGACGGTACTCGGTTCCTGCGTGTCGGCGTGCATCCGCGACCGCGAAAAGGGCATCGGCGGGATGAATCACTTCATGCTTGCCGACTCCGGCGAGAGCGGGGCGGTGTCCTCGTCGGCCCGCTATGGCACTTATGCGATGGAGATTCTCATCAACCATCTGCTCAAGCTCGGCGCGCGCAAGAACCATCTCGAGGCAAAGGTCTTCGGGGGCGGGCGTGTCATGGCGACACTGTCGAGTTCGCAGGTGGGCGAGCGCAATTCGAAGTTCGTAATGGATTTTCTCGGGACGGAAGGCATCAGCGTTGCGGCGCAGGATCTGCTTGATGTCTACCCGCGCAAGGTCTATTTTTTTCCGCAAAATGGCCGGGTTCTGGTGAAGAAGTTGGTGCGCATGCATAATGACACGTTGATCCGGCGCGAAAAAGAATACGCGGCCCGCCTCACCGAAGCGCCGGTTGCCGGCGAGGTCGAACTCTTCTGAAGGATTCACCAACTTGGCAATCAAGGTTCTTATCGTCGACGACTCCACGCTGATGCGTGCGCTGCTGACCGAGATCATCGGCGGCGCGCCAGATCTCGAGGTCGTGGGCAGCGCGCCGGATCCGATCGCGGCGCGCGAGATGATCAAGGCGCTAGCGCCCGATGTGCTGACGCTTGACGTCGAGATGCCCAAGATGGACGGCCTGGAATTCCTGAACCGTCTCATGAAGTTGCGGCCGATGCCGGTGGTGATGATCTCGTCGCTGACGGCGAGCGGTTCCGAGGTTACGCTGCGCGCCCTCGAACTGGGCGCGGTTGATTTCGTCGCCAAGCCACGCGCAGAAAATATCTCGTTGCTGCAAGGCTACGCGGAGGAAATCCGCGACAAGATCCGTGCAGCGCACAGCGCCCACTTGCGCCGCCGTCCTGCGGCGACAGCGGTGCGGCCCGAGGCGCCGCTGCCAGGCGTGTCGAGCCGTGTTCTCAACGAAAAACTCATCGCCATCGGCGCCTCGACCGGTGGCACAGAGGCGATCAAGGAGGTGCTGGTGCGCCTACCTGCCGAAGTGCCCGGCATCGTCATGGTGCAGCACATGCCTGAGACCTTCACTCCCTCGTTTGCCAAGCGCCTCGATAGCCTAGGTTCGCTGCGCGTCGTCGAGGCACAGGGTGGCGAGCGCATCCAGCCCGGCCACGCCTATCTGGCGCCGGGACATTCGCACATGACGATCAAGCGTAGCGGAGGCGGCTGGGTCACGGAACTGTCGCAGGCGGAGCCGGTCAATCGTCATCGTCCGGCGGTCGATGTGCTGTTCAACTCGGTGGCCAAAGAAGCGGGCAAGAACGCCATCGGCGTCATTTTGACCGGGATGGGCAAGGATGGTGCGCAAGGGATGCTGGCCATGCGTGAGGCGGGTGCCTGGAATATCGGCCAGGATCAAGAAAGCAGTGTCGTTTATGGCATGCCGCGGGAAGCTGCACGTATCGGCGCCGTCGATGAGGTGGTCAGCCTGAACAATGTGGCAAGCCGAATTTTGGCCCGCTTGCGGCAGTAATACGCAAATTACCCGGAGCGCTATATACTGTTTGCAAGTAACTCCATCGGTTTAACGAAAGGAATATATGATGCACGCGAGTACGACAAGCCGGGACGGCAAGGCGGTGATTGCCTTGCAGGGCAGGTTCGATTTCAACGCCCATCGCGAATTCCGCGAGGCTGTCGATCAGGCGATCAAGTCGGCAGAGCGCCTGATCCAGGTCGACCTCGGTGGCGTCGATTATCTCGACAGCTCTGCCCTAGGCATGCTGCTGATGCTGCGGGACAAGGCGAAGGGAGCCAGCAAGGAGGTATCTCTGGCCAATGCCGCAGGGTCGGTGAAACAGGTGATCGATATTGCCAACTTCGGCAAATTATTTACGTTGGTTTGACCCTGCGCCGTAGGCGCAGGTCAGGGCAGTCGGCGATATCCGGCAGTCCTTACGGTAACACACAACAATAACGGGAAAGTCGGCGCCGGCGGAACGGCGCACGAGAACAGCACAAACCCGATAGCAGTACAGCAAACACAATGGAGGGAGAATGTCCAACGTATCAACACAGGCGCGCGTAGTGCATCTGGCAGCCGGACTGACGGTTGCCGCCGCGGGTCTGGGAGGGGTCTATATTGCTGGCGCAAGTGCATCGCCTGCGGTCATCGCATACTTCGTCGCCCTCGGCCTGGTCGTGTCGATCCTGCCGAGTATGGTCGTGGCTGCGAGCCTAGGTCGTCCGCTCGAAGCGATGCGTAGCTCGATCAGTGCCACGCGCAACGACGGCGATCTTACCCGCCATGTCCAGGTGTCGCCGCAGAGCGCGATCGAGCCGGCTGCCCACGCTTACAACGATTTGCTTTCCACCTTTCATAGCATCACGACCCGCATCGTCTTCAATTCGACCCAAGTGGCGTCGATGGCCGAAAAGCTGATGCATGAAGCCGAAAATACGGCACGCGGCTCCCAGGAGCAGACTGCCGCCGCCAAATCGGCTGCTGACGCGGTTGCCGAAATGGCAAGTGGCATGCAGGATGTTGCCGGCAATGCCGAGGAGACCGCCAGCATCGCCCAGCAGGCGCAGGAGCATGCGGCAAATGGTGCGAAGATCGTAGCGCAGGCCTCTGGCGAGATCGAGCGCATCGCCCGTTCGGTTGAGCAATCCGCCGAGGTGGTCGCATCGCTGGGAGAGCGCACCGACGCGATTTCGGGCATCGCCCGCACGATCCACGAAATCGCCGATCAGACCAACCTGCTGGCCCTGAATGCTGCCATCGAAGCAGCCCGAGCAGGAGAGCAGGGAAGAGGATTTGCCGTGGTGGCCGACGAAGTGAGAAAGTTGGCCGAGCGCACCAGTGCCGCGACCGGCGAGATCACCACGATGATCACCGCGATCCAGAGCGAGACGCAAAGCGCGATTTCCACCATTCGCGCAGGCTCCGAGCAGGCACGCAACGGCGCGCAGTTGGCTCACCAGGCGGCCGATGCGCTTCAGAAAATCAGTCATGGAGCTCATGAGACCAATGCTAAGGTCGACCTGATCGCGGAGGCGGCGCAGGTGCTGGCAAAGCGTACGTCGGAGGTCGCCGAGCAGGTCTCCAACATCATGGCACTGGCCGAGCGCAACAACGAGGGGGCGACCCTCACGCTGGAAGAGGCGCGCCAACTCGATTACCTGGCGATCAATTTGGAGGAAGTAGGAGCGATCTTCAAGCTTGGTCAGCAAGGCGATGACGCACTGGCTTTGCATGGGCGCATGCCCGAAATGGCGCAGGCGACGGCTGCTGAGATCGGCAAATTGTTCGAGGCGGCCATCGATCGAGGCGAGATCAAGCTCGACGATGTCTTCGACCGGAATTACGTACCGATCCCCAATACCAAGCCGCAAAAGTTCCACACGCGCTTCGACAGCCTAGCCGACAGGCTGCTGCCGGCGGTACAGGAACCCTTGCTCGACAAGAACCGGGCAGTTGCCTACGCCATCACCTGCGATACCAGCGGCTACGTCCCGACTCACAACAAGCGCTTCACCCAGCCGCTTACCGGCGACGAACAGAAGGATGTCGCCGGCAACCGCACCAAACGGATCTTCTCCGATCCCGTCGGCAAGCGCTGCGGTTCGCACGAGGCGCCCTTTCTGTTACAGACCTATCGCCGCGACACCGGCGAGATCATGCACGATATTTCCGCCCCGATTTACGTCAAGGGCCGCCATTGGGGCGGTTTCCGCATCGGCTATCGCACCGAATAAGGAGTCGCCATGTCACTACGCCAGCGTCTAATCCTCGTGCTTGTCATCCTCGTGGCAGTCACGCTGGTAGCCAACGGCTTTTCCTTCCTGATGTATCTGCAACTGGCTGAAGCGGCTGGCAAGCTGGATCCGAAGCTGCTAGCCCAAGCCGAAAGTGCGCGAGGGTGGATGGTCGTCGTGATCGGGATTGCGTCGGTGGTCGGGCTGGCCGCTTTCGTCCAACTGGCGCGGCTGCTCCTGTCGCTGCTCGGCGGGGAGCCGCAGTATGCGGCCGACGTGGTTAAACGCATCTCTTCGGGCGATCTGACCACGAGCATCGACTTGGCTGCGGGAGACGACAAGAGCCTGCTGGCCGCCATCGCCACGATGCGTACCAGCTTGCGTGACATGACGCAGGAATTGGCGGCGGCTTCGGGGCAACTGCGCGATACCGCCGGGGAGTTCCACAGTATGACGGCTGCGATGCAGGCGGGCACGGTGGAGCAGAACGCGGCGGCGCAGGAGGCAGCGGATGCTGTTGCCCACATGACTGGCGGGATCGACGCGATTGCAGAGCAGACGGCTGAAGTCGATCGTCTGGCCGAGGAAAGTCTGGTGCGTACCCAGGAAGGCAACGAGAGTCTGTCGTCGATGATCGGCGAGCTTTCTCTCGCCGAGGCCTCGATTCGTGAAATGACCGATACGGCACGCGATTTCGTCAATAGCGCATCGTCGATCACGAACATGACACGCGAAGTACGCGATATCGCTGACCAGACCAACTTGCTTGCCCTCAATGCCGCCATCGAGGCGGCTCGTGCCGGTGAGCAGGGACGTGGCTTCGCCGTCGTTGCCGACGAGGTCAGGAAGCTGGCCGAGAAATCGGCCCGTACCGCCAGCGAAATCGACAGCGTCACACAGAGCTTGCAGAAACAGGCCGGCAGCGTCGAATCGATGCTCGACCGTGGATTGGCCGCCCTCGGCTCGTCGCAGGAATATCTCGAGACGGTGGCGATCACCCTGGGCGAAACGAACCAGACGGTCACGCAGACTACGGAAGGCATGGGACGCATCAATGAGACCGTCACCGGGCAGACCCATGCGAGCAGCGCAATCTCCGCGAGCGTCGGAAAAATTGCCGCGATGGCGGCGGAATGCGATGCCACCGTGCATCAATATGCCGCCAAGGCCGAGGCATTGGAGCAACTGGCCGAGAAACTCGAAACTGCAGTAAGACGCTTCAGAATATGAAGAATCGCGTAATATTACTTCCGGGAGTCTGCCAGCCCAGTCGTTCGGGCGGCATTAATGAAGTCACTTGCAACATTTGCACCGCCTAAAGGTGGCCATATGTCAGAACTCTTAAAGAACATCGATGCGCGCACCCGGCTGGCCGGCACCAACAAGCTGGAGATCCTGCTCTTTTCCCTGGGCAAGGATTTGCGTACCGGCCGCGAAGAGACCTTCGGCATCAACGTCTTCAAGGTGCGCGAGGTGATGCGTACGCCACCGATCACCGCTGCGCCCGACATGCCGTCTGCTGTCAAAGGGATGGTATCCCTGCGCGGCATCCTGGTACCGGTGGTCGATCTGGCCGATTTCATCGGCATGCAGACGGAAACGCCACGCGACATCATGATCGTTACCGAATACAACGGCCATACGCAGGGCTTCCTGGTTGAATCGGTCGACACCATCCTGCGCCTCGACTGGTCGAAGATGCGTGTCCCCCCCGAGATGCTGACAGCCAACCTCGGCGGACTGGTGACTGCAGTGACCGAACTGCAGGACGGCCGTCTGGTGATGATGCTCGATGTCGAGCGCATTCTGTCGGAAACGGCCAAGTACGATGACGATATGGTTTTCACCACCATCCAGCCGATCGGCAAGGATGGCTTGACGGTGCTCTATGCCGACGACTCCTCGGTGGCGCGTGGCCAGATCGAGCGCACCCTCAACGCCTTGGGCATCCGCGGAGTCGCTTCGATGAACGGCCGCCAGGCCTGGGAGGAACTGCAGCGCATTGCCAGCTATGCCGATGCGGCGCGTCGCCCGGTGCGCGATATGGTCCAACTGATCCTCACCGACGTCGAAATGCCCGAGATGGATGGCTACATCCTGACCAAGAATATTAAATCCGACCCCCGCTTTGCGGGTATCCCGGTGATCATGCACTCGTCTCTGTCGTCGATGTCGAACCAGCAACTCGGCCGGTCGGTGGGGGTGGATGAATACGTGCCCAAGTTCGAGCCGCAGCGCCTGGCGGAGACGCTCAGCCGCCTGCTGCTGCAGGCCGATGCCACGGCGCAGGCCGCTTAAGGAGGTTCGATATGAGCAATGCCTCATTGATGGTCGGGCAAAGTCAGGCATCCCTGATCGACAGCGTCGATGCCCGTACCAAACTGGCCGGTTCCAACCGCATGGAGATCCTGCTCTTCTCGCTGGGCACCAACGAGACCTTCGGTATCAATGTCTTCAAGGTACGCGAGGTCAGCAAGACGCCGAGCATCACCAAGTCGCCCAACATGCCAGACGGAGTTGAAGGGCTGATTAGCCTGCGCGGCAATGTCATCCCGGTGCTGTCGCTGGCCAAGGCGATGCACCTGGAAGATGCGCCGCGCGGTCTCGGCGGCTCGATGATGGTCACCGAGTACAGCAAGCGCACACTCGGCTTCCTCGTCCATGACGTCGACCGCATCATCCGCGTCGAGTGGGATAGGGTGCGTGCGCCAGAATCCGTCACCAGCGGTACGCACGCCTACATCACGGCCATCACCGAACTCGATAACGGCAAACTCGTCTCGATCGTCGATGTCGAGCAGATCATGGCCAATACTTTCGGTGAGGCGGTCATCGGCCAGATCGAGCGGATGGTCGGGGACCAAGAGTACAATATCTTCTTCGTTGATGACTCGGCCGTCGCCCGCAAGAAAATCGCCGAAGTGCTCGACAAGTTGGGCGTCAAGCACAAGCATGCGCAGAACGGCATGGAGGCATGGACACGCCTGTCCGGCATGGCGGCCCATGCTCAGCAGACCGGCCGCAGCCTGCGCGATGAACTCAGCCTCATTCTCGTCGATGCCGAAATGCCCGAGATGGACGGCTACGTGCTGACCAAGAACATCAAGTCCGACAAGCGCTTCGAAGGCATTCCCGTCGTAATGCATTCATCGCTGTCGTCCGAGGCCAATCGCTCGATGGGTAAGGCCGTCGGTGTCGATGCCTACGTCGCCAAGTTCGATGCCGAGGCGCTGGCCGATACAGTGCGTCCGCTGCTGCTCAAGTCCCAGCGCGACTGACCGTTAGACAGAAAACCGCAATAAGCTTCATCCGGAGAACGCTTCATGCCAGCAGATCCAAGCAAAATCAAGTTTCTCGTCGTCGATGATTTCTCGACGATGCGCCGCATTGTCCGCAACCTCCTCAAGGAACTCGGCTTCACGAACGTGGATGAAGCCGAGGACGGAGCGGTGGCCTGGCAAAAGCTCCAGGGCGGCGGTTTCGATTTCGTCATCACCGACTGGAACATGCCGAACATGGATGGCCTGACGCTGCTGCAGACGATCCGCGGCGACGCTACCTACAAGGCCCTGCCGGTGTTGATGATCACCGCCGAAGCGAAGAAGGAGAACATCATCGCGGCAGCCCAGGCGGGTGCGTCCGGCTATATCGTCAAGCCCTTCACGGCAGCGACACTCAACGAAAAACTGACCAAGATATTCGAGAAGCTCGGCTGGTAAAGCGCCGGCAGGCAATCCGCGCCCACAGGAAAGACAAGTATGGCCAAGCCCATCAAATTCGACGAAGCCGGCGATTCATCTGATCTGCAGGCATTGTTCGACAGCATTGCCGTCGGTAGCCCGCCGACGCCGCCTGCGCCCGAACCCGACGCTTCGGGGGACTCGGACGATCTGCAGGCCCTTTTTGACAGCGTGGCCTCACAGTCGATCGAGCCGGACATCGTGGGAGGGCCTGAAGCGGGCGCGACTGCCGAAAGCGGCACCACGCAGGAAGCCGTCTTCAACCGCCTTGGCCACCTTGCCCGCAAACTGCACGACTCCTTGCGCGAATTGGGTTACGACAAGGCGCTAGAGGAAACTGCGCGACAGATTCCCGATGCGCAGGAGCGCCTGCAATATATCTCGCGCATGACAGAGCAGGCGGCATCGAAGGTTCTCAATGCCTGCGATATCGCCAAGCCGGCGCAGGACGACCTCAATACCCGCATCAAGGCGCTCGGCGCGCGCTGGGACAGGATGTTCGCCAACGAGCTTTCGGTCGATGAGTTCAAGCAACTGGCGGCAGACTCGCGTGCCTTCTTCACGGCGGCGCCGACGCAGGTAGATGCCGTCAATGCCCAGCTCAACGAGATCATGATGGCGCAAGACTTCCAGGATCTGACGGGTCAGGTGGTCAAGAAGTTGGTCACAACGGTGCAGAACATCGAGGCCCAGATGCTGCAGGTGCTGATTGAGGTGATGCCCGAGGAAAAAAAGGCAGCTGCGCCGGAAGGCCTGATGAACGGTCCGGTGATCAATGCCGTGGGACGGGCCGATGTAGTGACAAGCCAGGAGCAGGTCGACGATCTGCTGGAAAGCCTGGGATTCTGATTCGGCGGCTGCCGAGCGTGCCGAGAGGAGAGGATCATGAGCGACTTTGCCGGAATGGAAGACCTGCTGCAGGATTTCCTTGTCGAAGCGACCGACTTGCTGTCGGGCGTCGACAACAAACTCGTCGATCTCGAGCAGAACCCGCATGACCCGGGGCTGCTGAACGACATCTTCCGCGGTTTCCACACCATCAAGGGCGGTGCGGGATTTCTCAATGCGACCGAACTCGTCACGCTCTGTCATCTGACGGAGAATCTGTTCGACAAGCTGCGCAACGGCGAGATGGAGGTTACCCAGGGAATCATGGACGTAATCCTGGCGGCGACCGGCGCGGTACGCGACATGTTCGGCAGCCTGGAAAGCGGTATGCAGCCGGCGCCTGCCAATGCCGGCCTGATCGCCGGCTTGAAGGCAGCGCTCGCTGGCGAACTCGTAGCCTCTGCGCCTGCAGCAGCTGTACCTGCCGCTGTAGAGGTGCCGGTGCCAGCTGTTGCAGCGGCGCTGCCAGCGGCAGGTCCGGATTGGGACAAGTTGTACGGAGCGGTGTCCGGTGCGCCTGCTGCCGTGTCCCCGGCGTCAGCGCCCCCGGCTCAAGAGCCGGCCTTGCACACCCAGGTGGCCGGACAGACGCCTGAGCAGGTCATTCAGCATGCCGTCGGCCGGCGCGCAACCGATAAACCCGGCGCCGTAGCACCCGTCGGCAGGCGCGCAGACGAAAAGTCGCGCGATAACACGATCCGCGTCGATACCGCTCGTCTCGATCAGGTGCTCAACCTGTCGGGCGAGATCGGACTGACCAAGAACCGCCTCAACTCGCTGCGCAGCGACATCCTCAACGGCCGCGACGACACCGATACCCTGCACGCCCTCGACCAGGCCGTGAGCCAGCTCGACCTGCTCGTCTCCGACCTGCAGAACGCGGTGATGAAGACACGCATGCAGCCGGTCGGCCGCTTGTTCCAGAAGTATCCGCGCATCGCGCGCGACCTTGCGCGCAACCTTGGCAAGGACGTCGAGCTGGTGCTCGCCGGCGAGGAAACCGAGATCGACAAGACGATGATCGAGGATCTGTCCGATCCGATCATCCACCTGATCCGCAACGCTGTGGACCATGGTGTGGAAGGGCCGCAGGAGCGCCTCGCCAACGGCAAGCCCGAGAAGTCGCAGGTGCGACTCGAAGCACGCCAGGAAGGCGACCACATCGTGCTGATCGTCGCCGACGACGGCAAGGGCATGAACGCTGAGCGGCTGCGCGCCAAGGCGGTCGAGAAAGGCCTGATCACCGACGAAGAAGCCAACACCATGGACGAGCGCCAGAGCCTCAATCTGGTGTTCCTGCCCGGCTTCTCGACCAAGGACGTCGCCTCCGACGTGTCGGGCCGCGGCGTCGGCATGGACGTGGTGAAGACCAATATCCAGAAGCTCAACGGCACGATCGACATCAAGTCGCAGGTCGGCAAGGGCACGACATTTATCATTTCGCTGCCGCTCACGCTCGCAATTCTGCCCGTGCTGCTGGTGCAGCTTGGCGAGCAGCCTTTCGCCGTGCCGCTGTCGATGGTCCGCGAGATCCTGCCGATCGACATCGCGCAGGTGCAGGAGGTCGGCGGCCGCGCCACCATGGTGGTTCGCGGCGAAGTCATGCCGATCTACCCGATCAGTACCCTGATCGGCTGGGCGCCGGAGAAGGTGCCGGAATACGGTGTGCTGATGCAGACTGCCGACCACACCTTTATTCTTGCCATCGATGGCTTCATGGGGCGCGAGGATGCGGTCATCAAGTCGCTTGAGGACTTCCGTCCGAAGGGCGTGGCGGGCGTCACTACGCTCTCCAACGGCCAGATCGTACTGATTCTCGACATGAAGGAACTGCTGGCCAACATGGGCGAACACCGTGGCGTGCCACGTTCTGCCTTTGTTCCCGAGGAACAGGCGGCTGCCTGAGTCCGTAAGCAACAACGGCGCCGTCTCGCCGGCGCCGACTTTATTTATCCTCCTGGGTCGTGCCCTCACGCTGGGGCTGGTTTGCCTGTTGCCCGTAGCGGCGCTGGCGCAGACACTGACCGACACCTTCAACAGTTCCGGAACCTGGACGGTTCCTGCTGGGATCACCTCCATCAATGTCGAGGCCTGGGGCGCCGGCGGGGGTGGCGGCAATGGTACAGGCGGCCGCGGCGGCGGTGGTGGGGGATCGGGGGCCTATGCTGCATCGACACTGACGGTTGTGCCCGGAACCACCTATAACGTGACTGTCGGGGTCAGTGGGCCTGGCTCATCCGGTGGGGATTCCTCTTTCGGCGGAACACTCGTACTGGCACGGGGAGGAAGTGGCCCCGGCGCCGGTTCGAGCGGCGGAGCAGGGGGGCTTGCTGCGGCAAGCTTTGGAACCCTGAAGATCGGCGGATGCGCAGGGGGGAGCGGAGGGTCGGGAGGCGGTAGCAACGGCGGCGGCGGGGGCGGCGGCAGTCCGGCTAACGGCGTCGCTTGCACGGCGGGGGGGAGCACGAACACCGTCGCTGGCGGGGGAGGCGGCACCGGCTACGCGACCGGAGGTGCGGGGGGAGATAGCGGGGCGAACGGTAGTCCCGGTTCCGCGCCGGGTGCCGGCGGCGGCGGCGGAGGCAACGGGGGGGCTGGCGCGAGCGGTGCAGTGGGGCGCGTCGCAGTGACCTACACCATTCCGCCGCAACTGGCGTCGGATTATCGGTTCGACGAATGTACCCAATACACCGGCGTGGCCGGGGAGGTTCTCGATTCCTTCGGCAGCTCTCCGGGGACGCCAATGGGCAGTCTGCAGAATGGTACGCCGGGGCAGATCTACCGATACGCCGACTTTTCCGCTGCGGCACGTTATACCGAGGTGCCTGCCGGGCCGATGCTCAACACGAGTTGGACGCTCAGCCTCTGGTTCAAGACACCGTTCGCCACGAGCGCGACGCACAGCAGCCAGTATTACGTGCTTGGCTCGGTGAGCGGTGGCGGGGATTATATTTACCTCGACCGCAATGCCAGTTACCGCTGGGGCGTCTATACCACCAACGCCAGCGATTCCGCCGGCAGCGGCGGCTCAACCAACGGCACTTTCCAATTCAGCTCGCTTTCGAGCGGCTGGCATCACATGGTATTGGTAGGCAGCGGCAATACCACCCAACTCTATATCGACGGCGTCTATCGCGACCAGGTGAGTCGCAGGGTCAAGGGAACCTTCAACTACCTTGGAGCTTCCTACGACAGCCGCGGCACCTCGAGCGGCCAGAGCTTCGGCACGCCGCTCGACGAATTCAAGGTGTTCTCCAATCCGCTCGACGCGACACAGGTCGCGGCAATCTATGCCAACGAAAGTGCCGGAAAAAACTGGGATGGCACGACGCGCAGCAATCTCTGTCCGACCATCGACCATATCGAACTGGTGCATGACGGCAGTGCATTGACCTGCACGCCCAAGGCGATCACCGTACTCGCCTGCAACAGCGCGGCATCCTGCTACGGCGTGCCGGCCAGCCAATACACCGCAGGCACATTCAGCGTCTCGCTCGCGGCAGTCGCTGGCGCGCAATGGTGCGGAGACAGTCTGTGTGCGACCACGCTGACGAGCCCGGCCACGCTGAGCAATGGCAGCGTCATCTACCTCAAGGACACCAACGTGCGCACCGACCGCATCGGCGGCACGACCAGCAGTGCAAGCAACGCCGCGCTGCAATGCTTCAATACGACGAACTCCGGCTTCAACACGACGACCGCCTGCGACATCGCCTTCGGCGCCAGCGGCTTCCTCGTCTCGCTGCCGCACCATGTTTCCTGCACCAATGCCACCTTGACGGTGCAGGCCGTGCAGTCGAACAACAACGCGACCAACTGCGTGCCGATGTTCCGCAACCGGACGCGCACCGAGACAATCAGCTTCGCCTACAGCAGCCCGGCCACAGGAACGAGGGTGCCGACCGTCGCAGGCACGGCGATCTCGACTGCCGGCACCAGCGTCTCCCTGTCCTTCGACAACAACGGCATCGCGACGCCGACTTTCGTCTATCAGGATGCCGGACGGCTGACGGTCACCGTGACCGACCCATCGCTGCCGATGACCGGTACTACCTCGACTCCGCCCGTCATCGCCCCGGCGAGTTTCGCCTTCAGCGGCATCCCTGCCGCGCCGCTTACGGCCGGCCAGGCCTTCAACGCGACGATTACGGCAATGAACGCTTGTTCAATGCCAGCCGCCACGCCGAACTTCTCTGCATCCACGACATTGGCATCGTCGAATCCGCTGCCGGGGATGGGCAACGCCACGGCGATCAACACCACAGTCAGCAGCTTTACCAACGGGGTCGCCAGCACCAACCTCACCTGGAACGAAGTGGGCACCATCGACCTGACGGCGACGTCGACCAACTATCTCGGCTCGGGGTTGAACGTCAGCGGCAGCAAGGCCGCGGTCGGCCGCTTCAAGCCCGCCTACTTCGACACCTTCGTGACGCCTGGCGCCGGTACTTTCACCTACGCCGGACTGGTCGGCCCGCCGGTGCGCGCCGGTCAGCCATTCACGGTCGAAGTCAAGGCGAAGCGCTTCGGCGGCGATGCTACCGACGCGACCAACACTGCCAACTATGCTGGCGCGACCTGGGCGAAGGCGGTCACGCTCTCCGATGCCGGCGGCGGCAGCGGCACGCTTGCGAACAACAGCTTCGCCGCCACCGATTTCGCCAGCGGCAAGGCAAGCCGGGCGGATGTCGCCTACAGCTTCGCCAACAAGCTCACGGCGCCCTATACCCTGACCCTCCGTGCCATCGATACGGATGCTGTCAGTTCAAGCGGCCATACCGAGGGCAGCACGGCGATGCGCAGCGGCCGTCTGCGGCTGATCAACTACTACGGTTCGGAACTGCTGGCGCCGCGCGTCGAATACCGTGCCGAATATTGGGACGGCAGTCGCTGGGCGACCAACACCCTCGATGGGACGACGGCATTCCTCGCAGCGAATATCGCACCTGGCGGACTGACGGTGAATACCGTGGGCGCCATCAATTCAGGCATCGGCTTCATCACCTTCAATACGGCGACGGCCGGCAGCTACGACATCGCTGTCAACCTCAACACAAGCGGCAGCGATACCTCATGCAATGCCTCGCATGGCGGTACGGCGGCGAGCAAGCCTTGGCTGCAGGGCTCCTGGGGCGCGCCGGCGAGTTGCGGCGGCACGGCGGCCTGGGCGCAGGACCCGAATGCACGTGTCCGGCTCGGCACCTCGAAGACGCCGCTGATCTATCGCAGGGAGCTGTACTGACGCCATGCGAGCGCGCGGATTCACTTTGGTCGAGCTGGTGGTGACGATGATCGTGCTCGGCATTCTCGCGATCGCCATCGTGCCGCGTATGACCCTGCTGCAAGGCTTCGACGAGGTTGGCTACCGCGATCGGGTGCGAGCCACGATCGAATACGCGCGAAAGTCGGCGGTGGCGCAACGGCGCGCCGTGCGCGTGACGATCGCCAGTAGTGCCGTCAGCGTCGATATCCAGCAGCGAACACCGGAGGGAGTGGGTGCCGGCGCCTGGGTAGCGCTCAACTTGCCGGGGAGCAATACGAACGCTTTCGTCCCGCCGGCCGGCACCACCCTCACGCCGGCGAGCGACACGGTGATTTTCGATGCACTCGGCAGACCGGATGCCGCGAAGTCCTACGTCGTTTCCGGCGGGGCAGGCACGATCACCGTCGAGGCGGAGAGTGGCTATGTCCATTGAGAGGTGCCAGCGCGGCCTCACCCTCATAGAACTGATCATGTTCATCGTCATCGTGGGCGTGGCGCTCACCGGCGTGCTGTCGGTGCTTAACCTGACCACGCGCCACAGCGCCGATCCGCTGCTGCGCAAGCAGGCGCTGGCAATCGCCGAGGCGATCCTCGAGGAAGTCGAGCTGCAGCCCTTCACCTGGTGCGATCCTGACGATGCCAACGCTGCGACTGCGATCAGCTATGCCGGCTGCACGACATCAGAGAACAACCTGGTTGCCGAAGCGGGCGAGGCACGCGGCAGCAGCATTACACCCTGGGACAACGTCAATGACTACAACGGTCTCTCAACGACGACGAACATCGCCGGCGGCGGCGCAGCCCCCTACACCGCCACGGTCACCGTCGCGCAGGATTCGCTCAACGGCATTCCCGCAGATGCCTCGCTGTTGATCTCCGTCACCGTCGTGGCCGGCCCCGAGACTGTTGTGCTACAGGGCTACCGCACCCGCTACGCACCGAATACGCTGCCATGACGCGCCGCCACGCATTCGGCTTCACGCTGATCGAAATGATCATGGTGATCGCGATCACCGGCATCGTCGCGGCCATGGTCGCCGTCTTCATCCGGGCGCCGGTCGAAGGCTACGTCGACGCGGTGCGCCGTGCGGAGCTGACTGACGCAGCCGACGTGGCGCTGCGGCGCATCTCGCGCGACATGCGCCTTGCGCTGCCCAACAGCCTGCGCGTGATGACCTCAGGCGGCGTCGTTTACATCGAGTTCATCATGACCCAGAGCGGCGGCCGCTACCGCGATCCAACGGACGGCTCGACGGCAGGGGACTTTCTCAGCTTCACCGACACCGCCGACAGGAGCTTCGACGTGCTCGGCCCGCTGCCGGCGATGGCGGCGAACGATTTTGTCGTGGTCTACAACCTCGGCGTGGCCGGATCGAGCGCCTACGCCGGAGGCAACATCGCCCAGATACAGTCGATCGCCGGCAATACCGTTACGCTCACCGCGAATCCCTTCGCAGCCCAGACGCCGCCGCTGCCCTCGCCGAACGGACGCTTCCAGGTGGTGCCCGGTGCGGTGCGCGCTGTGACCTTCGCCTGCCCAACGGGCGCTGCCGGGAATCTCACGCGCCAGTGGAACTACGGATTCAATGCGGCTCAGGCTGTGCCGGCGGGTGGCTCGACCGCCTTGCTCGCGCAGAACGCCACCTGCGTCGTCGATTACAGTGGCAACGCCACCGGCCGCAACGGGCTGCTCTACATTGCGCTGACGCTGACGAGCGGTGGAGAGAGCGTGACGTTGTTCAACCAGATCCACGTGGACAATTCGCCATGAAGCGCCTGCATGGCTTCGCCATCCTCAGCGCCATTTTCATCCTTGTCGTGCTGGCGGCGCTGGGGGCGTTCATCGTCAGCATCTCCTCGAACCAGCAGATCGGCTCGGCGCTCGATGTGCAGGGCGCGCGCGCCTACCAAGCGGCCCGGGCGGGCATCGAGTGGGGCGCCTTTCGTCAGCTGCAAAACGCTTCCTGCGTAGCGGGGCCGGTGAACTTCGTGCCTGCCGCCGCGACCATGGCCGGCTTTACCGTTAGCGTCACCTGTGCGGCGACCGCCGATGCCAACGGCGGGCCGACGGTCTATACCGTGACTGCCACTGCCTGCAATCAGCCCGATGCCGGCGGTGCCTGCCCCAACACAACGACCGCGGGCGGGTATTACATCGAGCGCCGCCTCGTCGCAACCTTCTGATCTTGTGAAAAAGTCGGCGTTGGCAGGACGGCGGCAGCCGGGCTGACGCCGGCATGGGAACGGCGCAGCGAGGAATAACCGCGCAATCCCCGTCTTTTCTACGGTTCCCCGTCGACCCCACCGGCAATAATTGCCGGCATGAGAGGAAGAGTGGGAATCGTCCGTGGCTGAAGAGAGCGATCTCGAAAAGACCGAACCGCCATCGTCGCGGCGCCTTGAGCAGGCGCGCGAGGAGGGGCAGGTCCCGCAATCGCGGGAGCTGATGGCCTTTCTCGTCATGGCGGCCGGTGCTGGGGGCTTGTGGAGCCTGTCCGACTGGTTCATCAAGCATGGCGAAAATGTCATGCGCATCGGCCTGACGCTCGACCGCCAGGAGGCCTTCGATACCAACGCGATGGGCGTGAAGATGCTTACGCTGGGCACGGAGGCGATCTCCACGCTGGCGCCGTTCTTCCTCGCCACGATCGCAGCCGCGTTGCTCGCACCTTTCCTGCTCGGCGGATGGGTGTTGTCGCCGAAGGCGCTGGCATTCAAGTTCGACCGCGTCGATCCCTTCAGTGGCTTGAAGCGGATGTTCTCCTGGCAAAGCATCGCCGAAATGGTGAAGGGCGTCCTCAAGACCGCGCTGCTGTTTGGCATCGTCTGGTGGGTGGTCGCCAACGAGCGCGATAACCTGTTCGCCATGCTCTCCCAGCCGATCGAAACGGCACTGCCGTCGCTCGGCCGCATGATCCTCTACGCATTCCTCGGCTTCGTCGCCGGGCTGGCGGTAGTCGCGCTGATCGACGTGCCTTTCCAACTCTGGCGCTACTACGCCGGCCTGCGCATGACCAAGGAGGAATTGCGGCAGGAAATGAAGGAACTCGAAGGCGATCCGTATTTGAAAGCCAGAATCCGCAGCCAGCAGCGCGAAATGGCCAGAAAGCGCATGATGTCCGAAGTGCCGAAAGCCGACGTCGTGGTTACCAACCCGACGCACTTTGCCGTCGCTCTCAAGTACGACAAGGACAAGATGGGCGCACCGCAGGTGGTTGCGAAGGGCATGAACCTCGTCGCGCAGAAGATCCGCGACATCGCCGGCGAACACAAGGTGCCGATTCTCGAGCTGCCGCCGCTGGCGCGCGCATTGCACCGCCATGTCGAGATCGGCGAGGCGGTGCCGACAGCCTTGTATACAGCGGTCGCCGAGGTGATGGCTTACATCTACCAACTCAACCAGTTCATGGCGCAGTCGGCGCCCGGCATGCTGCCGCCGGTAGCGCCCGCCGCCGTCGCGGTGCCCGAAGGTCTCGATCCCGGAGCGGCTGACTGATGGCTGCGCAAGCGCTCAATCTACGAAGTCTGTTCCGCGCCGAGAATCTGATCGCGTTGGCAGCCCCAATGCTCATCATCCTGATTCTGTCGATGATGGTGCTGCCGTTGCCGCCCTTCATGCTCGACCTGTTCTTCACCTTCAACATCGCGTTGTCGGTGATGGTGATGCTGTCGGCGCTCTACACGCTCAAGCCGCTCGATTTCTCGGTGTTCCCCACCGTGCTGCTGGTGACGACGCTGCTGCGGCTCTCGCTCAACGTTGCCTCGACACGTATCGTGCTGCTTGATGGCCATACCGGTCCGGATGCCGCCGGCAAGGTGATCGAGGCTTTCGGCCACTTCCTGGTCGGCGGTAACTATGCGGTCGGCATCATCGTGTTCGTCATCCTTACGGTGATCAACTTCGTCGTCATCACCAAGGGCGCAGGGCGCATCGCCGAAGTATCGGCCCGCTTCACCCTGGATGCGATGCCCGGCAAGCAGATGGCGATCGACGCCGACCTGAATGCCGGCCTGATCGGCGAGGACGAGGCGCGCCGCCGCCGCAAGGAGATCTCGCAGGAGGCCGACTTCTACGGATCGATGGATGGTGCCTCGAAGTTCGTGCGTGGCGATGCCATCGCCGGCATCCTGATCCTGCTCATCAACATCATCGGCGGCCTGATCGTCGGCATGCTCCAGCACGACATGGCCGCAGGGCAGGCCGCCAAGGTCTATACGCTGCTGACGATCGGCGACGGTCTGGTCGCGCAGATTCCCGCCCTGATCATCTCGGTCGCGGCCGGCCTGGTGGTTTCGCGCGTCAACGACGAGAAGGATGTCACCAGTTCCTTCATGGGCCAGTTGTTCGGCAATCCGACGGTCCTGGCGCTGGCGGCCGGCATTCTCGGCGTGATGGGCGTGATTCCGGGCATGCCGCACTTCGTCTTCCTGCTGCTGGCGACTGGGCTGGGCTCGCTGGCCTGGTGGAAGGTCAACAAGGCGCAGGCTGCAGAAGCCGCCGCCGCGGCCGAGCCCGTCAAGCCGCTCGCAGCGCCGGAGGAGAACCTGGACGCCAGCTGGGCGGATGTCGCGCCCGTCGATGTGCTCGGCCTCGAGGTCGGTTACCGGCTGATCCCGTTGGTCGACCGCGGCCAGGACGGCGAATTGCTCAAGCGCATCCGAGGACTGCGCAAGAAATTCGCGCAGGAGGTCGGCTTCCTCACGGCGCCGGTGCATATCCGTGACAACCTCGAACTCAAGCCAAACGCTTACCGCATCACGCTCAAGGGGGTAGAGATCGGAGCCGGCGAAGCCTATCCCGGCATGTTCCTGGCGATCAATCCCGGCCGCGTCAGCGGCCCGCTGCCCGGTACCGCAACCAAAGACCCGGCCTTCGGCCTGCAGGCTTTCTGGATCGAGAGCAACCTGCGCGATCAGGCCCACGTCATGGGCTACACGGTGGTGGATGCCAGCACCGTGATGGCGACCCATCTCAACCACCTGATCCTGTCGCATGCGGCAGAACTGCTTGGTCGCCAGGAAACGCAGGCGCTGCTCGACCATATGGCCAAGGATGCTCCGAAGCTCATCGAGGACCTGGTGCCGAAGGCGCTGCCGCTGTCCGCGGTGCAACGCGTGCTGCAGAACCTGCTCGAGGAAGGCGTCAATATTCGCGACATGCGCACCATCATCGAAACGCTGGCGGAGAATGCGTCGCGTGTTCAGGATCCGGCAGATCTGACGGCGCTGGTGCGCGTCGCGCTGGGCCGCGCAATCGTCCAGCAGATATTCCCGAGCGGCCAGGATCTGCAGGTGATGGCGCTCGAACCCGGTCTCGAGCGGCTGCTGACGCAGGCGCTCGCGGGCGCTGGTGCCGACGGTTCGGGCATCGAGCCGGGGCTGGCCGATACGCTGCTCAACGAAACCGCCGCAGCCGCGAAGCGCCAGGAAAGCCTCGGCATGCCTGCGGTGCTGCTGGTGCCGAGCAGCCTGCGCTGGCTGCTGTCGCGTTTCCTGCGGCGCGCCTGGAGCAACCTCAAGGTGCTGGCCAACAGCGAGATTCCTGAATCGAAAACCATCAAGGTGACGGCGATCATCGGCGCCAAGGGCTGATGATCAGATAGAAGAGAGGACTTGGATATGACGGTGAAACGTTTCTTCGGAGAAAGTGCGCGCGAGGCGCTGCGCAAGGTCAAGGCGACGCTCGGACCCGAGGCGATCGTGATCTCGAACAAGGCCGTGCCTGGCGGTGTCGAGATCATGGCGATGTCGGCGGATAGCCTCGAGGCCTTGCAGGGCGCCAACCACGCAGCCTCTCCCACACCCGTCGCTGCCCCTGAGGCTGCTGCGTCCAAGCCAATGGTGGATTTGGCTGGTGCTGTCCCCACGCACCCGGCGAATCCGGCTCGCGCCGTCCCGCCAGCGCCGACTTTTTCCCGGCGTGCCGCGATGCCTGCCGAGGACGACAGCGATTACGCCGTCACGCTTTCGGCGAAGGCGCGCGCGCCTTCGCCCTTCCAGCCCTGGCAGCCGACGCGAGCCGAACAGCAGCCTGCGGTCTCGGCTCCTGCGGCGGCGCCGGCTGAGCGCGTCAAGTTGCGCCCCTTGCCGCCGAAGGTCGATACGGCATCCAGTCGCGTCCAAATGGAAGCTTCGCTCGACAAGGCATCACGTGGCATCGAGCCGGGCATTCTGAACGGTCCCGATGCCAGCCAGCAGGTGCAGGAACTGATGGCCGAGATGCAGTCGATCAAGTCGCTGCTCGAGCGCCAGCTTGCCGGCTTCGCTTGGGGGGATATGACGCGCCATGCGCCGGTCAAGGCGCAGCTGCTCGGCGAGATGCTCGAGGTCGGCTTCTCCGGCCTGCTGGCGCGCCGTCTGGTGGAGGATATGCCCGAGGATCTCGGCCTGCAGGAAGGGCGCAAGTGGCTGACAGGCGCCGTCAATCGCCGCCTGCGCACGCTGACTGCCGAGAACGACCTGATCGAGCGCGGCGGCGTGTTCGCGCTGGTGGGGCCGACCGGCGTCGGCAAGACCACCACGACGGCCAAGCTCGCCGCGCGCTGCGTGGTGCGCTACGGCGCCGACAAGCTGGCCCTGCTGACTACCGACGGCTACCGGATCGGTGCCCACGAGCAGCTGCGCATCTACGGCCGCATCCTCGGCGTCCCGGTGCATGTGGTGCGCGACGGCGAGGACCTGCGCCGCACGCTGGCCGATCTGCGCGGCAAGCATATGGTGCTGATCGACACCGTCGGCATGAGCCAGCGCGACCGCATGGTCGCCGAACAGGCGGCGATGCTGATGCGCACTGGCGAAGTGCGGCGCCTGCTCCTGCTCAACGCGACCAGCCGCGGCGATACGCTCGATGACGTGATCCGCAGCTATGCCGGCGAGGACCTGGCCGGCTGCATCCTCAGCAAGGTGGACGAAACCGCCTCGCTCGCGCCGGCACTCGATGCCGTAGTGCGCCATGGCCTGCTGCTCGCCTATGTCGCCAACGGCCAGCGCGTTCCCGAGGACCTGCATCTGCCCAACCGCAGCTATCTGCTGCATCGCGCCTTCAAGCAGCCCGCGCAGAACTCGGTGCATCGTCTCCACGAGGACGAACTCGGGCTGGTCATGCCCTCCCGTGCGGCCTCGCAGAAGGGGACCGCGCTTGTCTGACCCAGCCGCCGACCTCGGAGGAGTCGCACGATGATGACCGATCAGGCCGAGGGGTTGCGTCGCCTGTTCGGTGCGTCGGCCGTCACGCTGACGGTGGCGGCGCGCGAGACTGCCGTGATCGATGCCTACGCGCAGATCAAGCGCGTGGTGCACGAGCAAAGCTGCGGCTGCTTCCGCATCGCCATCTCGCATGCGCGCACGGCCGAAGAGGCGCAAAACGTCTTCGACAACATGCGGCGCGTGGCCCTCGAGTATCTCGGCGTGCGACTCGAATACCTCGGGATGGCTCCACAGGAAAACGGCGCGGAAAGTACCGCTGTCCAGCCAGGTACCTGCGGGGCAGGCCTGCGCGATTCGGTGCTATAGTTTCCGCGCAATGTGCGCCGCATGATGCGCGACCGATCAACGCGTCACAGAATACGTCACCTTGAGCCTGACGAAGCCGACGATGTACAACGCCCAGGGCACGCTCGAAAAAGACCGTCTCGTCAATCAGTATGCCCCGCTAGTCAAGCGCATCGCCTATCACCTGATGGCGAAGCTGCCGGCCAGCGTGCAGGTGGACGACCTGGTGCAGAACGGCATGCTCGGCCTGCTCGATGCCCTCAACCGCTTCGAGGAGGGCATGGGCGCGCAGTTCGAGACCTATGCAGTGCAGCGCGTGCGCGGCGCGATGCTGGATGGCCTGCGCGAGAACGACTGGCTGCCGCGGGGCATCCGCAAGGAAATGCGCCGTGTCGAGTCAGCGATCCTGAAGCTCGAGCATGAACAGGGACGTCCGCCCAGCGAAGGTGAGCTTGCCCAGTCGCTCGGCATGCCTCTGGCCGAGTACCAGAAGCTGCTCCAGGATGCGCGCGGCCACCAGCTCTTGTATCTCGAGGATCTGGCAGGAGAGGACGAAGACTTTCTCGACCACCATCAGACCGGCGCCTCATCCGATCCGCTGGCGATCCTCGAAGAGAGCGACATGCGCGGCGCGCTGGTCGCAGCGATCGCCAACCTGCCAGAGCGCGAGAAACTTATGATGGCGCTCTACTACGAGCAGGATCTCAACCTGCGCGAGATCGGCGAAGTGATGGGCGTCACCGAGTCGCGCGTCTGTCAGCTGCATAGCCAGGCCATCGCGCGCTTGCGGTGCGCCGTGATCGGGGACGAAGACGACGCCGGCCAGACCAAGCCGGTGGCGAAACGTCGCGGCCGCAAACCCAAGGCAGCCCAAGCTGCCACTACCTGAGCGCCATGGACAAGATCAGCATCGCCGGCCTGTTTCTCGGTATCGCCGCCATCCTGGGGGGGCAGGTGCTCGAGGGCGGCCATGTCGGTTCGCTGGTGCAGCCGACCGCCTTCCTCATCGTCATCGGCGGTACGCTCGGCGCAGTCATGCTGCAAAGTCCGTTGCAGGTTTTCGTGACCGGCATCAAGATGGGCAAATGGGTGCTTTTCCCGCCGGCAATGGAGCCAGAACAGCTGATTCAGCAGATCACGCACTGGAGCCAGGTTGCGCGCAAAGAGGGGCTGCTGGCGCTGGAAGCGCAGATCGAGTCGGTGCCGGATGCCTTCATGCGCAAGGGGCTGCAGCTGCTGGTCGATGGCGCCGAGCCGGATCGCCTGCGCGAAGTGCTTGAGGTCGAGATCGGTGCCTATGAAGAGCAAATGAAGCTCTCGGCGAAGGTGTGGGAATCGGCGGGCGGCTACTCGCCGACCATTGGCATCCTCGGTGCGGTGATGGGGCTGATCCACGTCATGGAGAACCTCAGCGATCCCTCCAAGCTCGGTGCCGGCATCGCCGTCGCCTTCGTCGCGACGATCTATGGCGTCGGCGCCGCGAACCTGATCTTCCTGCCGATCGCGAAAAAACTGCTCGCCAACATCGCCCGCCTCGTTGCACTGCGGGAGATGTTCGTCGATGGCCTAGTGGGCATCGCCAATGGGGATAATCCCAGGATTATCGAGTCACGCATGCAGGGCTATATCGTTTGAGATGGGCGCGCTCATGGGCAGACGGCGCAAGGAAGAGGAGCACGAGAACCACGAGCGCTGGCTCGTTTCCTATGCAGACTTCATCACGCTGCTGTTCGCCTTCTTCGTTGTGATGTACGCAATCTCGTCGGTGAATGAGGGTAAGTATCGCGTCTTGTCCGACTCGATCTCCTCGGCATTCCGCAACATCCCCGGCAGCACCGTCGGCGCGATGGTGCAAGTCAATCCCAACGCGCCGGTGCCGGTGACGATCCCGTTCAAGAAGACCCAGCCGACCAACCTCAAGACCGACGTCACGCGCGAGCGCAACAAGGAATTGCTGCGCAACAAGGCGAAGGAGATCACCGAGGCGCTGGCGCCGCTCGTGCAGCAGGGGCAGGTGCGGGTTACCGAAGGCGCGCTCGGCATTACGGTCGAGATCAACGCCAGTGCTCTCTTCGATTCCGGCGAAGCGCGCTTGCAGTTACCGGCGGTTCGGGCGATGACAGCCGTCGGCCGGATACTCGCGACGACCGATTTCCCGATCACCGTCGAGGGGCACACCGACAATGCGCCGATCAATACTCCGCTGTTCCCCTCGAACTGGGAACTGTCGGGCGCGCGAGCGGCGAGCGTAGTGCGGCTCTTCATCGACACTGGCGTCGATCCGCGCCGTCTCACGGCAACCGGATATGCCGATCAGCGTCCCGTCGCCGACAATGCGTCGCCGGAGGGCATGCAGCGCAACCGTCGTGTCGCGATCAACATGGAGTCGCGTACGCCCGATCAGGTAAAGGAAGTGCCGCTGACCGAGTGAGAGTCAGGCAGTGCCGAGTGTCCGCCCGCCGCCGCCGACCTGCTGCTGTCCGTCCGGGCCGTAGGTCATGGCCCTGCCAGCCGCGCCCATCAAGGCATTGAAGGCCTGCTGGTTGTGCTGCATGTGCAGCCCGATCAGCTTACCGTTGGTGGCATTGATATCCTGTGCCTGAGCGGCCAGTACCAGCAGGTTTTTCCAATCACTGTGCGGCGCATGCTCGCCGCCCATCGTCAGCCAGGCTTCCATACCTGCACGTCCGGCAGGCAGGCCGAGGCGGGCCAACTCGTTCTCGCGCATTTGGGCGTATGTTCCCAGCGCATTCGCCAAGCCGTTCTTCTTTTCGATCAGAGGCAACAATGCCTCGGTGTCGCCTCGCTTCAGCAACTCCTGCTCGTGCTGCAGCAGTTCGATGAATTGCCTGAGCTTGTCGACTTCTTCGCTGAGGGTACGGCCAAGCTGGCCGGGCAGATGCGAAGAGGATGAGATCGTCACGCCAATATTCAGGCGGTCTTGCCGTTGCGGGCGAGCATGTCGCGCACGCTGGCCAGCAGGCCGTCGGCGATGCGCTCCGGATTGATCTGGAAGCGGCCTTCTGCGATCGCCTGCTTGATTTCCGCGACCCGTTGGGCATTGACCGGCGCCTCGCCGCCGCCGACTTCCTGCAGACGGGCGGAAAGCGAAGAGATATCGACGCGCTCACTCGATGGCGCACCTGCTTGGGGGGGCGTCGCCGCGGGTCCGCGCGTGCGTCCGGAGTCCTGGACGCCACCGACGGAGGGGGTCGAGCTACTGATCTTCACGGTCATGTCCTTTCCATTTTCGGTATCTGGTGGCAATAACGGCGCGCAGCGGAAAAACTTGAGTAGTCCAGCATAACTAACAATAGCGAATTATAAGCATATTCTTCAATAAGTTACCTCGACAATGCCGCCGCTGCGGGCGATTCCGCTGACGACTTGGCCATTGGCCAGCCTGACCTGGGCGACCTGGCCTTCCACGGCGTTGTTGAGAGCCCGCCCTTCGTTGGCGACAGCGAAGCCTGGGCCGCGCGAGACGACTTTCACCGTCTGGTTCTGATAGACGACGGTCACCGCCTTGAGCATGTCCGCCCGCAGAGGCCGTCCTGCCGGAATCGAGGCCCCTGCAGCCTTGCCGATGGCCAGTTCGATATCGGTCAGGATGTTGGCGGGCAGTTCGGAGAGATCTCCGAGTTGGGTGGCGAGATCCTCGGCGGAGACTATCTGACCCTGGGCGATCGGTCGGGCGCTGATCAGGTAATCGGTCTTGACGCGCACATGGACGGGCAGGTAGATGCGCCAGCCGGCTTCGCCGAGGCAACGCACCAGAACGTTGGTTCTTCCCCATGGGCGGGCGCCGGCCGGGCGACTGACGTCGAAGGTATTGCAGGGCACCAACTGGTTGCCGGCATCCAGTTCACCGATTTCGTAGCTCACCTGGCCGGGAAGACCTTTCGTCTGGATCTTCAGCCAGTTTTCGACGGCTTTCTTCACGGGAGCGGCGTCCTGCTGGCCGAAGGCAAGCGGGACAACCAGACAAAGTGCGAACGCGCCAAGAGGCATTTTCATAAAAGCATTTGAGCATGGCGCGCCCATTCGGTTCTGCCGCGATATCCGCGTTTTCCTGCCCCAATTCTTGCTCGGCAAGAATTGCCGTTCCGCTGCCGGCAATTTCGGCCCGGAGCAAGTGGATTTCCTTTAGCTGCCGCAATTCTGGGCGATACATGAGCTGGCACGTTTGCTGCATACCTGCGGACGTCACCTAACTTTCTTCCATCCCAACCGTGATCGAGCGCCTCGAACAAGACCTGCGAACCTACCAGACTGCGATGGGCTTGCGCAGTCACCGGCAGGAACTGCTGGCGTCGAATATCGCCAATGCCGACACCCCGCATTTCAAGGCGCGCGACATCGACTTCAAGTCCGCGCTCGGCGCGGCCCTGGGCAAAGCGGGGGCGGACGCATCAGGACCGCTCGCGATGGCGCGTACCCAGGCCGGCCACCTGGCTGGCGAAGGGACGGCGCCCTACGGTGCGGCGGTCAAGTATCGGGCCGAATACCAGGGGGCGGTGGACGGCAACACAGTGAATATGGACGTCGAGCGTTCCGCCTTTGCCGAGAACGCTCTGCAGATGGAGATGCTGATTACCTTCGTCAACCAGCGCTTTAGCGGCCTGACGAGGGCGATTCAGGGACAGTGAGGTAATCGATGAGCGACTTCAGAATTTTCTCCATTGCCGGCTCTGCACTGACTGCCCAATCCGCGCGGCTCAATGCGGTGGCGAGCAACCTTGCCAACGCCGACAGCGTAGTCGGTGCCGACGGACAGCCCTATCGTTCCAAGCAGGTGGTATTCAGGGCCATGCCGGTCGAGGGCGGCGGCATCGGCGTACGGGCAACCCAGGTCGTCGACAGTGCCGCGCCGATGCGCATGGTGTACGAGCCGGCCAACCCGGCCGCGAACGAGCAGGGCTACGTGACGATGCCCAACGTGAATGTGGTCGAGGAAATGGTGAACATGATCTCGGCCTCGCGCGCCTACCAGACCAACGCCGAAGTAATGAACACCGCCAAAACCCTGATGGCCAAGACCTTGGCGATCGGACAGTAAGAGAGGTAAATGACCATGACGACCATTGCCGCCGACCCCGCCGAAGCGCTCTACGCCAGCCTCGGCACCCGGAATGACAAGAAGAGCACGACACTGAAGGACGCGGAAGATCGCTTCCTGATGCTGCTGACGACCCAGCTCAAGAATCAGGATCCGCTCAATCCGCTCGACAATGCGCAGATGACCTCGCAACTTGCGCAGATCAGCACCGTCAACGGTATCGAGAAACTGAACGCGACGCTGCAGAAACTGCTGTCCGGCATGGACGATAGCCAGGCGATGCAGGCGGCGGCACTGGTCAGCCGCGGCGTGCTGGTGCCGGGCAATAGTCTGTCGCTCCAGCAGGAAGGCGGCATCGGCGGCATCGAGCTGACGTCCGCAGCGGACGAGGTCATCGTGACGATCAAGGATGCCAACGGACTGGAAATGCGCAGTATGAATCTCGGCGCACTCGATGCCGGCATCCATCCCTTTACCTGGGATGGCAAGACCGACAGCAGCGAGCAGGCGGTGCCGGGCGCTTATCGCATTAGCGTCAGCGCGAAGCGCGGCGCGGAATCCGTGACTGCGAGCGCGCTCTCCTTCGGCATGGTGCAGGCAGTCACACGCGGTAGCGGTGGTCTTTCACTCGATGTTGGCACGCTTGGTGCGTACACCATGGCCGACGTGAAACAGATTCTTTGACAGGAGTAGGCACATGGGCTTTCAGCAAGGTTTGAGCGGTCTGAATGCGTCTTCAAAGGCGCTCGATGTGGTTGGAAACAACATCGCCAACTCCGGAACGGTCGGCTTCAAGTCGGCAAATACCCTATTCGCCGATGTCTATGCAGCTTCGCTTGGCGCCGGCAACCAGATCGGCATCGGTACCTCGATCGCGTCGATCGATCAGCGGTTCACCCAGGGCAACATCACGGTCACGGACAATTCGCTCGATCTGGCGATCAATGGCCAGGGTTTCTACCGTATCGACAACAACGGCGTCATCAGCTGGACGCGCAACGGGCAGTTCAATATCGATAAGAGCGGTTACATCGTCAATTCGAGCGGCTACCGGCTGACCGGCTACATGGCCGACCCGCTCAACAACAACGTCATCGTTACCACGGCGCCGGTACCGATCTCCATCAATACGTCCATGCTGCAGCCCCAGCCGACCGGCTTCAGCGGCAGCGGGCTCCAGATCGGCCTCAACCTCGATGCGCGGGAGTCGGCGATTGCCGCTGCGATTCCTTTCAACATCACCGACCCAAGTTCGTACAACAAATCCACGACAGCCACGGTGTATGACTCGCTCGGCTTTGCGCATCAGATGGGCTTGTACTTCAGGAAGACCGCCGCCAACACTTGGGATATGTATACCAATCTGGACGGCGGCGCTCCCGCCGGCCCCACGGCAGTGACGTTCAGCACGACGGGTACGCTGCTTACCCCGGCGCTGGGCATCGCGGCTCAGTCCTTCGCGGTAACCTCGGGTGCGACCACCCCGTTGGCCTTCGACCTCAACTTGACCGGATCGACGCAGTACGGCAACACCTTCGGCGTGAACAGCATCAGCCAGGACGGCTATACCTCGGGCCGCCTGGCCGGACTCAATATCTCCAGCGACGGTACCATCGAAGGTCGTTACAGCAATGGCCAGACGCGCGCGCTCGCCCAGGTGGTGCTCGCCAATTTCGCCAACCCGAACGGCTTGGTGTCCTTGGGCAACAATCAGTGGGCGGAGTCGGCCGATTCCGGCCAGCCGGTGCTCGGCACGCCGGGAACCGGTTCGCTGGGCGTGATTCAGTCTGCAGCGGTCGAGGAGTCGAACGTCGATCTGACGGCCGAACTGGTGAACATGATTACCTATCAACGCGCCTATCAGGCGAACGCCCAGACGATCAAAACGCAGGACTCGATTATGCAGACGCTGGTGAACCTGCGCTAAAAGTCGGTACTGGTAACACGGCGCGATGAACGACGTAACGAAAGGCGAGTAAGAAATGGACAGGCTGATCTACACTGCGATGACCGGGGCCAGCGCCACGCTGGGCCGGCAGGCGTCGGTGGCGCACAACCTCGCCAACGTCTCCACCACCGGTTACCGCGCCGAGGAGCACCGCCTGCGCGCCGCGCAGGTGCAGACGCACAATGCCTTTCCGGCTGCGCTGCCGACGCGCGCCTTCGTTGTAGACGCCAGCACCCATAGCGATTTCACCGAGGGTGCGCTGATGCATACAGGCGCCGCCTATGACGTCGCGGTGCGCGGCAAGGGCTGGATCGCATTGGCGTTGCCCGACGGCAGCGAGGCCTACACGCGCAACGGCAACTTCGAGACTTCCGAGAACGGCGTTCTGCAGACCAAGAACGGCATTCCGGTGCAGGGCGACGGCGGTCCGATCACGATCCCGCCCGATTCGCGCGTGACCATCGAGCGCGACGGCACGGTTTCGGTAGTGCCGCAGACCGGCGCGCAGAACACCGTCAACGCGATCGGCCGCATCAAGCTGGTGAATCCTCCCGAGGCCGATCTCGTGCGTGGACAGGACGGCCTGTTCCGCATGCGCGGCGGCGACCCCGCTCCGCAGAATGAGACCGTGAAGATTGCTTCCGGCTACATCGAAAACAGCAACGTCAATCCGGTCGAGGAGATGGTCGCGATGATCTCGCTGGCACGCCAGTTTGAGATGCAGATGCGCATGCTCACCACCGCCGAAGCCAACGACCGCTCGGCCACCCAGGTGCTCGCACCGCGATAACAAGGAAACCTAGATGATCCGCTCCCTCTGGATTGCCAAGACCGGCCTGGACGCCCAACAGACCAACCTCGACGTCATTTCGCACAACCTCTCCAACGTCAGCACCAACGGCTACAAGCGTCAGCGCGCCGTATTCGAGGATCTGCTCTACCAGAATCTGCGCCAGCCGGGCGCTCAATCCACCCAGCAGACTCAGATTCCGTCCGGGCTGACGCTTGGTACCGGCGTGCGCACCGTCGCGACGGAGCATATCCATACCCAGGGCAACCTGCAGCGCACTGAGAACCCGCTCGACATGGCGGTGAATGGCCAGGGCTTCTTCCAGATTCAGATGCCCGATGGCACGCTGGCCTACACGCGCGATGGCGCCTTCCAGCGCGACAACACCGGGCAGATCGTCACTTCGAGCGGTTATCCGCTCTCGCCGGCGATCACGATCCCCGCCGACGCCATCAGCATCACCATCAGCCGTGACGGCATCGTCTCGGTGACACAGCCGGGCAATGCGGCACCGACCCAGATCGGCACCGTCCAGCTCGCCACCTTCGTCAATTACGGGGGCTTGCAGAGCGTCGGCGAGAACCTCTACGTAGAGACCGCCTCGTCGGGAACACCGACGCCGAACACACCGGGCTCGAACGGCGCCGGCCTGATCAACCAGGGCATGGTCGAGACCTCCAACGTCAATGTGGCGGAGGAGTTGGTGAACATGATCCAGACCCAGCGCGCCTACGAGATGAATTCGCGCGTCGTGCAGACCTCCGATACGATGCTGGGCCGTCTAACGCAGCTGTGAGGAATGCCATGAAAACCGTAAATGCCGTCCTGCTGCTCGCAAGCGCCCTATTGGCCGGCTGTGTGACGACCACGCCGCCGACGGCAGTCCACCAGCCGATGACCGTTCGGCCCGAACAGCGCACTGCGGTCGCGCCGGCCACTGGCAGCATCTACAACGTCGCCACGGCACGGCCGCTGTTCGAGGACCGCCGGGCGCGCTTCATCGGCGACACGATCGTCATCAACATCGTCGAGAAGACGGCGGCTGCGAAGAAGTCGGACACCAAGGCTGATCGCAGCCACGATGCCTCGCTCGGGGTGCCGACCATCGCCGGCCTGCCGCTCAAGAGTTTCCAGGGCACCACGCTATCGGCCAACAGCAGCACCGGGTTCGAGGGCAAGGGCGAAAACTCCTCTTCCAACAACTTCACCGGCACGCTTGCCGTGACGGTCATCGAGGTCTATCCGAACGGCAATCTGCTGGTGTCGGGCGAGAAACAGATCGGACTCAAGGAGGGCGAGGAGTTCATCCGCTTCTCCGGCGTGGTCAACCCGAACACTATCACGGCGAGCAACACGGTGCAGTCCACACAGGTCGCCGACGCACGCATCGAATACAAGGCAAATGGTTTCCTTGATTCGGCCCAAGTGATGGGATGGCTTGGGCGATTCTTCCTCACCTTCCTGCCCTTCTGATGGAGTGATGTCATGAGCAGCGTGCACAAGTTCCTGATCGGCCTGATGTGGCTGTTTGCCGCACTGCTGGTGAGCGATGCGGCGCGCGCCGAGCGCATCAAGGAGCTTGCCTCGGTTGCTGGCATCCGCCACAACCAACTGGTCGGCTACGGTGTCGTCGTCGGTCTCGACGGTACCGGCGACCAGACGACCCAGACGCCATTCACCGTGCAGAGCATGATCAATATGCTCTCGCGTCTCGGCGTGAACCTGCCGCCAGGTCAGGCACTGCAGCTAAAGAACGTCGCTGCGGTGATGGTCACCGCCGATCTGCCGCCTTTTGCCCGCACCGGCCAGCCGATCGACGTTACCGTCTCATCGATCGGCAACGCCAAGTCCTTGCGTGGCGGCACGCTGGTGATGACTCCGCTCAAGGGCGCAGACAGCCAGGTCTATGCGATGGCACAGGGCAACGTCGTCGTCGTCGGTGCGGGTGCTTCGGGTGCTGGCTCAAAGACCACCATCAATCATCTTTCCGTCGGGCGCATCGCCAACGGAGCGACCGTCGAGCGCGAGGTGCCGATGACAGTCGGCGATGGCGATATCGCTCATCTCGAATTGCGCCGAACCGATTTCGGCACAGCCAAGCGCGTCGTCGATGCGATCAACCGGGCGATGGGCGACGGTACCGCCAGCGCGATCGATGCGCGCCAGGTGCAGGTTCGCCTGCCGGCCAGCCCGACCGAGCGCGTCGCTTTCTTGGGCGCGGTGGAGAACCTGAATGTGACGCCGATGCAGATGCCGGCCAAGGTGATCGTCAATGCACGCACCGGATCGATAGTCATGAACCAGGCCGTCACGATCGAAGCCTGTGCCGTCGCGCACGGCAACCTCTCCGTGTCAATTTCTGCCGATAACAAGGTCAGCCAGCCTGCCCCCCTCTCGGCCGGACAGACTGCCGGCGTCACTAACGCGGCGATCGATATCAAGCAGGAGGAGCGTGCCCTGGTAGCGTTGCAGGCCGGTGCGAACCTTGCCGACGTGGTCAAGGCGCTGAACGCCATCGGCGCCAATCCGCAGGACCTGATCGCGATCCTGCAGGCCATGAAGATGTCCGGCTCCCTGCGCGCCGAACTCGAAATCATTTAAGCGGCAGAAATCGGCATGAATTGCCGGTATGTTCGAACGATTGCCGCTTCTCCGGCAAGGCATGCTCGATAGTGATGAATTCCGCTGCCCCCACGCCATCGATCTTCGACAATCAGTCGCTGACTGCGCTGAAGCGCGGTTTGCGCACCGACGACCCGCAGGCCTTGAAAGCGGCCGCGCAGCAATTCGAGGCGGTGTTCCTCCAGATGATGCTCAAGTCGATGCGCGCTACCGTCCCGCAGCAAGGCATGTTCGACAACGACCAGACGCGCTTCTATCAGGAACTGCTCGATTCGCAGCTCGCCCAGGTCATGGCGGCCAAGGGCGGTACCGGACTCGCCAAGGTGATCGAGCGCCAGATGTCGCGGCAGGATGCACAGTCTTTGCCCGAACTCGATGGCGGCATGCCGCTCGCGCCGCCCGCGCGCTTCCTGCCCCTCGATCGTCAGCAGCGCGGCATTCCGCTGCCGGCCGAAAACGGCCCGGCTGGGCTGCCGTTCGAAGCCATCCCGGTCCGGCCTGCAGCGCCGAATACTGCTGGGGCGACAGGCAGCGGACAACCCCAGGCCTTCGTCGCGAGCGTCTGGCCGCATGCCGCGCTGGCCAGCCAGCAGACCGGTATTCCGCCGCAGTTCCTGATCGCGCACGCTGCGCTCGAAAGCGGCTGGGGTCGCGCCGAGCCGCGCTTCGCCGACGGACGGCCCAGCCACAACCTGTTCGGCATCAAGGCCGGCAGCCAGTGGCAGGGCGCTGTGGTCGAGGCGGCTACGACCGAGTATGTGAACGGGGTCGTGGAGCGGCGCGTCGAGCGCTTTCGCGCCTATGGCTCCTATGCTGAGGCGTTTCAGGACTACGCCCGTTTGATGGCGAACTCGCCGCGCTATGCCGAGGCGGCAGCGAGCCGCGATGCAGCCAGCTTTGCCCGCAGCCTGCAGCGTGCAGGCTACGCGACCGATCCGGCCTACGCGGCCAAGCTCGAGCGCGTCATCAGCAGCGTTGCATTATCGGCGGCGATGTCGCCCAAGGCCTGATTTCCACCCCCTGGCACAGGGGTTGCTGTACTCCCATTACGAACGCTCAACCAGCGGCAGTTATTGCCGTTAGAAGCATATCTCCTGGAGCTAAAGAATGGGTATCCTGAACGTCGGCATTACCGGCCTCAATGCGGCGCAGATGGGGATTCTGACTACCAGTCACAACATCGCCAACGCCTCCACGACCGGCTACAACCGCCAACAAATCGTCCAGACCACCAATACGCCGGTATTCACTGGCGCAGGCTATCTTGGCCAAGGGACGAACGTAGAGACGATCAAACGTCTCTATAGCAAATTTCAACTCGAACAGTTGCAGGCGGCCCAGACCGGGGCGGCCGAAATGGATAGCTATCTGGCCCAGATCAACCAGATCGACAATATGCTGGCCGATACCAGCGCCGGTTTGTCGCCTGCGCTTTCTGGTTTCTTCAAGGGTGTGCAGGAGATGACGGCGAATCCTGCCTCGATTCCTGCACGCCAAGCCATGCTGTCGTCCAGTCAGGCCTTGCTGGCGCGCTTCCAGGCGATCGACCAGCGTATGCGGGAGATCCGCAGCGGCGTCAATGCCCAGGTCACCAGCGAAGTCACCGTGATCAACTCATACGCCAAGCAGATCGCCGAGTTGAATCAGCGCATCATTCTTACGCAGGCCAATGGCGGCGACCAGCCGGCCAACGATTTGCTCGACCAGCGCGACCAGCTCGTTTCCGATCTCAACAAGGCGGTCCGCGCCACGACCATTACCCAGAGCGACGGCACCTTCAGCGTGTTCATCGGGAATGGCCAGCCGCTGGTCGTGGGAACAGTCAACTATTCGCTGCAGGCGCTGCCCGCTCCCGACGATCCGGAGCGCACCGTAGTGGCACTTCAATCCCCGAGCGGCGGAACGATTTACATGCCCGAGTCCATGATTACGGGCGGCACGCTTGGCGGACTGATCGCCTTCCGCAGCGAATCGCTCGATACGGCTCAGAATGCGCTGGGCCGCATTGCTTTGACGCTGGCACAGAATTTCAATGATCAGCATCAGCTCGGCCAAGACCTGAACGGCGTGCTCGGCGGCCTGTATTTCGATCTCAGCCTGGCCGGGCCGACGGTGCGCGCCAACGCCAACAACGCCGTGCCGACCCAGCAGCCGAGTGTCGTCATCAACAACGTCGGCAACCTGACGACCAGCGACTACCGGCTGAGCTACGACGGCGCAAACTTCACCTTGCAGCGCCTCTCCGATAACGTGACTCAGACTTTCGCGGCGCTGCCGCAGACAGTCGATGGGATCACGATCGATGTCGGTACTTGGACTCCGGTGGCGGGTGACAGATTCCTCATCGAGCCGACGCGTGCCGGAGCGGCGAACGTGGCGATGGCGATCACCGATCCGCGTGCGATTGCCGCCGCAGCGCCAATCCGTACCTCGACCTCGCTTGCCAATACGGGAACCGGCAGCGTTAGCGCCGGGACAGTCAATCCTTCATTGCCGTTGAACGTCAACTTGCAGCAGCCGGTGAGCATCACCTTCAACAATCCTCCGACGACCTTCAACGTCGTCGGTACTGGCACCGGCAACCCGGTGAATGTGCCCTATACCGCCGGTGCCGACATCACTTATAACGGCTGGACGATCCAGATCAGCGGCGCGCCCGCAGCCGGTGACGTGTTCACCGTCAGCCAGAACAGCAGCGGAGTATCTGATAACCGCAATGGAGTACTGCTCGGAGCCTTGCAGACCAAGAACACCATGGAAGGCGGCACCTCCACCTATCAGTCTGCCTATTCCGCCATCGTCTCTGCGATTGGCAACAAGGCGCGCGAAGTGAGAGTCACGGGCGAGGCCCAGCAAAGCCTGCTCGAGCAGGCGCAGATCGCCCGCGACCAGACCTCCGGCGTCAATCTCGACGAAGAAGCCGCCAACCTGTTGCGTTACCAGCAAGCCTATCAGGCCGCAGCCAAGATGATCGACGTCGCCAGTCGGTTGTTCGACGAGATCATCGCGCTTGCCCGCTAAAGGAATACCGCCATGAGAATAGCCACCAGCATGATTTTCGACGCCGGCGTGAGTACCATGAACAAGCAGTCGGCCGCATTGCTGCATCTCCAGCAGCAGATCTCGTCAGGGCGCCGCATCCTGACGCCGGCCGATGATCCGGTCGCCGCAGCGCGTGCGCTCGAGGTGACGCAGTCGAAGGATATTCTCGGGCAATTCCTGACCAACCAGGGCAATGCCAATTCCGCCCTCGGGCTGTCTGAAACCCAGCTGACCAGCGTGAACGATATTCTTACCCGCATCAAGGAATTGACGGTGCAGGTCGGTAATGCCAGCGTCGCAGCCACCGACCGGCGGACCATCGCCTTCGAGCTGCGCGCTCGCTTCGATGAGCTGCTCGGCATTGCGAACGCTGCCGACGGCCAGGGACAGTATCTCTTTTCGGGATATATGGGATCGACCAAGCCATTCAGTGGCAATGTCGATCAACTCAACGCCGCACCGGGCAACGAGATCGTCTATCAGGGCGATGACGGACAGCGCACGCTGCAGGTCTCGGCCACGCGCATGCTGGAGATCAGCGATTCCGGCAACGACGTGTTCCGACGCATCCGCAACGGCAACAGCTACTTCGTGACGGACTACGCCGCTGCCAACACCGGCACGGGGGTCATCGATGCCGGCAGCATCGTCAATCCGGCGACCTGGAATGCTCTGGCGAACAAGGACTACAGTATTGGTTTTACCATCGACAACAGTGTCACGCCCCCCGTCACGTATTACGACATCGTCGATACGACAACCGGCAACTCGTTGCTCACTGGCGGCGCCGCGCCGGCACCGCTCGCCAACCAGCGCGTTTACTATCCGGGCCAGATCATTGATCTCAAGAGCCAGGGGGCGGAACCTCCCTTCGACCTCGGCTCGAGCCTCGTCATCAACGGCGATCCGGCGACCGGCGACCAGTTCACACTTACGCCGAGCTCCTCGCAGAGCCTCTTCAAGACGCTCGCCACCCTGATCGATGCAGTCGAATCCGCCAACACCTCGGTGCCTGAAGATGCGGCCAAGTATGTCAACGAGATCGGCTTCGCCCTCACCAACATCGACCAGGCCACCGACAACATCCTGCGCGTTCGGGCCATGATTGGCAGCCGCATGTCGGAATTGGAGTCGGTGGGCAACGTGAATCAGGACATGACGCTGCAGTACGAGCAGACGCTCTCCAATCTGCAGGACGTCGACTATGCCAAGGCGATTTCCGATCTGACGCGCAAGCAGACAGACCTGCAGGCGGCACAGCTTTCCTTCAGCAAGATCTCCCAGCTCTCGTTGTTCGATTACCTGAGATGAGGCCACACATGACGCCGTCCCGCCAGCGCCGACTTCTGCCAACCTTGCTGGCTGCCGTGTTCGTCGCGGGATGCTCGACCAACGCTTCGGTCCATAACGCGACGGGAACTGCGGGCGACTTGTCGGCTGGTGTGGCGAAAACCGCCGCCAACGTCATCGGCGGGCCGCTGATTCCTGATGCCAACATGGTTCTCGGCCCATCGGTGTCGTATCCGCTCGAAAAGATCGTCTATTGGGGCGCCTATGCCGCCGCGGCCTGGCTGATCCTCGATCCGCTCGCACCGAACTGGGAGATTCAAGAGGCGCGCTTCCCGAAGGACCACGTGCATCTGCAGCTCTCCATGAAGCGCTACTACGCTGGCGGGGCAGGTGAGGCGCGCGCGGCTTTCCATCGCCGTGCCAAGCAGATGGTGCGCGACGGCAATTTTGCGAGCTATGAGGTCGTCGAATATTCGGAGGGGATGGACTCTTCAGTGCTCGGATCCCAGCGCAAGGCCGAGGGCGTCATCCGTCTCACCAAGGCGGCCGGGTGATTACGGCGCCGCGCCGGCGGCGCGCATGATCTGCCCCATGGCGTGGAATGCGCCGTCGAAGAGGTTCTGCATCGCCGCCCCGAAGTAGGGGATCGAGAACATCAGCACAACGAAGCCGGCCATCAGCGTCACCGGGAAGCCAACCGCGAAGATGTTGAGCTGCGGAGCGACGCGTGCCAGTACACCCATCGCGAGGTTGGCGATCAGAAGTGCCGCGATGAGGGGCATGGCGAGCAGCAGGCCGGTGGAAAACAGTGTCGACGACCAGGCCAACAGTGCGCCGAGCCCGCCCGCCTGAAAAGGCGTCGTCGTAATGGGCAGCAGGCGGAAGCTTTCCGCAAGCACCGAGAGGGTGAGCAGGTGCCCATTCAAGGCCAGAAAGATCAGCGTCGTGATCAGGCCGAGGAATTCGGACAGCACCGGAGTCTGCCCGGCGTTCTGCGGATCGTAGAAAACGGCGAACGACAGGCCCATCTGCATGCCGATCAATTCGCCGGCGAGATCGATTGCGGCGAAAGCGATGCGCAGCGTGAAGCCAAGCAGCAGGCCAATCAGCACCTGCTGCGCCAGCACGGCCAGCCCGATCCAGGAACCGGGTGGAATCGTCGGCAGCGGCGGGAGTACCGGCACGATGGCGATGGTGATGACGAGTCCGACGACAAGGCGGATGCGTGCCGGCTGGGCGGCGCTGTTGAACACCGGCGCGCTGGCGAGCAGTGCCAGGATGCGCGCCATGGGATAGAGAAACGCCGTCAGCCAGGCATCGAGCTGTGCGCTGGTGAAGGTGATCATTCGCTGCTTACGCTAGCCGATGATGGTCGGTATCGAGCCATAGAGGCGTCGGATGTAATCGGTCAGCGTCGTCAGGATCCAGGGGCCGGCAACGATCAGGGTGATGAAAACCACGATCAGTTTAGGCACGAACGACAACGTCGACTCGTTGATCTGGGTTGCCGCCTGGAATATGGAGATGATCAAGCCGGTTGCCAGCGCGGCGATGAAGAGCGGTGCGGAAATCAACAAGGTGACCTCGACAGCCTGGCGGCCGATTTCGATGACGGCGGTGGGAGTCATGGTGGTTTTCCTTTATCCGAAGCTTGCCACGAGCGAGCCGACGACGAGTTGCCAGCCGTCGACGAGCACGAAGAGCATGATCTTGAACGGCAGGGCGACGATCACTGGCGACATCATCATCATGCCCATCGACATCAGAACGGAAGCAACCACCATGTCGATGATCAGGAAGGGGATGAAGATGATGAAGCCGATCTGGAAGGCGGTTTTGAGCTCCGAGGTGACGAAGGCTGGGATCAGCACGCGCATCGGCACGTCGTCGACCTTGGTCGGGGTGGGTGACTTGGCGATCTGGGTAAATAGCGCGAGATCGGCGTCACGCGTCTGGCGCAGCATGAATTCGCGCAGCGGCACGGCGCCGCGTTCGAGCGCTTGCATGAAGGAGATCTTGTTCTCGGCGAGCGGCTGGTAGGCGTCGGCGTAGATCTTCTCGCCGACCGGCGCCATGATGAAAAAGGTGAGGAACAGCGCGAGGCCGACCAGCACCTGGTTGGGCGGCGAGGTCTGTGTCCCGAGCGCGTGGCGAAGCAGCGAGAACACGATGATGATGCGCGTGAAGCTCGTCATCATCAGCAGCATCGCCGGCAGGAAGGTCAGACCGGTGAGCAGCAGCAACGTCTGGATCGACAGCGACCACTGCGTGCCGCCACCGGGAGCGGGCGTGCTGGTAATGGCTGGCAGCGCTTGGGCGAATGCCGTGGCGGGGAGGGTAGCCGCGGCGGTCAGCGCCACGGTGACGAGGATGCGACGGCTATGATTGGCCACGGCGCTCGATGACCTGCTTGAGCCAAGCAGGAAACTCTTTTGCAGCAAGGCCTGCAGTCGAAGTGGGCACTTCCTGGCGTGGAATCTCCGCCAGCGTGGTGACTTGGCCGGGGGCAACGCCGAGCACCAGCCAGCTATTGCCCAACTCGAGAATCACCACACGCTCGCGCGAACCGACCGCGACGCCGGCGACGACGCGCATCAGCCCTGCAACTTGGCCGCGCGGCTGGCTAAGGCGCTTGAGCAGCCATAGCGTTCCGAGCAGCAGAGCGAGCACAAGAACCAGGCCCATCACCATTTGCAGTGCGCTGGCCCCGAGATCGGGTGGTACTGCCGATCCGGCGGGTGCCGTCCCCATGTTTGCGGCGGTTCCAGCCGGCGCCGTCCCCATGCTGGTGGCCGATTCGGCTAACGCCGTCCCGCCGGCGCCGACTTCTGCCAGACAGGCGAACGAGGTGCAGAGGGAAACGAGAAAAGCAAAGACGCGTGGCAGCATGGCCACGAAGATTAAGCCCCGCCCAGAAGGGCGATGGCCGGATCAAAGGGAAAAAGGGCGCTTACTTGCGCGGCTACTTGTGGAGTTTACGCATGCGCTCCTGCGGCGTGATGATGTCGGTCAGGCGGATGCCGAATTTGTCGTTGACGACGACCACCTCGCCCTGGGCGATCAGGGTGCCGTTGATCAGCACGTCCATTGGCTCCCCGGCGAGACCGTCGAGCTCGACGACCGAGCCATGGGCGAGTTGGAGCAGGTTGCGGATCGAGATCTTCGTGCGGCCGAGTTCGACCGTCAGATGAACGGGAATGTCGAGGATCAGTTCTAGGCCGTGGCTGGCGCCGGCGGCATCTCCACTGGAAAGCTGCTCAAAGATTTTCGCGGCCTGGGGCGCAGGGGCCTTTTCCTGCGTCGCTTGCTCACTGAGTGCGGCCGCCCAGTCGTCGGCGGCACTGGCCTCGCCATCGGCGGTGGTTTGCTCGGTCATCGCGGCGGCCCAATCGTCCTCGGAAACCGCGTTCTTGTCCTGTTCTACTGCATCGTTCATGACTGCCCCCTACTCCGTGACTTCTTCCGGTGCGACGAAGTTTTCCACCTTCAGCGCGTATTGACCGCTGCTGATGCCGTAGCGGCATTCCATCAGCGGAACTCCATCCACTTTGACGCTGAGCAGTTCCCCGATGTCGATCGGCACCACGTCGCCCACCTTGAGGTCCTTGACCTGGCCGAGCGTGACCGTCGAGCCGCCCAACTGCGCGATCAACTCTACCTCGGCCGTCAGCAGCTGACGGCGCAGCGTGTTCGTCCAACGTTGATCGCTGCCTGCCTGCTCGCTGTGCATCGTGCTGTAGAGCACGTCGCGGATCGGCTCGATCATCGAGTAGGGCATGCAGACGTGCATTTCGGCCGAGTTGCCCGACAGCTCGATGGTGAAAGTGAAGGCGACGACGATTTCTGAAGGCGTGGCGATGTTGGCGAACTGGGTGTTCATCTCCGAGCGGATGTATTCGAACTCCACTTCGTAGACCGGCTTCCAGGCCTTCGCATATTCGGAGAAGACGACATTGAGCATGCCCATGATGATGCGCTGCTCGGTTGCCGTGAAGTCGCGCCCCTCGACGCGGGTATGGAAGCGCCCGTCGCTGCCGAACATATTGTCCACGACGAGGAACACCAGATTCGGATCGAACACGAGAAGGCCGGTGCCGCGCAGCGGCTTCATATGGATCAGGTTGAGGTTGGTCGGCACGACCAGATTGCGGATAAAGTCGCTGTACTTCTGCACGCGCACCGGCCCCACCGAGATTTCTGTGCTGCGGTGCATGTAGTTGAACAGGCCGATGCGCAGATAGCGGGCGAAGCGCTCGTTGATAAGCTCCATCGTCGGCATGCGACCGCGGACGATGCGCTCCTGCCGACCGAGGTCGTAGTTCTTGACGCCGCCAGCCTCCTCTTCCTTCGGCGACTCCTCGGTTTCTCCCGTGACCCCCTTCAGCAGGGCATCGACTTCTTCTTGGGAGAGAAAATCCTGGCTCATCTGGACGTACTTACTGGACGATCAGCGACGAGAAGAAAACTGCCTGTACCGGCGCTTCGGAATCCGCATGATCTTCGTTGGCCTTGGCCGGGTCCGGCGTCTCGCCGCTCAGCGTGGCATTGATCGACATGCGAATCTGGTTGGCGAGCATCTGCATGCCCTCGGGAGTCGAGAGCTCCGAGGCCTTCTTGCCGGCGAGGATCATCAGTACCTTGTGGCGGATCTCCGGCATGTACTGCTTGACCTGTTCTGCAATCAGCGCATCGTGCAGCCTGAGTTCGGGAATGGCTTGGACATAGGCTTCCTGGCCATCGGACTGTAGCTTGACGACGAAGGGTTCGAGCTTGGCGAACACGGGCGGGGCAGCATGCTCGTCCTTTTTCTTCTTCTTCGCCTTGGCCGTTTTTGCGGGCGGTCCGTCGCCCTCGTCGGCTTCCTCTTCGTCGGCCGCCTTCTTCTTCAGCAGGAAGAAGGCCGCGCCTCCGCCGCCGAGCACCAGCACCAGAACCCCGATGATGATGATCAAGAGCAGCTTGCTTTTCTTCTTGTTGGGGGCCTCGCCTTCGGCGGGGGCTTCGGTTTTCTTGGCGTCAGCCATTCTTTACTCCTGTCCGGTTTGCCTGAAAGTTCAATGCATCAGGCAAATACATCGACAAGACCGCGGCCCATCTTGAGGTCGGCGTGCGCCTGCACGGCGCCAGGAGCGGCCAGGTTGGCGGGCACGCCGGCAGCTGTGCCGCGGTCGAAGCCCGGATTATCGCTATTTTTCTCCTGCTGCGCCCATTGGCGGGCGTTCTCGGCCCCAACCTGGGCCTGCCCCAACTGGATGCCTGCGTCGGCCAGCACTTCACGCAGGCGCGGCAAGGCGGCTTCGAGCGCCTCGCGCACCGCCGGATTCGGGGAGACGAAGGTGGCGCTCGCTTGGTCGCCGCTGATCGACAGGCTGACCTCGACGCGCCCCATCTGCGGCGGCGTGAGCACCAGCTCGGCCCGACTCTCCATGCGATTCGCCATCCAGATGACGCGGTTGCCGACCTCTTCGCTCCAGCCGGGCGCGCCCACGGCAGGTGCGACGGGCAGGCTTTGCGAGGTGGCGTGCGTACTTTGCGGCGCATGGTTCGCAAGAACCTGCTGCACGGCGGCGGCGGTGCTGCCCGGGGTGCGCGGCTGCTCCTTGCTGGTCTGGATCGCCTCGACGAGTTCGGCTGAAAATTCGTTCATTCCCTGCTCGGGACGATGCTTGGCGCCCACAGCGACCCCGGGCTCGCCGGTATCCTCAACATTATGTCCCTGCGCCAGGGCGACGGCAGCGGCTTTGCCTCGGCTGTCTTCCGCTACGGCAGATATTGCCGGCTCATCGGCCGTCTGCTTGGGCAGATTGGAGGCAATTCCTGCCAAGGCCATGCCTTCATCGGCCTCGATAGCAGCCTCAGTCAGGAGTTCGGCTTCCGTGGAGTCTTCCGCCTTTTCATTCACCACCGCAGTCAGCCCCATGGCGTCGAGAAAAGGCAGCAGAGCGGCGAGCGCATCCTGAACTGCCGGTGCATCGGTGGAAGGGTCCTTTGCCAATGCAGCTATCTGACCAGGCTTGATGGCGGCGGCCAGTTGCTTGCCCGACAATTGTTGGAAGATAGCTCCAAAGGCATCGCCGCCGCTGCTGTCCGTGTTGGCAGCATCCGCCGCTATCCCCGTGCCGCTCGGTGCGGCTTTGGCGCATTGCATGACGTGACAGGCAGCAGAATTGATGTTGGCCGGCATGAGGTCGATCCTTGCAGTGGAAATATCTCGGAACGAGAAACGCAAGGACTGTGCCAGATGCCGCCTACTCTTCCTCCGCCAGCGCGCCGTGGCGACGTGCGGCGTGTTCGTCCGACTGCTTCTGGTCATGTTTCGCTTCGGCGTAAGCGACGCGGGCTTGATGGCGCTGCGCCAAGGTATCGAAGGCCTTCACCTTGCCGCGCTTGTCGATCCATTCCTTCTGTCCGAGCGCGGTACGCTGCTTCGAGGTCGTCACCATCGTTCGTGCTTGGTCGATCGCCTGGTCGAGGCGTCCGAGAAAGTTCTGGTAATTGCGCCAGGCATCAGGGCCCAGGCCATTGCCGGCCGCGGAAAGAAAGCGTGCGTGATACTCGTCCCGGTACTGGATCAGCAATTCGAGGCGCTGACTCGCCTCCTGCTCGCTGGCGATCAGCTTGCCGAGCTGGCGCGTCGCTTCGTCGAGCCGCAGATTGGAAAGATCCAGCAGCGATTGGAGCTTGAACTGCTTGTCCATGGCGAAAGTATAGACCGCGCGAGATTAATCGATGTCTGGGAACAGCGCGGTGAGGGCGGCGATGCTTTGCGTGCCGTCGGCACGTTCCTCGATGCCCTGCTGCAGGAAGGCTTCGAGCTGAGGGTAGAGCGCGATTGCGCGATCGAGCAACGGGTCGGAGCCCGGAGCGTAAGCTCCAACGGCCAGCAGGTCGCGGGCACGCTGGTAACGGGAGTAGAGCTGCTTGAAGCGGCGAACGCGTTCAAGATGTTCTGGTGTGATGAGGTTGGTCATCGCACGGGAGATCGACTGCTCGATGTCGATGGCAGGGTAGTGGCCGGCATCGGCGAGTGTTCGGTTGAGCACGATGTGGCCGTCGAGGATCGCGCGCGCGGCGTCGGCGATGGGATCCTGCTGGTCGTCGCCCTCCGCCAGCACGGTGTAGAAAGCGGTGATCGAGCCGCCACCGGCCGGGCCGTTGCCGGCGCGCTCGACGAGCTGCGGCAGGCGCGCGAAGACGCTGGGCGGATAGCCGCGCGTCACAGGCGGTTCGCCAATGGCGAGGGCGATTTCGCGCTGGGCCATCGCATAGCGGGTTAGTGAGTCCATGATCAGAAGAACATGCCTGCCTTCGTCGCGGAACTGCTCGGCGATCGAGGTGGCATAGGCCGCGCCCTGCAGGCGCATCAGCGGGCTCACGTCGGCCGGGGCGGCGACGACGACGGAACGCCGCAGCCCTTCGCCGCCGAGGTTCTGCTCGATGAACTCCTTCACCTCGCGGCCGCGCTCGCCGATCAGCCCGACGACGATCACTTCCGCCGCCGTGTAGCGGGCCATCATGCCGAGTAGCACACTCTTGCCGACGCCCGAACCGGCGAACAGACCGAGCCGCTGGCCCCGGCCGACGGCGAGCAGTGCATTGATCGCGCGGATACCGACGTCGAGAGTGTGCGAGATCGGTTCGCGCTGCAGCGGGTTCGCCGGCCGTCCGACCAGCGAGCGCAGCGTCTTGTCATCGAGCGGGCCGAGTCCGTCGAGCGGCCGGCCGTTGCCGTCCACGACGCGGCCGAGCAACTGGTCGCCTACCGGCAGGTGTTTGGCGCGATCGAGGCTGCGCCGCCGCGGCAGGCTGGGCTGGCCGAGTTTTGGCGTGAGAGATGGCGCCTCCATGGGCAGCACGTGGGCGCCTGGCGCGAGGCCATAGACATCCTCGGTAGGCATCATGTAGAGCTTCTCGCCCGCGAAGCCAACCACTTCCGCCTCGACGCAGCCGCCGCCCGGAGCTTCGATCCGGCAGCCTGATCCCAGCGGCAGCTTGAGGCCGGCGGCCTCCATCACCAGGCCGTTGATGCGCGTCAGGCGGCCGGCGAGCCTGAACGGCTGCGGCGTCGCGGCGCGCTTGCGGCAGTCGGCGAGAAAGTCGCGGATGCGCTCAGGGTTCATTGGATCCGTCATCCCCCGGCCGCTTTGTTGCGGAAGAGAGAGCTTTGTCCTCGCTGCGTTCGAAAGTCGGCGCCGGTGGGACGGCGTCCGGCTGCCAGGCTTCCGCCAAGCCGAGACTGTCGAGCACGCGCTGCCAGCGCATCGACACGGTGGCATCGAGCTGGCTGCCGCCGGCCTCCAGTACGCAGTCGCCGCGTGCGAGCTTGAAGTCTTCGTGGATGCGGTGGCCGGCATGCGCGAGCTGGTCGCCCATGTAGGAGCGCAGCAGCGAGGCATCCTCCGGATTCAGGTAGATGGCGACATGCTGGTGCGGCAACTGGCCAATCGCCTCGCGCACCACCGCAAGGAGGGTTTCCGGCCGCGCGGCTATCTCCTGGCGGATCACCTCGCGGGCGAGTTCGACGGCGAGGGACAACAGATCTTTCGCCACCGTTTCTTCGAGCTTGGCGAGCGCGGACTCGAGCTTGCCAGCAGCGCTGGCCAGCCGCTGCGCCTCGGCGAGGGCCTTGGTCTGTCCTTCCTTGAGACCGGCTTGATAGCCTTCCGCCTGGCCGCGCTGGTAGCCTTCGTCGTGCGCCTGCTGGTGGATCTGCTCGATTTCCGCAGCGGTGGGCAGTTTGACCATATCCGCCACCTCGCTCCCCGCTTCCGGCTGGTCGGCCGGCTTCTGAGGCTGGCTTGGGGCGTCGAAGCTGGCGAGTTCCCAGCGCTCCCAGGCGGTTTGACCTGATTCGCCCATCTCAGACCATCACGTCTTCGCCACCCTTGCCGCCGAGTTGGATCTGTCCTTCGTCGGCGAGGCGGCGTGCGATCTTGAGAATCTCCTTTTGTTCACCCTCGACCTCGGAAAGGCGTACAGGGCCTTTCGACTCGAGATCCTCCTTGAGCATTTCGGCGGCGCGCTGGGACATGTTCTTGAAGATTTTCTCGCGCAGTTCGGGTGAGGCGCCTTTGAGCGCAAGAATCAGCGAGTCGGACTGAATTTCGCGCAGCAGGAGTTGGATGCCGCGGTCGTCCACGTCCAGCAGGTTCTCGAAGACGAACATCTCGTCGAGAATCTTCTGAGCGAGATCGGGATCGTACTCCCGTACGTTGTCGACGATGGCGGTTTCCGCTGCTTGGCCGACGAAGTTGAGGATCTCGGCCGCATGACGCACGCCGCCCATTGCCGCCTTCTTCACATTGGTCGAGGCGCCGGCCAAGAGTCGCGTCAAGGCGTCGTTGAGTTCTCGCAGCGCAGTCGGCTGCACGCCGTCGAGCGTCGCGATGCGCAGCAGCACGTCGTTGCGCAGCCGCTCGGTGAAGAACTTGAGGATCTCTCCGGCGTGGTCGAATTCGAGGTGAACAAGGATCGTCGCGATGATCTGCGGATGCTCGTTCTTGATGAGATCCGCCACGGTGGCCGCATCCATCCATTTGAGGCTCTCGATGCCTGCCGTGTCGCCGCCCTGCAGGATGCGGCCGATCAGGTTGGCTGCCTTGTCGTCGCCGAGCGCCTTGGTCAGCATGGCGCGGATCATGTTTTCGTCGGCGGAGAGCGGCGAGCCCTTGGCAGTGTGGATTTCGAGCTCGTCGATCAGCTTCTCGGCCTTGTCGCGAGGCACGGACTTGATGCCCGCCATGGTATGGCCGAGCTTCTGCACCTCGCGAGGGCCGAGATGCTTGAGCACTTCCGCTGCGGCGTCCTCGCCCAGCGAGAGCAACAGCATCGCACTCTTTTCGAGTCCCTCCTCAGGTCCCCCCGGCACCCATCCACTCCTTGATCAATTCCGCGACCAGTTTCGGCTCCTGATGGGCCACGTCGCGCGCCTGCTTCAGTTTATCGTCGAACGTCACCCCTGCGTGCGGAATATGGGGGCCACCCTCGGCTTCTTCATCTGCCCGCTGCGCCTCCGCGCGTTCCGCTTCGGCGCGCTGCGACGCCGCAGTCAGCATGGCACCGATCGGCTTGAGCAATTTGGTCCAGATCAGCCAGGCGATCAGCGCAAAGATCAAATACTTGCCGATCTCTTGGGCGAGCGGAAAGATGGAGGGATCCTTCCAAAGCGGCAGATCGGGAATCGCCTCGGGTTCCGGCGGTACGAAGTTGGCGGCGGCCACGCTGATCGAATCGCCGCGCTTCTCGTTGAAGCCGACCGCTTCGCGCACCAGGTCGTTGATGCGCTTGATCTCCTCGGCCGTCGGCGGTGTTGCCTTACCGGGCTTGCCGTCTTTTTCCGGTCCTTTCTTGTGGTTCACCGCCACGGCGATCGACAGCCGCTTGACCACGCCCGGCGTGCCGCGCGTGTGGCGCACGGTCTTGTCGAGTTCATAGTTGATGGTGGCGTTGCGCGAGAAATTGCCGTTCTGGCCGGCGCCGCCAGCCGCTGCGCCGACCTGCGGATTGGTGATTGGGGCGGTGGCCGGCACGGGCGGCTGGTTGCTGAGCGCACCGGGAACGCCGGCCGCCGGCGGGTTGCCAGCGCCGGATTCGGCAGTCTGCTGGCTGCGGATGGCGGTGCCAGGGGCCGGGTTCGGCAGGTAGGTCTCGTCGACCTGATCGATATGCGAGAAGTCGATATCGGCGGCGACTTGTGCGCGGAAGTTGCTCTTGCCGACCAGCGGCTCGAGAATCGCCTCGACGCGCTGGACGTACTGGTTCTCGACTTCCTTGATGAACTTGATCTGGTTGGCGTCGAGGCCGGCGTTCTTGAGCGGATCCTGCTGGCGCGAGATCAGGTTGCCGTTCTGGTCGATGACGCTGACGTTGGCTGGATTGAGCTGCGGTACCGACGACGATACCAGATGCACGATGCCGGCGATCTGCGCGCCGTCGAGGGCACGGCCCGGCTGCAGACTCACCAGCACCGAAGCGGAAGGCTTCAGTTCGTCGCGCAGAAAAGCGGTCTGCTTGGGGATCGCCAGATGCACGCGCGCTGCGCGCACCGCGCCGAGCGACTGGATCGAGCGGGCCAGTTCACCTTCGAGGCCGCGCTGATAGTTGATGTGCTCGGCGAACTGGCTGATGCCGAGCTTCTGGTTTTCCATGACCTCGAAGCCGACCAGGCCGCCCTTGGGCAACCCCTGTGAGGCAAGCCGAAGGCGCACGTCGTGCACCATCGTGCCGGGGACAAGGATTGCGCCTCCGCCCTCGGAGTACTTGTAGGGAACGTTCTGCTGCTGCAACGCGGTGACGATCTGTCCTCCGTCCTGATCGGTCAGGTTCGAGAACAGCACGGAATAGGGCGGCTCCTTGGTCCAGAGCCAGGCACCGACGAGCAGGGCGATGGCGAGCGCGACCGCTGCCATGGCAGTCAGCTTCTGGCGGGCGTTGAGCTGAGCGAGGGCGGCGGGGCTGAAGGGAAAGTTGGCGGTGGCGGTCTCGGCCATGATGCGCGAATGGTCCTCCGATAAGGCGCTGACGGATTCTCGCTTGCCCTAGCAAGACGGGTTCCTGCAAGCAGCGGCAAAATTTGCCGCTATTTCGGTTATTGTTCGCCGTATCACCAGCGCCGACTTTTTGCGAATATTGTCTGCCATGACTGCCACCGAGCTTGCATCCTCTCCCGTACCGACCGACCTGGTCGCCGATCCGGCACGACTGGCCGAGGCTTTTCGTCTGTTCAACCAGGTCTCGGAAGAGCTGTCGACGGCCTACGGTGCGCTGGAACGCCAGGTCGAGGCGCTTACAGCCGAACTGGCGGCGGCGAATGCCGAAACCCAGCGCCTGCGTGAAGAGGCGGAGCGTAATGCCCGGCTGGCGGCAATGGGCGAGATGGCGGCTCAACTCGCACACCAGTTGCGCACGCCGCTGGCAGCGGCACTGCTCTACGCCGGCAACCTCGAGAACCCCGAGCTGCCGGAGACCACCCGCATCAGCATCGCACAGAAGACCGTCGGCCGTCTCAAGCACCTCGAACGCCTAATTCAGGACATGCTGCTGTTCGCGCGGGGTGAAGTGCTCGGCCGCGAAAACTTCGCCGTTGACGAACTGCTCGGCGAATTGGCCCATACCTTCGAGCCGCTTGCGCGGGCGCGCGGTGTTATTTTCGACTTGGCCGTCGCCCCGGGCGGGTTGGCGCTGACTGGCAATCGCAAGGCGCTCGCCGGTGCGCTGACCAACCTGCTCGAGAATGCCTTCCAGGCCGTGCCTGTCGGAGGACAGGTGAGTCTGGGCGTGACGGTCGCCAGCGACCGGTTTGCTTTCATCGTCAGGGACAATGGCCCCGGCATGCCGCCCGACGTCGCCGCGCGTCTGTTCGAACCGTTCTTCACCACGCGCGCCGAAGGCACCGGCCTGGGACTGGCCATCGCCCGCGGCGTGGCGCGCGCCCACGGCGGCGGCATCGACGTCAACTCGGAGCTCGGTGCCGGCACCGAATTCGTGCTTACCGTGAGCCGCGGTGCGGCCGACACGCAATCCATGGAGCCAGCCTGATGGCCAACACAGCGATGAACATTCTCGTCGTCGAGGACGACGAGGCCCTGCGCGATGCGCTGCTGATCACCCTCGAAGCGGCGGGCTATCGCCCGACCGGTGCCGACGGGGGGCCGGCAGCGCTGGCACAGATCGAGCGCGGCGCGTTCCACATGGTTGTTTCCGATCTGCGCATGGTGCCGATGGATGGCCTGCAGCTGCTGGCCGAGATCCGCGCTCGCAAGCCTGGTCTGCCGGTGCTGCTCATGACGGCCTTCGGCGACGTCGATAAGGCGGTGGCGGCGATGCGCGGCGGTGCGTGCGACTTCATGCTCAAGCCCTTCGAACCCAAGGCGCTCATCGATCAGATCGCGCGCTACGCCAACCCGCCGGCGGCGGAGGGCGTGATCGCTGCCGATGCGAAGACGCGCGAAACGCTGCTGCTGGCCTCGCGCGTGGCGAGGACGGATGCCACCGTGCTGCTCACCGGCGAATCGGGCACCGGCAAGGAAGTGTTCGCGCGCTACATCCACGACCATTCGCAACGCGGAAAGGGTGGAAGAGGGGGGCCGTTCGTCGCCATCAACTGCGCGGCAATTCCAGACAATCTGCTCGAGGCCACACTGTTCGGCCATGAAAAGGGTGCCTTCACTGGCGCGCAGAGCGCGCAGGCCGGCAAATTCGAGCAGGCCAATGGCGGCACATTGCTGCTCGACGAGATTTCAGAGATGCCGCTCGCGCTGCAGGCCAAGCTGCTGCGCGTCCTTCAGGAGCGCGAGGTCGAGCGCGTCGGCGGCAAGAAGCCGGTAGCGGTCGATATCCGCGTACTGGCGACGTCCAACCGCGACATGGCGCTGGAAGTCGCTGCCGGCCGCTTTCGCGAAGACCTCTATTACCGGCTCAATGTCTTTCCTCTGGCGATTCCCGCACTGCGCGAACGTCCTGGCGACATCGTGCCGCTCGCGCGGCACTTCCTTTCCCTCCATGGCGCACGGCTCGGCAGGGTGGCGCGTCTTTCCGAAGGTGCAGCGGCAAAACTTGCCGCTCACCGCTGGCCGGGCAACGTGCGCGAGCTCGAAAATGTCATGCAGCGCGCCTTGATCCTCGCGCCCGGCGATGTCATCGAGGCCGACCATCTGCTGTTGCCGACGGATGCAACAGCCTCGAAGGCGCCTGCCGCGACGCCCGCTGAATTGCTGCCCAGTGATCATGCCGCAGTGCTCACCGTAGGCGCCGTATCGCCGGCGCCGACTTTTGCAGCACAGACCTTTGTTTCGCAACCCGCTGTTTCTACAGAGAATCCTATCAACATGAAGGATCTCGAGCGCCAACACATCCTCGATACGCTCGCCAAGGTCGGCGGTTCGCGCAAGAAGGCGATCGAACTGTTGGGCATTTCCGAGCGCACCCTGCGATATAAACTCGCGCAATACCGCGACGAAGGCTTCCTGAAGGATGGTGAACAGGAGTAGATTCCCGGCACAGGGTTTGCTATAAAACGCGCATGGCTATCGACACCCGTAACCTCGACCAGATGCTCAGCGAGCTGCGCGCCGCGTCAGCTGTCGCAGAGGGCAAGCCTGCCGTTGCGAATCAACCGGCAGGCGGAGTTGATTTCGGCCAGGCGCTCAAGACGGCGATCGATCAGGTGAGCGCGGCGCAGGCCCAGGCCCAGCAGATGGCGCAGGGTGTCGCCGCCGGCAACGAAAACGTCAATCTGCAGGACGTCATGATCAACCTGCAGAAGGCCAGCCTTTCCTTCCAGCAGATGGTGCAGGTGCGCAACAAGCTCGTCACGGCCTACCAGGACGTGATGAACATGCCCGTTTGATTTACCCCATTCCTGATTCGCGGGCTTTTCTTTCCCGTTCCACCTTGATGATGTAGCGCTGGATCAGCGTCATCATCGGGCCGGGCAGGTCGACGAACTCGCAACCCGCACGACGCATCGTCGCGCCGCTTCGCAGGGTGACATTGAAGAGGCTGCGTACGCGCAGCGCACCGGTGACGATGCCCACTTCCGGCAGGTCGACGCGGCAGTTGGGAAATTTCATGTCGAGTGCGAAGGGCACGCCTTCCGGGGGCGCCGCGATGCCCATGCCGCCACCGCTGATGTCGAAGACATGCGCCTCGTGCAGGTGGATGTCCCCGCTGGGGAGCGGGATCGGCACGGTACAGAGCAGTGGGCGGACGATTGGCGTGAGCAGCCGGTAGTATTCGCGACGCTGCAGCCGTAACAATTCTTCGGGCAGGGCGCACAGAAACGCTGGTCGCCCCTCATGTTCGATTTTCTGGAAATCGCGCAGGATGAACTGGATGCGCACCTTATCCAGCATCGTCACGCAGAAATGCTTTTCCGCCGTGAGCGCCTTGCGGTTCATTTCTTCATCGGGGCCGAAATCGAGCACCAGATGGTCGTTCGCCACCGCGGCGACCGTCGTCAGCAGCATGTCCTGACCTTCGTTGAAGAAAACGGTGATCTGCGAGACTCGGTCGTTGAGGTTGCGCAGCACCATAGACACTTCGGCGGGGGTGCGCAGCATATACCGGCTGTATTCGTCTGCTTCGAGAATGACAGAGTTATTCGTGCTGGTCGTTTCTTCGCTCATGGTGTCCCGATTCTATTCCAAGGGCTTGGCGCCATTGGCGGGAAGTTCAGTGGTGACGCCCTTCTGTTCGACCTGGTAGAGCCAGGCCAGCAATTCGGCCACGGCGATGTAGAGCGAAGGGGGGATGTGGTCGTCGAGATCCACTTGGGAAAGCAGGGTCACCAACTCGGGCGACTCGTGCACGAACACACCGTGCTCGCGGGCGCGCGCGATGATCTCCTCCGCGATCAGCCCCCGTCCCTTGGCGACCACCTTCGGCGCCATGTCGCCTGGCGCGTACTTGAGAGCGACGGCCAGCGCCCGCGTTCCTGCGTCGGCGTTGCTCTCCCTGTCGGGCGGGGGGGTCATGCGCCCTCCGCCGCCGGTCGTTCGCCAGAGCGTTCCAGCGAACTCGCCTGGGGCCCGTTCTCATGCTTGATCTGGAAGGCCAGCAACGGCACGCCAGCAGCGGCGAGCGCTTCGCCGAGTTTCGGGCTTTCGTCGCGCAGATCGGCGGCGCTGGCGCCGTAGGGCGTGGCGAGCACGATGCGCACGCCTGAGCCGGTCAATTGCAGCGAGGCGTCGATGCGCCCAAGGCGTGGCGTCGTCAAAGACAGGGCGGTCCGCCAGCTGGCCTCTTCCTCGCTACGGCCATCGGCTTCGCGTTCGTCGCTCCATTCGATCTCCCAGTCGATCGATTGCCGAGGCCAGATCTCGCCATGCCAGAACATGCGCTGCGTGCCCGCCGCTTCGAGCTGGTGCTGTACCAGCGGGCGCAGGTCGTCCGGCACCTGCTGCGCCAGTGCGGCCGGCTGGGTGGCCTGACTACCCGCGGGAACGTTTTGCGCCGTCTCGCCAGCGCCGACTTTTGCGGTGGCGGCAGCCTGCAGGTTTTGCAAGATGGCGTTGGCGGTGGCGGGTGCCTCAGCAGCGGCGGAGCGGGATGCGATCGTTGCGGCGGCATGGGCCAGGGCGGCGGGCGATGAGCGCTGGCCCTGCGGTTCCTGCAGCAGTTGTTCGAGCGGCAACTTGCCGCTCACCCATTGCGCCTGGTGCGATTCGTAGAACAGGCCGCTTTGAGAAACGGCTTTGGCGAGGATCGGCGCCAGCTGGGCGGCGGTGTTCTGCGATTGGGGCGGTTGGGCCAGCAGCGGCTGGCCTCGGTTCAACTGGGCCGGCTGCGTCGTTTCACCCTCGGCCGGCAAGAGCTGACCGATCAGGCGTGCCGCCGGACTGAGTTTGGCGAAAGGGTAGGGGCCGGTTTCGCCGCTAGCCGCTCCCGTGTTGCCCGACTCGACCTGCTTGGCGATCACCACCTTGGGCGAGCGGTCGATCACCATCAGGTCGAGCATGTCACCCGACTTGGCGCCTTCGGGAAGCTGCAGGGTCAGTTGCTTGCCGGCGACGAGGGCCTTGTAGGTGTTGTCCGGCAGGACTTCCTGTATGCGTGCGGTGAAGGTCTGGCCCGGCCGCAGTTCAGGCAGGTCGGAGGGAATCTCATGAACGGGCGCGACCGGCTGCAGCAGATTCGCCTCGGTCTGCATCCGCATGCGTATACCGGCATCGGGAGGGATCAGCGCCATGAGTTATTCATCGCCTGAATGCCGCCGCATGCGGCAATAAACGGTCAGCTGCCGGCGCCGTAGGCCTGGTCGACCTGCCGCTTGCGCGCATCGCCGGAAAGGAAGCGCCTCACCTGCTCCATCCAGGGCTCGGTATGGCGGCGCACCTCGGCATCGTCCTTGAGGATGCGCTGGATCAACTCGCGTTTCTTCTCGACGTCCTGAGGTGTCAGGGATCCTTCATTATCCTGTGCCATCAGCGTGTCGCGCAGGGCGGACACCGAGCGCTCCAGATTGACCAGTCGCTCCCAGTCATTTTTCCGCGCCGCCTCCACCATATGGTTGGAAAGCGCACACATCTGTTCGTATAGTTGGAGCTGGGATGGCATCGGGGCTATGGTAAGCATCAGGCCCCCCGCTTGTTAGCGGAAAGAACTGCGGGATCGTTGGCTATTTCCTCCCATGAAGACTTGATCTCGTGCAGCAGTGAGGCGACCTCCTTGAGTGCCTCAATATTGTTGTACAGATTGGCGTACAGCAAACGCTGTCCCATGTACTCGTAGAGGGCATAGAGCTGCTGAGCAATATCTCCGCCTTCCTTGAGATCCAGGCTGGCTTGAAGGCCGTTGGTGATGATGTCGATGGCACGCGAGATGGCGCTGCCTTTTTCGGCGATCTCCTGGTTTTCCATGTGACGCTGCGCATTGGCTAAGGCGATCAGCGCGCCGTCGAACAGCATGACGATCAAATTGTGGGGAGACGCCTCCGCAAGCTGCGTCTCCAGGCCAATGCTGCGGTATGTTGCGGCGTGCTTGCTGCTGCCAAACATTGGGTGATCTCCGAGAATTATTTCGTACTCGAGGGGGTGAGCGCGGCAAGCTGTTGCGTCAGGTAGGAGCTGGTCGCATTCATCGCGGCGATCGCGCTATCCAGCGCCGTGAACTGCCTGCGATAGCGGGTCTCGATTTGGGCCAGGCGTACTTGGAAGGCGCTTTGCTGTTTGCCGATATCCTTGATCGATGCGTTCAGGCCGGCCGTGGCGGACGGTAATGTTCCGCCGGTGCCGAGCAGTCCATCCGTCGCCGATTTCAGCGCTGACCCAAGTGCACCGGCAAGCGCGGCGACCGATTCGAAGTCCTTGTTTGCGGCCGTTTGCAGCTTGGATGAATCCAGGCTCATCGTGCCGTCCCGCTGCAAGGCAACGCCGACTTGCGCCAGGCGCTGATACTCGCCGGTCGCCCCGGATGGAACCTCGCCCAAGACCCTGCGTACCCTCGATTCGACGGCGCGCAGAGTGGCATTGCCGAGCAGGGGGCCACCTTGTTTGGTTTCCGCATTGTAGCTGCCCAGATCCTTCATTGTTTTGGCCAGATCGTTGTAGGCCTTGACGAGGGTGGAGAAAGTCGCCGTCAGCGTCGAGGTCAAGTTCTTGCTGACGGTCAGCGTCGTCGGGGTGGTGGTTTCCTGCGTCAGCGTCAGCGTCACGCCGGTAAGTGCATTCGTGACAGTATTGCTGGTGCTGGTCAGGGCAACATTATTGAGTTTCAGCGCCGCGTCGGTTGCTGGTTGTTGCTGCGTCAGGTTCCCCGTATTCGTCGAGGGGTCGTAGTTTGTATCCGCAAGAGTGCCGGTGACGCGCAAGACATCCTGCGTGCCGGTGCTATCGCTGGTGAGCAGGAGTTGGGCACCGCCAGTGCCAGTGACGATGGTGGCGGAAACTCCTGCACCTGCAGCATTGATCGCGTCCCGGATGCCGGCGAGGGTATTGTTCGTGGAATCGATGGTGACGGTGACCGGGCTGGTGCCGCTCTTCGTGGTGAATGCACCGCCGGATCCGACGCCGCCGGCAACCGAGCCGCGCTCGAGAATGATGGTTCCGGTGCCGACGACGGTCGATTCGCTTGCGTAAGTGCCAGATGCCAGTTGGTGTGCCTTGGCCAGGGAGGTAACTTCGAGGCTGTAAGTGCCTGCGACGGCCCCCGTCGAGACTGAAGCCGTGGCGATCGACGTGTTCGCCACTGAGGCGCTGTAGCTGGTGTACTTGGCCGAAGCGGTCTGCCCGGTGGCTGGGGCCATGGCGCTGGCAGCCGTCTGGAAGGACGACAGCGCGCTCTGCAATGCGCCGAGGGCCGAAATCTTCGCTTGATAGCTCGCCTCTTTTTTCGCTAGCGCGATCAGGGGCTGCTGTTCAACCTGCATCAGCTTGGCGATGATGCCGTTGATATCGAGTCCGGAACCGATACCGGGGGAGGAAATGGTCATGATTGGCTCCTAATGCGGAAATGCGCTGCCGCGGCCTTTGCGTCCATGACTGGGATAACGACCGCCGCTCAGAAATCTGTAGCAGGAATCAGGCCATCTATCCTGTTGCGTCCATTGAAACATTATAGCTATTGACGGTGCAGAAAATGAAAAGGCCCGCCGAAGGGCGGGCCCGAGATACACGGCTCAAGTCGGTTCAAGCCTGTTGCCGCAGCAGCAGTCCTTGCATCCGGTCGAGATCCTTGGCAAGTTCGACGAGTTCCTTAGCGGGTACCTGACGAATCAGCTCGCCGGTATTCCGGTCGGTAATGCGCACCACCGTCATACGAGCGTCTTCGTCAATGGAAAATTCGAAACTCCCCGGACTTGCAACTTCGATCCTCTTTCTGATTGCTTGGATGGCCTCCTGCACATCCGCATGCGCAGGGGGCGGTACGGGCTGCTTGGCGATAGCCTGGAGCTTGAGCGCATCCGGCCTTGGCGCTTCGCTTGCGGCTGCCCCTTGCGGGGCTGCCGGTTGCGATGCACCATCGCCGAACTTGCCGATGGATTGGATATTCATCTATGCGCTCCTTGACTAGGCTGCGGCCGGGAATCCATCTCTCCGGCCGCAGAGCTTTTCAGACCGTATTTCTTTAGCCGCGGAGCAGTGTCAGAACCTGGTTCGGGAGGGCGTTGGCCTGGGCCAGCATCGCCGTACCGGCCTGCTGCAGGATCTGGGCGCGGCTCAGGTTGGTGGTTTCCGTCGCGAAGTCGGCGTCGCGGATCCGGCTGCGGGCGCCCGAGAGGTTCTCGGCCGTTGCCTGCAGGTTCGAGATCGTCGCGTCGAAGCGGGACTGGATCGCACCGAAGCGGGCGCGCATGCCGTTGACCACCGAGAGTGCTGCATCCACCGTACGCAGGGCATCGGTCGCCTTGGTGAAAGTCGTCACATCGAGGGTGGCGACGTCCTTGAGCGAGGAAGCATTGGCGGCTGAAGCCATTACGTTGTTGGCGGTCGCGGCATTGACGGCGAAGGATTTTTCGGAGTCGAATTCGATGTAGCCGGCCGAGGTAATCGAACCGGTTGCTGCGGCAGCCACAGATTGAGAAACGCCCAGAGTGGTCGTCTGGTCGGCCTGCAGGCCCTTGACGGTGAGGACGCCGGCCATGCCGTTGCTGACGAGCTGGATGTCATTGCCGGTCAGGTTGGTCAGGATCACGCCGTCATTGGTCGAATTCACCTGTGCGGTGACGCCGGTCTTGGCCGATGCATCGTTGAACGCCTGGACGGCGGTCGCCAAGCCATCGGCCGAGTTGGTCGCCGAGACAGTGAAGGAAATCGTCTCCGCCGTGCTGTTGTCCGACTTGATCTTGAGGGAGTAGCTACCGGCGGTGCCGAAAGAAGCCTGGGTGTAGTTCATCGCCGTGGCGGTGACGCCGGTGTCGGAGGTCTTCAGATTGACGTTGGCGGCGATGGTCTTGGCCGATTGGGCGGCAGTGACGGTGATGGCCTTGGAGCCGAGGTAGCCGGCGACGGTCAGGGTGTCGTTGGCGATGTTGTTC
>JBGFRW010000002.1:0-3970 GCA_041694935.1 Pseudomonadota bacterium | reverse complement strand
TATTCAAGTTCGGAAAAACTCGCTTGCATCGTCAAGTGCCTATCAACTGTCAGTGCGCCAATTCTCGCATGTCATGGATGAGTCCGGTTTATCGATCTGCGAATAAATCAGCGCGTCCTTAGTAGTCGTCCAGGCGAAGGTCTCGGCGATCTTGTCCTGCGGGAACATCTCTTCGAACTGTTCGCGCTTGGCGGAGATCGACTCCTTGTAGTCGTCGTCGCGGAACAGCGGGTAGCACGGCTTGATCTTTTCAGCGGTTTGCATCTTGGGTCTCCTTGCCGGCGCCACTCATCCGTGGACGCCGGCGCAAGGTTGATGACGAGGGTCGGTAATGCGTCAGGCAGCTTTCTTCAGTTCGGCTTCCTCCTTCTTGGCCCAGGGCGGCGTCAGCTTGTTCCAGCAGGGGTTGCTGATCGCCATGTCCATGTCGCGGGCGAAGATGGCGAAGCCGTCGTAGCCGTGGTACGGGCCGGAGTAGTCCCAGCTGTGCATCTGGCGGAAGGGGATGCCCATCTTCTGGAAGATGTACTTCTCCTTGATGCCGGAGCCGACCAGGTCGGGCTTGATCTTGGCGACGAACTCCTCGAACTCGAAGCCGGTGACGTCGTCGTACAGCAGGGTCGCGTCGCCCATCTCCTTGATGGTGCGGTCGTAGTCGTCGTTGTGGGCGAATTCGTACCCGGTACCGACCACTTCCATGCCGAGGTCCTCGTAGGCGCCGATCACGTGGCGCGGCCGCAGGCCGCCGACGTAGAGCATCACCTTCTTGCCCTGCAGGCGCGGCTTGTACTTGGCGATGATCTCTTCCATCATCGGCTTGTACTTGGCGATCACGCGCTCGGCGCCTTCCTTGATCTTGTCGTCGAAGAAGGCGGCGATGGCGCGCAGGCTCTCCTCGATCTTGGTCGGGCCGAAGAAGTTGTATTCCATCCAGGGAATGCCGTACTTCTCTTCCATGTGCCGGCTGATGTAGTTCATCGAGCGGTAGCAGTGCAGCAGGTTGAGCTTGGCCTTCGGCGTGTTCTCCATCTCGGTGAGCGTGCCGTCGCCGGACCACTGAGCGATCACGCGCAGGCCCATCTCCTCGAGCAGGATGCGCGAGGACCAGGCGTCGCCGCCGATGTTGTAGTCGCCGATGATCGCCACGTCGTAGGGAGTGGATTCGAAGGGCTGGTTGTCGCGGCGATCGAGCACCCAGTCGCGGATCGCATCGTTGGCGATGTGGTGGCCGAGCGACTGGGACACGCCGCGGAAACCCTCGCAACGCACCGGCACGACCGGCTTCTCGAGTTGCGCGCCCATCTTCTTCGACACTGCCTCGATATCGTCACCGATCAGGCCGATCGGGCACTCGGACTGCACGCTGATTCCCTTGGCGAGCGGGAACAGCATGTCGATCTCCTCGATCAGCTTCGTCAGCTTCTTGTCGCCGCCGAAGACGATGTCCTTCTCTTGGAAGTCCGAGGTGAAGTTGATCTCGGTAAAGGTATCGACGCCGGTGGTGCCGACGTAGTAGTTGCGGCGGCCGCCGCGCGAATACTGGCCGCAGCCCACGGGCCCGTGGGAAATGTGGATCATGTCCTTGACTGGCCCCCAGACCACGCCGCGCGAGCCGGCGTAGGCGCAGCCGCGGATCGTCATCACGCCGGGCAGCGACTTGCGGTTGGAGGTGATGCACTTCTTGGATTGTTCAAGCGAAGGATCATTGACCGCAAGATGCTTGGCGCGGTCCTTCTTGGCTTTCTCGGGGTAGACCTCGAGCACCTCCTGGATGAGGGCTTCGGTCTCTTCGCGGGTCAGCGCAGCCATGGTGTTTCTCCTTTCATGGCGCCGGGGCTCATCCGCCCACGGCGCTCAGCAGGGTTGCAATACGATGCGGTTCTCGGTCAGGCGGCGACGGCTTCGGCAGCTAGTTCAGCGGCGGTCTTGCCGACGATCGACTCGTCTTCCACTTCCATGATGCCGAACTCCATCAGCAGATCTTCGAGCTGCTCCATCTCCAACGGCGTCGGGATGACGAACTTCTTGTTGTCGATGATCTTCTGCGCCAAGGCGCGGTACTCGTCGGCCTGCTTGGCCTTCGGGTCGTACTCGATCACCGTCATGCGGCGGATCTCGGCGTGCTGCACCACGTTGTCGCGCGGCACGAAGTGGATCATCTGCGTGCCGAGGCGCGCAGCCAGCGCTTCGATCAGCTCGTCCTCGCGGTCGGTGTTGCGGCTGTTGCAGATCAGGCCGGCGAGGCGCACGCCGCCGGAGTTGGCGTACTTCACAATGCCCTTGGAAATGTTGTTGGCCGCGTACATGGCCATCATCTCGCCGGAGCAGACGATGTAGATCTCCTGCGCCTTGTTCTCGCGGATCGGCATCGCGAAGCCGCCGCAGACCACGTCGCCGAGCACGTCGTAGAACACGAAGTCGAGGTCCTCGTCGTAGGCGCCCTCTTCCTCGAGGAAGTTGATCGCGGTGATCACCCCGCGGCCGGCACAGCCGACGCCGGGCTCCGGACCGCCGGACTCGACGCACTTCACGCCGCCATAGCCGACGGCCATCACATCCTCGAGCTCGAGGTCCTCGACCGAGCCGGACTCGGCAGCCAGGTGCATGACGGTGGTCTGGGCCTTGCTGTGCAGGATCAGGCGGGTCGAGTCGGCCTTCGGATCGCAGCCGACGATCATCACCTTTTTGCCGGCTTCGGCCAGAGCCGAGACGAGGTTTTGTGTGGTGGTAGACTTGCCGATGCCACCCTTACCGTAGATGGCGCATTGACGCAGTTTTGCCATGATGCAATCTCCTTTGTCTGAAATCTGTTCGGGCGTTGGGCAAATCCCGTGTTCCCGACATGTGATTGGCAAGGAGCGTGCCACCGGCGCATATTTCATCTAACTTACTGTTATTCCTTGAGATTAATCGTGTCTGCCGCGAACGACAACGCAGCGAGTCTTTGTAGCAGTCCCGACAATCCACCCCCTGCCCCAGCGCCGACGCTGCCCACCTGGGCACGATTGCCGATCAACCGCTGCAACCTGCCGGCGGTGATCCTCGGCAGCCTGACCTTCCAGAAACATCCCGCGCCCCTCGTCCTCGACGGCGTGGCCGAACTGCACGCCGACCTGTTCGCCAAGCTCGACGGCATCGAAGACCGCACCGAACGCGCACAGTGCTTCCGCGACTACGTCACCGTGCATTTCCGGCTCGATCATCTGGAAGACGCCGGCTCCGACACGCGTTCGAAGAAACGGGAAAAAGCCAACTGGCTGCGCGTGCTGCGCGGCTGGGGTTTCGACGCCGACGGCCGCGAGGGCGCGGTGCTCAAGGGCTGGGTGGAATCGCGCTTCGGCCTGATCCCGCGCTTTCACGGCGAGCCGCTGCGCGACTTCAGCGGCCCGGCCTGGGTGCGCTACGAGGAGATGCGCGCCTCCGGCCTCTACGGCACCAACGCGCTCGAAGCCCAACTCGACCTGCTCTACGCCTACTGCCAATATGAGTTCAAGCGCGCAGGTTCAAACGACAGACTGACGCTCTACCGCGGCATCAACAGCCTCGGCGAACACGAGGTACTTTCCGGCACCGGCAAGCGCCAAGTGGTGCTGTTCAACAACCTCACCTCATTCACCGCCAACCGCGAACGCGCCGGAGAGTTCGGCGACTACATCCTCTCAACGGAAATCCCCGCCGCCAAGGTCTTCTTCCATTGTGCCCTGCTGCCCGGCGTGCTCAAGGGCGAGGACGAACACCTCGTCATCGGCGGCGCCTACGAAGTCACGCTCAGTACGTTGTAAAAGTCGGCGCTGGCCAAACGGCGGTTATCGGCCAGGAGCGGATATTCCTCTTGACCTGATGGCTGTCATTATTGTTCCGGTCTGTGCGTACTTGAAGTTCTGAATGTCGTCCGCATATTATGCTGATGAAAACGACAGACATGAGATCGCTCTCGCATGATGCGCGGCATGAGCGAAGGGTGCAGGTG
>JBGFRW010000044.1:0-4131 GCA_041694935.1 Pseudomonadota bacterium | reverse complement strand
TGTCGCGCAGCGAACCGAATCTGATCCGGATCGAGGGCCGGAAGATTCGCCGCATCCAGGGCGTCGAGGGCGATTTTCAGGTGACGCCGGACAAGGACAGCGGGGTGGCCTACGTGAAGCCCGCTGCGGACAAGTCGTTCCTGACCTTGTTCGTCGCCGACGATGCCGGACGGCACTGGAAGCTGAATCTCAAGGTGGCCGACGTTCCCGCCGAGACGATTGTGATCCGCGATCGCAGCCGACTGCGTCAGGACGCCAAGGCATTTGGCACCGACGAACCTCGCAATACCGCGATCCGGCGCGTCTTGCTGGCTCTGGCACGCGATGCCGAGCCGGAAGACATGGTCGCCAAGGACGCCTTGGAAATCGTGCCGCTCTGGAACGAGGCGCGCTTTGTCCTGGTTCGCACGCTGGAAGGCACGCTTGTCGGCGAGAAGTATCAGCTGACCAATGTTTCCAAGAACCGGATGGTGATCGACGAGCGGGAGTTGTATCGCCGTGGCGTCCTCGCGGTGATGCTCGAATCGCTGGAACTGGAGCCGGGCGAATCGACCCGGGTCATGGTGGTGCTGGAGGGGCGCGATGGCTGATCCCTCGACTTCCCGTGTTGCCGGGGCGATTTCCCGTTTGTCGCCCAAGCATCGCCAATACCTGATTCTCGGATTGGGCATCGGGGCATTCCTGCTGCTGGTCTTCGGCGGCGTGGCCATATGGGACAAACCTGCGCAACTGCCTCAGGGAGGCAATCAACCGCGGCCGCAACCGATGCCGATTGCCAGCCCCGGCGCCCAGGCCGATCCCCGCGATATCTGGATGAGCAAGAGCACCGAACAGATGCGGCAAATGGAAGACATGATCCAGGGCTTGCGTCAGCAGGTCGATACCCTCGACAAGAAACCCGCAGTCGTCGCACCGCCGGCATTGATGCTGCCCCCGCCGCCAGCACCGATGCCGGCGCCGACAGCCATGCCACCGTTGCCGCCGCCGATGCCGGTTCCGGCGGACAGCAGCATCGAACCACCACCACCACCACCACCACCACCGCAGCCCTGGCCACCGGGCATCGCCTCGTTTGAAGTCAGCGATGCCCGGGTGGCATCCCCGGACACACCAACCAAGCAAGAGCCCAAGCGCGATGCCCGCAGCTATGTGCCTTCCGGGTCATTTTTCCGGGCGGCGCTGCTCGGCGGTCTGGATGCACCCACGGGTGGCCAGGCGCAAAGCAATCCCCATCCGATCCTGATGCGCGTTCAGGACAACGCCTTTCTGCCCAATCGCTATCGATTCAAGATCAAGGAATGCCTCGCGCTGGGGGCCAGTCACGGCGATATCAGCTCGGAGCGGGCCTATATCCGGCTGGAATCGCTTTCCTGCATTCGCCATGACGGCAAGGCCATCGACGTGCCGGTGAAAGGCTACGTCGTCGGCGAGGACGGCAAAGCCGGCATGCGCGGCCGTCTGGTCAGCAAGCAGGGGCAGGTACTGGCCAATGCGCTGGTTGCCGGCATCGGCGCCGGTATCGGGCAAGCCTTCCAGCAAAGCGCGACTACGGTATCAACCAACCCGCTGGGTTCCATCGGTACTGTCGATCAAGGAAAGCAGTTCCAGGCGGGGATCGGTACCGGCGTCGGCAAGGCGCTGGATCGACTGTCCCAGTACTACATCACCTTGGCCGAGAAAATGTTCCCGATCATCGAGGTGGATGCCGGACGCACGGTGGACGTGGTGTTCACCAAGGGTTTCTCGCTGGAAGCCGAAGGGGCGGGCGGTACGCCAGACACCTACACGGACATTTGGCGGCGTGGCCGTGAAGTCCAGAAAAAGCCCCTGGAACCCTGAAGTCCAGCACCACGTCATTCCCCATCCTATCGAACCCAAACAGGAGTGAAGCATGTCCATCAAATTTTCCATTGCCATGCTGGGCGCCACCTTCGCCATGGCCAGTCTGCCGGCGCTGGCCGCCGACGATGCCGCCGAGGCTCTGGCGGCTCGTCTCAAGGAGCTGTATCCGGCAACAAAGGTCGAGCGCGTCCAACGCTCGGAGGTGCCAGCCTTGTTCGAGGTCGTCATGGGCAAGAACGCGGCTTACACGGATGCCACCGGCCGCTATTTTGTGTTCGGGCACCTGTTCGACATGAAGGAACAGCGCGACCTGACCGCCGAGCGGGTCGAGAAGATGGCGCGGGTGGCCTTCTCCGAATTGCCGTTGCCGGATGCGATCAAGACGGTGCGAGGGAAGGGCGAGCGTGTGCTGGCAGTGTTTTCCGATCCGGATTGCCCCTATTGCCGGCGCCTGGAGGCCGAGCTCGACAAACTCGACAACGTCACGCTCTACACCTTTCCTTATCCGCTCGAAGGGCTGCATCCCGAAGCCAAGGATAAGTCGATTGCGGTCTGGTGTGCCGCCAACCGCGCGCAGGCCTGGTCCGATCTGATGAAAACAGGCAAGGCGCCGGCCAGCCGCAACTGTGCGCATCCGATCGAACGGAACATCCAGCTCGGCCAGCGACTGGGCATTCAGGGAACGCCGACGCTGTTGTCGGCCGACGGCCGCACGCTGTCTGGTGCGGTTCCCAAGGACCGAATCGAACAGTGGTTGCAGGAGGGAGGTCGATGAAAACCCTCGCCGGATGGATCGTCCCGGTCATGCTGGGATTGTCCGGATGTGCCGGGATGACCGGCCTGGACGGGCAGGGGAGCTTTTCCTGCAAGGCGCCGGACGGCATTTCATGTGCCTCGCTCTCGGGTGTCTATGCCAATGCCGTGCAGAACAATCTGCCGGGGCAGCGCACACCAACCAAGGTGGACAAGGTGCCGGAAACCAAGGCACGGATCGACGCGGCCGCCTTGCGTTCCGGGGATCCACTGCGCTCCGCCCAGCAGGTAAGGCGGGTCTGGCTTGCGCCTTGGGAGGATGAAGACGAGGTGTTGCACGACCAGTCCTATTTCTACCTGGTTGTCGATCCGGGGCGCTGGCAGATCGAGCACTCGCGCCGCAAGGCCACGGAAAGCTATCGCCCGGTGGTGCCGCCCCGTGCGTTTTCACCACAGTCTCCGCCGACCGGGGAGCGACAGGCATTGCAAATGGAACGTACCGAACGCACGCCACCATCGACCGGGGCGATGCCCATGAATTCCCCATCATCCCCGCCATCTCGCATTCTTCCCAATGGTCCGGGCGAGGTGGAGTGATGGGTTTCGCTGATCTGCTCAGGGAAGCCTTTCTGCCCGAACGAGGAGCGGAGGCCGATCGTTTGCCGCGGCAACTGCTTCAGGAAATATCACAGATGCCGCGCCTGACCGGAATTCTTCCCTACCTGGCCTGGCAGGAGGATGCGCGTCTCTTTGCGCTGGATCAGGGCGGGTTCGGTGAACGCGACGAGCACGCCATCGGCTTTTGCATCGAGACCATGCCCCAGACCGGCGCCAGCGAGGAAATGGAGAAAGTGCTGGCGAGCCTGTTCGTGTCCTGTCCGCCGGGTACGGGCATTCAGATTTCCCTGTACGGCAGTCCGCATATCCTTCCGCTCCTGAAGGCCCAGGCCAATCTGCTGCCGACCTCGGCCATCGATGCGGAAGCCGAAGGCCTGCAGCGCCGAAATAGCAACATCTTCCGCCTGTTGGCACGTCGCCGCATCGATCACTACATGAAGGGTGTCAGCGAGTCTATTTTCGGGCACCAGACCTATCTGCTGCGCGATTTCCGCTCGGTCATTTCGGTCACCTTGCCCCTCGATCCCGAGCTTCCGGCCGACGTGGACGAAGCCTTGCGTATCCGCGAGAGCATTCATGCAACCTTGAAGTCTGCCCATTTGCCGGGTCACGACTGGGGGCCGGACGATCTGCTCAACTTCGTCGCAGACTTCTTCGATCACGCCCGTCTGTTCGACGGCGGATCGGTTACGCCAATTCGGTGGGATGCCGGTCAGGCATTGCGGAAACAGATTTCCAATCTGGAAATCGCCTCACGGGTGGGCGATGGAGACATCCGTTTTCGCAAGGCCGGTGGGGCCGAATCGGTCCTGCAACTCTTCTCGGTGCGCCAGTATCCGCGCTATTTCAGGCTGTCCGGAATGAACTACCTGATCGGCGATCCCTACCAGCTTGCCCTGGCCATGCCCTGTCCCTTCA
>JBGFRW010000037.1:0-78916 GCA_041694935.1 Pseudomonadota bacterium | reverse complement strand
AGCGGACTGCGGTTGCCTTGAACTGCGCACTGTAGCGATGTACTCGCGGCGGCCTTGATCGAGCCATGTAACACCTCCTGTTCGTTAGGTAGAGGTGTCAACTATTTCGGGGGAAGGTTAGTCTCTTCCATAGTCAGGATGCAGCGTATCGATCGAGCACGGAGACATCACCATCGGCGACAATTTTTCCGTGATCCAGCCAGATAAATCGTTCGCACAGGGAACGCAGGAGGCTCTGGTCATGGGACACCAGAATCATTACACTGGCTCGGTCGATCATGTTGTACATCCGTTCCTTGCCGCGCTTGACGAAGGTCGCGTCACCCCCGGCGAAAAGCTCATCCAGCACCAGGATATCGGGATCTACCGTCGTTGCGAGCGAGAACGCCAGCCGCATGTACATCCCGGTCGAGTAGTACTTGACCGGCGTATCGATAAACTCCTCGAGTTCTGCGAAAGAGATAATCTCCTGCTCAATCGCGCGCAGCTGCTCCTTGCGGTAGCCGAGGATGGTGCCATTGAAATAGATGTTCTCGCGCCCGGTGAATTCGGGATGGAATCCGGCGCCGATCTCCAGAAGCGGCGCGATGCGGCCATGTACTGTGACCTTGCCGGCACTGGGCTCATAGATGCGGCAGATGGTCTTTAGCAACGTGCTTTTTCCCGCGCCGTTGCGCCCCACGATACCCACCCGCTCGCCATCCCTGATCGAGAACGACAAATTCTGCAGCGCCCAAAAATCGGAATATTTTGCACGCTTGGTGGTCCGGAAGAGATTCGCGAAATACTCTTTTGCCGATGTTGCCCCCTCGTGATAGGCGCGGAACTTCAGCGACAGATCGTCAACAATAATTTTAGTCATGCCTTACAACCTGAATGCGACACGATGTTCGTGTCTGCGGAAAAACCACAACCCGACAGCCAGTGACAGAACTGACAGGAAACCCGCCTTCAGTACGGTCGAAGCCTCCGGGAAAACGCCTAGGTAAATCGGCATTCTAAACAATTCGACAAACTGCGTCAGCGGATTGAGCGCGATCACCCAAGCGACTTTTCCTTGCAAGGCTTCGGGCTTGTAGAAGACCGGCGTGAGGAACAACAATGCCTGCATGAAGATGCCCACGACATGCTGCAAGTCGCGGAAATACACGGTGCTGATGGTCATCACCAGCGCGATGCCAAAGCTGAACAGGAACAACAGGACATAGCCGACCGGGATAAAAAAGAGCGCCAATGTCAGGTTCCCGCCGATGGCCAGAATGATGATGAAAAGAGCGGTTGCGGTCAGCACGCTATCGATCAACAGAGCCACGGATATGCCGAGGGGGAATATCAGTTTAGGAATGTAAACCTTCTTGATCAGCCCCTCGTTCCCTATCAATGACTGCCCGCTCTGGGTGACGGAGGTGCTGAAAAACGCGAAAGGAATCATTCCCGCAAACAGAAATATCGCATAGGTTTTCAAATCCATTTTGAATATGGTCGAAAACACGATGGCTGTCACCGACATCATCAACAGTGGATTTAACAGCGTCCAGAAATAACCGAACACGGTCCGGCGATAACGAAGGATCAGTTGCTGCCTGACCAGCTGCTGCAGCACGAATCGGAACTCGTACAGTTCGGATAAGTACTGGAAAAATTTGTTATCAGACATCACTCTTGTCCAAAACAGTTCTTGATGCAGTTCATTGGAATGCGTTTTCCTGGAGGATTTTCAGCAGATACTGGCCGTAGCCGTTCTTGGCCAAGGGCCGGGCCAGCGCCTCCAGTTGCACAGTATCGATCCAGCCCAGGCGGAAGGCGATCTCTTCGGGGCAGGCTACTTTCAACCCTTGACGATTTTCCAGGGTGGCGATGAACTGGCTGGCATCGAGCAGGGATTCGTGGGTGCCAGTGTCGAGCCAGGCATAGCCACGGCCCATGATCTCCACGCTGAGTTGGTCCTTTTCCAGATACATCCGGTTGAGATCGGTAATTTCCAGCTCGCCGCGCGGTGAGGGCTTGAGGGTCTTGGCGAGATCAACCACGTGGGCATCGTAAAAATAGAGCCCGGTAACGGCGTAGTTGGACTTGGGTCGCTTGGGCTTTTCTTCCACGGACAGGACCTTGCCTTGCGCATCAAACTCCGCCACGCCGTAACGCTCCGGATCATGCACGTGGTAGGCAAACACGCTGGCACCTTTGGCCCGGACCATGGCGTTGGCCAGCAAGTGGTGAAAATCGTGGCCGTAGAAGATGTTGTCACCCAGCACGAGCGCGGAGGGGTGGTTGCCGATGAATTTCTCGCCGATCAGGAAGGCCTGCGCCAGGCCATCCGGGCTGGGCTGAACCGCGTATTGCAGGTTCAAGCCCCACTGGCTGCCGTCACCGAGGAGCTGCTCAAAACGCGGCGTATCTTGCGGGGTGCTGATGATGAGGATGTCACGAATTCCCGCCAGCATCAGGGTGCTGAGCGGGTAGTAGATCATGGGCTTGTCGAACACCGGCAGCAGTTGCTTGCTGATGGCGAGCGTAGCCGGGTGCAGGCGTGTGCCGGAACCGCCGGCAAGGATGATGCCTTTGCGGGTCATGCGTTTCGCCCTGTGTAGTTCTTTTCAAGCCATTCACGATACGTGCCGGATTGGACATTGGTAACCCAATCCTGGTTTTCCAAGTACCAGGCCACGGTTTTTCGTATGCCGGTCTCGAAGGTTTCGTCAGGCTTCCAACCGAGTTCACGTTGTATCTTGCTGGCGTCTATGGCGTAGCGGCGGTCGTGACCGGGACGATCGGCAACGTAGGTGATCTGCTCCTTGTAAGGCTTACCGTCAGCGCGAGGGGTCAGTTCGTCAAGCAGGGCGCAAACGGTATGGACGATTTCAAGGTTCGGCTTTTCATTCCAGCCCCCGATGTTGTATGTCTCGCCGACGTGGCCTGCATCCAGTACGCGGCGGATGGCACTGCAATGGTCTTTGACGTAGAGCCAGTCGCGGATCTGCTGGCCGTCGCCATACACGGGCAAAGGCTTGCCCGCCAGGGCGTTGACGATCATCAGCGGGATGAGCTTTTCGGGGAAGTGGTAAGGGCCGTAGTTGTTGGAGCAGTTGGTGGTGAGCACCGGCAGGCCGTAGGTGTGGTGGTAGGCACGCACCAGATGGTCGCTGGCGGCCTTGCTCGCAGAATACGGGCTGTTGGGTTCGTAACGGTGGGCTTCGGTGAAGGCCGGGTCGTCCTTGCCGAGCGAGCCATAAACTTCATCGGTGGAAACGTGCAAAAAACGAAAGGCTTGCCTGGCGTCGCCTTGCAGACCGCTCCAGTAGGCGCGCACTGATTCTAGCAAGCGGAAGGTGCCGACGATGTTGGTCTGGACGAAATCTTCCGGGCCGTGGATGCTGCGGTCGACGTGGCTTTCAGCCGCAAAATTGATGATGGCGCGCGGCTGGTTTTGAGCGAGGAGGTTTGCTACCAGCGCTGAATCGCCGATATCACCCTGCACGAGGACATGGCGGTGATCACTATTGAGGCTTTGCAGGTTTTCGATATTGCCTGCATAGGTGAGCTTGTCGAGGTTGATGACGAGCTCATCGGACTGAGCCAGCCAGTCGAGCACGAAGTTGCTGCCAATAAAGCCGGCACCACCCGTTACGAGAATGCTCATACGAGCCCTCCGGCCTGGGTAGCCAACAGCATGGCTACCGCACTCTGTGTGTTAGCATCGGAACCAGAGTCTTTACCTGCCAAGCACGCTAAATCTATGCCAGTTGCTACCTTTTTGAGTTGATTCATCAACCCGCCTCCACCAGTGAAAACCCCCGCTCGCAACGCCCAGACAGCCATCTGATGCGCCCGAATTCGGGGGGGGGGGGGTACATCGCAGCCTCCCTAAAAGACCGCAAACACCCTACCATCGCTTAAAATTAATATGACAAGTATAATCTCCGGTACCTACTATTGACAATGCTTACTGGTGGGCGCAGATATGCTCATTGAATCGCACCGCCCGCGAAACCCCGCCACTGCTGGCCCTTCGCGGGCATGAAAAAGCCCGGAGAATGTCCGGGCTTTAGAATGATGGTGGACCGAATGAGGATCGAACTCACGACCTCCGCATTGCGAACGCGGCGCTCTCCCAGCTGAGCTATCGGCCCGAAGGCGGCGCAGTATATCAAAAAGCCGCTTCGTGATTAAGAGGGCCTGCGTCGGTAGCCGAGTCGCTCAGGGGGTGGCCGTCCAGTGCCCCGACTTGCCGCCAGCCTTCTCGAGCAGGCGGATGTCATCGATCACCATGCCGCGGTCGGCGGCCTTGCACATGTCGTAGATGGTGAGCAGAGCCCCTGCACAGGCCGTCAGCGCCTCCATTTCGACGCCGGTGCGGCCGAAGGTTTCGGCGGTGGCCGTGCAGGTGATGGTTGTGGTGGGGGCGTCGAGTTCGAAGTCGATGGCGACGCGGGTGAGAGGGATGGGGTGGCAGAGCGGGATCAGGTCGCTGGTGCGCTTGGCGGCCTGGATGGCGGCGATGCGGGCGATGCCCAGTACATCGCCTTTTTTTACCGAGCCGGATTCGATCAGCGCAAAGGTGGCTGGTTGCATGCGAATACGGCCGCTGGCGCGCGCGATGCGGGCGGTTTCGGCTTTGGCGCCGACATCGACCATGTGGGCTTGGCCGGTGGCATCGAAGTGGGTCAGGGGGCTTGTGGGGCTGTCGCTCATATTCGTGACATTTGCTTTCAATCGGCAACGCGGAACTCCCGGCGCCAGCCGCTATCATAGCCCCATGAAATCCGGCTTCAAGAAATTCTGGTGGCTTGCGCTGGCGGGTATCTTCCTGCTGCCTGGGATGCTGGCGCGTGCCGACGGCCTGCCTGACCTGGGCGAACTGGAACGTGGAGGCTTGTCTATCCCTGCCGAGCGGCGCCTTGGTGAACAGATCATGCGCGAGATTCGGCGTGATCCCGCCTACGTCGATGATCCCGAAGTGGCAGGCTACATCAACGAGCTTGGGCAGCGCCTGACGAGCCATGCCGAAGGCGTGCGTCATGTCTTTGAGTTTTTCGTCGTTCGCGATGCCATGCTCAATGCCTTCGCCTTGCCCGGCGGGTTCGTCGGTATGCATACCGGATTGATCCTCGCGGCGCGTTCGGAGTCCGAGTTGGTCGGTGTGCTGGCGCACGAAATCTCTCACGTGACGCAGAGCCATCTTGCGCGACTGTTCGGCAAGCAGAGCCAGTCCCAGCTAACTTCGCTACTGTCGCTGGCGATCGCCGTGCTGGCGGCGCGCAGCAATCCCGATGTCGCGGTGGGGGCGGCACTGGCCGGGCAGGCGGCAGGCATACAGAATCAATTGAACTATTCGCGCGACTTCGAGCGCGAGGCAGACCGACTGGGATTGGACTTGATGGAGCGCGGCGGTTACGACACGCGCGGTATGGCGAGCTTCTTCGAACGGATGCTGCAGTTCGGCCGACTGTATGAGAACAACGCGCCGGGCTATCTGCGCACCCATCCGCTGACGACTGAGCGCATCAGCGACATGGAGAACCGCATCTCCCAGCGGCCCTACAAGCAGGTGCCTGACAGCGTGGAGTTCGGCCTGGTGCGAGCGAAGCTCAAGGCCTACGAAGGCACGCCGGGCGACGCGGTCGCCGACTTCTCAGCACAGCTCAAGTCGGGCAAGTACGCTCGCGAGGCTGACGTGCGCTTCGGCTATGCCCATGCCCTGCTGCGTGATAATCAGCTGACGGCAGCCGAGACGGAGCTGGCCACCTTGCGGCGCCTCAAGCTCGAATCACCGTTGGTCGAGAATCTCGCCGCTCATATGCGGCTGAAGCGCAAGGATGTCGCCGGCGCCTTGCAGATCCTCCATGCCGCATCCAAACGCTACCCGCATGCACGGGCGCTGATCTACTCGATGATCGAGATAAAAGTCGGCGCTGGCGGGACGGCGCAACTTGAAGAAGCATTGGCGCTTACCCAAAGGGAATTGCAACTGACACCCGGCGACGTGCGCTTGCATACGCTGCAGGCCAAGACGTATGCCGCATTGGGCAAGCGACTGCAGCAGCATCGTTCTCAGGCCGAGGCCTATCTGGCAGAGGGGCAGCTCGACGGCGCGATCCAGCAGCTCGAACTTGCGCGCAAGGCTGGGGATGGCGATTTCTACGAGCAGTCGCAAGTGGATGCGAGGCTGAGAGAGCTGAAGCAACGCAAAATGGAAGAAATGCGCGAACGCGGCCGCAAGTAGGTTTGCGGCTTTGTGATAGCGGCTACGGCGGGGATGCCGCAGCCGCTATTCACCTTACTTGCCGAGACCCTGGTAGTACTCTGACAGGATCTTCGCCACTTCGGGACGAGAAAACTCGGGCGGAGGCGCTTCGCCACGACCGAGCATCTCGCGGACCTTGGTGCCGGAGAGCGTGATGAAGTCTTCCTTGGTGTGGCCAGGGGCTTCGCGCATCATCACCACTCGACCGAGTTTCTTCGACCAGGCGGTGTTGTCGGCCATGAACATTTCGATCAGCAGTGCGCCCTTGGGCACGTCGTCGAAGATGGTCTGCGCGTCGAAGGGGCCGTAGTAGTCGCCCACGCCCGCATGGTCGCGGCCGATGATGAAGTGCGTGGCACCCATGTTCTGACGGAACACGGCATGCAGCACGGCTTCGCGCGGGCCGGCATAGAGCATGTCGAAGCCGTAGCCGGTCACCATCGCGCTGTTGGGCTTGAAGTACAACTCGACCATCTTGCGAATGCAGGCATCGCGCACCGGGGCAGGAATATCGCCTTCCTTCAGCTTGCCGAGCAGCATGTGGATGACCAGGCCATCGGCGCCCAGACGCTCCATCGCCATGTGGCAGAGCTCTTCGTGCGCACGGTGCATCGGGTTGCGGGTTTGGAACGCGACCACCTTTTTCCAGCCGCGCTCGGCGATCTCGTTGCGGATCTCGACCGCGGTGCGGAAGGTGTCCGGGAACTCGGTCTGGAAATAGCTGAAGCTCAGCACCTTGATCGGGCCGGAAACCGCAAAGCGACCGGCGGCGTTGAATGCCGCCACGCCGGGGTGTGCCGGATCGGTCGTACGATAGACCTTCTCGGTCATGAGGCGCATCTGGTCTTCGCTGACTTCCTCGATCGCTTCGACGTCCATGACGGCCAGGATCGGGTTCCCCTCGACGTTGGGGTCGCGGAGCGCAATGCGCTTCTGGCCTTTGATGGCGCTGACGTCCTTAGTCAGATTCATGACGGGCACTGGCCAGAAGAGGCCCTTGGTGGTCTTCATGTGCTCTGCCACGCTGAGGGCGTCGGCCAGATTCATGTAGCCGGTCAGCGGGTTGAAGTATCCTGACCCCATCATCACTGCGTTGGCAGCGGCGGCGGACGAGAGCATCATCGAGGGCAGCGATTCGGCCTCGTGTGACAGCGCACGATGCTGATCCGGGTCATATACGAACAGCGGGTTTAGTTGATCGGAACCGTGAGGCTTTATCACTGTTGATCCTCCCTTTAGAGTCAGTTAGAGTGGTTTCGGAGCGCGAAAAATACAATAAGCCCCAAGGCGTTTCGATCAATTATTCTTCTTCAAATGTACCAATGACTAATATTGGCGATGTCGATGGTCTGGCGCAGGAAAGCGGACCGTTCAAAACAATTGGGGCGACTTATTCACCAATCAAAAAACGGGATTATCCTGCGATGCGTATGGTGATAGCCTGCGGCAGTTTTAAAGGGATTTGGAATTCCGTGCCCGCCGGAAGCGGATTCGCGATACGCCGCCGGCCAAGGTGGGGCTCGGATCTAAATGGACCGCTGCAAACGAAAAACAGCGGATTGTTAGCTAGCAAGGAGAGTAAGTAATGCCAACCTTTGTTCGTACCGAGAAGTGCGATGGCTGCAAGGGTCAGGACAAGACCGCCTGCATGTACATCTGCCCGCACAACCTGATGAAGTTGGACAAGGACGGTACCGATACCGGCCATGCCATGAAGGCCTTCAACCAGGAGCCCGAGCAGTGCTGGGAGTGCTATTCCTGCGTCAAGATCTGCCCGCAGGGTGCCATCGAGGCCCGCCACTACGCCGACGTCGTGCCGCTGGGCGGCTCCGTGCAGCCGCTGCGTGGTTCCGACTCCATCATGTGGACCATCAAGTTCCGCAACGGCAACGTTAAGCGCTTCAAGTTCCCGATCCGCACGACGGCCGAGGGCTCGATCGACCCGTTCGGCGGCAAGCCGATGCCCAAGCTGGCTGACATCGAGGCCGTTGGCTCGTACACCCGCGACGTGATGGGTGGCTTCCGCGCCGGCAACCCTGCCGAACTGATCCGCAAGTAATTCAACGAATCGAGGAATATCACAATGGCTGGAACATTTGACAATCCGGAAGTCGTCCAGGAAGAGGTCGACGTTCTTCTGATCGGCGGCGGCATGGCCTGCTGCGGCGCCGGCTACGAAATCATGCGCTGGGCCGAGGTCGTCAAGGCCGAGACCGGCAAGGATCTCAAGATCAAGCTGGTCGACAAGGCCGCGCTGGACCGCTCGGGCGCCGTCGCCCAGGGCCTGTCCGCGATCAACACCTACATCGGCACCCGTCAGGACCCCGCCGACTACGCCCGCATGGTCTCCAACGACCTGATGGGTATCACCCGCGACGACCTGGCCTATGACGTCGGCCGCAACGTTGATGACTCCGTGCATCTGTTCGAAGAGTGGGGCCTGCCCATTTGGAAGACTGATGCCAACGGCGTGCGTCACGACGGCGCGGACGCGATCAAGGAAGGCCTGCCCACGCTGAAGGACGGCGGCGAGCCGGTCCGTTCGGGCAAGTGGCAGATCATGATCAACGGCGAATCCTACAAATGGATCGTCGCCGAAGCCGCCAAAAAGGCCCTCGGCCTGGATCGTATCCAGGAGCGCGTCTTCATCGTGCATCTGATCAACGACAAGAATGACCCGACCCGCATCGCCGGTGCCGCTGGCTTCTCCGTCCGCGAGAACAAGATCTACATCTACAAGGCCAAGGCTGTGCTGCTCGCCGCCGGCGGCTGCGTTAACCTGTTCCGTCCCCGCTCCGTCGGTGAAGGTCAGGGCCGTGCCTGGTACCCGGTGTGGAACGCCGGTTCGACCTACTCGATGGCGGCGGAAGCCGGCGCCGAGCTGACCATGATGGAAAACCGCTTCGTGCCCGCCCGCTTCAAGGACGGTTACGGCCCGGTTGGTGCCTGGTTCCTGCTGTTCAAGGCCCGTGCAGCCAACGCCTACGGCGAAGACTACATGACCAAGAACAAGGAAATGCTGAACGACTACCCGCCCTATGGCCAGGCTGCCGTTCCCGCTTCCTGCCTGCGTAACCACCTGATGCTCAAGGAGATGAAGGAAGGTCGCGGCCCGATCTACATGGACACCGTCACCGCGCTGGCCAAGCTGCGCGAGACCCTGTCGCCGAAAGAGGTCAAGCACCTCGAAGCCGAGGCCTGGGAAGACTTCCTCGACATGTGTATCGGTCAGTGCGGCATCTGGGTCGGCGAGAACATCGAGCCCGAGAAGAAGATGTCCGAACTGATGCCGACCGAGCCCTACCTGCTCGGTTCGCACTCCGGCTGCTGCGGCATCTGGGTGTCCGGCCCGACCGACGTCGGCGCGCCGACCTCCGAGGAACTGCCGGGCGTCCCTGGCCACCTGCCCTCCGGCTGGAACTGGGGCTACCGTGGCATGACTACCGTCAAGGGCCTGTTCACGGCCGGTGACGGCGTCGGCGCTGCCGGTCACAAGTTCTCCTCCGGTTCGCACACCGAAGGCCGCCTGGCCTCCAAGGCCATGGTCAAGTACTGCCTTGACAACGCCGATCTCAAGCCCGAGCTCGACGAAACCCCCGAGCAGATCGCTGAAGCCATCTGGAAGCCGGTCCGTAACTTCCTGCAGTTCAAGGACTACTCGACCGCTATCGACGTCAACCCCAACTACATCACTCCCAAGATGCTGCAGTTCCGCCTGCAGAAGATCATGGACGAGTACGTTGCAGGTGTTGCCACCTACTACAACACCAACGACAAGATGTTGGCCGTTGCAGAAGAGAAGCTCGAGATGCTGAAGGAAGACTCGCAGAAGATGCGTGCGAAGGACCTGCACGAGCTGCTGCGCGCGTGGGAAAACTACCACCGCATCCTGACGGCCGAGGCCCACATGAAGCACATCCAGTTCCGTGAAGAGAGCCGTTACCCCGGCTTCTACTACCGCACCGACAAGAACTTCGTCGATGAGGAGAACTGGCACTGCTTCGTGAACTCGATCTACGACAAGAAGACCAAGAAGTGGACCTGCTTCAAGCGCAAGCACGTCGATCTGGTCGACAAGTCGAAGCTGTTCAAGGCCGCTGCACCGCACTAAGCACGGCTAGTTGTAATATTCAGGCCGGGAGCCGTCAGGCTTCCGGCCTGTTTCATTTGTAATCGCACCAACCACAGTCGTCACGAGGTCTTATATGTCCAAGCCCGAAATCCCGATTCCAAGCAGCCCCGTCATGCCGACGATGTACGACGAGAATAAGGAAATCCAGTTTTCCTGCCACAAGGGCATCGGCTGCTGGAACGCCTGCTGCGCCAACATCGACATCTCGCTGACGCCCTATGACATCATCCGCCTGAAGAAGCGCCTCGACATCAGCTCGACCGAGTTTCTCAGGGAATACACCGTCCCCTACGAGATGGAGAAGGACGGCATCGCCGGCGTCAAGTTCCGCCCCGTCGAAAACGGCACGGCCTGCCGCTTCATGAAGCCCGAGGGCTGTTCGGTCTACGAGGATCGCCCAACCGCTTGCCGCTACTACCCCGTCGCCCTGCTGTCGATGCGCAAGCAGGACGAATTTACCGACTCCCAGTCCTACGCGATCGTCAAGGAAGACCACTGCAAGGGTCATGACGAAAACCGCAAGTTGACCATCGGCGAATATCGCCAGGAACAGGGCGTCGTCGAGTACGATGAGTTGGCGCGCGGTTGGCGCCAGCTCGTGTTGAAGAAGAAGTCGGCCGGACCGGCCATTGGCGCGCCATCGCTGAAGAGCCGCCAGCTGTTCTTCATGGCCTGCTACGACATCGACACCTTCCACGACTTCGTCGAGAGCGAGGCCTTCAGTAAGCTGTTCAAGCTCAGCGCCGACGAGAAGGCCATGTTAATGGCCGACGATGTCGAGCTACTGCAGTTCTCCTTCCGTTTCCTCAAGCAGATTCTGTTCGGCGAGCAGAGCATCGCGCTCGACGAGGAGGCCGCCGCCGAGCGCCTGAAGAAATGGCAGGCGCGCCAGGCTGAGATCGAAGAGGAGGCCCGCAAGAAACGCGAGGAGTACGAGCGCAAGATGCTCGAGGAGGGCATCAACGAAGAGGATTCCGGCCTCGGCTACTGCCCCGACGAACAGGGCAGCTGCAGCAAGGATTGACCTGCGCGGTCGTCAGCGCCGCTGCTGCGAACTCCTCGCGGCGGGCGGCGAGCGGCCCTCTATGTGCCGGAAGTTGATTCGGCCTTTGCTGAGATCGTAGGGTGACAATTCGAGTGTGACGCGGTCGCCGGCGAGGATGCGGATATGGTGCTTGCGCATCTTGCCTGCGCTGTAGGCGACCAAGTCATGGCCGTTGTCGAGGGTGACACGGTAGCGGGAATCCGGTAGCACCTCCACCACTACTCCCTGCATTTCAATCAGTTCTTCTTTGGCCATGAGCGAATCTCCAGTCGAATGGCAGAAAAGAAAAAGCCCGGCTTACGCCGGGCTTTTTAGCTGCGGCAGGCTCTGGTCGCGCGGACCAGATGCCGCTCATCAGTCGATGGCGCGGATGTTCGATGCCTGCTGACCCTTGGGGCCGGTGGTGATGTCGAAGCTGACGCGCTGGCCTTCCTTGAGGGTCTTGAAGCCCTGGCCCTGGATGGCGGAAAAATGTGCGAACAGATCGTCACCGCCATTCTCGGGGGTGATGAAGCCGAAGCCTTTGGAGTCGTTGAACCACTTGACGGTACCTGAAGCCATATCTTGAATTTCCTTGAAAAATATATAGAGGGGAACCTCCCCCCGGCGGGACGACTATCAAGACGGCGAGGTAGTGAAGGGAAAAAACGCCGCGGGAGCCGCGGGTAAAACCGACAAAGTGACACTGCTTGAAAATCGTAGGCGCGCACTATGCGCCTTATTTCGAAATAATGCAAAGGTTATTTTGTCAGCCGCTGCAGTAGCTGACCACGAAACGGTGCTTGCCGGAGACCGTGCGCTCGATTTCCGGCACATGTTCGATCTGCAACTCAAGCCCCTCTGTGGCCACGGCTGCTTGTATTTCCTCCATGACGGGTTTCGGCAGCGGCGCGGCAGCAGCGAACCGCAGCTTCACTCGTCCCGGCATGTCCTGCACGAACTGGTATTGCTCGATCTGCGTCATGCCGTAGAGCAGGCGGTTGAAGAAGGAGGGGTGCAGGCGCCTGCCATCCGGCGCGACGATGAAGTCGTTCTGTCTGCAGATACCCATCTTCATCAGGGGGAAGGACAGGCCGCAGGGGCATTCGCCTTCCAGCAGCTCGCCTGAATCGCCATTCTCGTAGCGGATCATCGGCATCAGCCGGTTGGTCAGCGAGGTCACGAGCAGCCGGCCATCCACGGATTCGAGCCAGACCATGTCGGTGAACACGTGAATGCTGCCGTGGCGGCATTCGCAAGCGATGTTGGGAATCTCGCGGCTGCCGTACTGGTTGAACACTTTGCAGCCGAAAGCCTTTTCTATCGCCTCGCGCATTCCGTCGGAAAGCACTTCGGCTGTCGAATAGACACCGATCAAGCTGTCTGGCATGACGAGTTTTGCATCGAGAATGAAACGCGCGAGGCTGGCGAGGATCGAGGCGTAACCTTGCAGCAGCGTCGGACGGTAGCGCTGGATGAAGCTGGCCCACTTGTGCAGCTTTGCTTCATCGATTTCGTGGGCGGGCAGGGTCTTTTCTGCAGCAATCCAATCGTCCAGAAAAGCGCTGCCGAACACGCCGCCGGAGACCGTGTCCTGGCGCGCACCCCAGAAGTTGAGGATCTTTTGGCCCGGCCGCCAGCCGGAGAGCATGTAGCTGCGCATCATCCCGGCACGCATCAACTCGTGCTTCGTCTCGTCGTAGTAGAACGCGAGCGGCTTGCCGGTCGAGCCGCCTGTATGGCCCAGCGGCGTCGTGCGCGGATCGCGATCGCGCGCAAGCAAGTCGGGCAGGCGGGCCACCACATCCTCCTTGGTCAGGATCGGCAGCGAAGCGATGTCAGCGTCGTCGGGGATGCCGTACAGCGATTCGGCATAGTAGGCAGTGTTCTCGCGGGCGTAGCGGGCTATCGCCGATAGGTCCGCACGCTGCTTGCGCAGCAACTCATTTCGGTTCAGCGCTTGCGTCGCCAGCAACTCATCGAGGAAGGCGTAGCGCTGAGGTCGCTGGCGGCGATGCAGACAGACTTTCAGAGCTTGCACACTTGTTCCCAGGCTGTGCGGTCTGCTGCATAGTGGCTCAATCCGTCGAGCAGCCGCGCACGCCACTGCGCCCACGCGCTGGCATCGTTGATGCGGATGTGGCCGGCCGAATCTGCACCGAAATTGCGGCGCACGTTGGAGGCGAAGTGGTGAAAGCCGGCAACCCGCTCGGAGGCGGCCTGCCACCAGTGCGCGGGATCGCCGAGCAGAGAATCGAGGCGCGAGAGCTTCGCAAGAATGGCTTGCTGGCGAGCGTTGTATCGCTCCAGCATCTCGGCGCGCATCGCATCCAGCGTGGTGGAAAAGTCGGCGCTGGCAGGACGGCGAAGGGCGCCATCGGCCGTCAGCTTCTCGATGGAGAACAGCATCACGTCGCCGTAGAACTGACGCTCGAACTCGCCGCTCATGTCGATGGTGGCTGCCTGCGTTTCAATGCCAGGGCGGAATTCGGCCTGGCCGCCGCTTTCGACCGTGCGGTTGTGGAGCATCGGCAGGTTCGCGGAGACGAAGCGTGGGCCAAGCTCTGCCTTGAGGATGCGGCCGAGCGTCGGACCGGACATGCGTAGCCGCTGCGCGGCGAAGGGAATGAAGTACTTCAGCGCCTTGGGACGGAACACGTAGTTACCCGCATACACGGTGCGTGCCGGCTGCACGGTGGAAAATAGCTCGGCCGGCTGGTAGCGGGAGACGCGTGTCGGATGCTCGCCGTAGAAGAAACTGTTCACTCGGCCGGCGAAGTGGGCGCAGCAGTCGGCTTCGCTGTGCGTACCGGCGAGCGGGCAGGGGTAGGCATAGTGCTCCGCCGGCTTGAAGCCGAACAAATCGGCCATGTCGTGGTAAGCCGCATCGCCGGCTGTCGGCAGCGCATCGTGGTGACCGCAAGGGGCAGCAGGATCGCGTTGCGCCATCTGCCCAAGGAAGGCGAGCACATCGTCGAGGAAGTTGCTGGTCATTACGGCCGGGGAGACAGGCGGATCGCCGACCACCTTGCCGGTCAGCACCAGCGCGTCGGTGTGCGAGAAGATCGCATCGAGCTCGCCGAAGAAGTCCACGACGTAGCCATTGCTCTCCGGCACGTTGACGCGGAATTCCTGGTCGCTGTCGAGGGACCATATCAATGCGTCCTCGTTCGCATCCTTCAGCATTGCCGCGACCTTGAGATAGGCGATGTTGCGCATCACGCCCTGGCCTTTATGCCCGAACCGCTCTTGCGGTGCCTCCCCCAGCACGCGGGGCAGCTCGATGCCGAGCGAGCGAACGAGCGCGTATTGCTCGTCGGGCGGGAAATGGATCGCACGCAAGCCCGGACCGCCGAAGCTTTCCGCAATTGCGCGGTTGGCCGAAATGCTGGCCGAGTCCGCGCTGTCGTCGGCGATCAGCACGTCGATCAGGCCGGCGTAGGGATGGCGACGCAGCAACTCCTGCAGGCTGCTCAGGCAGGCCTGGATGTGGCGCGGCCGGTCGGCGACCGGAATGACGAGGATGAAGCGGGGCCGTGCCATGAAGCGGTCAGCGGTCGGACTTGTAGGCCGGGAAGACGTTCTTGTCCCACATCACCTCGATGAGGTTGATGCCGCCGGCGAGGTCGGCGCGCTCGAACAGCACATCCACGTCCGCCGTTTTCTCAACGCGCCAGTGGGCGATGCCGAAGCTCTGCGCGAGCAGCGCGTAGTCGGGATTGACAAAGTCGCAGTCGAGGTAGCGCTCGTGGTAGAGCTGGAACTGGTTCTTGCGGATCAGGCCGAGCGTGCCGTTGTTGATCATCACGACGTTGAGCGGGATCTTGTAGTTCACCGCCGTCATCAATTCCATGCAGCACATCTGGAAGCCGCCGTCGCCGAGAATCGCGAAGGCGGGCGTGTCTACGGCGCAGCGTGCGCCGATCGCCGCCGGAATCGCATGGCCGAGTGCCGAGACGCCCGAGTTCGGGAAATAGCGATGGCGCGGCGAGGCCTTCAGGTAGGTCTGGGCGAGGATGATGTTGTCGTCGAAAATCAGCGCGCCGTCGGGCAGGCGTTCGACGAGGCGCTCGAACAGGTGGTGCACAACTGTGAAGTGCGGCGCCACCGGCACGCGGGAGAGTGTCGGCGCCGCCGGGGGAGGGGCGTTGCCGAGGTGCTCGAGCAGGTCTTCTAGTACGGCGCGGATGTCGCCGTGGATCGCCAGGTCGGCTTTGAATACCTTCTCGAGTTGTGCGGCGTCATGGTCGACCTGGATCACGCGCTTTCCGGCCATCAGCTTCGGGTCCCACAGATAGCTGGTGCGCTCGTTGAAGCCGGCCCCCAGCACGATCAGCAGGTCGGCATGCTCGACGATGTGGCGGAAGGCGCTGCCATCCGAGGTGACGCCAAGGCAGCCGAGCGCGCGCGGGTCGCTCTCGGCGATCAGCCCCTTGCCTTTCAGGGTGGTCGTGACGCGGATCGCAAGGCGCTCGCCGAGCCGTTGCAACGCCGACTGCGCACCGGCGAGGAAGCATCCGTGGCCGGCGACGATCACCGGATGGCGCGCCTCGCGCAGCATGCGCGCCATCTCGTCGGTTGCGCCGAAGCGGTTGCATAGCGGCGGCTGTTCCTTGACGAAGCGGATGTCGTCGAGCAGGCTCTCGTCGACCAGCTCCTTCTGGATGTTGTAGGGCAAGGAGAGCAGCACCGGCCCGGCATTCGGCGAGAGCAGGATGCGCGTCGCCTGGCGCAGCACCTGCAGCAGGTAGTCGGTGCGTTCGACAATCTTGTGATAGCGCGTGATGCCTCGGAACAGGTCCGACTGGTCGATGCTGCCGCCTTCGCCGGAGCTTTCCTGCAAGCCGCCCTTGCCGAAGATGAAGGTCGAGGTCTCGCCGGTGACGATCAATACGGGCAGCTTGTCGGCGTAGGCGTTGGCGATGCCCGTGACGAGGTTGGTCGCGCCCGGTCCGGCCGTGGTGATGCATGCGGCGATGTTGCGGCCGGCGCGCGCCTCGCCGCATGCCATGAAGGCTGCGCCCTGCTCGTGCTTGACCAGCACCGTCCGGATCGAGGAATCGTAGAGACGGTCGTATACCGGCAGGATGTGCGAGCCTGGCATGCCGTAGATCGTGCGGATGCCGAGACGCTCCATGAAGCGGACGATGAGGGCGGCGACGCTGATCTGCATGCTTGTAGTTTCGTGCAAAGCCCGCATTTGAGCAGAAAATGCCTAAATTGACACGTACGGGAGCCTGTTTCAGACTCCCGTCCCGACAAGAAGAACGGAACGCCGCCAGATGACCACGACCGCATTCAGGACAATCACCCCAGAACTCGAGCACGTTCACTCGGAACCCTATTACCAGCCGGTCAGCGACGAGGTCGCGCTTTTCGAGGCCGCTGCGACGAAGCGCCTGCCCGTGCTGCTCAAGGGCCCGACCGGCTGCGGCAAGACGCGCTTCGTCGAGTACATGGCGTGGAAGCTCAAGCGCCCGCTCGTCACGGTCGCCTGCCACGACGACCTGACCACCGCCGACCTGGTCGGCCGCTACCTGATCGTCGGCGACGAGACGGTGTGGCTTGACGGGCCGCTGACGGCGGCAGTCAGGGCCGGCGCGATCTGCTATCTCGACGAGATCGTCGAGGCGCGCAAGGACACCACTGTGGTGATTCATCCGCTCGCTGACACGCGCCGCGCGCTGGCCGTCGACAAGCGCGGTGAACTGATTTCCGCGCCGCCCGGCTTCATGCTGGTGATTTCCTACAACCCCGGCTACCAGAGCGTGCTCAAGGAGATCAAGCCGAGCACGCGTCAGCGCTTCGTTGCGCTCGAGTTCGACTATCCGGGCGCGGAGGTGGAAGCGCAGATCGTCGCTACCGAAGGCGGCATCGATGTCGACAGCGCGAAGAAGCTCGTCAAGCTCGGCGAGCTGACGCGCAACCTGAAGGGCGCCGGCCTCGACGAGGGCGCCAGCACCCGCCTGCTGGTCCATGCGGCCCAATTGATTGGCGCGGGCATGCCGGCGGCTACTGCGAGCGTCGCTGCCGTGGCGCGCGCGCTGACCGACGATCCCGACATGACGCAGACGCTGGATGATCTGGTAAGGGCGGTGTTTTGACGGAACGACGTTTGTTTGAGCACGAGATCGAGGAAAAGCTCGACGAGTTGCTGTTCGCCTCCGCCTCGAATCGCGCCATTAGCCGTGCCGCCGAGCAGATCGAAGCGCTGCCACGGCCCTTGCAGGATGCGGTGCTGCGCTGGGCGGGTGCAGCGGCGCAGACCAGCCCGGACCTTGGCCATGTGATCGTCACGCTGGCGCCGCAGACGTTCGAGCGCATCGGCGCCGACGACCTTGGGGCATTCGATGCCTGGGCGATTGCCGGCCTCGATGCTTACGACAAGGACGGATTTCGCGCTGCGGTGGAGTCGATGCGCGATCTCGACGGCTTTGTGGCGATGCGCGAAGGTCGATTGTTCGCGCGCTTCAGCGAGGTCGAGCCGCGTCTCGCGCGCTTCGTGCAAGGCCTGTCGGGACGGGGGCTGGCGTTGAAATCCGGCACCTTTGCCTGGACCGACACCGAGACGATCTTCCTGCCGGCGCGCATTGCCCACTTCGCCGCCGCCGAGGACAACCGACGGCTCTACAAGAGCCTCGCGGTGCAACTCTGGGCCCAGACGCGCTACGGTACTTTCAGTGCCGATCTTGAAGCTGAGCTGGCGCGCTGGCCGGAACGGCGCGATGAGGCGCTCGTCTGGCTCGCCCACCTCGAGGCCGCTCGACTCGAGGCGCGCGTCGCGCATGACCTGCCCGGACTCGGCGCGCTGCTCGCTTCGGTGCGCAGCACGTGGCCAGAGGAAATCGCAATGGCCTTGCCAGAGCTGCAGGCATCAGGGGCCGAGGTGGGCGCGAGCCTGGGCTGGCTGGAGCGCCTGATGGCGAAAGGTGCCGTTCCGCCAGCGCCGACTTTTTGCGGCCGGCTCGAACCGGGTGTCGCAGCGCGTGTGCGTACAGAGCGTATCGCGCGCGACACTGAGACGCTCAAGAAGGCGCTCGCCGTACTGAAAGGGGCAGCGGGTCGTAAGCCAGAGGCCCCCAACGATTTCTCTGCGCAGATGAACAGCGAAACCGGAGAGATCGAAGTGAACGTCGATGGCGAGGCAGTGACGCTGCCTCCCGATGCACAGGCCGCCGCACAATCGTTGCTGCTGGATCTCGGCGAGGTTCCGCCGGAAGCGCTCACACCAGCAGGCGATGGTGCCTGGACCCCGACCGACCGTGCCACGGGCGCACCCGAGCTGCAAAGCGACAGGAAGGCCGATCACTATTACGACGAATGGGACTATCACCGCAATGCCTATCGGCGCGGTTGGTGCCACGTCTATGAGATGGAGGTGAAACCGGGCGATGGCACCTTCGTGCGTGATACGCGCCAGCGCTACGCGCCCTTCATCGCGCAGCTCAAGCGCAAGTTCGAGGCGGTGCGCGGCGAGGATCGCATCCTCGGCCGCCAGCCCGAGGGCGAGGAGATCGACCTCGACGCACTGGTCGAGGCGAGGAACGACCGGAAATGCGGCGCCGAGCCGTCGCCGCGCCTCTTCAGCCGCCGCGTGCGCAACGAGCGCAGCCTTGCGGCGATGTTCATGGTCGACATGAGCGGCTCGACCAAGGGCTGGGTTAATGACGCGGAAAGGGAAGCGCTGGTGATGCTCTGCGAGGCGCTCGAGAAGCTCGGAGACAGCTACGCGATTTACGGGTTTAGCGGCTGGACGCGCACGCGCTGCGACATCTACCGTATCAAGTCTTTCTCCGATGCATACGACGATGCCGTGCGTGCGCGCATCGACGCCATCGAGGCCAAGGACTACACGCGCATGGGCGTGGCGATCCGCCACCTCACGCGGCTGCTGGCGCAACAGCCGGCGCGTCACAAACTACTGGTGACGCTTTCGGACGGAAGGCCGGATGACTTCGGCGATGAGTACCGCGGCAACTACGGCATCGAGGACACGCGGCGCGCATTGCAGGAGGCGCGTCGACAGGGAATTCGCAGCTACTGCGTGACCATCGACCGCCACGGGCAGGATTACTTGAAGCACATGATGGGCCCAGCTGCCTACACCGTGCTCGACGACGTGAAGAAGCTGCCGCTCAAGGTGGCGGATATCTACCGACGACTGACGGCTTGAGCGTCCGCAGGTTTGTGCCATAGCGGTTGGCAATCGGTTCGGTCGCACTCGCTGCTTCGTGACTTCGTCCTCCCTAAGTTCCCTCGATGCAATACTGACATCGATATCACGTATCTCTGAGAAGAAAGAGTTGCCATTCGGTTACGTAATTTTCGACAATTCGGAAATCTTGTTTTGGCTGCGCGTATCGCTCGCATACGATGCCGCGTCCGGACTTTATCCGCTTTGAGTCCTCTTGCCATCGAGCCAGCGCGACAAGATGGCGTGCAGATCGTCGGCATCGAGCGGCTTGTGGAGAACGAGATAGCCTTCCGCTTCCGCCTGTGCCAGTTCGGGCGAGTCGTACTCGCCGCTCACCATCGCTCCGGACGCCTCTGGAACCTGCGCCAATAGAGCCCGCAACACATCGAAGCCGCTTTCTCCGGCGCGTAAGCGCTGGTCGCAAAGAATGGCGTGCGGTTGGAAACCGCTATCCAGCATGGCAATCGCTTCGCTCCCCGAAACCACGCAGCGCGCATCGACGCCCCAGGCCTGCATTAGGCTCACCCAGGCAACCGACGCCTGCGGATCGTCCTCGACCACAAGACATTTGCCCTCTAGGGGGCGTCGTGGCAGTTCCGCCGTCGCAGGAAACGCCGCCGATATGGCCTCTCGTTGGTTGGCCGCCGGAACCCGAATCCAGAACCACGACCCTCGCCTTTCGATGGACTCGAAACCATAGCTGGCGCGCATCAGGTCGGCACAGCGGGCCACCACGGCCAATCCCACGCCATGCCCGGCGCTGTCGATGCGCCAGGCGTATTCGTTGCGGTAGAACGGCGAAAAGATCTTGCCTTTGTCCTCGCTGGCCACGCCCATGCCGGTATCCCATACCTCAAGCCGCCAGTCGGCGCCACGCCTGCGTGCGCACAGAAGAACGCCGCCTTGCGAGGTATAGCGCAGCGCGTTGTGGGCTAGATTGACGAGGGACTGCCTCAGCAACAGGGGGTCGGCGATCACTGTTCCGCCGCGCGTCAGACGGACGCGTAGGCCCAGCCTCCGACTCCTCGCCTCCTCGTTGAACAAGGTCGCAACCTCCTGCATCAGCGGATCCAGCGCCACGGACGCCGGTTTAACCTCCATCGCCCCGCCTTCGATCTTCGACAAATCGAGCAGTGAGTTGAACATCAGGTTTAGAGAGCGAATGCTGCGGCGCAAATCGTCCAGTGCAGGAATCAAGCTTGCATCCCGGTTCCGGAAGGCGATCGACTCGATCAGGAAGCCCATGGCATGCACCGGTTGACGCAGGTCATGGCTGGCGGTGGTTAGGAACTGATTCTTGGCCCGCAGGGCGGATTCGGCTTCGTCTTTCGCTAGGCGATAGCGGTCCGCCATCTGCTTGCTGCTCTCCTGAAGCAATACGAGTTGAACGAAAAAACGATGGGTGCTTATTGCGTGAATGTAAAGCACAATCCCGTAGACCACCGAGACTGTCATCACCGCAAGCCATTCGGCTGGGAAGGTCCAGGGTATGGCGAGGATGCAGGTTCCCCAGCTTGCCAATGCAAACCGGGAAAAGACGCTGATCTGGGGCGACTGGTGCGTGGCGTTGCTGGCGACGATGCCGGCCTGGGTGGCATGCAACAGGTAGGCAAACGATGCCGGTACGCTTCCCGCCGCTATGATCGCCAGCGCCGCGATAGCGAACCCATGAATCAGGGCAGCCCGTTGGATGACGGGCTGCCATCTGCCCAACGCCTCGGAAGCAGACAGCCCGCTTATGTCGTGCGCGAAGGCGCGGCGTTCCCGGAACGCCCAGACGTTGCCCGCTCCGTATAGCCCGTACCACACGATCATCCACGAGAGATCCAGCTCAAGGACCCACATCCAGATCGCAAACGGCAGTCCCACCACGGGCATGGCATGGATGCCGAGTAGTAGACGCTTGAATGCGATCTCGAGCAACTCAAGGCGAGCCGGTTCGGACACCATCCGGCTGTCGTCGGTGGAAGTCTTCAACTCCCGGAACGATAGCCCAGCCGGGTTCATACCTCTATCCTGCGCCCACGCAACCGCGTGATCGCCTCGACGCGATTCGCCACGCCCAGCCTGCCAAGAATGTTGGTGACGTGTTCCTTGACCGTCGTCTCCGATAGGCTCAATTTGCGGGCGATCTGCTTGTTCGGCAGTCCACGCAACATCATGGCCAACACTTCACCCTGCCTATCGGTCAGCCCGAGTTCCCGTGGATGGATAGGCAACTCGCGCTGAGCGTCAGGAGGCGAGGCGGGGGCACTGACCGGCGGAAACCAGGTCCCGTCCGCACGCAGGGCGGCAATGGCTTTGGTGAAGACATCGGGCGTCTCCTGCTTGCGCAGAAAGCCGTGTGCTCCTGCCTCCCGGGCCTTGCGCCGGACGACCGCGTCTTCGTCGCCGCTGACGGCCAGCAGCCGGATGTCCGACCACTCCGACGACAGGCGACGCAGCAAGGACAAGGCAGTTCCCTCGGGTAGCCAGAAGTCGATGACCGCGAGTTCCGGCACAGCTTCCGAGCCGATGAACTTCAGGCACTCAGAGCCGCTCGACACTGAGTGCGCGGCGGCAAACCCGCAATGCGTGACGAGGTACTCGGCAATGCCGCGTGCGACGAGCGGATGGTCGTCGACGACCAATGCGAGTCCGTTCATGTGTTCCTGGCAAAAGCCCCCATTTGAGAAAAATACCAACAAATACGCTTTCGCGTCACCCTACCACGGTGGGGTAGCCAGTCGGCGCGTAACGCAACAGAATTGCATTCCAAATCGAGGAGACTCAGCCCCAAACCCATGCATCCAGAAGGAAGCGATATGACCAGTATTGATCGTAAAGGCGTCATTGCCGCGAACGGTTGCACAGTTCAGGCCACGTTTTTCCATCCGACTTGCAATCCAAAGGCCGCAGTATTGATTGTCCCAGGCATGGGGGTGAGTCAAAGTTTTTATGCACCGTTCTCAGTCTGGTTGGCCACACAAGGTTTTTTAGTCGCAACGTTCGACTACGTCGGAACGGGAATATCTGACAACGGCGATATCCGAAAGCTTGATCTTGACATCATTGACTGGGCGCGTTTCGACTGCAACGCGATGATTGGTGCGCTGTCGCTTGCAAACCCCGACAAACCCCTTTACTGGATTGGGCACAGCCTTGGCGGCCAGATTCTCGGTTTTGTTCCCGACCGAAGTCGCATCGCCAAGGCCGTAACCATCGCCACGGGAAGCGGTTATTGGGTTGAGAACACGCCGAACATCAAATGGAAGGTCTGGTGGTTGTGGTACGTCATGGCTCCTCTGGCCACCCACATCCTCGGCTATTTCCCAGGCAAGCGGCTGCGCAAGGTTGGCGACTTGCCACGTGGCGTTATGAATCAGTGGCGGCGATGGTGCCTCAACCCCGACTATGCCGTAGGCGTCGAAGGGGCTGCGGCCCGCGCAGAATTTGCGGCCGTCACGATCCCCATCACGTCGCTTTCATTCGCCGATGACGAGTTTATGTCCGCCCGCAATACGACTTCGTTGCACGGGTTTTACGAGAATGCACCGCGAACCATGAAGCGCATCTCGCCGCAAGATATCGGCGCAAAGCGTATTGGGCATTCTGGGTTCTTCAAGGCACGATTCGAAGACTCTCTCTGGCGGGGACACCTGTTGCCTGAGCTGGCGTAGCCTCTTGTCGTAACCCCAACCTTTCATCCTCTACGGCCGGCTTATCGGAAGTGTGCTCCCTACCACGGTAGGGTTCCTTTTCGATCCCGGTCAGAAGAAGATTGACCTCTGAAACCGCCCAACGCCCTGTGCCACTCATTCTGAGCATTGAGGCAATCGACACGCCACCGAAGTCGGCTGGTGTCTTAATGGAAAGGGAATCGCAAATGATCTCGAATCGAGACCGGTCGCCATGCGGATGGAAGGGTATGAAGCCTGGTTTGGCGCATCGGTTGAAAAGTATGAATCCCCTGCCGTCGGTCTGCATGGTTATGGCAGTGATCGCCCTTGCCGGTTGCGCTGGAACGGCGAATCCCGTTTTCAACTCGTCCGTCAATAAACCCTACATTTATTCACACCACGAAAATCAGTCCGGAATAGGGGTGCCGCGGGAGATGGTCGGAGCGACTGGCGAGGTCCGATACTGCCAAGGAGGCCTGCCGCAGTTGATAAAGGCGCGCCAGCAGGAAGCCTATGCGGCGATCGCTGAAGCCTGCGGAGGCGAGGACAAATACGTCATTCGAGGCGAACTCATGGCTGATGCATCAGGTTCCTTCATGGGGGGGAGCTTCAAATGTATCGGAAACTCCGGCCGAGCCATCGTCTTCAAGTGCACAGGCAAACTGCCGATGCCGACGGGCGCCACCAAGTAACCAATAACGTCTGTGAACGAAAGCAGCTCGGCATGAAGAAAATTCTCTGTGCAATACCGCTCGCGTTGTTGTCCGCATGCACCGTGTTTACCGTGGACATAAACGAGCTTCAGCGTGGCGATCCGGATGGTGTGACGTTTGCGACCACGGGACGACCGAATTACGATCAGGTATGGAGTGCAGCCATGAAGGCCATGAGCAAGGGGATGACCGTCGTGGATAGTCACAAGCCTTCGGGCACGATACGTTCCCGCGTCGGTGCCAACCATACCGGCAAGGTGGTGGCGCTCTTCATCACACCCACGACGCCGCATGCGCCTAAATACACCATCGAACTGGTCAGCAAGAAGCCGATGGGGCTAGGGCCGCCCGAACATCGCAATTGGGAACCTTCGGTCGTTGACGACTTCACGGCCGCGCTGAACGCCCGATAGCCTCTCACCCGCCAATTCAAATCCAGGTACTCGGATGTTGAAAAGAATCGTATGGACTTTTGGTCTCTTATTATTTGCCGTCTCCGCCATCGCACAGACAAGGGAAGAAACCGAGGCGTGGATACTCCAACAGGGAAATATGAACACACCCCTCCTGAGGTATTACATCGAAAGAGGAGAGCTAGTCAGCGAAGCCTCGTTCGGTCCGGGAGCGGGAAGCATGGGCGCAAGGCCGGTGCAAAAGGCCATTCCCATCGGCAGGATTACCCATATCACATACGTACGCACCGACAAGTACCTGTCTTATTCGCTGATGTGCGATACGCCCTGTTCCTACCTGCTCGACGAGCCGGACGAGAAGCCCCCTAAGTTCCTGTTCGAAATCTACCGCAAACTCGACGCAAGTTTTCCTGCGCGCATGAACAAGGCCCTGTTGCACCTGATCAGGCTGCACGGAGGCAGCGCCACTATCGTCAAGCAAGGAGCGTCCAAGGAAGCCTTCTGATATACGGGATGAGGGAAAAAATCAGTCCCGGCGGGACAGCCCGGCTTGAAGCTTCCCGGAAGTCAGCGGAAACAATACCCTCGAGTAGCTTTTCCATATCCTCGCCAAGATGATTCGTCAACCGAACGTGCGACCGGCAGCGACTATGCGACTCTGAAGAACATGTCAAAGAAGCAACCGCCAGAACGATGGCGCTGGCACCTGAGATCGCGGAGTGGATTCCCCTTCCAGGATACATACAAAAAAGGGCGCTATCTCATCCAATCCGCGCGCGTCGTCCTCGTCGGTGCACACCTAGCTAGGGTTCGGCAAGCGGCACGGTAGTCGTGCCGCCAGGGCCAAGTTTTTCGAGTTCGAGGGGGTACGTCAGACGTTGTCCTGGGAGAGCAAGCCTTCGATCTCGGCGAAGGTCGATCCGACGTCGAAGGTCTGGATTGCGGCGCCGAGCTGGCGGCCGATCTGCGTCGCCGAGAAGACGCCGCGGATGCGCACCTTGCCGTTGATCGGATCGCGCTCGCCGGCGAGCATGTGTTGGCGCTTGAACTGCTTCATGGTGGCGACGACATCGCTGACCTTGGCGCGCAGCACGTCTGCGGTGTCGATCAGGTCGATTTGGTCGCGCGGGCACATCAGGTCGCCGACCAGCAGGTCGTTGAACTTGGTGCCGGTCTGCTGGACGAGCTGGATCGGCTTTTCGCCGCTGGTGTCGCGCGAGGTGATGAGGCCGACGACCTCGTCCTCGCGGTTGACAACCAGCAGCAGGCGCACGCCGCGCGAGATCATGGTCTGGTTGGCTTGGGCGAGGGTCGCATCCGGGCCGATGGTGGCGACTGAGATCTGTCTGAAGTCGGTCATCACGCACATGGCCGGGGAGTCCGCACGCACGAGGGTGAAGGTGCTGGGCTCGCTGTAGCCGGTCGCCTGCGGCGCCTTGAATGTGGGCAGCGCCTGTGCGGCTTGGGTTTCCTTGTGGATGTGGGGCGTCGTCATGCTGCGTGTCTCCTCCGTGAGTTTCCGTTCCGCGATATTAGCCTGTCCGATGCTATCCGAGTAGCGGACAGCGCCATTCGGCGAAATATACCGCTATCGGAGGCTAGTTTCCGGCACCGGAACCGGCGGCGGCCCGCTTGAGGCGGTCGTAGATCGCCTGCCAGGGCTGGCCGACCGGCTTCTGCACCACGATGCGGTCGACGCCGAGGGCATCGAGCTTGCGCAGATTTGCGTAGAGGTCGTGGGCGAAACCTGCCGGGTCGGCAGGGGCGGCGAACCAGAAAATCTGCGGGTGCTCGAAGGGGGCTGGATGGGTGGCCAGCACGGCGACGCGCTCCTTCTGCACGATGGCGTTACGCAAGGTGATCGGCAGACTGTCGTCAGGCATCAGCACCAGCGGCGTGCGTGGCGCATAGTGGGCCTCGAGCGTGCCCGAGGCGCGCGTCTGCTGAATCGCCGGCGGAGCAAGCGGGTCGTCGGGGCTGATCGGCGTACGGCCGAGCACGCGGCCGATGTCGATGGCCGAGAGCATGCCGGGCCGCAGCAGGATGGCGCGCTTGCCCGTCAGGTCAATGATCGTCGACTCGATGCCGACCTGACAGGGCCCGCCATCGAGGACCATGGCGACGCGGTCGCCGAGATCATCTTTCACATGCTGCGCGGTCGTCGGGCTGATGCGGCCGAAGCGGTTGGCTGAGGGTGCTGCGATGCCGCCAGCGAACTCCCGCAGCAGAGCGAGAGCGAGCGGGTGGCCGGGCACGCGCAGGCCGATACTGTCCTGTCCACCGGTGACGGCGTCGGGCACGCCTGGCTGGCGCTTGAGGATCAGCGTGAGCGGGCCGGGCCAGAACTTCTCGGCCAGCAGGCGCGCCTCGGGCGGGATGTCGCGCGCCCAGCGATCGAGGTGCGACGCATCGGGGATATGCACGATCAGTGGGTGGTCGGCCGGGCGTCCCTTGGCGGCGAAGATCTTCGCGACGGCAGCCGGGTTCGAGGCATCCGCCCCGAGGCCGTAGACGGTTTCGGTCGGAAAAGCGACGAGTTCGCCGGCGCGTAGATGTTCTACCGCACGCGCCAGATCATGCTGCGAAGGAGCAGCGCCTTGCGGCTCAGTCATCGGTAATGCCGATCGCGCGCCGTGCCGCCAGCGCCGACTTTTGTACTTCCTCGACGTTCGTGCCGATCACGGTGAAGTGGCCCATCTTGCGTCCGGGGCGCGGATGGTGCTTGCCATAGAGGTGCAGCTTAAGGTTAGGCACGGCGAACAGCTTCGCCCAGTCCGGCTCCTTGGCGTGATGAGGATCATCCAGATACCAGATGTCGCCGAGGAGGTTCACCATCGCCGCGGCCGAGTGGGCGCGCGGGTCGCCGAGAGGAAGCCCGCACAACGCACGCACCTGCTGCTCGAACTGGTTCGTTACGCAGGCGTCGAGGGTGTAGTGGCCCGAGTTGTGGGGGCGCGGTGCCATCTCGTTCACGTAGAGCTGGCCGTGCACGACGAAGAACTCGACGGCAAGCGTTCCGACGTAGTCCATCTTCTGCGCGATGCCTTCGGCGACCTCTTCCGCGTTGCCGGCCAGGCAGCCGGAGGTGCGCGCCGGAACGAGCGAAACGTCGAGGATGCCCTTGCGGTGGCTATTTTCGGCCGTGGGGAAGCACTTCACCTTGCCCGACGCATCGCGCGCCAGCACGACGGAAACTTCGTAATCAAGTTTCAATTGCTGCTCGAGCACGCAGGGCTCGTTGCGGAAGCTCGCCCAGGCGGCAATGGCCTCTTCGCGCGAATTCACGCGTGCCTGTCCCTTGCCGTCGTAGCCGAAGCGCGCCACCTTGAGGATGCCGGGGAAGAGTCCGGCGTTGGCGTTGCGCAAGTCGGCCTCGGTGAGGATATCGGCATAGGGGGCATGCGGAAATCCATGCTTCTTGAGGAAGGCTTTTTCTGCGCTGCGATTCTGGCTGGTGCGTACCGCTTCGGCGTTCGGCCGCACGGTGACGTACTTCGACAGCCAGGCGAGCGTGTCGGCCGGTACGTTCTCGAACTCGGTGGTCACTGCGGCGCACTGGCCGGCCATGTGCTCGAGCGCTACTGTGTCGTCGTAGGCGGTGACGAGATGCTCGTCGGCAATCTTGCCGGCGGGGCTGTGGGGGTCGGGATCGAGCACGATCACGCGATAGCCCATCTCATGGGCGGCCATGACGAAAAAGCGGCCGAGCTGGCCGCCGCCGAGCATGCCCAGGGTGGCGGGTGGGAGAATCATCGCGGCTCAGTCGGGCTGGGGGAGCTTCATCGCCAGTACCTTTTCGGTCTGGCGCTTGCGGAATTCAGCGAGTTGTGCGGCAATCTTCGCATCGGTTGCCGCCAGCATGGCGACTGCGAACAAACCGGCATTGGCCGCGCCGGCCTCGCCGATCGCGAAAGTGGCAACCGGGATTCCCTTCGGCATCTGCACGATCGACAGCAGGCTGTCCTTGCCGGACAATGCCTTCGACTGCACCGGTACGCCGAGCACCGGCACGATGGTCTTGGCGGCCAGCATGCCCGGCAGATGGGCGGCGCCACCTGCCCCGGCGATGATTGCCTTCAGACCGCGCGACTGGGCGGTCTCGGCATATTCGAACAGCAAGTCGGGCGTGCGGTGGGCGGAGACGACGCGCGCTTCATAAGCTACGCCGAAGTCGCGCAGCACCGCAGCGGCAGCCTGCATGGTTGGCCAGTCGGAGTCCGAGCCCATGACGACGCCGACAAGGGGGGATGTGCCGCTCATCTCAGTGTCCTTTGTCCAAGCTGCGCTCTGCCGATTCGAGGGTGTTGGCGAGCAGCATGGTAATGGTCATCGGGCCGACGCCGCCGGGCACCGGCGTGATCGCGCCGGCGACTTCCTTCGCGGATTCGAAATCGACGTCGCCGCACAGCTTGCCGTCTGGGAGCCGGTTAATGCCGACGTCGATCACAGTTGCGCCGGGCTTGATCATGTCTCCGGTGATCATCTTGGCCTTGCCAACGGCGGCGACGAGGATGTCGGCGCGCTTGGTGTGGAAGGCGAGGTCCTTCGACTGCGAATGGCAGACCGTGACGGTGCAGCTTTGGGCCAGCAGCAGCATGGCCATCGGCTTGCCGACGATGTTGCTGCGGCCGACGATGACGGCCTCGGCGCCCTTGAGCGGCACGTTGGCGGATTCCAGCATCTTCATCACGCCGTAAGGGGTGCATGGGATGAAGCGCGGGTTGCCCTGCATCAGCGCGCCGACGTTCTCGGCATGGAAGCCGTCGACGTCCTTCTCCGGCGAAATCGCCTCGAGCACTGCATCGGCGTCGAACTGCTTCGGCAGCGGCAACTGCACGAGGATGCCATGCACCGACGGATCGGCATTAAGTTCGGCTATCTTGCCGAGCACGACGGCCGGCTCGACGTTGGCCGGGTAGGTTTCCTTGATCGAGCGGAAGCCGGCCTTCTCGCAGGCGGCAACCTTGTTCTTCACATAGACGGCCGAGGCGGGATCCTCGCCGACGAGGATCACCGCGAGGCAGGGCGTGATGCCCTGCGTAGTCTTCAGTGCGGCGACCTTCTCCGCGAGTTCGGCGCGCACGGCATCCGCCAATGCTTTGCCGTCAATGATCTTTGCGGTCATGGGTATCCTTTCCTCAGGCGGGGGCGGCTTCCCGCGCAGCGGCGGCGCGGCCGGCGGCGAAAGCGCGGCGGTTGAGTTCGACCACCGCTTCGCCCTTGCGCGCGAAGCGGCTCACGATGCAGGCTTCCAGCACGTCGGGCGGGAAGGGAAGATGGTCGGCGATGGCGCCGAGCATCACCGTGTTGCCGAGGCGGATCTCGCCGAGTTCGCGCGCGATCGTCATGGCGTCGAAGGCGACGACATGACGACCGGTGGCGTGCATGTCGGCGATCGGGTCTTTCGGATATTCATAGAGTCCGAGTTCGACTACCGGCGGCTTGAGCTGGGCGTTATTGACGAGCGCCAGTCCGTCCGGACGCAGGTAAGAGAGCCAGCGCAGCGCCTCGGCGGCTTCAAAGCCGAGCAGCACATGCGCGGTGCCCGGCGCGATCTGCGGCGACAGCACGCGGGGGCCGAAGCGCAGGTGCGAGGTGACCACGCCGCCGCGCTGGGCCATGCCGGCGACCTCGGTCTTCTTGACGTCGTGGCCTTGCGAGATTGCCGCTTCGGCGAGGATCTCGGTGGCGGTCATGACGCCCTGGCCGCCGATGCCGCAGACGAGAATATTGGTGATCGAGTCCTGGTTCATGATTTCACCACGTGAATCGGAATACCGGTGAGCGGCACCTGCTGGATGGCATCAGGAGCGCAGGGCTGCACGCACAGGCCGCAGCCGGTGCAGGCCTGACTGTCGATGTTGACGAAGGCGAGTTCGACTTCCTTGCCCGAGGGCTTGACCACCTTGTCGCGGCGCGTGACGTGGATCGCCGGGCAGCCGACCTCGATGCAGTTGCCGCAGCCGGTGCATTTGTCGTCCTCGACAAGGTAGGGGCGGAAGGGCTTGAAGTCACCGATCAGCACGCAGGGGCGGCGCGCGATGATGACCGAGGGCTCGTCGATCTTGATCTCCTCGCGCAGGGTCTTGAACAGCACAGGCAGCTCGTAGGGGTCGACCTCGCGGATGCGCTCCGGCTTGACGCCGAGCGCTTCGACGATTTTAGTTAGATTGACCTGCGGGGCCGGGTGGCCGTGGATGTCGCGGCCGTTGGCCGGCGTGTTCTGGCCGCCCGTCATGCCGACCGTACTGTTGTCGAGCAGCAGCACGGTGACGTTGCCGCGGTTGTAGGTGATGTCGAGCAGGCCCTGCATGCCCATGTGCATGAAGGTGGAGTCGCCGATCACCGCCAGCACGCGCTTGTTCTTGTCGGCCTCGCCGCGCCCCTTGTCGAGGCCGAGCGCGACGCCCATCGTCGCACCCATCGAGATCGTGGTGTCGAGCGCGTTCCACGGATGGCCGGCGCCGAGCGTGTAACAGCCGATGTCGCCAGAGACGATGATGTTCTTGATCTGCGACAGGGTGTAGTAGATGCCGAGGTGCGGGCAGGAGGCGCACAGCGTCGGCGGGCGCGGGAAAATCTGCGGCGGCTTGAAGTCGGGTTGCGCCGGAGGCGGGGCCTTGCCGAGCAGGTGGTCAATGGCCGGCTTGATGACTTGCGGGGCGAGTTCGCCGAGACTCGGCAGGATGTCCTTGCCGTGGCAGTCGAGGCCGGCGGCCTTGAGTTCGGTTTCGACGATCGGCTCGACCTCCTCGACGACGACCAGCTTGTCGACGGTGGAGGCAAAGGCGCGAATCTTGTCTACCGGCAGCGGGTGGCTCATGCCGAGCTTCAGCACCGGCGCAGCGGGGAATGCTTCCTTGACATGCATCCAGGCCGGGCCGGAGGTGACGAAACCGACACTGCGATCGGCACCGGTCTCGGTGGTGTTGAGCGGCGAGGCCTCGGACTCGGCGGCGAGCGCCTTGTCGCGCGCGAACATCATCGGGATGCGGCCCTTGGCATGCGCCGGCACCATCACCCAGCGCTGAGGATTCTTCTCAAAGCCGGCCGGCATGTGTTCGACGCGTTCGCCGACGGTGACCATGCTCTTGACGTGGCAGATGCGCGTCGTCAGGCGCAGCAGCACTGGCACCTGATGGCGCTCGGAGAGGTCGTAAGCCGCCAGCGTCATCGCGTAGGCTTCCTGCGAGTCGGCCGGCTCAAGGACGGGGATGTGCGCGAAGCGGCCCCAGAAGCGCGAGTCCTGCTCGTTCTGCGAGGACGACATGCCGACGTCGTCGGCGACGGCGATCACCAGGCCGCCGGCGACGCCGGTCAGCGTCATGGTCATCAGGCAGTCGCTGGCGACGTTGAGGCCGACATGCTTCATCGCGCAGAAGGAGCGCGAACCCGCCATAGAGGCGCCGAGCGCGACTTCCATGGAGACTTTTTCGTTGACCGACCATTCGGTGTGCAGGCCGGGGAAGGTGGCGAGCACTTCGAGGATTTCGGTGGACGGGGTGCCGGGATAGGCGGCGGCGACGCGGCAGCCCGCTTCCCAGACGGCGCGGGCGACGGCTTCGTTGCCGGAAAGAAGGAGCCGGCTGGCGGCTGGTGCGGGCATCACTGCTGCCATAAGAATCTCGCGAAAGGAAAAGCCAAAAAATTAACCCGCGGCAAGGGATTACCCATTGACGCAGGTCACGAAAATGCAATTATCCGGATTCGGCGCCGGCACGTCCACCCGGCAAAAGTCGGCCCCAGCCTGGAGGGAGCCGGAACCGACTTCCCGCTTCAGCGACGCCAGTGAACTCTCAGCAGGTTTTCACCCTCGTTGTAGTGAAACTCGAGCTCACCTTGATGGGCATGGTGCAAGGCTTCGCCCAGATCGCGAGCCAGGTGAATGTCGGTGGTGGTCGCCAGCACGCCGTCCGCCGTATCCTCGATGGCCATGATGCGGGCGAGCGGATGCTCGCCTTTTTCCCTGGCCTCGCGATGGCGCAGCAAGTTCATCAATTCATCGCGATGCGCGGCAAAGTAGGCACCGCCGATATCGACGAAGCCAGCCGGGTAGTGGTCCTCAATGCGTTGGCAGGCGGGACAGGTCACCGCGTGGGCATTGGCTGGACGTTCGGCCCATTGCCATCGTCCCGCGTGGAACACCGCGCCGCACTTCGCACAGACAGCAGGCTCGGGCAGTTTTCCGGGCAGCTTGTAAGTATCGTGCACCCGCTCGGGGCGCAACTGGTCGTGACGTACCGGTTTGAATCCTGCTGTGGGTACTGAGGTTTTCATGATCGACTCCTTTCAGCCAGCCTTTTTCTCAATATAGGTCACGACATCGTCGAGCGTGACGAGTTTTGCGTAGTCGGCCTCGGGAATCTCGATCCCGAGCTTTTTGTTGAGGCCGAGCAGGAAGTTGAGCCAATCCATCGAATCGAGATCGACTTGATGGCGCAACGGCCGGTCGCCGCGCAACTTGTCGGTCTCGACCTCGGGTGCAATGGCCTGCAGGGTGGCCAGGGCGATGGCGCGAATATCGGGTGCGTTCATTTGGCAAGTTCCTCCGGGTGTTGCAGCAATTCGGCCAGCTCGCGCAGGAACAGCGCACCGCGGTGCCCATCCGAAACGCGGTGGTCGGCCGACAGGCTGGCCGTAGCCACCGGCATCAGCTTGACGCCGCCAGCCTCGTCGGCCCAGGGACGATCGGCGATCCGTCCGAAGCCCACCAGCGCGACCTGCGGCGGATAGATCACGCCGAATACGCTGTGCGTACCCTGGTCGCCGAGGTTGGTCACGGTGATTGTCGCCTCGCTCAGCTCCGAACTCTTCAGCGAACCCGCACGCGTGCGCTGCACGAGGTCGGTGAGTTCCTGCATCAACTGGACGAGCGGTTTCGTGTCGGCATCGAGCAGCGCCGGCGCGACGAGGCCGCCCTGGCGCAGCGAGATCGCCACGCCGAGGTTGATGCGCTCGGCCGGTGCAAACGCACCGTCGCGGCAATAGCCGTTCAACTCGGGATAGCGCTCGAGCGTACGCGCCACCGCCTTGAGCATCAACGCGGCCGGCAGCACGCGCTCGGCCATCGGGCGCTGGGCGTTCTCCGTCTGCAGCCAGGCCAGTGCATGGGCGAGGGGGATGTCCTCGGCGACGTAGTAGTGGGGAATCTCGCGCTTGGAGCGCGCCATCGCGGCGGCGATGGCCTTGCGCATTTCCGCGGCCTTGTCTGCCGGCCTGGGAATCGCACCCGGCGTCGGCGCAGAGGATGGTGCCATTGCCTGCGCCGCTTTGTCGACATCCTCCGAGGTCACTGCGCCGTGCGGTCCGGTGCCGACGACCCGGTCGAGGTCGACCCCCTGTTCCTCGGCATGCTTGCGGGCGGCGGGGGAGATCATGCGGCGCCGTGCGGGTGGGGCAACGGGCGGCGTGGAGGAAGTCGCCTCCGCTGCCACCGCCACGGCAGCACCAGCAATTTCTAACGCCGTATCGCCGGCGCCGACTTTTTCTGTCGGCTGTTGGGTTGGCTGTTCATTGGGCGCCTGCAGCCTGGCCATGACCGTGCCCACGGGCATCTTCTGGCCAACCTCGGCGACCAGTTCCGCGACCGTGCCGTCGTGCCAACATTCGACATCGACCGCCGCCTTGGCTGTGTCGACGACAGCGACCACCTGTCCCTTCTTCACGGCATCGCCGGGCTTCACCTTCCATTCGAGTAGGGTGCCTTCGTCCATGTCGGCGCCGAGTGAGGGCAGTTTGAATTCGATCATCTGCATGCTCCCTTCATGCGGCTGCAGCGCTCCAGTAGGCATCCACTTGCGCCTGGATCTCCGCCAGCGTTGATTCTCCGCCTGGCTGGAACAGATGGCCGAAGCGAGTCTGCTTTTTCAGGTACTCGGTCACCGGCAGGCGCGGCTGCGGAATCTTCGTATGTATCACCTTGCCGTCAACATACTCCTTGAGCGGCCAGATGCCGGTGCGCACCGCGAGCCGCCCGATCTCCGAAGTGTCGGCGGCATCGAAGCCCCAGCCGGTGGGGCAGGGCGCAAGCGCCAGGATCAGCCGCGGCCCCTTGAGGCACTGCGCCTTCTCGATCTTGCGTGCGAGGTCGAGCGGTTCGCTGCCGATCACCGTGGCGACATAGGCCGGCTGGTGCGCCGCCCAGATGGCGAACAGATCCTTCTTCGTGCCCGAGGATCCTTGCGGCGTCGTCGCAGTGCGTGCGCCGTGCGGCGTCGCTGCCGAGGCTTGCTGGCCAGTGTTGCCGTAGCCTTCGTTGTCGTAGCAGAAATAGAGAAAGTCGAGACCGCGCTCGATGGCCGCCGAGGTCGAGGATAGGCCCATGCCGTAGGCTGCGCCATCGCCGGTGAGCACGACGACTTCCATCTCCCGTGCTCCCGCATCTCCCTTGGCCAGGCGCAGGTCGAGGGCGTCGCGCACGCCCTGCGCGCCGGCAGGCGCCGAGGCCATCGCCGTGTAGAGCCACGAGCCCGCCATCGGCGTGAATGGATAAACGGCCAGCAGCGTCATGCAGCCCGCGGCATTCACCACCACGGTATTTGCGCCGAGGATGTCGTAGGCCTGGTGGAAGGCTTGCAGGCCGCCGCAGCCCGCGCACATTGCCGTGCCGCTGGCGAGCAGATGTTCGGTCGGTAGATCTTTCAGGCGTTGGAACCGCTGCAAGCGCGCTTCGCTCATGGCTGGACCTCCCTATGCTGCGCGTGGGCGATCGCCTGCAGCTTGCGCATCTCGCGCAGTTCGTCTGCGCTGTAGAGCAGCCGCGGAGGCGGAGTCGCACCGGAGGCAGCGGCTTGCTCCAGTTCGTCGGCGATTGCGTAGAACTCCTCGGCACGGATGTCGCGACCGCCGAGGCCCCCGACATAGCTCGCCAGCGGCGGCGCGCCGGTGCGACCGTAGAGCGCCGAAGCGACCTCGGCGGCGAGGATGCCGCCCTTGCCGAAAGAAAGGTTCTGGTCGATCACCGCCACCGCGCGCCGTCCGCACAGCAGGCGTGCGAGCGCCTCGGCCGGGAAGGGCCGCACCAGCAGCGGCCGCACCAGGCCGACGCGGCGGCCGGCCTCGCGCAGCCGGTCGACGGCCTCCTGCGCCTTGGTGGCGAAGGAGCCGATCATGCAGACGGCGAACTCGGCGTCCTCCATGCAGTAGGCCTCGACGGCCGAGTAATGCCGGCCGCAGTGCGCGGTGAACTCATCCGCTGCCGCGTCGAAGACCTCAAGCGCCGCGAGTGCAGCGAGGTGCGTCTCGTAGCGGAAGTAGGAATAGGGTCCGCCGCCGAGTACCGCGCAGGCCTGGCTCACAGGCGCGACGGCGTCGAAGCGTGTCGTTTCGGCGTCGTAGCGCGGCAGGAAGGCGTCGGCCTGCTCCAACGTTGGTAGTGTCACCGGCTCGCGCGTGAAGGAGAGATAGAAGCCGTCGAGATTTACGATGGCGGGCAAGCGCACGCGATGGTCCTCCGCGATACGGTAGGCGAGTAGCACGGCATCGACGACCTCCTGGCAGCTTGCGCAGTGGAACTGCAGGCAGCCCGAGTCGCGCGCCGCCAACACGTCGTTGTGGTCAGGTTCGAGCGTCACCGGCGACTGCAGGCCGCGCGAGACGTTGACCAGTACGAAGGGGGCGCGCCAGCCGGGCGTGCCGAAGATCATCTCCATGCCGTAGAGCAGCCCCTGGCTCGATGTGGCGCTGAAGACGCGCACGCCGGTCGCCGCCGCGGCCGCCGCTGCTGTCAGCATCGAATGCTCCGATTCGAGGACGGTCAGCCGCCCGTCCAGCGTGCCGTCGGCGCACCATGCGGCGAGCGTCTCGACGATCTCGGTCTGCGGCGTGATCGGGAAGGCCGGCATGTAATCGACGCGTGCCAGCCGCGCGCCCCAGGCCGCCGCAGCGTTGCCGGTGAGCAGCTTCCGGTTCATGCCGCCTCCCGTTCGAGCACGGTCTCGATCGCATGCGAAGGACACTGTGCAACGCAGATCAGGCAGCCTTTGCAATGGTCGTAATCGATGGCGGGCAGGCCATCGGCTGCGACGGCGATCGCAGAGTCGGGACAAGCTTCGCTGCAGACCCACCAGCAGCGCTTGCAGCGTGAGGCGTCAAGCACCGGCCGCTGCACGCGCCACAGTCCCGTGGGCACCTCGATGCTGGTCGCCGCGGCATGGATCGCCGGAGCGGCTGCGTCGGCCGGCTCGAGCGGCAGGTCGACCCATTCGGGTGGTGCGTAGTCGTTCGCGGCGACCGCCGCACCCTCGCCGACCAGACCGGCCTGCGGCGCGAAGCGGTCGTAGGCGTCGAGCGCGAGCGCGCGGTTCTTCGCCAGGACCGCCTCGCCGAGCGTTGCGAGTTCGTCGGCGAGGGCCGCTTCGAAGTCCGCTTTGCCGATGACATTGCCGAGCAACCCCGCCGCCGCGCCGGCGCAGGTTGCACCTAGGAAACGCAGTTCGGCACGCTCGTCGACGCCGGATTGCAGCACTAGCAACGGACCGGCGACGTTGAGGCGACGGCGCCATTCCTCCGCCGGCACGGCACTGTCGAGCAGGAGCACGCTGTGCTCCGCGAGCCCTTGCAGCACCCCGGCCGCGGGCATTGCGACGAGACTGTCGTCGGCGACGACGACCAGATCGGGTGTCGGGATGATGCCGCGCTCCCGGATCGGGGCGCGCGCCGCGCGTACGTAGGCGAAGATTGGCGCGCCGCTGCGCTCGGCACCGTAGCGCGGCGCGTCCTGCACTTCGAATCCGGCGTGGAAGAACGCCGAGCCGAGGATGCGGCTCGCCGTCTTCATCCCTTGTCCGCCGCGGCCGTGGAAGCGTATGCGGTACATAGCCGGCTCCTGCGCTAGAAGATGCCGAAGCGCCGATGCGCCATCGCCCGGCGCACGCGCGTTGCGGCCATCTCGAGTGCTGCCTGCCGCGGCAGCACGCCGCGCCGCCTGACGTCCGCCAGCACCTCGGCGGTGTTGCGCACGATGCGCTCCTCGATCGCCGCGAAGGCTGCCGACTGGCTCCCGCCGTGGTATTCGACAGCGGCGCAGATGACGCCGCCTGCATTGGCGATGAAATCGGGCACGCTGAGGATGCCGCGCTCGTGCAGCATTTTCTCCGCGGCCGGGGTGACGGGGATGTTGGCGCCCTGCAGGACCAGCCGGGTCCGCAGGCGTCCGGCGTTGCCCTCGTCGATGACGTCGGGCCGCGCGGCGGGAATCCAGATGTCGCATTCGATATCGATCACCGCATCGCGCGGCAACCTCGTCCCGGTCGGATGATCGCAGACGCTCTTGCCCGCCCGCTTGAGCGAGATCAGCGCATCGATGTCGAGACCCGTCGGGTCGTGAAGGGTGCCGCCCGTGTCCGCGGCGGCGACCAGCACCGCGCCGCGTGCGGCGAGAAAGCGCGCCGCATGCATGCCGACCGCGCCGAAGCCCTGGATGACGACACGCGCGTCGGCCAGCGCCAGACCGCAATGCTCGGCGGCGGGAACGGCAGCATGCGAGAGCCCCCATCCGGTGGCGCCGATCTCGTCGAGCGGAATGCCGCCGATCTCGCGCGGCAGGCCGACGGCGCGCCCGTCCTGGTCGCGCAGTTCATCCTTGATCCAGGCCATGCAACCCTCGTCGGTGCCCATGTCCGGTCCGAAGATGTAGTCCTGCTCGTGGCGCAGTGCATGGGCGAAGGCGCGGATCAGCTTCTCCTTTTCGCCGGACGGCATGCGCGGATCGCCGTAGAGCACCGACTTGCCGCCGCCGTGGGCGAGGCCGGCCGCGGCGTTCTTCAGGGACATCGCCCGGGCGAGGCGAAAGCACTCCTGCGTGCTGACGTCCGGCGCCATGCGCAGTCCTCCGATCGCGGGACCGGCCGCAACGTTGTCGACCACCAGCGTGCCGCGCAAGCCGAGTCCCGGCTCATGCACGTGGATGATCTTGGCCGGGCCGAGGTCGTCGGAAAAAGCAAACGCATCGCTCATCGATTCACTCCTTGCCCAGCAGTCCTCGCACTGCGGCGACGATCTTGTCCGCTTGCGGCAGCGCCGCCTCTTCGAGGTGCTTGGCGTAGGGGACCGGAACCTCCTCGCTGCAGACGCGCGCCACCGGGGCATCGAGTTCCCAGAAGGCGTGCTCCATGATGCGTGCGACCACCTCGGCCGCAAGCCCGCCACTCTTCCAGTTCTCGTCGATCACGACGACGCGACGGCACTTGGCGACCGCGGCGGCGATGCTTGCGCTGTCGAGCGGGCGCAGCACGCGCAGGTCGAGCACCTCGGAATCGATGCCCTGCGCGGCGAGTATTTCGGCTGCCGCCAACGCCTTTGGCAGGGAACCGCCGTAGGTAATGAGAGCGACGTCCTTGCCTTGGCGCCTGACCTTGGCCGAAGAAATGTCGACATTCCAGTCGTCGGGCAATTCGCCCTCGACGTTGAATAGCTGGCAATGCTCGAAGATCACCACCGGGTCGGGGTCGGCCAGCGCCGGAGCCAGCATGCCCCTGGCGTCCTCGATGGTGGCGGGTGCGAGCACCTTGATGCCGGGGATGTGCGCGTACCAGCCTTCGAGGCTGTGCGAGTGCTGCGCGGCCAACTGGCGTCCGGCACCTGTGCACATGCGGATCACCAGCGGCACCGAGAACTGGCCGCCGGACATGTGGCGGAACAGGGCTGCGCTGTTGACGATCTGATCGAGCGCGAGCAGGCTGAAGTTCACCGTCATCACCTCGACGATGGGCCGCAGGCCGCCGAGCGCTGCGCCGATGCCGGCACCGACGAAGCCGAGTTCGGAGAGTGGCGTGTCGCGGATACGCTCGGGGCCGAACTCCTCGAGAAATCCCTTCGAGAAGGCATAGGTGCCGCCGTAGCGACCGACATCCTCGCCCATCAGGAAGACGCGCGGGTCGTTCGTCAGCGCTTCGTGCATCGCCTCGCGCATCGCTTCGCGGTAGCTGATCTTCCGGCTCATGGCGTAGCCTCCGCCGGTGTAAGCACGTCCTTGAGCAGATCCTCGACCGGCTCCCAGCTGCCCGCCTCGGCGAAGGCCACCGCGGCCTCCACCTCGGCCTGCGCTCGCGCGTCGAGGGCGAGGAACTCCTTCTCGCTGAGTTTCTTCTGCGCCTTGAGCCGGGCGGTGAAGGTATGGATCGGGCCGCGCGCCTTCCAGGCCTCGACTTCCTCCTTGTCGCGATAGAGTTCGGCATCGAACATCGAGTGGGCGCGGAATCGGTAGGTGCGGAACTCCACGAATGCCGGTCCTTTCCCCTGCCGCACTGTCGCCACAGCCTCTTGCATCGTCTCATGTACCGCTACGATGTCCATGCCGTCGGCCGACAGTGCCGGCAGGTTGTAGGCCGCGGCCTTGGCGACGAGGTCGGTTTGCGACTCGGCGCGCTCGATCGCTGTGCCCATACCGTAGAGGTTGTTCTCGCAGCAGAACAGCACCGGCAGTTTCCATAGGGCGGCGAGGTTGAGCGCCTCGTGGAAGGCCCCCTCGGCCACCGCACCATCGCCGAAGAAGCAGGCGGTGAGCCGATCCTCGTTTTGCATCTTCGCCGCGAGACCGAGGCCGACGGCCAGTGGCAGCCCACCGCCGACGATCGCGTTGCCACCGAACAGCCGCGTCTGCGCGTCGAAGAGATGCATTGAGCCGCCGCGTCCTCGCGCGCAGCCTTCGCGCTTGCCGTACATCTCGGCCATGATGGCATCCATCGGCATGCCGCGCATCAGCGCATGGCCGTGCTCGCGGTAGGTGGCGACGACGTTGTCCTCTGGGCCGAGGGCGTGCAGCGCGCCCACCGCCACCGCCTCTTCTCCGATGTACAGGTGCAGGAAACCGCGAATCTTTCCGGCGCCGTAGAGCTCGGCCGACTTCTCCTCCATGCGGCGGATGCGCAGCATGTCGAGAAGCAGCGCGTGGGCGAAATCCTTCTTCCACGGCACAGCGCCGCTTGGCGGCGGGGGGGCGCGATGCTCGACCTTGTTGGCAGCGTTAGACTTTTTCGCCATGTCATCCCCCGGCTTCGAGCGTGGAAATGTCACCTTCCGGCAACCCCAATTCCCGTGCTTTCAGGAGCCGCCGCATGATCTTTCCGCTGCGCGTGCGCGGCAGCGTCGCGAGTACGGAGATTTCCTTCGGAGCGACTGCGGCCCCGAGCTTCTTCCTGGCGTGGCCGAGCAGTTCGCGGCGCAGCTCCTCGCTGTCGGTGTAGCCCTTTTTCAGCGAGACGAAGGCCTTGACCATCTCGCCGACCACCGGATCGGGCTTGCCTATCACGCCGGCCTCAGCCACGGCCGGGTGCTCCATCAGCGCGCTTTCGACCTCGAACGGGCCGATCAAATGGCCGGCCGACTTGATGACGTCGTCGGCGCGTCCGACGAACCAGTAGTAGCCGTCGGCATCGCGCTTCGCCAGGTCGCCGCTCAGGTACCACTCGTTATTCTTCCCGGCGAAGCATTTGCGGTAGCGTTCCTCGTTGTTGAGGTAGCCGCGGAACATCGAGGGCCAGCCGGCCTTGAGCGCCAGCTCGCCCTCGGCATCCGGCGTCTCGATCATTTCGAGCGAGCCGTTTTCCCGCCGCTTGACGATGGCGGCGTCGATGCCCGGCAGCGGCCGACCCATCGAGCCGGGCTTGATGTCGAAAGCCGGCGTGTTGGCGATCATGATGCCGCCGGTCTCGGTCTGCCACCAGTTGTCGTGGATCGGCAGACCGAGCACTTCCTTGCCCCAGCGCACCGCCTCGGGGTTGAGCGGTTCGCCGACGCTGGCGATGAAACGCAGCCTGGGAAAGCGGTATTTCGCGGGAATCTCGGCGCCCGCCTTCATCAGCATGCGGATTGCCGTCGGCGCGGTGTACCAGACCGTCACCCCTTCGTCCTGCAGGATGCCGTACCAGCGCTCGGCATCGAACTCCTCGCGGTCGATGATGCTGGTCACGCCATGCAGCAGCGGTGCGAGGATGCCGTACGAGGTGCCGGTCACCCAGCCCGGATCGGCGGTGCACCAGAAGATGTCTTCGGGATGGAGGTCCAGTGCGTACCTGCCCGTCGCCCAGTGCGTCGCCGCTGCGCCATGCACATGCACGGCGCCCTTTGGCGTTCCTGTGGTCCCGCTGGTGAAATGCAGCAGCGACACGTCGTCGGCTCCGGTCGGCGCGGCTTCGTATGCGTCGCTGCTCCGTTCCATCAGGGTGGCCAGGTCGAGGGTGCGGGAAATGTCGGTAGGTCCGCCTTCCTCGGATACCAGCAGGACATGATCGAGCGTCGGCATCTTGTCGCGCCATTGGGCCACCTTCCGCTCGTAAAGTGCATCGGTCGTGACCAGCACTTTGCCCGATCCGAGGTTCAGCCGCGTCGCGATCGGTTCAGGACCGAAGGCCGAGAACAGCGGTGAGACGACGCAGCCGGCCTTCAGGCTGCCCAGTACCGCAATGTAGAGTTCGGGAATGCGACCGGCCAGCACAAACACACGATCGCCCTTGGCGATACCGAGAGTGCGCAGCACATTGCTGAAGCGGTTGGTCGCTGCGGCCAATTCGCCGTAGCTGAGACTCCTTGCCTCAGCGCCGCGAACGAGAAAGCGGAAGGCGATTTTGTCGCGCAATTCGCTTTTCGCATGGCGATCCACTGCCAGCCACGCCAAATTGAGGCGTGAACCCGCATCCCCTACCAGATCGCGCACGGCGCGTTCCCAAGAAAACGCTTCGCGCTCACTGGCGTAATCGGAAAAGTTAGGCGCAACCCGCAGGTCGGCGGCGGTCTTGCGGATGATCGATGGAACTTGCATGCTTCCTCCCACCCACCTTTCTTGTCAATATAGTCGTGCGATGCAGGGTAGGAAAGCCGCTTGCCGAATCGAGGCGCCGTGCCTATCCTGATCAGGAGGGAGGCGAAGAGATGCCAATATCCGTCGATACCCGATTGCAACCGGGGGACGCGCTCCTGATCGTGGATGTACAGTACGATTTCCTGCCTGGAGGCAGTCTCGGCGTGGCCGGCGGAGATGCCGTGGTTGCCCCGCTGAATAGGTGGGTCGCCTGCTTTCAATCGCTCAATTTGCCGGTCCTGGCGACGCGCGACTGGCATCCCCCCGACCATTGCTCTTTTACCGCCCAGGGTGGCCCATGGCCGATGCATTGCGTGGCCGGAACGCCGGGGGCGCGCTTTCATGCCGATCTCGCCTTGCCGGAGGACGTCGCCATTGTTTCCAAGGCGACGCGCCAGGATGCCGAGGCCTACTCCGCCTTTGCCGGCACAGACCTCGATACGCGGCTGCAGGCGCTGGCCGTGCGGCGTCTGTTTGTCGGCGGACTGGCGACCGACTATTGCGTACTGAACACCGTGCTGGATGCGCGAAAGCTCGGCTATGCGGCCGTGGTGCTCGTCGACTGCATCCGTGCCGTGGATGTGCGTCCGGGCGACGGCGAGCGAGCGCTGGCTGCGATGGCTGAGGTCGGCGCCGTGTTCGTGAAAGGGTGATCGTGCGTCCGACCGAAAGCAGCGCGCTGCTGACCGACCTGTACCAGCTCACCATGCTGCAGGCCTACTACGAACAAGACATGCATGCGACGGCAGTGTTCGAGTTCTTTGTGCGCAAGCTGCCGGCCGGGCGAAACTTTCTCATCGCTACCGGCCTCGATCAGGCGCTCGATTTTCTCGAAGGTTTGAGCTTCGATCCCGACGAACTCGACTGGCTGAGAAACTGTGGCCGCTTCGAAACGAGCTTCGTCGATTCGCTTGGCGACTTGCGCTTCACCGGTGAGGTGGAGGCGATGGCTGAGGGCACGCCATTCTTCCCTGACGAGCCGATCCTGCGCGTCGTCGCACCCTTGCGCGAGGCGCAGCTCGTCGAGACGCGGCTGATCAACCTGTTGCAGTTCCAGACGCTCGTCGCTTCGAAGGCGGCGCGGGTGCGGCTGGCCGCCGGCGACCGTCTGCTGGTCGATTTCGGCCTGCGTCGCGCCCACGGTGCCGAGGCCGGGCTGCTGTCGGCACGTGCGAGCTATCTGGCAGGATTCGACGGCAGTTCCAACGTGCTGGTCGGCATGCGCTGGGGCGTGCCGTTGTTTGGCACCATGGCGCACTCGTTCATCCAGGCGCACGAGGACGAACTCGCAGCGTTCGAGCATTTTGCCCGCTGCCACCCCCAGGCAACCACGCTCCTGATCGATACCTACGACACAGAAGCTGCCGCCGCCGCGCTGCTGCCGCTGGCGAAGCAGCTCGCCGCAGACGGCATCACGGTTCAGGCGGTGCGCCTCGACAGCGGTGACCTCGGCGAGCATGCCAGAATGGTGCGTGCGATCCTCGACGCAGGTGGCGAGCCGAGCATCAAAATCTTCGCCAGTGGAAATCTCGACGAGTTCGAAGTGCAGCGACTCGTTGCCGCGGGGGCACCGATCGATGGTTTCGGCGTCGGTACCCGCATGAACACCTCGGCCGACCGTCCCTATCTCGACTGCGCCTACAAGCTGCAGGAATACGCGGGACAGGCGCGGCGCAAGCGTTCCGAGGGCAAGGCGACTTGGCCGGGCCGCAAGCAGGTGTTTCGCCGCTTCGATGCGGTGGGGCGCATGGCCGGGGATACGCTGACGCTAGAAACCGACAGCGCGCCGGGCGAGCCTTTGCTGCGAAAGGTAATGCGCGAAGGTCGTCGCATCGAGGCATCGCCGCCGCTCAAACAGTTGCGCGATCATGCGCTGGCGCAGCTCGCAGCGCTGCCAGATGCAATGCGCTCGCTCGACGCGGCGCCGCCCTATTTGACCGAAGTTGCCGATCCCTTGCGCGCCCTGGCGCGCGAGGTGGATGCGAGGAGGCACTGATGCCGGTTCGCAACGCCGACATCGCCGCGATCTTCAGCGAGATTGCCGATCTGCTCGAGATCGAGGAGGCCAATCCCTTCCGAATTCGCGCCTACCGCACCGCCGCGCGGGTGATCGCCGAACTCGGTCCCGAGGCGCATGCGCTGGTCGAGCGCGGCGATGATCTGACGAAGCTGCGCGGCATCGGCAAGGACCTCGCCGCCAAGATCGCGGAGATCGTCGCGACGGGGCGTTGCAGCGCGCTCGACAAGCTGCGCACCGAATTGCCACCCGCGGTCGACGAGTTGCTGCACGTGCCCGGTCTCGGGCCGAAGCGTGTGCGTCTGCTGTGGCTCGAACTCGACGTGCATACGGCAGACGATCTCGTCAAGGCGGCACAGGCGGGACGCATTCGCGACATCCCCGGCTTCGGGGCGAAGACCGAGGCCAACATCCTTGCGGCGGTGACGGCCCACCTGTCGAAAAAGCGCCGCTATCCGCGCGGCGAGGCGGCACCCTACGCCGAGGCGCTCGTCGACTGGCTGCGTACCGCGCAAGGCGTCGCGCGCGTCGAGGTCGCCGGCAGCTACCGGCGCGGCAGCGACAGCGTCGGTGATCTCGATATTCTCATCGTTGCAGCGCCGGACAGCGACGTGATTCGGCACTTCGTCGATTTCCGGGAAGTTGCCGAGGTTCTGTCGCAAGGGCAGACGCGCGCCAGCGCCGTCCTCAGGAACGGCTTGCAGGTCGATCTGCGTGTCGTCGCTGCCGAGTCCTACGGCTCGGCACTGTGCTACTTCACCGGCTCGAAGGCGCACAACATTGCCCTGCGCAAGATCGCGCAGGCACGCGGCCTAAAGCTCAACGAATACGGCGTTTTTGATGGAACCAGGCGCATTGCCGGCGACAGCGAAGAAGCGGTCTATCGTGCACTCGGCCTGAAGTGGATTCCGCCCGAACGGCGCGAAGACGAGGGGGAAATCGAAGCGGCGCGCCTGCCGGCGGAGGACGCGCGATGATGGTCTGGGAGACCTTTGCCCACGAGGCCGATGTCGGCGTGCGCGGGCGGGGTGAGACGCCGGCCGAGGCTTTTGCCGGCGCGGCGCTGGCGATGACCTCCGTCATTTGTGCCCCTGAAAAAGTCGGCGCTGGCGAGACGGCGCATATCGAGTGTGAAGCGCCTGACGACGAGTTGCTGCTCGTCGACTGGCTCAACGCGCTGATCTACGCGATGGCAACGCGCCGCCTGCTGTTCTCGCGCTTCGACGTGCATGTCTCGGATCATCGCTTGAGCGCTACCGCCTGGGGCGAGCAGGTGGATGTGGCGCGCCACCAGCCGGCGGCGGAGATCAAGGGGGCGACGTTCTGCGAACTGGCGGTACGCCGTGAAGCCGACGGCCGCTGGCTGGCGCAGTGCGTGGTGGATGTGTGAAGGAGCGGTCATGGAACTGAAGCGGCTTAAGCAGCGCAGCGAATACGAGTGGGAGTTGCCAAAGTCCGGCCGCATGCGCGTCCCGGGCATCGTCTTCGCCTCGCGCGAGCTGGTGGCGGCGATGGACGACAAGGTGGCCGAGCAGGTCGCCAACGTCGCCGGGCTCCCAGGCATCGTTGCCGCTTCCTATGCGATGCCGGATGCGCATTGGGGCTACGGCTTTCCGATCGGCGGCGTCGCCGCTTTCGACGCCGAGGATGGCGGCGTGGTGTCGGCCGGGGGCGTCGGCTTCGATATCTCGTGTGGCGTGCGCACGCTGCTCACCGGCCTGAAGCTGGCCGACATCGAGCGCGAGCAGAGGTGTCTCGCCGACATCCTGTTCGCGCGCATTCCCGCGGGCGTCGGCAGTACCGGGGCGCTGCGTCTCGATACGAAGGGCATGGATGCGATGCTCAGGGGCGGCGCACAGTGGGCGGTGAAACAGGGCTTCGGCGAGGCAGCCGACCTCGAGTGCATCGAGGAGCACGGCTGCGTCGCGGGAGCCGAGCCCGCTTCCGTTTCTGAGCAGGCCAAGAAGCGGCAGCGCGACGAGATGGGTACGCTTGGTTCGGGTAATCATTACCTTGAGGTGCAGGTCGTCGCCGAGATCTTCGACCCCCCAGCCGCGCAGGCCTACGGGTTGGTCGTGGGCGATGCGGTGGTGAGCATCCATTGCGGCTCGCGGGGCCTCGGCCACCAGATCGGCACTGACTACCTGCGTGAGATGGTGGTCGCGGCGCCCGCAGCCGGCATTGCGCTGCCGGACCGCGAACTCGCTTGCGCCCCGCTGACATCCGCCCTGGGGCAGCGCTACCTCGGCGCGATGCGCGCCGGCATCAACTGCGCGCTGGCCAACCGCCAGATCCTCACCCATCTTGCGCGACAGGCCTTTGCCGAGATCTTCCCCGGTTCCAAGCTGCCACTGCTCTACGATGTTTCGCACAACACCTGCAAGGAAGAGACGCATAAGGTCGACGGCCGCAAGTGCAGGCTGTTTGTCCATCGCAAGGGGGCGACGCGCGCCTTCGGGCCAGGGCACACCGAGCTGCCTGCCGAGTATGCGCAGGCCGGCCAGCCGGTGCTGATCGGCGGCAGCATGGGTACGGCGTCGTGGGTGCTCGCCGGCACAGCAGGCACCGAAGAACGCGCCTTCGGCTCATCCTGCCACGGCGCGGGTCGCGCGATGAGCCGTCACGAGGCGACCAAGCGCTGGCATGGCCGCGCGCTGATCGACGAGCTTGCCGCCCGCGGCATACTGATTCGCAGCCCGAGTTGGCGGGGCGTCGCCGAGGAGGCGCCGCTCGCCTACAAGGACGTCGGGGCGGTTGTCGATGCGTCTGACCATGCGGGACTGGCGCGCCGCGTCGCACGGCTCGTGCCGCTCGTGTGCATCAAGGGATAGCCGTACACAAATGCAGCCGATCCACCAGCTGCTTTCCCGTATCCGCTGGGATGCGGAATTTGCGAAAAGTCGCTTCGTGATCGGCTATTGGGATCGTGTAGCGCATGCGGTGTTGCACGCCGATCTGCGCGAGATTGCCTGGGATGCGGAGAATCCTTCCTTTTTCGACCTCATCGACGATGCTGGCGTGATCCATGCCATCCCGTTCCACCGTGTGCGCGAAGTCTGGTGCGATGGCGAACTGATCTGGACACGGCATCCGGCAGGCGAGGCGGTGTAAAAGTCGGCGCCGGCGGGACGGCGCATTCTCATTCCTGCGGTTGCGATGCGTCGCGCAGGAAGCGGCCGGCTTCTTCCGCAGGCAGCGGCTTGCAGATCAGGTTCCCTTGGGCCCGGTCGCAACCGATATCTCGAAGATGCTGGAGTTGGGCTGCGGTTTCGACTCCTTCGGCAACGGCGTCGAGGCCGAGACGGTGAGCGATCGTTACGGCAAGGTCGCAGACTTGGGCATCGCTTGCAGTAGCACCGACGCCGCCGCATATCTTTCCGTCGATCTTGAGCGCGCCGATCGGGAATAGACCGAGATAGGGCAGGGAAGAGCTGGCGGTGCCGAAATCGTCGATGGACAGCGATACGCCGAGTCGGGTTAGCGACTGCATGGCCGGCAGCGCCTCGGCAGGATCTTGCATCACCGTCATTTCACTGACTTCGAGTTCCAACTTGCCCGGCGGAATCCCGGTCCTCTCGAGCACCTCGCGGACGATCCGGACCAGATCGGGGTTTCTGAACTCGCTGGCGGACAGATTGACCGCCAGCTTGAGTTCGGTGTGGCCGTCTGCGTGCCATGCGGCAAGCTGTCGGCAAGCCTCTGCCAGTATCCACTCGCCAAGCGGAACGATGGTTCCGATCTCCTCGGCGATCGCGAGGAATTCGGACGGCTCGAGCAGGCCACGCCGCGGATGCTGCCAGCGCACCAGCGCCTCGATACCGACCGGTCGTTGCTGGTGCAGGTCGAGTTGCGGCTGGTAGAAAAGCGTGAACTGACCCTCGATCAATGCGCTGCCCAGGTCGGCTTCGATCGCCAGACGGTTGGCCGAGACGATCTGCATTTCCTCGGTGAAGAACTGGAAGTTGCCGCGCCCGCGCGCCTTGGCGTCGTACATCGCGACATCCGCCAGTTTGAGCAGGGCACGGCTGTCTGTTGCGTCATCGGGGTAGAGACAGATGCCGATGCTGGGCGAGCTGCTGACTTCCTGTGTTCCGATCAGGAAAGGCTCCGATATCCTGGTCACGAGCTTGCTGGCGATGTGCGCGACGTCGGACGGCGATTCGATGTCGGTCAGTACGACGATGAACTCGTCGCCCCCCAGCCTGGCCACGAGATCGCTCTGCCTGACGGTGTCGTTCAGGCGCTGGGCAACTTGGACCAGGAGTTGGTCTCCCGTTTCGTGGCCAAGGGTGTCGTTGACGGCCTTGAAATGGTCGAGATCGAGCAGCATCAGTGCGCCGCGGCGATGGTGACGTATGCTGCCGGCGAGCGCCTGCTCGAGGCGGTCGAGCATCAGCCGCCGGTTGGGTAGGTGGGTCAGTGGATCGTAGAAGGCTAGGCTGCGGATCCTGTTCTCTTCCTCCTTGCGTTCGGTGATATCGGTGTAGGCGCCGATGTAGTGGGTCACCTTGCCGGCGCTGTCCTTGACAGTGGAAATCGTCAGCCAGTGCGGATGGATCTCGCCGTTCTTGTTGCGGTTCCAGATCTCGCCCTGCCACGAACCTTCCTTCGCGATGCTGTTCCACATCGCCACGTAGAAGGCGTTGTCGTGGTGTCCGGAACGGAGGAAGCTCATCTTGCGGCCGATGACCTCTTCCGTCGGGTAGCCGGTGATGTCGGTGAATCCCTGGTTGGCCCTGAGGATGATCTTGTCGGCATCGGTGACCACCATGCCTTCCTGCGACTCGAAGGCTGCCGCGGCGATGCGCAGGTCTGATTCGGCCTGTGTGCGCTGTGTGATGTCGCGCAGGAAGCTAAAGAATCTTCCCCCGTCTTCTGTAGGCAGGTGGATGACGCTGATCTCGACATGCCAGATCGATCCGTCCTTGCGCCGGTGCGCGGATACGAACAGGTCGCTGCCCTGGGTGACGATACGCTGGATGTGTCTGGCCGTATCCGCTTCCGCCTCCATCGCTTCGAGGTCGGGAATGCGCATTGCCAGCAGTTCTGTGCGTGAGTAGCCCGATTGGCGGAGATAGCTTTCATTGACGTCGAGCACCCTGCCTTGCGGGCCGATAAGCAAAAAACCGTCGAGCGACGAACTCAGGATGGCGCGATAGGCGTCGTCGCTCTCGCGCAGGGCACGCTCAACCTGGGTGCGCCGGTCGATGTCCTTGGCGTAGAGCAGGGCGGGAAAGCAGTACATCAGCGCCGCGTAGAACAGCAGCATGATGACGAAGACCGTGTCGTGGACGGGGTTGTGGGCAAACAGGTTCTGGCCTGGCGGATCGAAGGGCATCCATGCGACCCTGAGCAGCAGGGCCATGCCGAAGATCGCGAACACGCCGGCAACGGTGCGATGCGTCAGCCTCATCACTCCCGAGTGGGTCTTTACCAGACGGTATGCCGATGCCAACGCGAGCAGGCCTAGGACGGCGAACTGGATTGACATGCGCGTTGCCAGATTCTCCTCAGCGAAGGTGAAGTAAGTGAAGATGACAGTGATGGCGATGCCGAGCGCCACGACTATCCACCATGGAATGAATCTCCTCCCGGTCAGCCGGAGGAAGCCATTCAGGAAGCAGGCATGCCCGGCCGCGATGCACCCATTGGCAATCGAGACGGAGACGAACAAGGGTAGCCAGCCGCGCATCGCAATGCCCAGGTAGCCGGTTGCGACCAATAGGGATCCCAACGTCCAGGCTGGCAGCGACAGTTCTTCGGGGTGGCTGCGCCAAAGGAATACGACCATGAGCGCTGTCGTCACCGAGACCAACGTGGTCATCAGGAAGACGGTGCGGAGATCGACAAGGTCGGGCGCCATCAGTTAATGATCGACACTTGTCGAACTAAAGTAAACCTTTGATGCATATGTCGATAAGGCATCATGGTTATTCCTTGCAACAGCGCCGTGCGAGATAATTCGCTACTTGAAGATTGATTGGCCAGGCGATGTCCCATTCGCCTCACTTTGATGCGCATAGAACAACTCCGCCGACGACTCTCCGATCTGGGCGCCAAGCCTTGCCATGCCGAGCGTGTGCTGCGCGCGTGGACCGGTGCACGGCCGCTCGACAGCGGCCCCGTTCCCGCTGCCGACTCCCTGCCTTTGGCGGTCCGCAATGCCTTGCCGGCCATCGCTGAGGAACTGGCGGCGCTGGCTCGGCTTCAATCCGAACACGTCGGCGAGGATGGTTCGGCTCGCCTGCTGCTGGCGCTGGCCGACGGCCAGACGGCCGAGAGCGTGCTGCTGCCACGCGACGGTGTGTGCGTGTCGACGCAGGTCGGCTGCGCGGTAGGCTGCACCTTCTGCATGACGGGCCGCGAGGGCCTGTTGCGCCAGATCGGCAGCGCCGAGATCGTCGCTCAGGTGGTGCTGGCACGCACTCGTCGCCGGGTCAATAAAGTAGTGTTCATGGGCATGGGCGAACCGGCCCACAACATGGACAATGTGCTCGAGGCCATCGACCTGCTTGGCACGGCGGGGGGCATCCCGCACAAGAACCTGGTGTTCTCCACCGTCGGCGACCGGCGCGTGTTCGAGAGGCTGCCGCAGGAGCGCGTCAAGCCGGCGCTCGCCCTGTCGCTCCACACCACCAGCCCCGAGTTGCGCGCTCGGCTGCTGCCGAAGGCGCCGCGCATCGATCCTGCGGAACTCGTCGAGCTCGGAGAAGCCTATGCCCGCGCGACCGGCTATCCGATCCAGTACCAATGGACGCTGCTCGCGGGCATCAACGACAGCGACGAGGAAGTGGAGGGCATCGTTCGCCTCCTCAAAGGCAAATACGCGGTGATGAACTTCATTTCCTACAATGAAGTCGATGGGCTGGCGTACCGGCGTCCAGCGTCGGAAAGGGTGGCAGAGATGACACGGCATCTCCATCGGCATGGCATCCTGGCCAAGTTGCGCCAGTCCGCGGGACAGGATGTCGACGGCGGCTGTGGGCAACTGCGGGCGCGGGCTACTGGCGCAGCGAACGAACAGGAGCTGGTGCGATGCTGATCGGCGTGCCGAAGGAGATCAAGACCCACGAATATCGTGTCGGACTCGTGCCCGCGAGCGTGCGCGAGCTTGCAGGGCGCGGCCACCGCGTGCTGGTGCAATCGGGTGCAGGGGCGGCGATCGGACTGGGCGACGATCTTTACCGGGCAGCAGGCGCCGAGATCGCTGCCAGTGCGGAGGAGGTGTTCGCGCGCGGCGAACTGATCGTCAAGGTCAAGGAACCGCAGCCGGGCGAATGCGCGCTGCTGCGCGAAGGCCAGGTGCTGTTCACCTATCTGCACTTGGCCCCCGATCCGGAGCAGGCGCGACGGCTGCTCGATGCCGGCGTGACCGCCATCGCCTACGAGACGGTCACCAACGTGCATGGCGGCCTGCCGCTGCTGGCGCCGATGAGCGAGGTGGCTGGGCGCATGGCGATCCAGGCCGGGGCGCACCATCTCGAGAAGCCGCAAGGCGGTGCGGGCCTGCTGCTCGGCGGCGTGCCCGGCGTGGCACCGGCCGAGGTCGTTGTGCTCGGCGGCGGCGTGGTCGGCTACAACGCCGCGCTGATCGCGACCGGCATGGAGGCGCGCGTCACGGTGATCGACCGTTCGCTCGACCGGCTCGCCTGGCTCGACGCCGTCTTCGGCAACCGCATCCGCACCCTCCATGCGACGACCGATGCGATCGAGACGAGCGTGCTCGCCGCCGATCTCGTCGTGGGTGCGGTGTTGGTTGCGGGTGCCGCGACGCCGAAGCTGGTCGGACGCGAACTGCTCTCCCGCATGCGCCCCGGCTCAGTGCTCGTCGATGTCTCGATCGACCAGGGCGGCTGCTTCGCCACCAGCCGGCCGACCACGCATGCGGAGCCGACCTTCGTGCTCGACGGCATCGTGCATTACTGCGTCGCCAACATGCCGGGCGCCGTGCCGCGCACCTCGACCTTCGCGCTCAACAACGCGACACTGCCCTTCGTGCTCGCGCTGGCCGACAAAGGCTGGCGGCAGGCGTTGCGCGACGATCCGCACCTCGCCGCCGGGCTCAACGTAGACCGCGGCACGATCACCAACGCGCCGGTCGCTGCGGCGCTCGGCCTGCCGTTCAGTGAGCCCGCCGGCCACTTCGCCTGAACTGGGCGGCGCACCGTCCGTCCTGCTGTTCGGCGCCTTCGACCGACACAACTTCGGCGACCTGCTGTTCCCGCACATTGCCTCGGATCTGCTGCCGGGCCGGCGGCTGATCTTCGCCGGTCTTGCGGCACGCGATCTGCGTGCGCACGGCGGCCATTGCGTCGAAGCGCTGGCCGATGTGGCCGCGGTATGGGGGGGATGCCCGATCGACATCCTGCATGTGGGCGGCGAGTTGCTGACATGCGATAGCTGGCAGGCTGCAGTGATGCTTCTGCCGCCCGAGGAGACACAGGCCACAATCCGTCACTTCGAAGGCGACCCGGCTGCCAGACGGGAATGGGCACGCGAGCGGCTGGGAATGGCTGCGCTGGCGCCCTATGCAGCGGCAGGCATGCTGTTCCCGCATGCGCGTCGAATTCTTTACAACGCGGTCGGCGGCGTCGATCTGCTTGCGGCCGATCCCGAGCGGCGTGCCGAGGTGCTCGCCAACCTCGCCGCTGCGGATGCGGTCAGCGTGCGTGACAGGCGCACGCTGGCGCTGCTGGAGACGCAAGGGGTGCGCGCAAGTCTCGTACCCGATCCTGCCGTCATGGTGGCCGAGTTGTTCGGTGAACTTATCCGGTCCCGTGCAGGGATGGGCGAGGTTGGCAGAATGAGGGAGGTATTTCCCCAAGGCTATCTCGCGGTGCAGTTCAGTGCCGACTTCGGGGACGACGCCACGCTGACGGCCGTTGCCGCCCAACTCGAGCAGGTTTCCGCTGCGACCGACTTAGGGGTGATCTTCTTCCGGGCCGGGGCGGCGCCCTGGCACGACGATGCGGAGTGCTACCTACGGGTTGCCACTCGGATGAGCGCACGCTCCGAGGTCATGGAATCGATGCAACTCTGGGACATCTGCGCGCTGATCGCAGCGAGCCGTGGCTTCTGCGGCAGCAGCCTGCACGGCAGGATCGTCGCGATGGCCTACGGCTTGCCGAGACTCAATCTCATCCATCCTACTCAAGCAGGTCAGCCGACCAAGCAATCCGCTTATGCAGAAACCTGGGAGCCGGCCGACCTGCCGGCGAAGGCTGCAGCGGATGACTTCGCCGACGCGTTGCTGGTTGCGCTTGCGCAGGATTCCGGGCGCTTGCGTGAGATGGCCGAGATGCAGGCAAGCCGCTATCGTGCGGAATTCGCCGCAGTTGCGGAAAGATTGCGATGAAACAGATGTAACAACACGTTGTCGGCGTATGCTCGCTGGCGAGTCTTTGCGTTATTCGCACGAAAGAGGTGCGCATCGTGCCGCTTCGAGGATAAGGAAAGGTGGCGAACATGAAACTTCAGGGCAGACTGCTGATCGCGTCGCTGGCTACGACGACACTTTTGCTGGCAGGGTGTGTGGTGCAGCCGGTGCATGAGCCCTACTACGGTCCGGTGGTGCGCGTCGCACCGCCGGCGCCTTACTATGAGTATCCCGGCACACCGCCAGTGGTCGGCTATATCTGGATCTCCGGCTACTGGAGCTGGGGCGGAGTGCGCTACGTCTGGGTGCCGGGTCGCTGGGAAGCGCCACGTCACGGTCATTACTGGGTCCCCCACCGCTGGGAGCGCGAAGGCGAGCATTGGCGGCAGCAGGGCGGCCGCTGGGAGCGTGGAAATGCGCCACAGGCAGTGCCTGCACCTGCGCCGCGCATCGAGCGACATGAGGAGCAGCGGGAATACCGGCCGGCGCCTGGCCCGGTCTACCCGCCACCGCGTGTCGAGCCGCAGGAGCGTCAGCGCTTCGAACAGCAGGAACGCCAGCGCTATGAATACCAGGAACGCCAGCGCATCGAGCAGCAGGAACGGCGTCAGCCCGAATCGGGGTCGGTTTATCGACCTGCTCCCGAGCGCAATACCGGCTCCGGAGAGCGTGAGATTCGGCGTCAGCCTGATAACGGTGGCGCCGTCCGATTCGAAAGGCGGGATGGTCCGCGCAACGAGCGCGACGTGCGTCCCGCACCCGACCGTGACGGCGAACGCCGTCCCCAGCGGCGCGACGAAGACGATCGGCGCTAGCGTCACCCCGGCCGCAACGTTTCCTCATTGCGGCCGTATAGCCTTGGAGAGCAGCGGCGCCGGGGCTGCTTTCTTTTCCGGCTTGGCCTAGGCTGAAAAAGGTTGGCGCGAATCGGATCGTGCCGCTTGGGTTGGGAAAAGGGCAGGAATATTCATGTTCCGATTTCCACGTGAGGAAAAAACGTGAGTGGCACGGTGAGAAGCTTCGGATACGCAGTCTAGGCATATGACCGTAGCTGCTGGAGATGGCAACTGGATTGATGCTGTGCTAAGTTATCGCCCCATGAGCCATGGCATATCATGGCTTGCCGAGTTCGATTGGGGAAGGAAGAGTGAAACGCATCGCTCACCAACTTGGAGTATTACTCGTGAGCGTCGGGGTTTTGCTCGGCATTTCGATCTCTGCTGCGAAAGCAGAAGAGAGAGAATTGGTGTTCGGCGTCTTTCCCTACCTGTCTCCTCGGCAGATGGCCGATCAATTTAACCCGCTCAAGGAATACCTTTCCCAAGGTCTCGGGCGCAAGATCGTGTTGCGTTCCGCACCCGATATCAGACGCTTTGTGGAGCGCACTAAAGAAGGAGAATACGACCTGATCTTCAGTGCGCCGCACATGGCGCGCGTTGCCCAGCTGCGGGACGGCTACCAGCCGCTGGCACAGACGGGCTACAAGATCGTGATCGTGGCCATCGCACGAAAGGATTCGTCTGTTCAGTCGTTGACCGACCTGCGCGGCAGATCCTTGGCCATCGGGGCGCGCCTGTCGATGACCCATCAGATCATGTCGCAGGAACTGCAGAAAGTTGGCCTCGTGCTCGAGAAGGACATCAAGTATGTGGATGCCGCCTCGTTTTCCAACGTTCAGCAGTCGGTGATTCGCGGCGAGGCCGATGTCGGCGCGACGGGCACGTTGTTGTGGGACAACGCGCCGGCCAGCGAGAAAAAGGAGCTGCGCGAGGTGTTCAGGCAGAAGAATCCGGTGCCCGGCTTCATCGTTGCGGCGCATCCACGGCTGGGCAGCGAACTGCTGAAGAAGCTGCAAGCCGGGCTCATTGCATTCAAGGAAAAACCAGAAGGCAGAGAGTATTTCCAGAGCTCACACCAGGTCGACTTCCGTGTCGTGGATGAGTTGACGATGCGCAGCCTGGATCCCTATACCGGCATCATCCTCCAGCAATGACGACTGAGCACAACGCGGACGCCGTACCCTGGCACCGTTCGATCCGCTTCCGTCTGGTTGCAACGGCCATCGCGGTCGAGTTATGCATGCTCGGCATCCTGCTGGCGAACAGCTACCGCTTGGTCACCGAAGCGCTAGAGTCCCAGACGCGCGCGCGCCTCGAGGCATTGGCGCCTTTGCTGAACGCCTCCCTGGCCGGCTACGTCTTTCAGCGTGACCATTCGGAAATCAAGGCGATTCTCAAGAATCTGGTCGAGTCTCGCTTCACCGAGATCCGCTACATTGCCATCTTCGACAACAAGGACCGTCTCATCGCGAGCATCGGTGTAGAGGATTCCTACCACCTGCTTGAGCAGGCCGGCGACCGGAATGTCCGCGAGGCATTGTCGGATCTCGTCTACGACACTCATATGCCTCTTACCTTGTCTGGCACCGAGCTCGGATCGGTGCGTTTCGGTTTGTCGTTGGCTGGCATGGTCTCGTTGCGCGATACCGTACTGAAGCAAAGCCTCATCATCGCCGCAATCGAATTGGTGCTGAGCCTGCTGTTGCTCGCGTCGGGCGGCTATCTGATCACCCGCCATATCAAGACGCTGCTGACGGCCACGCGCCGGGTCGCCAGAGGCGACTACGATTCGCACATCGATATCCGCGGCAAGGATGAGATCGCGGTATTGGCCGAGGACTTCAACAGCATGGCCGCCGCGGTGAACAGCCGCATGCAGGCGCTGCATGCCTCAGAGGCGGCGCTGCGCGATAGCGAAACGCGCTTCCGCGCTATCTTTGACAACATCAACGACGCAATCTTCGTGCATGACCCCGGTTCGCTCCGGCTCGTTGCCGTCAATCAGCGCATGTGCGAGATGTACGGCTTCGATAATCCTGCGGAGGTGCTGACGAGCAGCTTTCAGGATATCAGCGCCGGTACCTCGCCCTATTCGACTACCGAAGCCGAGGCGCACATGCGCAAGGCCATCGACGAAGGTCCGCAGAAATTCGACTGGCTGGCGCGCAGCAAGCAGGGAAGACCGTTCTGGGTTGAGGTCAGCTTGCGACTGGCAAACGTCGGGGCGGCTAAGTACCTGCTGGCAGTCGTGAGGGACATCCGGGAACGCAAGGCGATGGAGGAGGAGCTTCGTGCCCACCGTCACCATCTCGAAGACCTGGTGGAGAAACGTACGGCCGAACTGGCGGCCGCGCGCAGCGAAGCCGAGGAGCATGCCCGCGTGAAGAGCGAGTTTCTCGCCAACATGTCCCATGAGATTCGCACCCCGATGAATGCGATTCTCGGTATGGCCTATCTGCTGCGGCGTGACGGGGTGACGCCACTGCAGGCCGAGCGGCTGGATAATCTGGATGTCGCCGGCAAGCATCTGCTCGAGATCATTAATGCCATCCTGGATATTTCGAAGATCGAGTCCGGCAAGTTCGAACTCGATGTTGGCAGTGTCGATATTGCGCAAATTGCCGGGGATGTGGCGGCTATGCTGTCTGAATCTGCCCGGGCCAAGCACCTCGAAATGATGGTCGAGACGGAGTCGTTCCCATCCCCGCTGCTTGGCGATGCCACCCGCATCCAGCAAGCGCTGGTGAATTACGTCACCAATGCCGTGAAGTTTACCGAGACGGGGCGTATCGCGATTCGCGTTCGCAAGGTGATGGAGGACGAGCGGACCGTCCTCGTCCGCTTCGAGGTGCAGGATACGGGTATCGGTCTGTCCTCAGAGCAGATCGCGCGGCTGTTCCAGGCCTTCGAACAAACCGACGCCTCGACCACCCGCAAATACGGAGGCACGGGACTCGGTCTGGCGATCACTCGCAAGCTCGCACAGCTGATGGGGGGTGACGCCGGCGTCGCCAGTACCCCGGGGAATGGAAGTACTTTCTGGTTTTCCGTGCGGCTGGCAAAAGGCGAGACGGTGCAGGTGGCTCAGGAGAAACTGACGGGTTCGGTGGCAAAGGCGATGCTGCAGCGCGACCATGCCGGGCGGCGCATCCTGCTGGTTGAGGACGAACCGGTCAACCGCCTGATCGCCCTCAATTTCCTCGAAGAGATCGGCCAGAACGTCGATGTCGCGGAGGACGGCATTGAGGCGCTCGACCTGGTGCGACGCAACGACTACGACCTGATCCTGATGGATGTGCAGATGCCCAACATGGATGGGTTCGAGGCGACGCGCCGCATACGCACGATGCCCAAGGGAGAAAAGGTGCCAATCATTGCCATGACCGCCAATGCGTTTGCCGAGGATAGGACGCGCTGTCTCGACTGTGGCATGAACGACTTCCTTCCCAAGCCGACCTCACCCGAGGCGATGTTTTCTGTCGTGCTGAAGTGGATGGAGGCCCATCCACGCTAGCCTTCGCGGCGCAAGGTCGCATCGAGCAGCGTGCGCATGTGCGCCCAATGCGAGCCTTCCCAGTAGATGCGCTTGCAGTTGTCGCAGGTGACGAAACGCTGGTGTTTTTCGCGCACTGACGGCGGCAGGCGGTCGAGGACTTGCTGCTTGTCGATAGGGCGCAACGGCAGATTGCACTCCAGGCACAGGCTGAAGGGCTTGAAGGCGCGAGACAAGTCCAGTCGTGCGACGATCTCACGGAACTGCTGCGCCGGCTTCAGGGCATGTACGAAACAGCCGTGGGTGATGCCACGCAGCTTGAGCAGTTCGCGGTCGCGCGTGAGCAGGATGCGCTGCTGCTCGATCGAGATCGCCGCGATTTCGCTGTCGGCGAAGTCGTTGCGGAACAGGGTGTCGAAGCCGGCCATGCGCAGCAGGCGGGCGAGGCCGCCGAGGTGGCAGTCGGCGACGAAGCGAGTCTCTCGCAGTGGTAGGGAACGCACGCGCAGCAAGGGACTGATGTCGAGCGCTTCGAAGCGCGGATAAACGGCGACCCGGTCGCCGTCCTGCAGCAGGTGGTCGAAACCGACGGACTCTCCATTGACGAGGATCAGTTCGACCTCGGTATGCGGCACGCCGAGCGCCTCGATCATGTGCTTGACGCTGGCTGCGCGCGCGCAGGGCACCGTGAATTCGTGCTTGCGCCGTTCCGGCGCGAGGAAGTCGTTCAGCTCTTCGTAGAAGCGAAAGCTGGCCTGCGTCTTCACCGGTTGGGCGCGACCATCGCCAGCAGATCGCGCAGCACCGCGCGCGGGATGCGGATGCCGTGCGCGGCCTGCAGGCGACGGGCGACCTCGCCTAGGTCCTCGGGCAGGGGCTGCATGGCGCGCAAATAGCTGCCGACGTCTTCAGTGACCGCCCACGGATAGACGATCCAGCGCCAGGCACGTACCTTCATCGCGTAGAAGTCGGGCTGGTAGGGTGAGACGGTCTTGTAGTGCAGCACGGCGCTGCGGATCTCGGCGGGCTCGCCGCGGCTGTGGAGATGCTCCAGCGCGGCGACGAAGGTGTCGCCGCTGTCGGCGACGTCATCCACCAGCAGGATGCGTCGGCCGGTGACATCCGCGGCGAGCGGGTAGCGCACGCGCGCGGCCTTCTGCTTCTCGGCATGGCTGTAGTGCTCGATCTTGAAACTGGTGAGATCCATCAGGCCAAGCAGGTCGGACAGCACGCGCCCCGGCACGTAGCCACCGCGGCCAATGGCGACGATCATGTCGGGCTGGTAGCCCGAGTCGGCCACCTTGCGGGCGAGCTTGCTGGCGAGCGTGTAGAACGCGGGCCAGCTGATGATTTCGCAGCGTTGTGGCAGGGTGGCCATGTTTGAATTTCTCCCGTTTCCGGCTAGGTTGAGAAAGGGTATGCGGATTGTGACAGAGGTAAGCGAAGCTGCGTAGAGGAGGCCTGCCATGGCGACAGCCGTTGCGACGCAGAGTGAACGCGATGCGATGCTGCGCGACATCGAGGAGGAGGTCGGTTACACGCGTAAGGAGATCGGCAAGGAGGCCTTCGGCGAGCGCGTCATGGCGGCGATGGCGAGCGTACCGCGCGAGCGCTTCGTGCCCGACTCGCACCGGGTGTTCGCCTTCGCCAACGGGCCGTTGCCGATTGGCCATGGTCAGACGATATCGCAGCCCTATATCGTCGCGCTGATGACCGACCTGCTCGATCCCCGGCCGGAAGACACGATCCTCGAGGTCGGTACGGGATCTGGCTATCAGGCCGCCGTACTGGCCGAACTGGTGCGTCAGGTCTATAGCGTCGAGATCATCGAGGCGCTCGCGGGAATTGCGCGCGATCGATTGGCCGATCTCGGCTACGCCAATGTGCAGGTCGGCAATGCCGACGGCTACCTCGGCTGGCCGGAGCATGCTCCCTTCGACGGCATCCTCGTGACGGCGGCGGCGCCTTATGTGCCGCCCCCGCTGGTCGAACAGTTGAAGCCGGGCCGGCGGCTGGTGATTCCTATCGGCGTTCCGGGCAGCATCCAGCAGCTCAGGGTCGTCGAAAAGCGCGCCGACGGAACGACTTCCAGCCGCGACATCCTATCGGTGGCATTCGTTCCATTGACTCGGGAATTGCGCTGACAGTCCGACATCTTGCGGCGCCATCGGGAAAAAGTCGGCGCCGGCGGGACGGCGCCAACACGAAGACGGCGTCAGTTCTCCTCGGGCACCATGCGGATGGCGCCGCAGGGGCACTCGGCGGCGCAGACGCCGCAGCCCTTGCAGTAGTCGAAGTTGAACTTGAAGCGTCGTCCGGGTCCGAGCTTGATCACCGCGTTGTCGGGGCAGACGCCATAGCAGTTGTCGCACTCGAAACAGTTGCCGCAGGACATGCAGCGGCGCGCCTCGAACAGTGCGTTGCTCTCGTCGAGGCCGCCCAGCACCTCCTCGAAGGTGGACTGGCGGCGGATGATGTCGAGCACCGGCCGCACGGTCTTCGGTGCGTCGGAGTAGTACCAGGGGTTCATGCGCTCGAAAGTGGCGAGCTCATGCTTGGCTGGCGGCGAATATTCTTCGCCACGGAGCCAGGCGTCGATGGCGCGCGCGGCCTTCTTGCCGTGGCCGACGGCAACCGTGACGGTGCGCTCGTTGCCGGCCATGTCGCCACCGGCGAAGATGCCGGGGTGGCCGGTCATCATCGTTGCATCGGTCCGCACCAGCCCCTTGTCGATGACGAGGCCCGGTACCTTTTCGAGCAGCGACAGGTCGGAGTCCTGACCGAGCGCCAGCACCACCGAGTCGGCGGGCATGCGTTCGAACTCGCCAGTCGGTTGCGGGAACCCCTTGTCGTCGAGCGCCATCTTCTCGACCATGATGTCGCCGCCTTCCTCGCCCATGCCGGCTTCCTTGATGGTCGACAGCCACTTGAACGAGATGCCTTCCTGCAGCGCCTCCTCGACCTCGAAATCGTGGGCGGGCATCTTCTCGCGCGTGCGGCGATAGACGATGATCGATTCTTCGGCGCCGAGCCGCTTGGCGGTACGCGCCACGTCGATCGCGGTGTTGCCGCCGCCATAGACGACGACGCGGCGGCCGAGCAGGGGCTGCAACTCCTCAGGCCGCTCGCCCTCCATGTCGTGCAGCACGGCGACCGCGTCCAGGATCTTGTTGGCGTCGCCGGCGGGAATGTAGGCGCGCTTGGCGAGGTGTGCGCCGACGCCGAGGAAGCAGGCGTGGAAACTGCCGTCCTCCATGACCTGCCGCAGGTCGGTGACCTTGGTGTCGAGGTAGAGCTCGACGCCGAAGTCGACGAGGCGCTGGATCTCCGCGTCGAGCACATCGCGCGGCAGGCGGTACTTGGGAATGCCGTAGCGCATCATGCCACCGGCGAGCGGGGCGGCTTCGAAGATGACTGCCTGGTGGCCGAGCCGCGTGAGGTGGTAGGCGGCCGAGAGTCCGGCCGGGCCGGAGCCGACGACTAACACCCGCTTTCCGGTGGGCGCTGCGTGTTTATCAAATTTCCAGCCGCGCTTGATCGCTTCGTCGCCAAGGAAGCGCTCGACCGAATTGATGCCGACTGAGCTGTCGACGTGCTGGCGGTTGCAGGCGCCTTCGCAGGGGTGGTAGCAGACTCGTCCCATGATCGCGGGCAGCGGGTTGTTGGCGACCAATGCGCGCCAGGCCTGCTCGTAGTCTCCGGATTCAGCGTGATAGAGCCAGCCCTGGATGTTCTCGCCGGCCGGGCAGGCGGCGTTGCAGGGCGGCAGGCGGTCGACGTACTCCGGACGGAAGGTGCGCCACGAGCCAGTCAGGTTGGCGAGCGACGAGCCGGGATCGAGGGTGATGGCAAAGGGCTTATCCATTACCGGGCTCCTTGTTCAAGCAGGCCGTAGCGCTTGATGTTGCGGTCGGCGAGTGCCTGCAGCCGGGCGATCACATCGACTTTCGGCTGCTTTCCGAACAGGTGCGCATAGCGCTTCTGCGGCTTCAGATACTCCTCCACGGGCAACTGGTGCCGTATCGCCAGCACCGACTTTAGCTCGCCGTGCTCGGCCTCGAACACCGGGAAGATGCCGGTCTCTTTGGCAAGCCGCGCCATCCTGATCGTGTCGTGCGAGGCGGTGCCCCAGCCGAGCGGGCAGGGCACTAGGATGTGGATGTAGCGCGCGCCACGGATCTCCATGGCGCGCCGCACCTTGGCCTCGAGGTCGCGTAAATCCGCGACGGTGGCCGTGGCGACGTAGGGGATGTCGTGCGCCAGCGCGATGGCTGGCAGGAACTTGCCCTGGCCGAACACGTTGCCCGGCTCGGGTCCGACCGCCATCGTCGTTGCGGTGCGTGCGGCTGGCGGCGTAGCAGAAGAGCGCTGCACGCCGGTGTTCATGTAGCCGCCGTTGTCGTAGCAGATGTAGAGCACATCGTCGTTGCGCTCGAACATGCCGGAGAGGCAGCCGAAACCGATATCAGTTGTGCCGCCGTCGCCGCCTTGCGCGACGACGCGTGTCTGAGATTGTCCCTTGACCTTGAGCGCGGCGGCAATGCCGGTGGCGACTGCCGCGGTATTCCCGAACAGCGAGTGGATCCACGGCACCTGCCAGCTGGTTTCCGGATAGGGCGTCGAGAACACCTCGAGACAGCCGGTGGCGTTCGCGCAGACGAGCTGTCCGTCGCTGGCTTCCATCGCGGCGTCGATCGCATAGCGTGCGCCGAGCGCTTCGCCGCAGCCCTGGCAGGCGCGATGGCCTGAGTTGATCGAGTTGAAGCGCTTGGCAGAAGCCTGCACGCTGCGTTCTTCGGGCGGCAGCAGTCGGTTGCCGACCGTGAAAGTGCCGGTCTGGTAGAACTTGACGGGCTGGAAACTCATATCAGCCTCCTAGTAGTTCCGTGCGGCGACGACGCCGACGTCGCGCAGCAGGTTCTCGGCGACCGGGCCGGAGCGGCGGTGCGCCTTCTCGCGCTCGAGCTGCTTGTTCACCATGGCCCAGTCGAGGTCGAGGAAGGTGACGTGGTCGAGCGCATCCTTCTCCGCTTCACGGAACAGCGCATGCAGCGATCTTTTCGTGATCGCACGGCCGCCTAGCCCGGCGATCACCGTGTAACCATGCATGTGCAGGCCCGATAGCGCCATGCGCACGTTGGTCGATAGGATGCCGCCAAGGCCGACCGCCATGCTCTTCTCCAGTACGACGACGCGCTTGGCGCCCTGCAGCGCATCGCGTACGCCTTGCATCGGGAATGGGCGGAACAGCGTCAGTCCCAGCACACCGATCTTGTGGCCTTGCTCTCGCATTTCGTCGATCGTGTCCTTGATGGTGCCGAGCACCGAGCCCATCGCGACGACGATGGTTTCGGCATCGCCGGTGCGGTAGGTGTGCAGCAGCCCGCCGGAGTCGCGGCCGAATACTTCCTTGAACTCGGCGGCGTATTCGGGGATACGGTCGAGCGCCTGCATCTGCTTGGCATGGGCGAGGTAGCGCACCTCCATGAATGCCTCGGGGCCGACCATCGCGCCGATCGACACCGGCTCGCGCGGATCGAGCACCTGTCGCGGCTCGTATTTAGGCAGGTAGGCGTCCACTTGCGCCTGCGTCGGCATGTCGACACGTTCGACGGCGTGGGTGAGGATGAAGCCGTCCATGCAGACCATGACGGGCAGGCTCAACTCCTCGCCGAGGCGGAAGGCCTGGATGTGCAGGTCGAGCGCCTCTTGGTTGTTCTCGGCGAACAGCTGAATCCATCCCGAGTCGCGCTGCGACAGCGCATCGGAATGGTCGTTCCAGATGTTGATCGGCGCGCCGATCGCGCGGTTGGCGACGGTCATGACGATGGGCAGGCCGAGGCCGGCGGCGTTGTACACCGCCTCGACCATATAAAGCAGGCCCTGTGATGCCGTCGCCGTGTAGCTGCGTGCGCCGGCGGCCGAGGCGCCGATCGCCACCGACATCGCGGCGAACTCGGATTCGACGTTGATGAACTCGCAGGGGGAAAGCGTACCTTCCTTGACCAGTTCGCCAAGCGCCTCGACGATGTGGGTCTGCGGCGAGATCGGGTAGGCGCAGATCACCTCGGGTCGGCAGAGGGCGACAGCTTCGGCGACTGCGCGGCTGCCTTCGATTTGCTTAAGCATGGCTCAACGCCTCCTTGACTTCCGCCTTGACGATCGCATAAGCCTCCTTTGCCGCGGCGACGTTGCCCTCGGCGACTTTGCCGCTGAAGCGTTCCTCGATCGCCTTGAGCACGGATTCGAGCTTGATGATGCCGGACACCGCGGCGAAGCCGCCGAGCAGCGGCACGTTGGGCACCGGCCGGCCGACGTGCCTGAGCGCGAGTTCCATCGCCGGTACCGTGCACAATCGCTCCGGCTGCCATTCGCGCACGAATTCGCCGAGGCCGAGCTGATCGAACGTCTTGTTGGTGTTGATGAGGATGAAGCCGTCTTTCTTGAGGCCGGCGAAGCAGTCGACCTGATGCAGCAGGGTCGGGTCCTGGATGATCAGCGCATCGGGCTCCATGATCGGCTCCCTCAACCGGATCTCCTTGTCGTCGATGCGGCAAAAGGCCACTACCGGGGCCCCGGTGCGCTCGGAGCCGAAGCTTGGGAAAGCCTGCGCGTGGCGGCCTTCGTCGAAGGCCGCGACCGACAGCATCTCGGCGGCAGTCACCACCCCCTGGCCGCCGCGCCCGTGAATACGTACCTGAAACATTTGCCGTACCTCACATTCTGGTCTGATCCGTACGCTACCACCATCGCCGCGGCATCGCCATCGCAGGCATCGCTGCGGTGCAATATTGCACCATGTGAATCGATGTTTTATATTGCGAAACGTCGCGATTTGGCCCATCTACCCGACGGGTTTAATCTGCAAAAAACCCGGCCCGTTACCCTCGGGCCGGGCTCCATACAACTCGACTTGGAGGAGACCATGTCCGAGACTCAACCCGGCGCATTGCCGGTGGCTGGCGTTGTTGCAGTGAGCGACAGCGATCCTCAGGAAACCCGCGAGTGGCTCGATGCGCTGGAAGCCGTCATCGAGGAAGTCGGGCCGGAGCGCGCCCATTTTTTGATTGAGCGCCTGATCGACCTGAGCCAGCGCGCTGGCATCAACATCCCCTATTCGGCGACGACCGCCTATCTGAACACCATTCCCGTGGATCGCCAGCCGCTGGCCCCCGGGGACTATGCGCTCGAAGCGCGCATTCGCGCCTACATTCGATGGAATGCCCTGGCGATGGTGCTGCGCGCCAACAAGGGCAACTCGAATCTCGGCGGCCACATCGCCAGCTTTGCTTCCGCGGCGACGCTTTACGACGTTGGTTTCCAGCATTTCTGGCACGCGCCGACCGAGCAGCACGGCGGTGACCTGATCTTCATGCAAGGTCATTCGGCGCCCGGCATCTACGCGCGCGCCTTCATGCTCGGCCGTCTGACCGAGGAACAGCTCGACGGCTTTCGCCAGGACGTCGGTGGCAAGGGCGTCACCTCCTATCCGCACCCCTGGCTGATGCCGGATTTCTGGCAGTTCCCGACCGTCTCGATGGGCCTCGGGCCGCTGCAGGCGATCTACCAGGCGCGCTTCATGAAGTACATCCACGACCGAGGGCTGGCGAATACCACCGGCCGCAGGGTCTGGGCCTTCATGGGCGACGGCGAAATGGACGAACCGGAATCGATGGGCGCCATCGGCATGGCCGGCCGCGAGAAGCTCGACAACCTGGTCTTCGTCGTCAACTGCAACCTGCAGCGCCTCGACGGTCCGGTGCGCGGCAACGGCAAGATCATCCAGGAACTCGAGTCCGATTTCCGCGGTGCGGGCTGGAACGTCATCAAGGTGGTATGGGGCAGCTATTGGGATCCGCTGCTTGCACAGGACAAGACCGGCGCGCTGCAGCGGCGCATGATGGAGTGTGTCGACGGCGACTACCAGACTTTCAAGTCGAAGGACGGAGCCTATGTGAGGGAACACTTCTTCAACACGCCCGAACTCAAGGCGATGGTCGCCAACTGGACCGACGACGACATCTGGCGCTTGAACCGCGGCGGCCACGATCCGCACAAGGTCTATGCCGCCTACAAGGCCGCGGTCGAGCATACCGGCCAGCCGACGGTGATCCTCGCCAAGACCATCAAGGGCTACGGCATGGGCGAGTCGGGCGAAGCGCAGAACATCACCCACCAACAGAAAAAGATGGGCACGACCTCGTTGAAGGCCTTCCGCGACCGCTTCAAGGTTCCAGTGGCCGACGAGGATCTCGAGAAGCTGCCCTACATCAAGTTTCCGGAGGGCTCGCCGCAGCTCGAATACATGCGCGGCCAGCGCATGGCGCTCGGCGGCTATCTGCCCCAGCGTCGCCGTGTGGTCGATCCGCTGCCGGTGCCCGCCCTCGAGGTCTTCGAGGCGATGCTCAAGGCCAGCGGCGAAGGGCGCGAATTCTCGACGACGATGGCCTTCGTGCGCATCCTCAATACCCTGCTCAAGGACAAAGCCATCGGCAAGCGTATCGTGCCGATCGTGCCGGACGAGTCGCGTACCTTCGGCATGGAAGGCATGTTCCGCCAGTACGGCATCTGGAGCCAGACCGGCCAGAACTACAAGCCGCAAGACGCCGACCAGCTGATGTTCTACAAGGAGTCGAAGGACGGCCAGATGCTGCAGGAAGGCATCAACGAGGCGGGCGCAATGGCCGACTGGATCGCCGCCGCGACGAGCTATTCGACGCACGGCGTGCAGATGCTGCCCTTCTACATCTTCTACTCGATGTTCGGCCTGCAGCGCACGATGGACCTGTGCTGGGCAGCCGGCGACTCGCGTGCCCGCGGCTTTCTGGTCGGCGGCACCGCCGGGCGCACCACGCTCAACGGCGAGGGCTTGCAGCACGAGGACGGCCATAGCCATGTGCTCGCGGCGACGATCCCGAACTGCATCTCCTACGACCCGACCTTCGGCTACGAACTTGCCGTCATCGTCCAGGACGGCCTGCGCCGCATGGTGACCGAGCAGGAGGACGTGTTCTATTACCTCACGGTGATGAACGAGAACTACGAGCACCCGGCGATGCCGGCAGGCGCCGAGCAGGACATCCTCAAGGGCATGTACCTGTTCCGCAAGGGCAGCAACAGCAACGGTCCGCGCGTACAGCTGCTCGGCTCGGGCGCCATCTTCCGCGAGTCCATCGCCGCGGCCGACCTGCTCAAGAACGACTGGGGCGTCGAGTCCGACCTGTGGAGCTGCACCAGCTTCAACGAGCTGGCGCGCGACGGCCACAACTGCGTGCGATTCCATCTGCTCAACCCGACGGAAACGCGGCCTGCCTGCCATGCCAAGTCGCTGCTGGCCGACACGCGCGGTCCGATCGTCGCGGCAACCGACTACATGCGCCTCTATGCCGAGCAGATCCGGCCCTTTATTACCGAAGGGGGGCGCCGCTACACCGTGCTCGGCACGGACGGCTTCGGTCGCTCCGACACTCGCGAACAGTTGCGCCACTTCTTCGAGGTGGATCGCCACTGGATCACGATCGCCGCATTGTCGGCGCTCGCCGACGACGGCGTGATCGAGCAGAAGAAGGTTGCAGAAGCGCTCAAGAAGTACGGGCTCGATCCGGCCAAACCCAACCCGCTGAAGGTGTGACCATGGCGACGACGATGGAAGTGAAGGTTCCCGACATCGGCGACTTCAAGGACGTGCCGGTGATCGAGGTGCACGTGAAGTCGGGTGACGCGGTGAAGGCCGAGGACACGCTGCTGACGCTCGAGTCCGACAAGGCGACGATGGACGTGCCGAGCCCGGTGGCCGGGGTCGTCAAGGAAGTGAAACTCAAGGTGGGCGACAAGGTGGCGGAGGGCAGCCTGATCCTCCTGCTCGAGCCGGCGGCTGCCGAAGCCGTTGCGCCTGCACCACCGCCTGTCGCCACACCTGCGGCAGCGCCAGCAGCCCCTGCGCCTGAGCCGGTACCTGCGGCGGCACAAGCAGCAGCGCCTGCACCCAGCGGCAGCGTTGCGGATTTCCGGCCGACCGAAGCCGAGCCGACCACTGCGCCGCTGGCCGTACGCATGCCCTCGCCGGCCGAGATCGTCGCGGCGATGGGTGGCATCAAGCCGCACGCGAGTCCCTCGGTGCGCCGTTTCGCGCGCGAGCTGGGCGTCGATGTCGCCAACGTCAAGGGAACTGGCCCGAAGGGGCGCATCACCCAGCAGGACGTGCAGGCCTTCGTGAAGGGAATCATGAGTGGCGCCCAGATACACGTAGGCGCCGTCTCGCCGGCGCCGACTTCTTCCGGTGGTGGTCTGAACCTGCTGCCGTGGCCGCAGGTCGATTTCGCCAAGTTCGGCCCGATCGAAGTCAAGCCACTCTCGCGCATCAAGAAGATTTCGGGGCCGAACCTCGCGCGCAACTGGGTGATGATTCCCGCCGTCACTTATCACGAGGATGCCGACATCACCGATCTGGAGGCGCTGCGCGTCCAGCTCAACAAAGAGAACGAGAAGTCGGGTGTCAAGGTCACGATGCTCGCCTTCATGATCAAGGCCGTGGTCGCCGCACTGCAGAAATATCCTGACCTCAATTCCTCGCTCGACGGCGAGAATCAGGTCTTCAAGAACTACTGGCACATCGGCTTCGCGGCCGACACGCCCCACGGCCTGATGGTTCCGGTGCTCAAGGACGCCGACAAGAAAGGCGTCATCGAGATTGCGCAGGAAACCGCCGAACTCGCCAAGAAGGCGCGCGAAGGAAAACTTGCTCCGACGGAAATGCAGGGCGCTACCTTCACGATCTCCAGCGTCGGCGGCATCGGCGGCACGTCGTTCTCGCCGATCGTCAATGCGCCCGAGGTCGCGATTCTCGGTGTCAGTAAGTCGAGCATGAAGCCGGTGTGGAACGGCAAGGAATTCGTGCCGCGCCTCATCGTCCCGCTCTCGCTCTCAGCCGACCATCGTGTCATCGACGGCGCACTGGCGACGCGTTTCAATGCGTATCTGGCGCAACTGCTCGGCGACTTCCGGAGGGTCATGCTATGACGCTCGAAGTGAAGGTGCCGGATATCGGCGACTTCAAGGACGTGCCGGTGATCGAAGTGCACGTCAAGGCAGGCGATACCATCAAGGCTGAGGACGCGCTGCTGACGCTGGAGTCGGACAAGGCGACGATGGATGTGCCGTCGCCAGCGTCGGGTATCGTGAAGGAAGTGAAGCTGAAGGTGGGCAACAAAGTTACGCAGGGCTCGCTCATTCTTCTGCTTGAGGCTGGGGCCGGCGCAACCGCGCCGCAGCAGGCCGCTGCCCCGCCCCCTGCCGCCGTGTCACCAGCGCCGACTTCTGCCGGTGCCGTACCGCCGGTACCGATTATTGCTGCAGGCAGCTATTCCGGCAAGGCGGATATCGAGACCGAGATGCTGGTGCTCGGCGCCGGTCCCGGCGGTTACTCGGCTGCCTTCCGCAGCGCCGACCTCGGCATGCAGACCCTGCTGGTCGAGCGTTACGCCAAGCTCGGCGGCGTCTGCCTCAACGTCGGCTGCATTCCCTCCAAGGCGCTGCTGCACGTCGCTGCTGTGATCGAAGAGGCGCAGCATGTCGATGTTGCCGGCGTGACCTTCGCTGCGCCCAAGGTCGATATCGACAAGCTGCGCACCCACAAGGAAAAGGTCGTCGGCAAGCTGACCACGGGCCTCGCGGGGATGGCAAAGGCGAGGAAGGTCGAGGTCGTGCGCGGCTACGGCCACTTCCTCGATGCGCACCATATCGAGGTCGAACTTACCAAGGGCGATGCCCAGGAGAAGACCGGCGAAAAGAAGGTGGTCCATTTCCAGAAGTGCATCATTGCCGCAGGCTCCGCCACGGTGCATCTGCCTTTCATTCCCAATGACCCGCGCATCGTCGACTCGACCGGTGCCCTCGAACTGCGCCAGGTGCCGAAGAAGATGCTGGTGATCGGCGGCGGCATCATCGGCCTAGAGATGGCGACCGTTTATTCCACGCTCGGCGCCAAGGTCGATGTCGTCGAGATGCTCGATGGTCTGATGCAGGGTCCGGATCGTGATGCCGTCAAGGTATGGGAGAAGCAGAACGCCCACCGCTTCGACAAGATCATGCTCAAGACCAAGACTACTGCAGTCGAGGCGAAAAAGGACGGCTTGTGGGTCAGCTTCGAAGGCGAGGCTGCGCCGAAGGAAGCGCAGCGCTACGACCTGATCCTCCAGGCCGCCGGCCGCAGCCCGAACGGTAGGAAGATCGGCGCCGACAAGGCAGGCGTGGCGGTGAACGAGCGCGGCTTCATCCCGGTCGATGGCCAGATGCGCACCAATGTGCCGCACATCTTCGCGATCGGCGACATCGTCGGTAATCCGATGCTTGCGCACAAGGCAGTGCATGAGGCCCATGTCGCTGCCGAAGCGGCCGCTGGCCAGAAGGCGCACTTCGACGCCAGCGTGATCCCGGGCGTTGCCTACACCCATCCGGAAGTCGCCTGGGTGGGCCTCGGCGAGGACGAAGCGAAAAAGGCCGGCCGTCAGGTCGAGGTCGCCAAGTTTCCCTGGGCTGCTTCGGGCCGCGCGATCGCCAACGGCGCCGACTACGGCTTCACGAAACTCGTCTTCGACGCTGAAACCCACCGCATCGTCGGCGGCACAATCGTCGGCCCGAGCGCCGGCGACATGATCGGCGAGATCTGCCTTGCCATCGAGATGGGTGCCGATGCCATCGACATCGGCAAGACCATCCACCCGCACCCAACGCTTGGCGAAAGCATCGGCATGGCGGCCGAGGTGGCGCACGGTTCCTGCACCGACCTGCCGCCGCTGCGGAAACGCTGAAATAAAACAGCCCCGCAGAGGCGCGGGGCTGTCGGGGCAAGCGGGAATCAGGCCGGCTTACGGCGTAACGCGAAAAGCGCAACGAGCCCGATCATCAGCAACAAGACCGCGCCCGGCTCGGGAATTTCTGCCAATGCCAGGCGGGCCATGGTAACGTGACCTGCCGTGGTGGGGTGGATGCCATCCCAGAAAAAGTAGCTTCCAGGATCTGCAATGCAGGACACGCTCATCGCGCACGCATCGGTGACATTGCCGAAACCGAAGGCACCAGGACTGGCGACGATGTCGTTCATGGCGCCGAAGGCGTCGAAGTAGTGGATTCCATCGGTGACATAGGAAGGCAACTGGCCCAGCGAAAGGGCGAGCGCCTGATTCATCACCGACACCAGATAGCTTGCGGATGCGGAGGCATTGGGTCCGGCGGCAAGAATTGCGGGTATCTTGCCGATATCCGGAATATTCCAGAGCAGGAATTGGTCGGCTCCGGCCGCCGAAAGCATCGAGAGGATGGTCAAGGTGTTGCTGACATAGCCTTGGATCATCGCTGCCAGGGTCAATTGGTCTGCGCCACCCAGCGCCGAAATCAAAACGTCGCGGGCGTCGTTGCCGCCCCCTTCGACGATGTAGAGCGCATCGGAAGGCGCGTTATTGTTCGTGGAGTATAGAAACATCCCGACCTGATCGGTCAGGCTATAGGGAAAACTTGAACCTGCCGGTCCGGTACGCGCTCCGCCAAATGCGAAATTTGTTCCCCCGGCAAGCGAAGGCAAGGCAGACAGGCCGAGACTATTGGCCAGATACTCCGTCCAGACGGGGCCATTCGAATAGCGGTCGGTGGCATAAGGGAAAGCGGGGACCAAGGGCGAGGCCAATGGGGTGGTTGTCCGCACCCCCCCAAAGTAAGCGTCGAACATCAGCGCGTTGTTGCCGCTGTCGGCGAGGCTGTCGCCGAAGACATAAAGATTGCTGAATGTCGTAGCGCCTGCCGTACCACTCAGCGCGATGGCCAGTGCGAACGACGCCGTCCTTACGAAGCTTCCAAGAAGGTTCCTGATCATTATGGTGTTTTCCGCCGTTGTCATTGACAAAGAAATGCCTCGCCAATGATACAGGGTTTGGTGCGAAACTATCCCATGCGCATCGTAGGAAGCTTGGCTAGGCAGGCCGCGGGGCATGCGCTTAACAGGGGATAGGATGATGACTTGCAGATGCGGAAGTGGCTATACTGGCAGGCTTGCTGAATAACAAGCCCGGAGTGACCGGGCGTCTTTATTATGGAGGCAGTACCATGGGCATGACCCAGGACGAACTGAAACAAGCTGTCGCCAAGGCGGCGGCCGACTATGTTGTAGCGAACGTGCCAGCCGGCAGTATCGTCGGCGTCGGCACCGGCTCGACGGCCAACTGCTTCATCGATGAACTGGCGAAGGTCAAGGACCGCATCGCCGCGACCGTCGCCAGCTCCGAGGCGACGAAGAAGCGTCTCGAGGGCCACGGCATCAAGGTGCTCGACCTCAACGAGGTGTCCAGCATGCCGGTCTATGTCGACGGCGCCGACGAGATCACGGCGAAGTTGGAGATGGTCAAGGGCGGCGGCGGCGCGCTGACGCGCGAGAAGATCGTTGCGGCGGTGGCCGACAAGTTCGTCTGCGTCTGTGACGAATCGAAGCTCGTCGCCACCCTCGGCAAGTTTCCGCTGCCCGTCGAGGTGATCCCGATGGCGCGCGAGTACGTGGCACGCGAGATCGTCAAGCTGGGGGGGCAGCCGAAGCTGCGCGCAGGCTTCACCACCGACAACGGCAACGTGATCCTCGATGTGCATGGCTGGCAGATCGCCGATCCTGCCGGCCTGGAGACGAAGCTCAACGGCATCGTCGGCGTGGTCACCAACGGCCTGTTCGCCTGCCGCGGCGCCGACCTGCTGCTGTTGGCTACCCCATCCGGTGTCAAGCAGATGGCCCGCTGACAACCTGCAACATTTCTGTCATCGTAGCGGCCTAGACTGCTTTCCCTTGTGCCCCCAGTAAACAGGAGAATTGTTCCATGACCGATCACACCATCAAGCAGTTCGATGCCGAACTCCAGTCGGTACGCGGCAAGGTGCTGCAGCTCGGCGGCCTGGTGGAACGTCAGATTACCCATGCCATGGAAGCCCTGGTGAAGGGCGACCTGCTGCTCTGCGAACAGGTCATCAATACCGATCATGAGGTCAACCGGCTCGAGGTCGAACTCGACGAGGCCTGCGTGCACATCATCGCCAAGCGCCAGCCGACGGCGATCGATCTGCGCATGATCATGACCGTCATCAAGACGATCACCGACCTCGAGCGCATCGGCGACGAGGCGAAGAAGATCGCCAAGCAGGCGCGCGCGCTGCACTCGAGCGACATGACCTACGTGCCGCGCATCGAACTGCGCCACGCGGCCGATCTCGTCGTGTCGATGCTGCGCCAGGCACTCGATGCCTTCGCCCGCACCGATAGTTCGGCCGCGACGGAGGTGGTGCGCCGCGACAAGGAGGTCGATGCCGAGTTCAAGGCGGCGATGCGCCAGCTCATCACCTTCATGATCGAGGATCCGCGCACGATCTCTCGCGCGCTCGAACTGCTTTTCATCGCCAAGTCGATCGAACGTATCGGCGACCATGCCAAGAACATTTCAGAATACGTCGTTTACATGGAGATGGGCCGCGATGTGCGGCATCTCGGCCTCGAAGGCCTCGAGCGCGAGATCGCGAAGCACTGATACCGTTGTGCCAAACGAAAAGGCCGCTCTTTCGAGCGGCCTTTTCGTTTATGCGGTGGCTTGATCAGCCGCGCGGCGGCACGTAGCCGGAGACGCGGTCCGCGCCTTCGCCGAAGAAGTGTTTCTCGATCTGCTCGGCAAGATACTTGCGGTGCTGCGTATCGGCCAGATTGAGGCGGTTTTCGTTGATGATCATGGTCTGCAGGCGAATCCATTGCTGCCAGGCTTCCTTCGAGACATTCTCGAACAGGCGCTTGCCCAGATCGCCGGGCATCGGCGGAAAGTCGAGACCTTCGGCCTCGCGGCCGAGCTTGATGCAGTTGACCATTCTTGCCATGGGGAAATTCCTTTTACCTTAAAGAGAATATTCTACAGGCTCTTGACCAGCACCTTGGAGCGCCGCTGATAGTTGTAGAGCTCGCGGCGCGACTTGGGCAGGGCCTCGGGCCCCACTTCGCCAAAGCCGCGTTCGACGAACCAGTGGGCGGTGCGGGTGGTCAGCACGCACAGGCGCTTGATCTTCAGCGCCTTGGCGCGTCCTTCGATATGGCGCAGCAGCTGGTCGCCGTAGCCGGCGCGCCGGTATTCGGGCATCACTGCAAGGCAGGCGAGTTCGGCGGTGGCGGGTTCGCCGCGCACGATCGTCAGCGGGTAGAGCGCCGCGCAGCCGATGACGACGCCGTCATGGTCGAGCAGCGAGAATCGGTCGATCTCCATTTCCAGCCGCTCGCGGCCGCGCTTGACCAGCGTGCCGTCGGCCTCGAGCGGAGCGATCAGCGCGAGCAGCGCGCCGACGTCCTCGGGAGTTGCTTCGCGCACCCGCGCCAGCGGTGCTCGCGTCATGACGGTACCGACACCCTCGCGCGTGAAAAATTCCAAAAGCATCGCGCCGTCGAGGTTGCGATCGAGGAAGTGCACGCGGCCGACGCCGCTGCGGCAGGCACGCATCGCCCCAGGCAGCACGCGCAGCACTTCCGGGGATTGCTTGATCTTCTTGTCGAGCAGTTGTTCGCCTTCCTCGACGGTGAGGGCGTCGATCTGCCTGCCCTTGCGGTCGAACAGGCCGGCGGAATCGCAAAGATAGATCAGCTTGTCGGCCTTGATGGCGACGGCGACCGCTTCGGCAACTTCTTCCCAGGCGAGATTGAAGATTTCTCCCGAGGGCGACGCCGCGATCGGCGTGATCAACACGACGTTCTCCTGCTCGAGGTCGGCGCGAATCTCCTCGGCTTCGACCTTGCGCACCGCGCCGGTGAACTGGAAGTCGACCCCATCTTCCACGCCGACCGGCTTGGCCGAGACGTAGTTGCCGCCGGTGACGCGCAGGAAGGCGCCGGCCAGCGGCGTGTTCGGCAGCCCCTGGGAGAGCAGCGCCTCGATCTCGATGCGCGTGACGCCCATCGCGCGCTTGACGCATTCGAGCGCTTCGGCGTCGGTAACGCGCAATCCCTTGTGGAAGCGCGGCTCGAGTCCGCGTCCCTTCATTTCAGTATCGATCTGCGGACGTGCTCCATGCACCAGAACCAACTGGATGCCCATGCTGTCGAGCAGCGCGATGTCGTGGATCAGAGCCTGGGCCACGCCGTCAGTCAGCACTTCGCCGCCGAAGGCGATGACGAAGGAGCGGCCGCGGAAAGCATGAATGTAAGGGGCCGCCTGGCGAACCCAAGCGACCAGCCGCGCATCGATGAGGGAGTTGTTATCGGAGTCTGCCATCTGCATCAGCCTTCGGTTCCAAAGCGCTGCCCGCAACAGCGGAGAAGCGCCTGAGGTGGGAGATCATGCACTTTACTTGCTTTTCTTCTTGCCGGGCTTGGCCAGCGGACTCGTCGGCAGCGTGCCGTCGAGGGCCGCCTGCAGCCGTTCGCAGATGGTGCGGAGCACCTTGACGCGCGCGTAGTTCTTGTCGTTCGCCTCGACCAGCGTCCAGGGTGCGAGGCCGGTGCTGGTGCGGTCCACCATGTCGCAGACGGCTTGGTGGTAGGCATCCCATTTCTCGCGGTTGCGCCAGTCCTCGTCGGTGATCTTGAAACGCTTGAATTCGATTTTTTCGCGCTCCTTGAAGCGGCGCAGTTGCTCGTCCTTGCTGACCTGCAGCCAGAACTTGATGATGATGATGCCCGCCTGGGTGAGTTCGTGCTCGAAGTCATCAATCTCGGCGTAGGCGCGCAGCCAGTCTGCTTCGCTGCAGAAGCCCTCGACGCGTTCGACCAGCACGCGGCCATACCAGGAGCGGTCGAAGATGGTGAAGCGGCCGATGCGCGGGATGTGCCGCCAGAAGCGCCACATGTAGGGTTGGGCGCGCTCCTCCTCGGTCGGCGCGGCGACCGGCACGATCTGGTAGTCGCGCGCGTCCATCGCGGCTGCGACGCGCCGGATGCTACCGCCCTTGCCGGCGGCGTCAGAGCCTTCGAACACGCAGATCACCGAGTGCTGCTTGAAGCGCGGATCGCGTACCAGCTCGGAGAGGCGTCCCTGCCACTTGGAGAGCTGCGTTTCGTATGCCTTCTTCGCCAGCTTGTGCGTGAGGTCGAGTTCCGAGATGATGTCGCGGCCGTCGATGTTCGGCTGCACCGGTGGGGCCACCGGCGTTGCCTGCTTGTCGGGGTCGGCGAGCCGGTCGCGAATCGAGTCGAGGATGATCTTGCCTGCGGTCAGGGAGCGATATCTGTCGTCTTCGCCCTCGACGATGATCCAGGGCGCCCAAGGCGTATTGGTCATGCGCAGCACGTGGCCGGCGACCTGCTGCAGCTTGTCGTAGGTCTTGAGCCGGTCCCAGTTCCATTTGGTGACGCGCCAGGCGGTGCGCGGATCCTTCTCGAGCGCCTTGAGGCGACGCTTCTGGCCGTCCTTGGTGAGGTGGAACCAGAACTTGAGGATCAGAGCACCCTCGTTGACCAGCATCTGCTCGAAGCGGTTGATCTGGTCGATGCGCTGGTCCATTGCCGCTTGGGTCATTTCGCCGTCGATGCTGTCGTGGATCGGGCTCGAATACCACGAGCCGGCGAAGATGCCGATGCGCCCCTTGGGTGGAAGCGCACGCCAGTATCGCCACATGAAGGGACGCTCGCGTTCTTCGTCGGTGGGCGCGGAAAACGCAAGCGTCGACAGGTAGCGCGGATCCATCCACTCGTAGAGGATGTTGATCGTCTCGCCCTTGCCGGCACCGTCCTGGCCGCTGACCAGCACGATTACCGGGATTTTGCCCTGCTCCTTGAGGTCGTACTGCGCGTCGAGCAACTCTGCGCGAAGCTGCGGCATGGCCTTCTTGTAGGTCTCCTTGTCGATCTTGTGGCCCAACTCGGCAGATTCGAACATCGTACCTCTCCTTGGAAATCGCCCGACTAGAAATCACCCCATAGTGCCTGCAGCGCCGCCAGCGCGGACATGCCCGCCGTCTCGGTGCGCAGCACGCGCGGGCCGAGTTGCAAGACCTGGAAATCCGCTGCTTGTGCGGCCTGCATTTCCCCGCTTTCCCAGCCGCCTTCCGGCCCAACCATCAGGATCACGGGGCAGGATGGCTTGGCCAGTTCGCGCAATGCCGTGCCGGCTTCCGGCGCCAGCAGCAGGCGCAGCGCATTCTGCCCCTTCGCCAAGGCCAGATATTGAGGCAAGTCAATCACCGGCGCCACTTCAGGCAGGCGGTTGCGGCCGCATTGCTCGCAGGCGGCGCGGGCGATCTGGTTCCAGTGCATGACGCGACGTGCCATGCGTTCGGCCGAGAGACGGATCACGCAGCGCTTCGCCGCGACGGGCTGGATCGACGTAATGCCAAGCTCCACGCACTTCTCGACCACCCAGTCCATCTTGTCGCCGCTGGGCAGGGCCTGGACGAGGGTGACGCTGAGCGGAGACTCGCATTCGCGCGCCAGGAAGTCATGCACCGCGACGTGCGCCGTCCTGCCGGCACCGACTATTTCCGCATGCCATTCGCCACCCATCCCATCGAACAGGATCAGCGGATCGCCCGCCTTCATACGCAGCACTTTCAGCGCATGGTGCGTAGCTTCCTCGGGCAGTTCCACCTGCGCGCCGGGACCTAGAGTGCAATGAGAGGGGGGGCAGTGGAGGCGCGGTATCATGAAACAATTATTCCATACTGCCGCCTGTGCGGAATAGCCGAGATGAAGCCGCTTAGCAAGCTTTCGCTGCCAATGAAATTGACAATGGCCGGGGCCGGACTCGCCGTGGCAATTCTTCTTTTCCTCTGGCTGGCTTTGCCGCGCATCATCCAGGCGCAGGCAGAACAGTTCGTCGCCGAGAAGACTGGCCACCGTCTGAGCATGGCGCGGCCGGAATTCGATCCCTTCGCACTGAAGCTGCGCCTCGCGGACTTGAAGTTGGTTACGCCTGACGGCCAGCCGCTGTTGAGTTTCGACACGCTGCTTGTCGATCTGTCTTCGGCCAGTCTGCCGAAGTTGGCGCTGGTGTTCGATGCGATCCATCTGGACGGTTTGGCGATGGCCCTGGTCGAACTCCCCGGCGGCACCCTGAACTGGACCCCGTTTCTCGACGCCCTGAAAAGCAAGGAACCGGAAGAGAAGGCCGGCCTGCCGCGCTTCGACATCCGCAGCTTCGTGCTGGCGAACGGCAGGCTCGATTTCGCCGACCGTCGCTCCGGCGAGGGCTTCGAGACGCACGTCGCGCCGCTCGATCTGGTTCTCTCCGACATTTCAACCTTGCCCGACGACAGTGGCAGGTTCAAGGTGGCGGCACAGACAACCGGCGGCGCGCGACTGACGCTCGACGGGACGATCGATCTCGATCCGCTGCGGATCGAAGGGCGCCTGCTGCTGCAGGGACTGCAGCTCGCGCAGCTCGGTCCCTATCTCAAGAATGCCCTCGCCGTACCGCCCGAGGGCGTTGCCGAACTGTCCGCCGCTTACCATGTGGGTAATCACGGCGACAGGCTTGATGCGACGATCGAGCAGGTCGAGGCGCGGCTGGCCGGCCTGCATATAGTGCTCAAGGATGCGGTCGGGCCCGCATTGTCGGTCGAGTCCGTCGAACTGAAGAATGGCCGCTACCAGCTGTCGACACAGGAGGCGGCGTTCGGTGCTGTCGTCGTCAAGGGCGGCAAACTCGTATTGCCGGGCGTCGCCGCTGCACCCGCTTTCGCTTCTCTCGCGATCGAGGAGGCGAACTTTGCGCTTGCCGAGCGCAACGCCAAATTCGGCAAGCTCGTGCTGGCCGGCGGCCGCATCGCGACAAAGCGCGATTCGTCCGGCAGCATTGATCTGCTCGATGCCTTCAAATCACATGCTTCTGCGCAGCAGTCGTCATTGGCTCCACCGGCCGGCCAGGGTGCGGAGCAGCAGACCTGGCGCTTCCGGCTGGACACCCTAGGGACGCGCTGATTTATTCGCAGATCGATAAACCGGACTCATCCATGACATGCGAGAATTGGCGCACTGACAGTTGATAGGCACTTGACGATGCAAGCGAGTTTTTCCGAACTTGA
>JBGFRW010000016.1:0-79156 GCA_041694935.1 Pseudomonadota bacterium | reverse complement strand
TCAAGTTCGGAAAAACTCGCTTGCATCGTCAAGTGCCTATCAACTGTCAGTGCGCCAATTCTCGCATGTCATGGATGAGTCCGGTTTATCGATCTGCGAATAAATCAGCGCGTCCCTAGGGAATAGATGTCGGTCTGGTGGTTGAGTACCTGCTCGCGTACTTGCTGCGGCGACATGTAAGCAGGCGAGCCGACGCCGAGAACCTGCGTGCGGGTATCGTCATCGGTCTGGATGCAGGCGCCGAAATCGGAAATCTTGATGTCTCCGCCGCGTTCTGCCAATTCGTCGGCTGCATCCATTTCGGTCAGCAGTATGTTGGCGGGCTTGATGTCGCGGTGGGTTATGCCGAGCCGGTTGGCATATTCGAGCGCGCGCGTGCACTTGAAGACGATCTCGACCACGCGTCCGACCGGCAGGAGAGCATCCTGGCTGCAATAGCGTTCTAATGTCCCGCCAGGCACGTACTCCATGACGATATAGCTCTCGTCCTCGCCGATCACCGCGTCGTAGATCTGCACGATATGCGGATGGACCAGCCGGCCGGCGAGCGAAGCTTCGTTGATGAGCAGGTGGCGGTAGAGCTTGCCGCGCTCTGGATCCTTGAGGATGTCCGGAAAGATCAGCTTGACTGCCACCTCGCGGTCGGCGAACGGGTCGTAGGCGAGATAGACGGTCGAGGTGGCGCCCTCGCCGAGCTTGCGAATGATCTCGTACTTGCCGCCGATCTTGTCCATCAGAGCGTTGTGCGCAGACGCGCGACGGCCGCCTTTACTTGGTTTGGCGCAGTGCCGCCGAGATGGTCGCGTGCGGCAAGCGAGCCGGACACAGTCAGCACGCCGAACACATCCTCGCCGATCAGCGGCGAGAAGGATTGCAGTTCGGCGAGCGCCAGATCGGCGAGGTCGCAATTCTTCTGCTCGGCGGCACGCACGGCGCGTGCAACGGCCTCGTGCGCATCGCGGAAGGGCAGGCCCTTCTTGACAAGATAGTCGGCGAGGTCGGTCGCGGTGGCGAAGCCCTGGCGCAAGGCGGCGGCCATCGCTTCCGGCTTGACGCGGATGCCTGGCACCATGTCGGCGAAGATGCGCAGCGTGTCGATCAGCGTGTCTGCGGTGTCGAACAGCGGTTCCTTGTCTTCCTGGTTATCCTTGTTGTAGGCGAGCGGTTGGCCCTTCATCAGTGTCAGGAGACCCATCAGGTGGCCGAAGACGCGGCCACTCTTGCCGCGCGCCAGCTCCGGCACGTCGGGGTTCTTCTTCTGCGGCATGATCGACGAGCCGGTGCAGAAGCGATCGGCGAGGTCGATGAAACCGACGCGCGGGCTCATCCAGATGATCAGCTCTTCCGAGAAGCGCGAGATATGCACCATCGCCAACGAAGCGGCGGCGCAGAACTCGATGGCGAAGTCGCGATCCGAGACGGCGTCGAGCGAGTTCTCGCAGACTGCCTCGAAACCGAGTTCGCGGGCTACGAATTCGCGGTCGATCGGGAAGGTGGTGCCGGCCAGTGCGGCAGCACCCAATGGCAGGCGATTCACTCGGCGACGAGAATCAGCGAAACGCTCGCGGTCGCGGCGCAGCATTTCGACGTAGGCAAGCAGGTGATGGCCGAAGGTCACCGGCTGCGCTACCTGCAGGTGGGTGAAGCCGGGCAGCGGCGTGGCGGCATGTTGTTCGGCCATATCGACGAGGGCGCGCATCAGGTCACGGAGCAGGCCATCGATTGCGTCGAGAGTATCGCGCAACCACAAGCGGATGTCGGTGGCCACTTGATCGTTTCTGGAGCGGCCGGTGTGCAGCCGTTTGCCGGCGTCGCCGATCAGCGCGATGAGACGCTTCTCGATATTGAGGTGCACGTCTTCGTCGTCAAGGTTCCAAGCGAATGTTCCTGCTTCGACTTCTGCGCTGACTTGTGCCATGCCCCGCTCGATGGCGGCGAGGTCGTCCTGGGAGATGATGCCTTGCCTGGCAAGCATCTTCGCGTGGGCGAGCGAGCCGCGGATATCCTGTGGACCTAAGCGCTTGTCGAAGAACACCGAGGCGGTATAACGCTTGACGAGGTCGGAAACGGGTTCGGAAAAGCGGCCCGACCAGGCCTTGGCCGTGTCGGCAGCTGCGCTTTCCTTGGAGGAACGATCTGACATAATGAGAGGCTGCAATGCAGGTAAGTGCTTGTGAAACCATGAGTATACCCTCGCGTCCGTCCGCCACCCAGGCTTCCGCTGCGCTGTTGCCCGACTTCCGCAATCTCGGGGTCTGGCTACGGCTGCTGCTGGCCGCGAACGGCCTGATGCTGGCGGCGGTGCTGGCCGCTAACCGCAGCCTGGCACAACTGCCGACCGAGGTGGCCGAAATGGCAGCACTGGTCGAGCCGGCGCTACTGCTGACTCTTGCCCTGCTGTACCTGTTTTCCGCGGCGTTGCAGCGACTGCCGGAACGAGTTGCGCTGCTTCTCGTCGTCGCGCTGACAGTGGCGATATTTTCCGGCGTCGATGCGGTGATGGCTGCCATCATTGGTATGCCGTACGGCTGGCGCACCCCGCTGGGCGCGGCCGCAGGTGCCGCCTTGCTGCTCTACTGGCTTTTCCTGCGCACCCGCGCCCAGTTGCCGGCTGTCGCCGAGGCGCGGCTTGCGGCGCTCAACGCGCGAATCCGTCCGCACTTTTTCTTCAACAGCCTGAATGCGGTGCTCGGCGTGATGCGCGAAGATCCGCGCCGCGCCGAAGTGGCTCTCGAAGAACTGGCGGAGTTGTTCCGCGCCCTGATGCGCGACAACCGCAACCTGACGCCGCTTTCCGAGGAAATCGCCCTCGCGCGCAAGTATCTCGACATCGAGCGGTTGCGGCTCGGCGAGCGGCTGCAGGTACGCTGGGAAGTGGAGGACTGCCCCCCCGAGATGCTCGCGCCGCCCCTGCTGCTGCAGCCACTGCTAGAGAATGCCGTCTATCACGGCGTCGAGCCGGCCGCCGAGCCGGCGGAGATCCGCGTGCATATCGCTGCTACCCGTGACGGCGTGCGCATCGAGATCGACAACCCCTGCCAGCTCGAGGGGGCGCAGCGACATGGCAACCGTATGGCGTTGGAAAACCTGCATGAGCGGCTGATGCTGTTCTACGATCTCGAGGCGCGTCTCGAAACCGGCGTTTCCGACGGCCGCTACCGTGTGCGCGTCGACCTGCCGCGACGGACCATGCCATGAACGAAGCTGCCCGACAGCCAGGCATTCTGATCGTCGATGACGAGGCGCCGGCGCGTGCGCGACTCAAGACCCTTCTTGCAGACATCGCCGCCGACTTCCCGCATGCCGTCGTCGGCGAGGCGGGGGATGGCGTCGCCGCGTTGGAGTTGCTGGCTAAGTCTCCGGCCGACATCGTACTGATCGACATTCGCATGCCGCGCATGGACGGCATCGAACTGGCCCAGCAACTCGCTGGCTTGGAACACGCCCCGGCAGTGGTTTTCGTGACTGCCTACGACGAATTCGCGCTCAAGGCCTTCGAACTGGCCGCCGCCGATTACCTGCTCAAGCCGGCGCGAGCGCCGCGGCTGCTCGAGGCGCTGAAGAAGGCGCGCCGCCTTGCCCCCAGCGATGCGCTGCTCCAGGCACTGGCGCTGGCGGGCCGCACGCGCCTCAGGGTGGTCGAGCGCGGCAACGTGCTGCTGCTGCCAGTGACGGACATCCTCTACCTGCGTGCCGAGCAGAAGTACGTGACCGCGCGTACCGCCGAGCGCGAGTACCTGCTCGAGGAGTCGCTCGCCCACCTTGAAGCGGAGTTTGCTCAGCGCTTCGTGCGCATCCATCGCAACTGCCTGGTCGCGGCCGAAGCGGTCGCGGGCGTGGTGCGCGAGAGCGATGCGCACGGGGAGGGGGGCGAGCCGCATTGGGCATTGTGCCTGAAAGGTGTGCCCGAACATTTGCCGGTGAGCCGGCGCCAGTGGCCGCAGGCAAAGATTCAGCTCGGGCTGTAGCACAGCGGATGTTGCAGGGGCAACGCCAGCAATAAATGATGCCAGCGGGACGACGCTGAAAAAGTCGGCGCTGGCGGGACGGCGCATCGAAAAAATTATTGCCCTCTGTTGCAATGCAATATTAAAGTAACACCCCGATCAGGGACATTTTTCCGCTAGGGGCACCATGAAACAGATACGCAGCCTGCTTGTCGCCAACCGCAGCGAAATCGCCATCCGCGTGTTGCGCGCCGCGGCCGAAATGGGCATCCGCACCGTCGCCATCTATTCCAACGAGGACCGCTTCGCGCTGCACCGCTTCAAGGCCGACGAGTCCTATCTGGTCGGTGCCGGAAAGAAGCCGATCGCAGCCTATCTCGACATCGCGGACATCATCCGCATCGCCAAGGAGGCGCACGTAGACGCGATCCATCCGGGCTACGGCTTCCTCTCTGAGAACCCCGATTTCGCGGAAGCCTGCAAGGAAGCGGGCATCACCTTCATCGGGCCGAAGCCCGAAGTGATGCGCCTGCTCGGCAACAAGGTTTCTGCGCGCGAACTGGCCATGAAAGCGGGCGTGCCGGTCGTGCCGGCCACGGGCGCGCTTTCCTACGATCTCGTAACGGCGAAGCAACAAGCTGCCGCCGTCGGCTATCCGTTGATGCTCAAGGCGAGCTGGGGCGGCGGCGGGCGCGGCATGCGCGTGGTCGAGAGCGAGGCCGACCTGGGCACGGCGATGGAAGTCGCGCGCCGCGAGGCGGCTTCCGCCTTCGGCAACGATGAGGTCTATCTTGAAAAATTGGTGCGCCGCGCGCGCCATGTCGAAGTGCAGGTGATGGGCGACACGCACGGCCAACTCGTGCATCTGTTCGAGCGCGATTGCTCGGTGCAGCGCCGCAACCAGAAAGTGGTCGAGCGTGCGCCCGCTCCCTATCTTTCCGAGGAGCGGCGTGCGGAACTTTGCGCTGCCGCACTGCGCCTGGCCAAGGCCGCGCATTACACCCATGCCGGCACCGTCGAGTTCCTCATGGACGCCGACACCGACCAGTTCTATTTCATCGAGGTCAATCCGCGCATCCAGGTCGAGCATACGGTCACCGAGGAGATCACCGGCATCGACATCGTCAAGTCGCAGATCCGCATCTCCGAGGGGGGCAGGATCGGCGACGAGGACTGCTACGTGCCGCTGCAGGAAGACATCCGCATGAATGGCCATGCGCTGCAGTGCCGCGTCACCACCGAGGACCCGGAGAACGGCTTCACGCCTGACTATGGCCGCATCAACGTCTATCGCAGTCCGGCCGGCTTCGGCATCCGCCTCGACGGCGGCACGGCCTATTCCGGCGCGGTGATCACGCCGTACTACGATTCGCTGTTGGTCAAGGTGACGGCCTGGGGCCAGTCGCCCGACAAGGCCGCCGCGCGCATGGACCGCGCCCTGCGAGAATTCCGCGTGCGCGGTCTCTCCTCGAACCTGCTGTTCCTCGAGAACGTCGTCGCCCATCCGCTATTCCGCTCGGGAGAATGCACCACGCGCTTCATCGACGAGACGCCGGATCTCTTCAAGTTCCAGAAGCGCAGGGACCGGGCGACGCGTCTGCTCAAGTTCGTCGGCGACGTGATGGTGAATGGCAATCCCGAGATGAAGGGCCGCGCGATTCCCACGCTGCCCCTGGCGAGGCCGATCAAGCCGGCAGGCATCGATCTTTCCGTCGCGCCGCCGCCCGGCACGCGCGACAGGCTCAAGGAGCTCGGTGCAGCGAAGTTCTCCGAGTGGATGCGCAACGAGAAGCGGGTATTGCTTACCGACACGACCATGCGCGACGCGCATCAAAGTCTCTTCGCGACGCGCATGCGCAGCTACGATCTCGTCGAAATCGCGCCGCACTACGCGCGCATGCTGCCGGAGCTGTTCTCGCTCGAATGCTGGGGTGGCGCCACCTTCGACGTCGCGATGCGCTTCCTCAAGGAAGACCCGTGGGAGCGCTTGGCGCGCCTGCGCGCCGCCGTGCCCAACGTGCTGTTCCAGATGCTGCTGCGCGCTTCCAATGCCGTCGGCTACACCAACTACGCCGACAACGTGGTGCGCTTCTTCGTGCAACAGGCGGCCAAGGAAGGCATCGACGTGTTCCGCGTCTTCGACTCGCTCAACTGGGTGGACAACATGCGCGTCGCCATGGACGCGGTGGTCGAATCGGGTGCGCTGTGCGAGGCGGCGATCTGCTACACGGGAGACATCTTCGACGCGGCGCGGCCCAAGTACAACCTCAAGTACTACGTCGATCTCGCCAAGCAGTTGGAGAAGGCCGGCGCCCACATCATTGCCATCAAGGACATGGCCGGCGTCTGCAAGCCGCGCGCGATTCGCGAACTGGTGAAGACGCTCAAGCAGGAAGTTGGTTTGCCGCTGCACTTCCACACCCACGACACCAGCGGCATCGCCGCGGCCTCCGTGCTGGCCGCCGTCGAGGCCGGCTGCGACGCGGTGGATGGCGCCCTCGACTCCATGAGCGGCCTCACCTCCCAGCCTAACCTCGGCTCCATCGCCGCGGCCCTGGCGGGCAGCGAGCGCGACCCTGGCATCGACTTCGACGCCATGCAGAGCCTGTCGCACTACTGGGAAGGTGTGCGCCGCCAGTATGCGCCTTTCGAGGCCGACATCCGCTCGGGCACCGCCGACGTCTATCGCCACGAGATGCCCGGCGGCCAGTACACCAACTTGCGCGAGCAGGCTCGCGCGATGGGCATCGAGCACAGATGGGGCGAGGTCTCGCAGGCCTATGCGGACGTGAACCTGTTGTTCGGCGACATCGTCAAGGTGACGCCGACCTCGAAGGTCGTTGGCGACATGGCGCTGTTCATGGTCGCCAACGGACTCACGCCGGCGGACGTCAAGGATCCGGCGCGTGAGATCGCCTTCCCCGATTCGGTCATTTCGCTGATGCGCGGTGAACTCGGCTTTCCGCCGGACGGCTTCCCCGCCGACTTGCAGCGGAAGGTGCTCAAGGGCGGCAAGCCGCTCGCTGGCCGAGCCGGGGACTGGCTGCCGCCGGTCGATCTCGAGGCGCAGCGCGCCGAGGCCGAGAAAGCCACCGGCCACAAGATCGGCGATACCGACCTGGCTTCCTACCTGATGTACCCGAAGGTCTACAAGGAGTACGCGGCGCATCGCAGCCACTATGGCGACGTTTCTCAGCTCCCGACGCCGGCCTTTTTCTATGGCCTGGCGGCCGGCGAGGAGATCAGCGTCGACATCGAGCGCGGCAAGAGCCTCATCATCTCGCAGCAAGGCATTACCGGGCCAGACGAGGAGGGCATGGTCAAGGTCTTCTTCGAGCTCAACGGCCAGTCGCGCGTGATCCGCGTACCCAAGGCCGGCCTCGCCAACGTCAAGGCGAAGCCGCAAGCAGAGGAGGGCAACCCGAAGCACGTCGGCGCGCCGATGCCCGGCACCATCGTCACTGTCGCCGCGCATGCGGGGCAAAAGGTGACGAAGGGCGACCCGCTCGTTTCCATCGAGGCGATGAAGATGGAAACAATGCTGAAGGCCGAGCGCGACGGCGTCGTCAAGGCCATTCATGTGCGTCACGGCGAAGCCGTCAACGCGAAGGATCTGCTGCTCGAGTTCGAATGAAAAGTCGGCGCTGGCGGGACGGCGGCCTTTCCCGCCTGGCGCTTCCTAGGCCGGCAGGGGCGCCACGCAGGTCCGGTTGCGCCCGCTGCGCTTGGCTTCGTACAGGACGCGATCGGCACGGCTGATCAGGGCGTCGATGTTCTTGTCGCTCTCGGAAAGTTCGGCGATGCCGATTGAGGTCGTGAAGCGGATCGCTTCGCCCTGCGCGGACGGCACCGTTGCGGCGGCGACGTTCTCGCGGATGCGTTCTGCGACTTCACGGGCTTTCTCGCAAGTCGTCTCGGGAAACAGGATGACGAACTCTTCCCCGCCGATGCGCGCCAGGAGATCGGATTCCCGCAACGAGGCGCGGCAGATCGCGGCAAACCTTTTCAGCACATGGTCGCCGCTTTCATGTCCATGAGAGTCGTTGATCGCCTTGAAATAATCGAGGTCAAGCATCGCGATGGAGACAGGATTGCGATAGCGACGGGCACGCGGGAGTTCCTTCGCAGCCAGCTCGAGAAAGTGGCCGCGATTGACTAGGCCGGTCAGCGCATCGGTATGTGCCTGATGTTCGAGCTTCTGCTCCAGCAGTACGCGGTCAGTGACGTCTTCCAGTGCACCGAACAGGCGGTGGTGCCCTCCCTCGGCATCGGTCTCCACTTCGGAAAAGCTGCGCACGTGGAATATCGTGCCATCCTTGTGCTGGATGCGCAGCTCGGCCTTGCCAATCTCTTTAGGCCTGAGGTCGGTGATGTGCCGGTCGAATAGCGGCAGATCGGCCTCGACGACAAAGCCGCGCCAGCAACCCAGTTCCTGGAGCGCTTCGTTGCTGATGCCGAACAGACGCATGGCGTTGCCTCCGAGCCATTTCAGCTTGAAATAGCCGTCATTCTCAAGCGCGCAGGTATAAAAGAGGTCGCTGGTCATCCGCGTCACGTGGCGGAACAGTTTTTCCCTTTCCAGCAGCGCGTTGGTCGCCAGCATGCGTTCGGTGACATCGAGCGCAGTGGAGATGAAGCAGTCCTGGCCATTGAGCCGTGTCGCTTCGAAGGAAACTTCGAGATGGCGGTTTTCTCCAGTAGGTCTGCGCAGTGCGATTTCGAGCTGACGCACCCGGCCGTCGCGTTGGAGCAGATCGACGACCTTCTGGCGGTCCGATGGGTTTGCCCACAAGCCGATCTCCAAGGTGGTCCGGCCGATCAGTTCCTCGCGAGGGTAGCCGACCAGCCGGCAGTAGGCGTCATTGACGTCGACGATCCTGCCGTCGGCCATCGAGGTGAGGATCAGCGCCACCGGACTGCGGTAGAAAAGCGTGGCGAACCGCTCTTCCGATTCGCTGTGGTCGACCCGTTCGGGAATGGGAATCATGGTAAATCAACGAACCGAACATAACTGCCGGCCGCCGACCCATTGTCCTGGCAGCCTCAGTTCATCCTAGGCCCGATCCGGGCAGAAAGCAATGCCGGGTGTAGTCAGCGCAACTGTTCTTCGATGTTGGCGAACAGTTCGTCGTAAATTTCGATCAGCGCCTCGCGATCTTCGCTGCCCTTGGCCCACTGCATCGAGCTGGCCATGTCGACAGCCTTTTTCTCCATCTCGGACAGGCTGTCGGTATCGATCTCCTTGCCGTGGAGGATGGAGGTTACGTCGCGGCGTGCCTTCTGCGCGAGTGAAACCAAGCGCATCGAACTCTCCATTGCAGTCACGCCCTGGCCGATGGTGCCGGCCAGTCCGCCGACGACTACCGCCGATTCGGCGGCACCGGACAGCTTGTTGCGGAACTCGTCGGCCAGCGTCTGCGAGTCGCTCATGGCGCGGGCGAGTTCGTCCATCTGCGCGAGCACGCCGTCCATCGCCTCGGTCATCGCGGCGATCGCCACGGCGATCTCCTCGGCCGCCGTGCGCGACTGGTCGGCGAGCTTGCGTACCTCATCGGCCACCACGGCGAAGCCGCGGCCCGATTCGCCGGCCCGCGCCGCCTCGATGGCGGCGTTGAGCGCCAGGAGATTGGTCTGCTTGGCGATGACGTCGATCTGGCCGGTCAGTGCCCGGATGGCGCCGGCCTTGAGGTTGAGGTCGCCGAGGGCGTGGCTGCTGCTCTCGGTGGCGCTGCGCGCCTGACCGAGGGCGCCGGACATGCGATCGGCCGCACTGGACATCTCGCGGGCCGAGTCGGCGTAGCCGGTAGCGAGCGTCTCCGATTGGGACGAGTGCCCTGCGACTTCTTCCAGCGAACCGCCGACATGCTCGATGGCCAGCGAGAGACCGCGCTCGGAGCGCAGGAAAATCCGTGACAGCAGGGCCTCGCGGGCGACCGACTGCTGTGCGGAGTTCAACTGGTCGATCATGAGCTGCATGCGCTCGAGGACATCCTTGAAGGTGCCGTGCAGGCCGGTAGTCTGCAGCCTGCGCCAGTAACGGTTTTCCGAGGAGGCCTGCATGCCGCCGAGAATCTCGCGGAAGGCGGTTTCCATCTGGTCGAGCACCGAATTGAGATTGGTGCGGATCGATTCGAGGCGCGCATCGGCGACTTCGTGGGGCAAGCGGTGGGTGAGTATGCCGTCGCGGCCCTCGCCGAGCACGCGATCGAGTTGGTCGAGCAGTACACCGCCACGGGATGCCGGCAGCGCGAGCAGCACGAGGGCGAGCAGCAGCGGCGGTAGCGTTGCCCACGGCTGCCAGAAGGCCAGCGGCATGGCCAGCGCGACCAGCGCTAGGCCGAGATGGCGGCGCTCAAAGGGAAAAGACGAGTTCTTCATAGCTCATGCCCGTTTGTTTCAACAGTCCGACCAGAACCGCAGTGCCGGCGGCGATGGCGTCGCGCGCCCCGGCGGCCTGCTCGGCCGCCAGCATCTGGCGGTACACCGGCGCGATCTTCTCGATGGCGCTGCGCTTAGGGCAGCGACGCACCGAGGTGTATCCGACGATGGCGCCGTCGGGGCCGAAGTCCGGCGTGATGTGGGTGAATACCCAGTAGAAGCCGCCATCCTTCGACATGTTCTTGACGTAGGCGAACATCTCCTTGCCCGACTGGATGGTGTCCCACACCAGCTTGAAGGCCGAGCGCGGCATGTCGGGATGGCGGATGATGTTGTGCTGGGCGCCGAGCAGTTCTTCCTCGCTGTAGCCGGAGAACTCGATGAAGATCGGGTTGCCGTAGGTGATGATGCCACGCGGATCGGTCTTTGAGACGATGAAATCGTTTTCCCGCATCACGCGTTCGCGCTGCGTCGGAACGATGCTCTTGTCTTTCATGCGTCTAATCCCCTAGGGTAAAAAAGGCCTTCGCGATGATACCGAATGGCCTGCGGGTTACTTGTGGAGAATAGGGAGCGAGCGGTCGCTTATCTTCGTTATGCGGAAAAGTCGGTGCCGGTGGCACGGCGCCGACTGTGATACTTTCTGCCCCGTTGCGAATAACGATAGCGAAGGAAACGGATGTGAAAGTCTCACAACGCGGCGCCGTCGATGGTGGCATGCTTTTCATTCTGATCGGCGGCCTGATGATCGGCGGACTGCTGATCTACAGCTATTCCACCGGTCAGGAACTGCCGCTTTGGCCAGCCTTGGCCGTGATCCTGGTGAACCTGCTGGGCATCTGGAAGATTCTCGGCGATCGGCGCGCCCGCCGGCCGCCGCACGGCGAGCGCGCTGAGCGCGGAGGAAAGGGCTCATGATCGCGCGGCAGTTTCGCGTCTTTGGCGGGCTCGCTGCGGCGGCATGGCTGCTGGCGGGGTGCGGCGGGGAATCAGGTCAGGCCGACGCGCTGGCATTGCTGGAAGGCGAGGCGATCTACAAGGCGGAGTGCACGAGCTGCCACGGCCTGAAGCTCGAAGGCCAGCCGGAATGGCGCACGCGCCGGCCCGACGGCAAGCTGCCCGCGCCGCCGCACGATGCCAGCGGCCATACCTGGCACCACCCCTTCGAGCAGCTGTTCGCCATCGTCAAGTTCGGCATGGTGCCCCCTAACGCACCGGCGGGTTATCAGTCCGATATGCCGGCCTTCGGCGGCAAGCTCACCGACGAGCAGATCCGCCGTGTCCTGGCCTACATCGAAAGCACCTGGCCGTCCGAGATTCGTGCGCAACGCGCCGAGCGCTTCAAGAAGCGGGATTAAGCGAGATTTGCGTGGCAAGGCGCCGTGTCGCCGGCGCCGACTTTTCCAGGCCCGCCTACTTCGCGGCCTTGGCGCTGCGGATCAGGTCGACGAGCTGACGTTTTTGCACCTCGTCGAGACGGTCGACGTTCTTTTTCCATCCATGGGTCTTGTAGTTGGCCTTCACGTACTCCCAGCCAAAGGCTCCGTAGGCATCGACGTCGGCCTTGAGCTTGGGGATGGTCTCGATCACGGCGCGGAACCGCGGCCAGGGCAGGCTCTGGAGTTCCTTCTCGATCTGCTTGCCGTCTGGCAGGGGCGCCGTTGCGGTAGTGATGGCCTTCTGCCGAGGGGCGGCGGTGTCAGCGGCTGCGGCATGGCCGCTGCAAAGCGCGAGGGCGATGAGGGCGATAGGAATGCGCATGGGGGTCGGTTTCCAATTCTTGCGGCACAGGCTACCATGCCGTCCGTCACGACAACTCAGACCGTATTCCGCCATGTCCGTTCCCCGCCACCTTTCCCGCATCGGTACGCCGTTGTCCCCCTCCGCCACCAAGGTCATGCTGCTCGGTGCCGGCGAGCTCGGCAAGGAAGTTATCGTCGCATTGCAGCGTCTCGGTGTCGAGGTCGTCGCCGTCGACCGCTATTCGCATGCGCCAGGGATGCAGGTCGCACACCGTTCGCACGTCATCGCGATGACCGACGCCGCGGCGCTGCGTGCGCTGATCGAGGCCGAGCGGCCGCATCTGATCGTTCCCGAAATCGAAGCGATCGCCACTTCAGTGCTCGCCGAGGTGGAGAAGGCCGGTCTTTGCGAGGTGATTCCTACCGCGCGTGCGGCGCAGCTGACAATGAACCGAGAGGGTATCCGCCGACTCGCCGCCGAGACGCTCGGTCTGCCGACCTCCCCTTACGCGTTCGCCGACTCGCTCGCCGAGCTGCAGGCTGCCATCGATGCGGGCATCGACTATCCCTGCGTGGTAAAGCCGGTGATGTCGTCGTCGGGCAAGGGCCAGTCGCTGGTGAAGACACCGGACGATGTGAAGAAGGCCTGGGATTACTCGCAGGCCGGCGGGCGCACTGGTGCGGGGCGCGTGATCGTCGAGGGCTTCATCGACTTCGATTACGAGATCACCCAACTCACGGTGCGGGCGCTGGGCGCGTCGGGCAATGTCGAGACTTTCTTCTGCGAGCCGATCGGCCATGTGCAAGTGAGCGGCGATTATGTCGAGAGCTGGCAACCGATGGCGATGAGCGAGGCGGCGCTGGCGAAGTCGCGCGAGATCGCTGCGGCGATCACCGGCGACCTCGGCGGACGCGGCATCTTCGGCGTGGAGCTGTTCGTCAAGGGCGATCAGGTGTGGTTCTCCGAGGTGAGCCCGCGTCCCCACGACACCGGGCTGGTGACGCTCGCCTCGCAGCGGCTTTCCGAATTCGAACTGCACGCGCGCGCCATCCTCGGCCTGCCGGTCGATACGGCGTTGCGCAGGCCGGCGGCTTCGGCGGTGATCTACGGCGGCATGGAAGAGCGGGGCATCGCCTTCGAGGGAGTGGCCGAGGCGCTCGCGGTGCCGGAGTCCGACCTGCGGCTGTTCGGCAAGCCCGAGAGCTTCGTCAAGCGCCGCATGGGCGTCGCCGTCGCCAACGCCGACACGACCGACGAAGCGCGCGTCCGCGCCAAGCAGGCGGCGGTGCGAGTCAGGCCGGTAGCAAGCTAGCCACTATTACGCAGGCCGGCCGAGACGCCGTTGATGGTGAGATGGATGCCGCGCTGCACGCGCTCGTCGTCGCTCAACGGCGGGCCGGAGCGGTGGCGGCGCAGCAGCTCGACCTGCAGGTGGTTGAGCGGATCGAGGTAAGGAAAGCGGTTCTGCATTGAGCGCTTGAGCAGCGGGTTGTCCTCGAGCAGTTCGCGCTGCCCTGTAATGGCGAGCAGCGCCTCGATGGTGGCCTGCCATTCCGCCTTGATGCGGGGGAAAATCGCCTCGCGCAGCGCTTCGTCGGTTACTAGCCCGGCGTAGCGTTCGGCGATCGCGATGTCGGTCTTGGCGAGCACCATATCCATGTTCGACAGCAGGGTGCGGAAGAACCCCCACTCGCGGTACATCTCTTGCAGCCGAACCTTGCCCGTCTCTCCATGCTTGTCGAGATAGGCGCGGTAGGCGGTGCCGAAGCCGTACCAGCCCGGCAGCATGAGGCGGCACTGCGACCACGAGAACACCCAGGGGATCGCACGCAGCGCTTCGATCGCCGTGGTCTTTTTGCGCGAGGCGGGACGGCTGCCGATGTTGAGTTGCGAGATTTCGCTGATGACGGTGGATTCCCAGAAGTAGCGCTCAAAGCCGGGCGTCTCATAGACCAACGCGCGGTAGGCCTGGAATGCCTGCTCCGCCAGCTCGGCCGCCGCCGTCAGGCATTCGGGGCGCGGGTCGTCGTGCTCGCGCGGCAGCAGGGTTGTCTCGAGCGTCGCAGCGACGAGGACTTCCAGGTTGCGCCGGCCGAGCTCCGGATTGGCGTATTTGGAGGCGATCACCTCGCCTTGCTCGGTGATGCGGATCGCGCCCTGCACGGCGCCGACCGGCTGGGCGAGGATGGCCTGGTAGCTCGGGCCGCCGCCGCGGCCCACTGTTCCGCCGCGGCCGTGGAAGAGCCGCATGCGCAGGCCGTGCCGCTTGAATACTTCGACGAGTTCGACTTCGGCGCGGTAGAGCGCCCAGCCTGACATCAGGAAGCCGCCGTCCTTGTTGCTGTCGGAATACCCGAGCATGACTTCCTGTAGGTCGCCGCGGCTGTCGAGCAGGCGACGATAGGCAGGCAGACCGAACAGGCGGTCCATCACCGGGCCGCAGTGGGCCAGGTCGCCAATGGTCTCGAACAGCGGCACGATGTTCACGTCGAGTTCGCCCTCGCGCGGCCGCAGCAGGCCGACTTCCTTGAGCAGCAGCGCGACTTCGAGGATGTCGGAGACGCCCTCGTTCTTCGAGATGATGACGTTCTGGATTGCCGCCTTGCCGTAGCGTCGGTGCATGTCGCGTGCGGCGTGGAATATCGCCAGCTCGGACATGGTTTCTTCCGAATAGGTCCAGTAGGGCGAGGCAAGCAGGCGCGGCGTGGCCAGTTCGGCGAGCAGCAGTGCGATGCGGCCCTCCTCGCTGCGCTGCGAGTACTCGGTGCCGGGGCGTGCCGTTTCGAACAGCTCGTGCACGGTGCGCTCATGCACGTCGGAGTTCTGGCGCAGGTCGAGCGGAGCCAGGTGGAAGCCGAACAGCTCGACGGCGCGGCGCAGCCGGCGCAGCCGGCCACGTGCCATGAGTACCGAGTTGTTCTCGCGCAGCGACCGATCGATGATGTCGAGGTCGGCTGCGAATTCGGCGCAGTCGATATAGGGCGGCGCCTCGGCGACGGGGTGCCGCAGCGCTTCCATGTGATCGAGTTCCTGGGCCGTGGCGGCCAGTCGCGCGTAGAGGCCGGCGATGGCGCGACGGTAGGGTTCGTCGTTGCGGTGGGGGTTGCGATCGGGCGAGGCTGCGGCGAGGGTACGCAGCTCAGTGGAGACAGGCACCCACAGTTCGGATGTGGATAACTCGCCGCCAAGCAGATGCAGTTGCTCGAGATAGTAGGTGAAGGCCTTGCGGCTTTGTGCGTTGAGGGCGCTCTGCATGACGTCGGCGGTGACGAAGGGGTTGCCGTCGCGGTCGCCGCCGATCCATGAGCCCGGCCGCAGGAAGGCAGGCAGTGGCGAGCCGAGTGCGTCCTCGATGCCGTTGTGCAGGCGCGGCAGTTCGCGCAGGAAGGTGGTGTCGTAGTAGGAAAGCGCGTTGTTCACCTCGTCCATCACCGAGAGCTTCACCTCGCGCAGCATCCGCGTCTGCCACAGGGTCATGATCGAGCGGCGCAGCGCCTCCTCGTTCTCGGTCAATTCGTTCGGCGTCAGCGGCATGCGGTCGCGCGCATCGAGCAGGCGGGCGATTTTCCACTGGCAGTCGAGGATGCTCTTCCTCTGCACTTCGGTGGGGTGAGCGGTGAGTACCGGGCGGATATCGGCATGCTGGAAGAACTCGACCAGCGCGGCATCGTCTATCGCCAGTTCGCGTGCACGTGCCGCCGCGTGGGCGAAGCTGCCGGGGCGCGGCTGCGAGCCGGCGAGCGCATGCGCGCGAGCACGGCGGATGTGGTGCTGGTCCTCGGCAATGTTCGCCAGCTGCGAGAAATAGCTGAAGGCACGCACCACCTGGTTGGCTTGTTCGCGCGGCAGGTTGTTGAGCAGTTCGGTGAGCTCCTTGCTTGCCGCCTCGCCTGCCGGCTTGCCTGCATCGCGGTGCAGCCCAATCGATAGCAGGCGGATGCGCTCGACGATGGCGAAGATCTCGTCGCCTTCCTGGTCTCGGATCACGTCGCCGAGCAGGCGGCCGAGCAGACGGATATCTTCGAACAACGGCGCATCCCGTTGTTCTTGGGTTTCGGCGGGGCCGCGGCCTTGAATGCTAGAATCAGTCGCGTTCCTGTCCGTGACTGGCACGGCGGTTGCCCGCAGTTCGTCGGGTGCGCCGGCGGTCTGTGTGTTCATGCTGGTTTACTTTCGGTTGATTGCCCAGTGAGTATTCTCCATCCCGAGCGTATCGTCATCGCTACCCGCGAATCGCGCCTCGCCATGTGGCAGGCGGAGCATGTGCGTGATCTTTTGCGCGGATTATATCCGGCCTGCCAGGTAGAACTCCTCGGCATGACGACGCGCGGCGACCAAATCCTCGACCGGCCGCTTGCCAAGGTTGGCGGCAAGGGGCTGTTCGTCAAGGAACTGGAAACCGCGCTACTCGACCGCACTGCCGACATCGCCGTGCATTCGATGAAGGACGTGCCGATGCAACTCGCGCCCGAGTTCGCGCTGGTAGCGATCGGTCCGCGCGAGGTGCCGCTCGATGCCTTCGTCTCCAACAAGTACGCGCGCATCGAGGATCTGCCCCCCGGCGCGGTGGTCGGCACGTCCAGTCTGCGCCGGGAGGCGCAACTGCGCGCGATGTACCCCTATCTGGCCGTTTCCAGCCTGCGCGGCAACCTCGACACCCGCCTGCGCAAGCTCGACGAGGGCCAGTACGACGCGATCATCCTCGCCGCCGCCGGCCTGACGCGCCTGGGGCTCAAGGACCGCATCCGCTCGACGATTCCCGCCGAGGCCTCTCTGCCCGCCGCCGGTCAGGGCGCCCTCGGCATCGAGGCACTCGCCGATCGTCCGGAAGTGGCCGAATGGATGAAGCCGCTCAACGATTTCGCCACCGCGGCGTGCGTGCGCGCCGAGCGTGCCGTGTCGCGCGCGCTGGCCGGCAGCTGCGAGGTGCCGCTCGGCGCCTATGCGGAGCATGCCGGCGGCCAGCTGCGTTTGCGCGGCCTGGTGGCTGCGCCCGACGGGATGCGCATCGCTCGCGCCGAACACAGTGGGCCGGCTGCCGATCCCGAGGCGCTTGGCCTAGCCTTGGTCGCGGACCTGCGTGCGCAGGGTGCCGACGAGATTCTCGCGACGCTGGGAGGCTGAATGGACGTGGCGGCGTCGGCCAGGCCTGCCGGAACCGCACCTTTGGCCGGCCGCAACATCGTAGTGACGCGGCCCGCCGGCCAGGCGACTCACCTGGCCGACGCCTTGGTCGCGCAGGGGGCACACCCGGTGCTGTTTCCCGTGCTGGCCATCCAGGACATCGACGATACCGCCCCGCTGCTCGATGCGGCGATCCGGCTCGAGCAGTACGACTGGGCGGTGTTCGTCAGCCCGAATGCCGTCGACAAGGCGCTGGCGGTGGTGCTGGCCCGCCGCAAGTGGCCTGCGGGCTTGCGCGTCGCCACCGTAGGACACAGCAGCGAGCAGGCGCTGGCGCGCTACGGCATCACCGACGTGTTGGCGCCGCAGGAACGCTTCGACTCTGAGGCGCTGCTCGACTTGGCGCCCCTTCAGGACGTCGCCGGCAAGCGCGTGGTGATCTTCCGCGGCGACGGCGGGCGCGACCTGTTCGGCGACACTTTGAAAACGCGCGGGGCCTTGGTGGACTACGTAGCTTGCTACCGCCGCGGCAAGCCGGCGCTTGATCCGGCGCCGTTGCTCAAGCTGTGGCAGGAGGGCCGGCTCGACGCGATGACGGTGACCAGCAGCGAGGGCCTGCGCAACCTTTACGAGATGGTCGGCAAACTCGGCCAGGGCTGGTTGAAGAACACGCCGACCTTCGTGCCGCATGCGCGCATTGCCGAGCAGGCGCGTGCCCTGGGACTGCACAATGTCGTCCTGACCGGCCCGGCCGATGCCGGCCTGCTGGCAGGATTGATGGAGTATTTTTCGAAGCCATGAGCGAACAGAATCCACAAGAACTGCCCGCGTTGACCGCGCCTCCCCATACGCCGCCCAAGCATGGCGTTCCTCGTGCGGCGGCCCTTTGGGTGGCGGTCGTCGCGTTGCTCGGGGTCGTGCTGCTCGGCTGGCTGGTCTGGCAAGGCAGCGGCCGCATCGAGTCGACGCGCGAGGAATTCGCACGCCGGATGGCAGACACCGACAGCGTCCAGCGCGAGGCGCAAGCCCGCGCCAAGCAGAACCGGGAGGCGCTCGATGCCCTGCAGGCCAAGGTGGGCGCGCTCGAAGCGCGCTTGGCCGAGATGCAGAGCCAGCAGCTCGCGCTTGAGACGATCTACCAGGAATTGTCGCGCGTCAGGGACGACCGTCTGCTCGCCGAGATCGAGCAGGACATCGCCATCGCGGCGCAGCAGCTGCAGCTCGCCGGAAACGTCGAGGCAGCGCTGATCGCGCTGCAGGGCGCCGAGGCGCGTCTGGCGAAGAGCGCCCAGCCGCAGTTTCTGCCGCTGCGCAAGCTGATCAGCCGCGATATCGAGCGCCTCAAGGCGATGCCGGGCGCTGACGTGCCGGGCATTGCCCTCAAGCTCGACGCGATCCTCAATGGCGTGACCGGTCTGCCGCTCGCCTTCGAGCAGCGTCCGGCGCCGGCGAAGCCCGAGAAGAAGGCCAAGACGGAGAAAAAGCCGGCGGCTGTCGAAGCGCAGCCCGGCGCGGAAGCCGTTCCGCCAGCGCCGACTTCCCAGTGGGCAGACATGGGGCGCGAGTGGCTAGCAGACATGTGGAGCGAATTGCGCAAGCTGGTGCATATCGAACGCATCGACCGTCCCGATCCCGGACTGCTCTCGCCGCGCGAAAGCTTCTTCCTGCGCGAGAACCTGCGCCTGCGCCTGCTGTCGGCGCGCCTGGCGCTGTTGGCGCGCGACGGCCGTACCTTCCAAAGCGACCTCAAGCAGGCTGGAGAATGGCTTGAGCGCTACTTCGATACGCGCGAGCCTGCCGTTCAGGGGGCGCAGGCGACGCTCAAGTCCCTCGGCAAACTCGACGTGATGCGCGAGCCGGTCGAACTCAACGAAACGCTTTCGGCCTTGCGCAATTTCAAGCTGAGCCGTGACCGCGGCACGGGACGGTAGAGCCGCATGCGCACATTGTTTTGGCTGTTGACTCTGAGCGGTTTGGCGATCGGCGTGGCCCTGATCGGCCAGATTTCCGATGGCTATGTGCTGTGGGTGGTACCGCCGTGGCGCGTCGAGATTTCCCTCAATCTGTTCGTCGTGGCGCAGATCGCTCTGCTCATCGTCGCCTACCTGCTGCTCAGGGCGGTGGTCAATACGTTGCAACTTCCCGGCATCGTCGGCGAGTACCGTGAAAGGCGTGCGCGCCAGCGCGACGAACGCACGGCGGCCGAAGCCTTGCGCCTGTTCTGGGAAGGACGCTACAGCCAATCCCTCAAGGCTGCGGAAAAAGTCGGCGCCGACAGTACAGCGATAGCGGCGAAAGGCGTTGCCGCCCAGGCGGGCCTGCGCTCGGCTCATGCGTTACGCGACGACGTGCGCATTGCGGCATGGAAGGAGCGTGCTGCGGAAATGGATGCGGAAGGCTGGCGTACGGCGCGGCTGATGGGCGATATCCGGGTGGCGCTAGACGCACGCGACTTCACCGCCGCAGCTGCGGCTCTCGATGAGCTCGGACCGAAAGAGCGCCGCCAGATCGCCGCGCAGCGCCTGGCCTTGCGCTTGGCGCAAGGGCGTGGCGACTGGGCCGAACTGCTGAGGCTGGTGCGCCAGTTGGAGAAGCACAAGGCGCTGACTCCGGAGCAGGCGCAGCCGCTGCGCGTGCATGCCTACCATGGCATCCTCGACACCATCCAGGACGACCCCGCGCAACTGATGCGCCAGTGGCGCAGCATGCCTGCCGCCGATTGTCTCGATCTACGCTTGGCGCAGCGCACTGCGGCGGCGCTGTCGTCCGCCGGTGCCTGCGCCGAGAGCGCCCAGATCATCGAGGACTATCTCGAAGAGCGCTGGGAGTCGGCCTTGCTGGAAATCTACGCAAGCTGCCAAGGCGGCGACGTGCTCGGGCGCATTGCCCATTGCGAGAAGTGGCTGCACGAGCATCCTCAGGATGCGGGATTGCTGCTGGCATTAGGCAGGCTGTGCATGCAGCGGCAGCTCTGGGGTAAGGCGCAAAGCTACCTGGACGCATCGCTGGCGGTGGCTGAAGGCGGTGCCGCCCATCTCGAACTGGCGCGCCTGCTAGACCAACTCGAGAAACCGGAAGAAGCCAACCGCCACTACCGTGCCGCGGCGAACTGCCGAGCGACTGCGGCTCAGATCCAGTCGCGCGGGGCCAGGAAGTCGCTGTAGAGCTTCGCTTCGGCGCTGCCTGGTGCCGGATGCCAGTCGTAGCGCCACTTCACGATCGGTGGCAGCGACATCAGGATTGCCTCGGTGCGGCCGCCCGACTGCAGACCGAATAGCGTGCCACGGTCCCACACCAGATTGAACTCGACGTAGCGGCCGCGCCGGTAGGCCTGGAAGTCGCGCTCGCGCTCGCCGTAGGCGAGGTCGCGGCGCTTGGCGCAAATCGGCAGGTAGGCGTCCGCGAAACTGTCGCCGACGCTTTGCGTCAAACTGAAGCAGCGTTCGAAACCGCCTTCATTGAGGTCATCGAAGAAGATGCCGCCGATGCCGCGCGGTTCATTGCGGTGCTTGAGAAAGAAGTAGTCGTCGCACCACTGCTTGTAGCGCGCATGCACGTCGGCACCCGCTGTGTCCTTGAACGGCGCGAGCGCATCGCGGCAGGTGCGGTGAAAATGGGTGCAGTCCTCGGCAAACCCATAGTATGGTGTGAGATCCATGCCGCCGCCGAACCACCAGACAGGTTCCTCGCCCTCTTTCGTTGCCACGAAACAGCGCACGTTCATGTGCGAGGTGGGGCAGTAGGGGTTGCGCGGGTGCAGCACCAGCGAGACGCCCATCGCCTCCCAGCGGCGGCCGGCGAGTTCCGGACGGTGCGCCGTGGCGGAAGGCGGCAGTTTGTCGCCCGTGACATGCGAGAAATTGACGCCGCCGCGCTCGAAGAAGTCGCCTTCCTCGACCAGGCGGGAAATGCCGCCACCATCCCCTTTACCCTCGGGCCGCTTCCATTCGTCGCGCAGGAAAGGCTTGCCGTCGAAGCGTTCGAGCGCTTCGACAATGCGCTGCTGCAGTCCGGTGAAGTAGGCGTGGAGGGTAGCGGTATCCATTTGCATTTGAGGCGCGGTAGCCGCTTAGCGCCGAATGGCGCGATACCCAATATCGCGGCGGAACTGCATGCCCTCGAAGCGAATCTCGTCGGCGATTTCGTAGGCGCGTTTTTGCGCCAGCTTGACGGTGTCGCCAAGCGCAGTGACGCACAGCACGCGGCCGCCGGCGGTGACGACCTGACCGTCTTTCTCAGCGGTGCCGGCATGGAAGACGTGCGCGCCTTCACCGTACTCGCCGTACTTGCGCAGGCCATGGATGACATCGCCTTTCTTCGGCGTATCGGGGTAGTTGTGCGCAGCGAGCACGACGCCGAGCGCGACGCGACGGTCCCACTCGGCTTCGATCTTGTCGAGACGGCCGTCGATCGCGGCATCGACGAGGTCGACCAGGTCGCTCTTGAGGCGCAGCATGATCGGCTGGGTTTCGGGGTCGCCCATGCGGCAGTTGAACTCAAGCACGCGCAGCGATCCGTCGGGCTTGATCATCAGGCCGGCGTAGAGGAAACCAGTAAACAGAATGCCGTCCTGCTCCATGCCGTGGATGGTCGGCATGATCACCTCGCGCATCACGCGCGCATGGATCTCGGGCGTGACAACCGGTGCGGGCGAATAGGCGCCCATGCCGCCGGTGTTGGGTCCCTGATCGCCGTCTTTGAGGCGCTTGTGGTCTTGGCTGGTAGCCAGCGCCAGCGCATGGTGGCCGTCGGCCATCACGATGAAGCTGGCCTCCTCGCCGTCCAAGAATTCTTCGACCACGACGCGGTGGCCAGCATCGCCGAGCTTGTTGCCGGACAGCATTTCGTCGATGGCGCGATGTGCTTCGTCCGCGTTCATGGCGACGACGACGCCCTTGCCGGCCGCCAGACCGTCGGCCTTGACGACGATCGGCGCGCCCTCCGCGTCGACGTAGGCATGCGCTTCGGCGGCATCAGTGAACGTACGGAACTTCGCCGTCGGAATGCCGTGGCGGTACATGAACTGCTTGGCGAAGTCCTTCGAGCTCTCTAGCTGGGCAGCGGCCTTGGTCGGGCCGAAGATGCGCAGATCGGCAATCCGGAAGGCATCGACGACGCCGGCGGCGAGCGGTGCCTCGGGGCCAACCACGGTGGCGTGGATGCCGTTGTCGCGTGCGAAGGCGACGAGGTCGTGGATCGACGTCAGGGGAAGGTTCTCGAGGCCGTCCTCGCGCGTGGTGCCCGCATTGCCAGGGGCAACATAGACTTTCTGCACTCTCGGCGACTGCGCGAGACGCCATGCGAGCGCGTGTTCGCGGCCGCCGGAACCGATGACGAGAAGCTTCATTTGCTTAGTGCCTGAAGTGGCGGAAGCCGGTAAACACCATCGCGACGTTTTGCTCGTCGGCGGCAGCGATCACTTCGGCATCGCGCACCGAACCGCCGGGCTGAATCACCGCGGTGGCGCCGGCCTGCGCCAGCACGTCGAGTCCGTCGCGGAAGGGGAAGAAGGCGTCGGAGGCGACCACCGAGCCCTTGACGGTCATCTTGTTGTTCTCGGCCTTGATCGCGGCGATGCGCGCGGAATCGACGCGGCTCATCTGACCGGCGCCGACGCCGACGGTCATCTCGTCCTTGCAGTAGACGATGGCGTTGGACTTGACGTACTTGGCGACGCGCCAGGCGAACAACAAATCCCTCATTTCCTGCTCGGTCGGCACGCGCTTGGTGACGACCTTGATGTCGGATTGTGCGATGCGCGCCTCGTCGGCCGTCTGCACCAGCAGGCCGCCGCCGACGCGCTTGAAGTCGAAGGCGCCGGCATTCGTGCCGAGCGGTACGATCAGCACGCGCAGGTTCTGCTTTGCAGCGAACACGGCACGCGCATCTACCGTGATTTCCGGTGCGATGATCACTTCGGCGAACTGGCCGGAAATCGCCTCGGCAGCTTCCTTATCGATGGCGCAGTTGAAGGCGATGATGCCACCGAAGGCCGAAGTCGGATCGGTACTGAAGGCGCGGCGATAAGCTTCCACGGCGTTGGCGCCGAGCGCCACGCCGCAGGGGTTGGCGTGCTTGACGATGACGCAGGCAGTGGTGTCGAAGGCTTTCACCGCTTCCCAGGCTGCATCGGAGTCGGCGATGTTGTTGTACGAGAGTTCCTTGCCTTGCAGTTGCTCGTAGGCTGCGATGCTGCCGGCCACCGGGTTGGGCTCACGGTAGAAAGCAGCCTGTTGGTGGGGATTCTCGCCGTAGCGCATGGTGTCGGCCTTGTCGAAGGCGAGTTGCAGGCGCTCAGGAAAGGTGGTCGGCTTGTTGTCAGCGTCCAGGCTGGTCAGCCAGTTAGCGATCGCGCCATCGTAGCGCGCGGTGTGCACGAAGGCCTTCTTGGCCAGCGCGAAGCGAGTCGCGTAGGAGATCGCGCCGCCGTTGGCCTTCATCTCCTCGATGATTCCTGCATAGTCGGCCGGCTCGACGACCACCGCGCAGCCGCCCTTCTCGTCGCCGTGGTTCTTCGCCGCGGCGCGCACCATGGTCGGGCCGCCGATGTCGATGTTCTCGATCGCGTCGACGAGCGTGCAATCCTTCTTGGCGATGGTCTGCTGGAACGGGTAGAGATTGACGACGACGAGGTCGATGGTCGGGATGGCGTGCTTGGCCATCGTCGCCTCATGTTCGGCGTTGCCGCGGATGCCGAGGATGCCGCCATGCACCTTGGGGTGGAGGGTCTTGACGCGGCCGTCGAGCATCTCGGGGAAGCCGGTGTAGTCGGAGACGTCCATCACCTCGAGGCCGGCGTCGCGCAGCAGCTTGGCCGTGCCGCCGGTGGAAAGGAGCTTGACGCCGAGAGCGGCGAGTTCGCGCGCGAAATCCACCGCGCCGTGTTTGTCGGAAACGCTGATGAGCGCCTGACTGACCTTCATGTGGAACTCCTCAAGAGAGATTGTGTTCTGCGAGTTTTCTTCTGAGCGTGCTGCGGCTGATGCCGAGCATCTCGGCGGCGATAGTCTGGTTGCCCTCCGCCTGCTTCATGACGATTTCCAGCATCGGGCGCTCGACGCAGCCCAGCACCATGTCGTAGATGGCGTGCGGCGTTTCGCCGTCCAGGTCGCGGAAATAGCGGTTGAGGTTGCGGCGGACGCAGTCGGAGATATCCATGCTCAGGCGGCTTCCATATAGCGGATGGCGTCGTTGGCGCTGTGGTCCGCGTGTTCGAGGAAAAACGCGTCGGTGGCAGCCAGTTGGGCGTCGACGCTTTCGAGCTGGTTCATCGCGTGGCGGAAGCGTGCCGCGCCGACGATGCCCTTGGTGTACCAGCTGATGTGCTTCCTGGCGATCCTCACGCCGGTATCTTCGCCGTAGAAGGCGTAGAGGTCGGCGAGGTGGGCGCGCAGAATCGTATGGATCTCGGCAAAAGTCGGCGCCGGCAGGACGGCGCCCGTTTCGAGGTAATGCTGGATTTCGCGGAACAGCCACGGCCGGCCCTGTGCCGCGCGGCCGATCATCACGCCGTCGGCCTGGGTGTAGTCGAGCACGTGCTTCGCTTTTTCCGGCGTGGTGATGTCGCCGTTGGCGATCACCGGAATCTTCACCTGCGATTTCACCAGCGCGATGGTGTCGTATTCGGCGTCGCCCCGATATTGGTCGGCGCGCGTGCGGCCGTGGATGGCGATGGCGCGCACCCCGGATTCCTGCGCGATGCGTGCGATGGTCGGTGCGTTCTTGTTCTCGTTGTTCCAGCCGGTGCGGAATTTAAGAGTCACGGGCGTCCCAGGTACCGCTTGCACAACGGCTTCGAGAATCTTCGCCACCAGCGGCTCGTTCTGCATTAGCGCCGAGCCGGCCATGACGTTGCAGACCTTTTTCGCTGGGCAGCCCATATTGATGTCGACGATCTGTGCGCCGCGCTCCACGTTATACCGTGCCGCCTGGGCGAGCAGTTCGGGGTCGGCGCCTGCGATCTGCACGACGATCGGCTCGACCTCGCCGGTATGGTCGGCGCGGCGGCGTGTCTTGGCGCTGCCGTAGAGCAGGGAGTTCGAGGTGACCATCTCCGAAACCGCGAGCCCCGCGCCGAGCTTCTTGCAGAGCTGGCGGAAGGGACGGTCCGTGACCCCGGCCATGGGCGCGACGAACAGGTTGTTGCGCAGCTGGAAGCCGAGATAGTCCATGGGTCGATCGGGGAAACGGTGGGGAAAGGGGGCGAATTTTAACGCAAAGCCCCGCCGGAACCATCGAAGCTGCTTATGCTGACCCTCGGGTGAAAAAAATGCTGCAAGCTACCAACCGCGGGCGCCGAACATCATGCGCCGGGCGAGGAAGGAGCGCGCTGCGGGCAGCAGATCGAGCGCAAGCAGGCCGGCGCCGCGTGCATGGCGCAGGAGCGGGATGTCGTTGGAGAAGAGGCGGACGAGTGTGTCGGTGAAACCGATGGTCGCCATGCGATCGGCGCGACGGCCGGCGGCATAGCGCGCCAGCAGCAGCGGGTCGCCCGGATCGGCCGCGTCGGTCAGCGTGTCGGCGAGCTCGATGATGTCGCGCAGCGCAAGGTTGAAACCCTGGCCGGCGACCGGATGGAGCGTCTGCGCAGCATTGCCGATCCATACTTCACGGCCGACGACCGGCTGCTTGCGCAAGCGCAAGCCGAGCGGATAGACCAGTCGCGGGCCGACCGCAGTGAGCTGCACGCGCGTGCCGAAGCGCGACTGCAGCAGCTCAAGGAATCCTGCGTTGTCGAGCGACGCGATGCGATCGCTGTCGGCGGCCGGACAGGTGAGCACGACTGCGTATTCGTCCTTGCAGGGTAGCAGCGCGACCGGGCCGGCAGGAGTAAAACGTTCCCAGGCGGTGCCGCGATGTGGCGCCGCGGCGCGCGCGGAACAGATCACGGCATGCTGGCCGTAGTCTCGGACGCTGATCTCCGGCGTCTCCTCGATGCGGCCCTCGGCATGCACGACGAGGGCGGCGTCGGGCTGCGCGGGGGCGTGCGTGTTTTCCTGATAGGCGATGTTCGCCGCGGCGACAGCAGTGTCGAGCGCGCGGGCGAGATCGCCGGCGGAGAGCACGTAGCCGAGCGCGGGCACGACCTCTTCGTCGGCGCGCATCAGCGCGCGGCCGAGCCCACCGGCGTGCGAGACGTGGATTGTCGTAATCGGCGTATGCGGGATGTCCTGCCAGACACCGAGATTTTCGAGGATCAGGCGCGAACCATGCGCGAGTGCGAGGATGCGCGCATCGCTGTTTGCCGCGCCACGCGGCCGCGCATCTACTATGCGACTGGCCATGCCGCGACGGTGCAGCGCGAGCGCGAGCGCCATGCCCGCCGGTCCGCCGCCGATGACGAGGACGGGTTCAGTCACGTCGCCTCTCCGCCATGAGCGCCTCGATCTCTGCGATTTTCTTCGGTGCGTCACCGGTGAGGATTTCGCAGCCCTGCTCGGTTACCAGCGCATCGTCCTCGATGCGCACTCCGATGTTGTGGAAGGCGGCCGGCACGTCGTCGGCGGGCCGGATGTAGCAGCCGGGTTCGACCGTCAGGGTCATGCCCGGCGCCAGTAAGCGCCAGCCGTCGTCTTCCGGCCCGACGCGATATTCGCCGGCGTCATGCACGTCAAGGCCGAGCCAGTGGCCGGTTCGATGCATGTAGAAGCGCTTGTAGCTTTCGCTTTCGATCACGCCGTCCAGGCTGCCTTCGAGCAGCTTGAGATCGATCATGCCCTGGGCGAGCACGCGTACCGCGGCAGAGTGAGGATCGAGAAAGGTCGCGCCCGGCTTGATCGCGGCGATGGCAGCCGCCTGCGCGTCGAGCACCAGATCGTAGACGTCTGCTTGCGGACCGGAGAAGCGGCCGCTCACTGGAAAAGTGCGTGTAATGTCGCTGGCATAGCCGTCCACTTCGCAGCCGGCGTCGATCAGCAGCAGATCGCCATCCTTGAGTGGCTTGTCGTTGCTGACATAGTGCAGCACGCAGGCATTGGCCCCGCCAGCGACGATGGGCGGGTAGGCCGGGGACGGGCTTCCTTGGCGGCGGAACTCATGGAGAAACTCGGCCTCGATCTCGTATTCGAATTTTCCCGGTGCTGTGCAGCGCATCGCGCGGCGGTGCGCTTCTCCAGCGATAGCTGCGGCCTTCTTCATCAGCCCGATTTCGTAGGCGTCTTTGACGAGACGCATCTCGTCCAGCGTCGCCCGCACGTCATTGACCGCATGCGGCGCACGCTTGCCGGCGCGGGCTTGCGCCCGCACCGCATTCAGCGCGGTGCCGATGCGTCCATCCCACCCTGTGTCGTGGCCTAGCGAGAACCACAGCGCCGGTTGGTCGGCGAGCAGCTCGGCGATGCGGCCGTCGAATTCGTCGGCGGAATAGGCTGCATCGAAGCCGAAGGTCGTGCAGGCGGCTTCCGGACCGTAGCGGAAGCCGTCCCAGATTTCTTTTTCGATATCTTTATTGCGGCAGAACAGGATGGATTGAGGTTGCTCATGCTCCCGGGCGGCGACCAGCACCAGAATGGCTTCGGGTTCGGGGAAGCCGGTCAGGTAGTGGAAGTAGCTGTCGGCGCGGTAGGGAAAGGCAGTGTCGCGATTGCGCACGCGCTCGGGGGCGGTGGGGATCACGGCGATGCCACCGCCGCCCGCCGCCATGCGGTCGAGCAGTGAAAGTCGGCGCTGGCGGTACGGCGCGAAGCTGTCGTTGCTGTTCATCGGGAAATGCTAGCACGCATGGCTCAGCTCGGCGTCCAGCGCGGCGAGGCGTTCCGGCGTGCCGACATCGACCCATCGGCCGGTGTGCCGCTCGCCGCTGACTTTGCATGCGGCGATCGCCGCATGCAGCAGCGGCGCGAGTTTGGCCGGCTTGCCGCGTTCGATGCCGGCGAAGAGGTCGGCCCGATAAATGCCGATGCCGGAGAAGGTCAGCTTCGGTGTGTCCGCCCCAACCCTGCCGTTCGCGAGCGAGAAGTCGCCGGATAAGTGGTGCGGCGGGTTATCGACGAGTACCAGATGCGCGAGAGCGTCAGCCGGCAGCGCGGTGCGGGCCCGGACGAAATCCCAGTCGCAGAAGATATCGCCGTTGACGACGAGGAAAGGCTCGGTTTCCTGCTCATTTGTCAGCAAGGGCAGGGCATTGGCGATGCCGCCGGCCGTTTCGAGCGCCCCGGCCGGTTCCACTGAGTAGCGGATGGCGACTCCCCACGCATCGCCGTCGCCGAGTAGCGCCTCGATCTGGTCGCCGAGGTGCGCATGGTTGATGACGATCTCGCGGAAGCCGGTGCGTGCCAGCCGTTCGAGGTGCCAGACGATCAGCGGCTTGCCGGCGACCGGCAACAGGGGCTTGGGCGTGCGGTCGGTGAGCGGGCGCATGCGTTCGCCGCGCCCCGCCGCGAGAATCATCGCTTTCATGCCGGTCTCAGAACGTATAGCCCACTTGGGCCTGGCGGTTCTCGAGCTTGTCGAGCAGGCGCAAGAGCGGCGTCAATTCGGCATAGCGCGCGCAGGCTGCGCGCAGGTATTTCGAGACGAGCGGCATGTCCTTGAGGTATCCGTCCTTGCCGTCGCGATGCCAGAGGCGCGCGAAGATGCCGAGGACTTTCACGTGGCGCTGTACCCCCATCCACTCGTAGTCGCGGAAGAACTCGCCGAAGTCGGCGCGTACCGGCAGCCCGGCTTTTCTGGCCTTCTCCCAGTAGCGCGCCAGCCAGTCGAGCGTGCGTTCCTCGTCCCACTCGACGTAGGCATCCTTGAACAGCGAGACGAGGTCGTAGCTGATCGGGCCGTAGACTGCATCCTGGAAGTCAATGACGCCCGGAGTGCCGGGGCCATCTCCGGGGACCATCAAGTTGCGCGAATGGTAGTCGCGATGCACGTAGACGCAGGGCTCGGCGAGATTGATGGCAAGGATCTTTTCGAACGCAGCTTCGAGCGCATTGCGCTCGTCGTCGCCGAACGCGATCGGGATGTGCTTGCCGATGTACCAGTCAGGAAACAGGTCGAGCTCGCGCTTGAGTAACGTGCGGTCGTAGGCGGGTAATTCGTTGGGTCGGCTCGCCCGCTGGATGACGATGAGCGTGTCGATGGCGGCGCGATAGAGGTTGTCAGTCTCTGCGGTGTTTGCGCTGCCGAGCTGTGCCAGGTAGGTCGTCGAGCCGAGGTCGGAAATCAGCAGGTAGCCGCGCTCGAGGTCCTGCGCGAGCACGTCGGGCACGTGCGCGCCGGCGGCATGAAACAGCTGCTGGACATGCAGCCAGGGGCGCACGTCTTCGTGGCTCGGCGGCGCGTCCATGACGATATACGTCTTGTCGGGGGCGAAAGTCGCTCTGAAATAACGGCGAAAGCTGGCGTCGCTCGAGGCGGGCGCCAGCGTGAATTGTTGCCCGGGAAATTGTGCCGACAGCCAGTCTTGAATCTGCTCAATGCGCTCCACGCGAGGAGTTCCACTCGAATGATAGAATCACAAATTCTATCATCGGCTTAGCGCCTCGCCTGGCGCTTGGTCCAGACAACAAGAACGACGGAACGAAGACGGTAATGCCATTTGCAAGGTCTCGATGGACGGTGAGGGCGGTGGGCGGGCTGATGTGCCTCGGCTTGGCCGGCGCATCATCGGCTGCCGAGAAGCTGCCACTCCTGCAGGTCGATCCTGCGCTGCTGGGCATCGCCCCTGTGAAGCCGGCAAAGCCTGTAGCATCGCCCTCCGTCGCTCCCGCACCAGCCATCCAGGTTCAGCCAGCCGAGCCGAAAAGCGCAGCGGAGGTCAGACCGGTTACTGCTCCGCCGGTCGCTAAGGCATTGCCGCCCGCTGCCGCGGCTGCGCCGATCGTCGCTCCCGTGGGTACCGCCGCGGTGCCGGCAGTCGCGTCTCGGCAGGAAGAGGCGACCAAGTCCGAGCCGGCTGCACCCGCCGCCGTCGCAACGGAAACGCAGCCGCCTCAGGTGGCCGAGCGTCCAGCGCTGCCGCCGCTCTATACCGCCCATGTCGCTGCTGGCGCGATTGCGCCGCGCGCGACCACGCCTTTCTCTGCGACGGACAAGGCTTCCGCCCCGACTCACGTGACTGCCGCGAAGATCGACGGCGTGAATGATGTCGAAATGGTCGCCGAAGGTAATGCCGTGCTGACTCGTGCAGGAGACACACTCGCGGCCGATCGCATCGTCTATCGCCAGATCGAGGATGAGGTCGAGGCAACCGGCAATGTGCGGCTCAGCTCGCCGGAGAGCCTCATGACCGGCCCGCACCTGCGCATGCGCATGGAGGAAAGCACCGGCGAGTTCGAATCGCCGGCCTACCTGCTGCAGCGCCAGCCCAAGAAGACCGCTGTGGACGGTCTGACGCCAGGAGCGACGGTAGGGAGGGATTACGTCCTCGGCCCCGGTGGCAAGATTCTCGTGCCGCCGCCGCGCCCGCCGGTGACCGGTAGCGGTACGGCAGACCGGCTCGAGTTCCGCGGCGAGGACCAATACCATCTCGAGAACGCCACTTACAGCACCTGTGCACCGGGTCAGCGCGACTGGGAAGTAAGCGTCGATGAACTCGACCTGGACTACCACCGAGAGGTAGGCAAGGGACGCAATGCCAAGGTCAGCTTCAAGGACGTGCCGATCTTCTACATGCCCTGGATGAGCTTCTCGCTCAACAACCAGAAGAAGAGCGGCTTTCTGCCTCCGACGATTGGATCAACCAGCAAGAGCGGCTTCGAATTCACTGCGCCATGGCTCTGGAACATCGCACCCAACATGGATGCGACGATCACGCCGCGCTACATGACGCGACGCGGCCTGCAACTCAATGCCGAGTTCCGCTACCTGCTCAATACCCCCTACAACCAGGCCACGCCCATGGCCGCACCCGATCGGGGTCAGGTGCGCGTCGAATATTTGCCCGGCGACAACCTCGCCAACCGCGATCGCTGGGGCTATTCGATCCTCCACAACCAAGTGCTTGCTACCGGACTGACGGCAAACCTGAACCTCAATGGCGTTTCTGACCCGAAGTATTTCAGCGATCTGTCGACACGCATCGGCCAGGTATCGCAGGGCAACCTGCTGCGTCAGGGCGTGCTGAGCTACGGCGGTCCGTGGTACGGCGCCGCGTTGAACGTGCAGTCCTACCAGACCCTGATTACGGAGCCGGGCGTGACGACGCCCTACCGGCGCATGCCGCAGCTGACGGGCTACGTGAACCGCTACGACCTGCCGTTCGGCTCGGCGTTCAACCTGAATGCCGAATACGTGAGCTTCGACCATCCGACGCAATTGCTCGGCAAGCGCACGATCCTTTATCCGCAGCTGTCGCTGCCTTTGGCCACGGCGGCGTTCTGGGTCACGCCGAAGATCGGCTACCACAGCACCCAATACGAACTGTCGGGCCAGGAGCGGACCACGGTGGATGCGACCTGGAAAGCCGTACCGGCCACACAAAGCCGCGGGCTGCCGATCGCGAGCATCGATGGCGGCTTCGTCATGGAGCGCAACCTCGACTGGTTCGGCCAATCAATGCTGCAGACGCTCGAGCCGCGCGCCTACTATCTCTACGTGCCGAAGCGCGACCAGAAGGACATCCCGATCTTCGATACCGGCCTCGCCGGCTTCGGCTATGCGCAGATGTTCTCGGAAAACCGCTATGCCGGCGGTGACCGGATCGCCGATGCCAACCAGTTGACCCTGGCGCTGACCTCGCGCTTTATCGATCCGGTCAGCGGTGCCGAGTACTTGCGTGCCACGCTCGGCCAGCTCTACTACTTCACGACGCAGAACGTGACCCTCCCCGGCGAGACGGCGCGTACCAGCCGCAAGACGGACATCCTCGCCGCATTGTCCGGCCAGGTGCTGCCGCATACCCACGCCGACTTCGGTTGGCAATACAACCCGCGCGACAGGCGTACCGAGCGCCTCTCCGTCGGCGGACGCTATCAGCCCGCCTACGGCAAGGTGTTCAACGCGGGCTACCGCTATTCACGCGACCTGCTCGACCAGATCGACGTCTCCGCCCAGTGGCCCGTCTTCGGCGGCTGGAACGCGGTGGGCCGCTACAACTACTCGCTCAAGGAGAGCCGCGTGATCGAAACCATCGCCGGCTTCGAGTACGATGCCGGCTGCTGGGCCGGACGCGTCGTCGTGCAGCGTCTCGCCACGATCGCCAACCAGCCGACCAGCGCGCTGTTCTTCCAGCTCGAGCTCAAGGACTTCTCGCGCATCGGCTCGAATCCCCTGGATCTCCTCAGGCGCAGCATTCCCGGCTACGGCGTCATCAACCAGCCGACGGCCGATCCGATTTTCGGCGCGAACTGACCTTTTCGATAGTTCCGATGAGACTACTTGCCCTTCTTGCCGCATCCCTGTTGCTGTTGCCCATCACCGGACAGACGCAATCCCGCCAGCCGATTCAGATCGACCGTGTTGTCGCGGTCGTCAATGACGAGGCAATCACCCTGCACGAGTTGCGTGACCGCCTAGCCACCGTCGAGCGCCAGTTGCGGAGCCGGGGCACCCCCCTGCCGCCGCGCGAGGTGCTCGAGAAGCAGATGCTCGAACGCATGATCGTCGACCGCGTGCAGATGCAATTCGCCAAGGAGATCGGACTGCGTATCGCCGATGCCGAACTCGATGCGGCGCTGCGGCGCATCGCCGAGAACAATCGCCTGTCGCTGGCCGACTTCCGCGCCGCGCTGGAAAAGGACGGCATCGCCTGGCGCCGCTTCCGCGAGGAAATCCGTGCCGAGATGACGATCGCCCGTTTGCGCGATCGCGAGGTCGAGAGCCGCATCGTGGTCGCCGAAGGCGAGATCGACAACTACCTGGCCCATCCCGAGCAGGCGAGCCAGAGTACGGTGGTTGCTCTCGGCCACATCATCGTGCGTGTGCCAGAGCAGGTCGATGCCGCACGATTGGCACAGTTGCGCAAGCGCGCCGAGGAGGCGCTGGCACGCATCAACTCGGGGCAGGATTTCGGTCAGGTGGCCGCGAGTTATTCCGAAGCCCCGGATGCCATGGCCGGCGGCCTCATCGAACCGCGTCCGCTCGATCGCCTGCCGACGCTCTATGCCGAAGCGGTGGCGAACATGAAGCCGGGCGAGGTGAGCGGCATCCTCAGGAGCCCGGCAGGCTTCCATATCGTCAAGCTTGTCGCCCGCGAGGGGGGGGCCGCGCTCGGCGCAACGATCCGCCAGACCCGCGCCCGCCATATCCTGATCAAGGTGAGTGAGCTGGTTTCCTCCGACGAGGCGCGTCACAAGCTCGTCGGCCTCAAGGAGCGGCTCGACAACGGAGCGGATTTCGCCGAACTGGCGCGCCTGTATTCCAACGACCTCTCGGCCGCGAAGGGCGGCGACCTGGGCTGGCTGTACGAAGGCGACACGGTGCCTGATTTCGAGCGCGCGATGGATGCATTGAGGATTGGCGAGGTCGGGAAACCGGTGCAGTCGCCGTTCGGTTGGCATCTGATTCAGGTGCTCGAGCGCAAGAACGCCGAGGCGGGCGACGAACGCAAGCGCATGATGGCGCGCCAAGCGCTGCGCGAGCGTAAGTCCGACGAAGCCTACGAAGACTGGCTGCGTCAGTTGCGCGATCGCGCCTACGTCGAGTATCGGCTTGAAGAGCGCTGATCTGCCCGTTATTGCCGTAACGTCGGGAGAACCGGCAGGCATTGGGCCGGACATCTGTCTTGCACTCGCAGATCGGCAGTTTCCAGCACGCATCGTCGTGCTCGGTGACCGCGATCTGCTGGCCGAGCGGGCGCGGTTGCTCGGCCGAGATCTTGGCGCCATCGAGATCTACCATGTGCCGCTGAAAAAGTCGGCGCTGGCGGGACGGCTCGATCCGGACAACGCCCATTATGTGCTCGATCTGCTCGATGCTGCGATGGCCGGCTGCCGCTCGGGCGAGTTCGCCGCGATGGTCACTGCGCCGGTGCACAAGGGCGTCATCAACGATGCGGGCATCCCCTTCACCGGCCACACCGAATATCTTGCCGAGAAGACCGATACCCCGCGCGTGGTGATGATGCTCGCGGCCATGGGAAAAAATGAGGGACTGCGCGTCGCACTGGCGACCACCCATCTTGCCCTCAAGGACGTGCCCGCCGCGATCACCCGCGACGAGCTCGAAACGACGCTGCGCATCCTGCATGCCGACCTGAGGGCGAAGTTCGGTTTCGACCGCCCTCGCATCCTGGTGGCCGGCCTGAATCCGCATGCCGGAGAGGGGGGGCACATGGGACGCGAGGAGATCGAGGTCATCGCGCCGGTGCTCGATAAGCTGAGAGCCGAAGGCATGGAACTCGTCGGCCCATTGCCGGCAGATACTTTGTTCACCAAGAACGTGCTGGCCGGATCCCATGCACAGCTCGCGATGTACCACGACCAGGGTCTGGCGGTACTCAAATACGCTGCCTTCGACGAAGGCATCAATGTGACGCTCGGTCTGCCGATCATCCGCACTTCGGTCGACCACGGCACTGCGCTCGAACTCGCCGGGACGGGCAGAGCGTCGGCGACCAGTCTCTATGCCGCGGTCGATGCTGCCATCGACATGGCGCGGCGGCGCACCGCTGCATGAGCCTGCACGGCCATCAGGCCCGCAAACGCTTCGGCCAGAATTTCCTTGTTTCGTCGGGCGTGATTCGCAAGATCGTCGATGCGATTGCGCCGCGGACGGGCGATACCGTTGTCGAAATCGGCCCCGGCCTAGGCGCCTTGACCGAACCACTGCTCGAGCGGATCGATCATTTGCACGTTGTCGAAATCGATCGCGATCTGATTGCACGCCTGCGCTCACGCTTCCAGCCGGACCGGCTGACTATCCACGAGGGCGATGCACTGGAGTTCGATTTCGCTAGGCTCAAGCAGGCAGGTCCGCTCAAGATCGTCGGCAACCTGCCCTACAACATCTCCAGTCCGCTGTTGTTTCATCTGGCCGAGGTGGCTGATCGCGTCGCCGAGATGCATTTCATGCTGCAGAAGGAGGTCGTCGACCGCATGGTGGCCGCACCGGGCACGCCCCATTACGGGCGCCTTTCGGTGATGCTGCAGTATCGCTTCTTCATGGAGCGCCTGTTCGTCGTGCCCCCGGGCGCATTCGATCCACCGCCGAAGGTTGATTCGGCCATCGTACGCATGATCCCCCGCGATCTGGAAAAAGTCGGCGCCGGCGGGACGGCGCACGACATGGCGTTGTTCGCAAATATCGTCGCGGCGGCCTTTTCTCAGCGGCGCAAGATGCTACGCAACACCCTCAAGGAATTCGGTGGCGAAGCGCTGCTCGAAGCTCAGGGCATCGCACCGACGGCGCGTGCCGAAACCCTTTCGGTGGCCGATTACGTACGCCTGACCAACGCATTGTCAGCACAAAAAAAATAGCCTCAGGGGGGAGGCGATCCCCCTGAGGCTATCTTGGTGCAATGCTCAGTCTGCCTGCTTGCGCAGGAAGGCGGGAATATCGTACTTGTCCATCCCCGTATCCGACATCGCCTGGGCGCGGCTGTCGCGGCGGTTAGAGGTGAACAGGTCGTTGAGACTGTCGGTGGGTGCGGCCGTACCGATGTTGCCAGCGGTGCCCATTGACGTGCCGGTGCCCAGCGTCATGTTGTCGGTGCCGGTGCGCAGGCCGGCGCCCTCGCTGACGTAGGCCTTGAGCTCCGGCTTGCGACGCGCCATCGCGGCTGAGCCGAGGCCAGTGGCGACGACGGTGACGCGCAGCTGGTCCTCCATCGAATCGTCGAAGACTGCGCCGCAGATCACGGTGGCGTCCGGCGCCGTGTAGTTGCGGATCGTGCTCATGACCTCCTTGTATTCCTTGAGGCCGAGCGAGTTGCTGGCGGTAATGTTCACCAGCACGCCACGCGCACCCGAGAGCTCGATGCCTTCGAGCAACGGGCTGGCGACGGCCGATTCCGCTGCGATGCGGGCGCGATCGACACCTGCGGAAGCGGCGGAGCCCATCATTGCCTTGCCCATTTCGCCCATCACGGTGCGTACGTCCTCGAAGTCGACGTTGACCAGGCCTGGCACGTTGATGATCTCGGCGATGCCACCGACGGCGTTCTTCAGCACGTTGTCGGCCGACTTGAAGGCATCTAGCATGCTGACGTCCTCGCCGAGCACCTCCATGAGCTTCTCATTGAGGATGACGATCAGCGAATCGACGTGCTGCGCGAGTTCGGCCAGGCCTTCCTCGGCGATCTTGCCGCGACGGCCCTCGAACTCGAAAGGTTTGGTGACGACCGCCACCGTCAGGATGCCCAGCTCGCGCGCCACCTCGGCGACGACCGGCGCCGCACCGGTGCCGGTGCCCCCGCCCATGCCGGCGGTGATGAAGCACATGTTCGCGCCGGCCAGCATGTCGGCGATCGCTTCGCGTTCGCTCTGTGCGTGTTCGCGCGCGCGTTCCGGCTTGCCGCCCGCGCCGAGTCCCGGACCGAGCTGCAGCTTGACGCCGGCCGACGACTGCTTGAGCGCCTGCGCATCGGTGTTGCAGCAGATGAATTCCACGCCGCCGACACCCTCGCGGATCATGTGTTCGACGGCATTGCCGCCGGCCCCGCCGACGCCGATCACCTTGATGACCGTGGCATTGGGATCCCTGTCGATGATTTCAAACATTTCGCCTCTCCTTTTGTTGCCGAAAGTGTTGCTGCAAATTAAAGATTTCGTGCAAACCAGGCCTTCATACGGCCGAAGACCTGCCCGATACTCATAGGTTGTTCCTTGATGCCGCGCTGCTTCTGCGCTACGCCCTCGAGCAGCAGTCCCATCGCCGTCGCGTAGCGCGGATTGCGCACGAAGTCCCGCAGGTTGCCGGCGTAGTGCGGCATGCCGAGCTTGACCGTGTTGTGGAAGATCTCTTCGCCGAGCTGGGTCATGCCGGGCATTTGTGCCGTGCCGCCGGTCAGCACGATGCCGGCGCGCAGCAGGCGCGCATAGCCGCTCTTGGTCAGCTCGTCCTGTACCTTCTGGAATATCTCCTCGACGCGCGGCTGGATGAAGCCGGCGAGCGTCTGGCGCGACAGGCTCGAGGCCGGCCGCTCGCCGACGCCCGGCACCTCGAGCATTTCCTCGGGGTCGGCCAGCTGTTGCAGGGCAACGCCGTAGCGCAGCTTGATCTCCTCGGCGTCCTGCGTCGAGGTGCGCAGCGCGATGGCGATGTCGTTGGTGATCTGGTCACCGGCGATCGGGATCACGGCGGTGTGGCGGATCGCGCCCTGGCTGAACACGGCGATGTCGGTGGTGCCGCCGCCGATGTCGACGAGACATACCCCCACATCCTTCTCGTCCTCGGTCAACACAGCATTGCCCGAGGCGAGCGGCTGGAGGACGAGATCGACCACCTCGAGACCGCAGCGCCGCACGCACTTGACGATGTTCTGCACGGCGGTGACTGCGCCGGTGACGAGGTGCACCTTCACCTCGAGGCGGCGCGCGTCCATGCCGATCGGCTCCTTGACGCCGTCCTGGCCGTCGACGATGAACTCCTGCACCAGCGTGTGGAGAATCTGGTCGTCGGCCGAGATTGGCGTGGCGTTGGCGGCCTCGATGGCGCGCGCGACGTCGTACTGCGTCACCTCCTTGTCGCGCACCACGGCCATCCCGTTGGAATCCTTGCTCTTGATGTGGCTGCCTGCGATGCCGGTGTACACCTCACGCACCTTGCAGCCGGCCATCATTTCGACTTCCGCGATCGCCTTGGAGATGCTGTTGACGGTCGCTTCGATGTTGACCACGACGCCTTTCTTGAGGCCGCGCGATTCCTGCGTGTCTTGCGTGCCGATGCCGAGAATGGCGAGCTGTCCTTCCGGGTTCAGTTCGGCAACGATGGATACGATCTTCGACGTGCCGATGTCGAGACCGACAATCAGGTCGCGATTCTTTTCCTTGCTCATGACTTGCGTTCCTGCGCTTCCCTGCGCTGCTGTACAGCCAGGGCGGAGCCGCTCACCACAAAGCCATTCGGATAGCGCATGTCGACCACCTTCACGGCTCCCGCAGCGGTCTTCACTTTTTCATAATGGGCGATGAAGCGCGCCAGCCGTTCGTCGAGCGGTTGGCGCTCCTGGTCGCGGCCGAGCTCGAGCGCTACACCGTCGTCGAGCTTGAGGCGCCAGGCATGGCGCGGGGACAGCGTTATCGACTCGACGTGGCGTCCGATGCCCGCTAGCAGAGCGCCGAATTCGTCATGGCGCCGCAGCAGTTCGCCCGTGCTGCCTTCTGGACCGGCAAGTAGCGGCAGGGATGGGGCGTTGTCGGGGCGCTCGGCGGCAAAGACCTCGCCCTGGCGGTTCACCAGCGTGCCTTCTGTGCCGTTGCCGCCGAGCTGCTGCCAGCGCGCCACGGCTTCATGCTCCTCGAGCGTGACCGCTAGGCCGTCCGGCCACTGGCGGCGCACGGCTGCCCTGCGCACCCATGGCAGCTTCTCGAAGGTTTCACGTGCGGTCTCGAGATTGACGGTGAAGAAGTTGCCGACCACTGCGCTGCGCGCCGCATGCTCGAGCTGCGCAGCGGATATCTGGCGGGGAGCGGAGGTCAGCACCAGTTCGCGCAATGGGAAGAGCGGCAGACGTTGCAGCGCCAACAATCCCGCCCAGGCGAGACCCGCGGCGCCGAGCACGATCAGCAGGTCCGCCAGCAGGTTCATCAGCGCAGGCTGGTGCCACAATCCGCCGGGCTCGACGTTCTGCAGCCGGACGTTGCCCCTCATTGCACCATTACGCTTGGCCACAGGCGGCCTCCGCGAGAATCTTCAGCACCAGCTCACCAAACTCGATACCGGCGGCGCGTGCCGCCATGGGCACCAGCGAGTGGCTGGTCATGCCGGGGTTGGTGTTCATCTCGAGCAGGCTGTAGCTGCCGTCGGCGCGAACAATCAGGTCGGCGCGCCCCCATCCGCGGCAGCCGAGCGCGTCGAAGGCCGCCACCACGGTCCGGCCGATTTCGGCCTCGAGTGCGGCGGGTACGCCGGCCGGGCAGTGGTACTTCACGACGTCGGTGAAATACTTGTTCTGGTAGTCGTAGCGGCCCTCCGGCGCCTCGATGCGCACCAGGGGCAGGGGAGTGCGGCCAAGAACCGCACAGGTCAGCTCGGTGCCGGCGACGAACTCCTCGGCCATCACTTCCTCGCGGCGACCGTCGGGCAGAATCGCGGCTGCGGCGAAAGCGGCGGTGAATTCCTCCGCCTTCTGTACCTTTGTCACGCCGATCGAGGAGCCTTCGCGCACCGGTTTGACGATCAGCGGCAATCCGAGTTCGGCGATCGCGGCGGCACCATCCGCGGCTGACTCGATGCGGAGCGAGCGCGGCGTCGGCACGCCAGCGGCTTGCCAGATCCACTTGGTGCGGACCTTGTCCATCGCCAGCGCTGAAGCCAGCACGCCGCTGCCGGTATAAGGAATACCCATCAGGTCGAGCGCGGCCTGGATCGTGCCGTCCTCGCCAGCGCCGCCGTGCAGGATGTTGAAAACGCGCGTCACCTCCATGCCGGCCAGACGCCAGATCGGCCGTTCGGCGGGGTCGAAGGCGGCGGCATCGACGCCGGCAGCGCGCAGCGCATCCAGCACCGCCGCGCCGGAAATCAGCGAAATCTCGCGCTCGGCTGAATTGCCGCCCATCAGCACCGCGACCTTGCCGAAACCCTGTTCCACCTTGTCCATCAAGCCCTTGCCCCGAGTATGCGCACTTCGCGCACCAGCTCCACGCCGAATTGTTCGAACACCTCGGCCTGAACTCGGCCGATTAAGCTTTCTATCGCGGATGCGGAAGCCCCGCCGCCCGGATTAACGATGAAATTGGCGTGCTTTTCGGACACCCTCGCGCCCTCGATTTCCGTTCCCTTCAGCCCTGCCGCTTCGATCAGGCGCGCGGCATGATCGCCCGGCGGATTGCGGAACACCGAGCCGGCGTTCGGCAGTTGCAGCGGCTGGGTCGCAATGCGCTTTTCGAGCAGTTCCTTGATGCGCGCCCGCGCGGTCGCTGCATTGCCCGAGGGGAAACGCAGCCAGGCGGCGGCGAAGATCTCGTCGGTGCTCGCCTTGAGACCGACGTGGCGGTAGCCGATGGCGAAGTCGGCCGGCGTGCGGTCGATGAACTCGCCGCGCCGTGTCAGCATGCGCACCCGCTCGACGTAGGACCAGATCTCTCCGCCGTGGCAACCGGCATTCATCGCCAGCGCGCCGCCGAGCGTTCCGGGAATGCCGGCGAGGAACTCGGCGCCGGCAAGGTCTTGGTTGGCGGCAAAGCGCGCCACCTTGGGCGAGGCCACACCGGCTTCGGCGTAGATCGTGCCGTCGGCCTCGAGCCGCAGCGTGCCGAGGGCACCGTGAGTGAAGATTGCGGTGCCGTCGAAGCCGCCATCGCGGATCAGCAGGTTGGAGCCGAGGCCGACAAGCAGCAGCGGCTCGTCGTGGCGCAGCGTCGCCATGAAGGCGGCGAGGTCGCCTAGATCCTTTGGAAAGCAGGCCTGCGCGACCGGGCCGCCGGCGCGCCAAGTCACGTGTTTGCCCATCGGCTCGTTCTTGCGGATTTCCATCAGGCGCTCATTTTCCCGGCGCCAGCTTGCCTGGCACCGAGCCGATCGAGCCGGCGCCTAGCGAGATGACGACGTCGCCGTCCTGCGCGTTGTCGAGGATCGCCTGGGGCATGGTGGCGATGTCCTCGACGAACACCGGCTCCACTTTTCCCGCGACGCGTAGCGCGCGCGCGAGCGCACGCCCATCCGCCGCAACGATCGGCGCTTCACCCGCCGCATAGACCTCGGCGAGCAGAACGGCGTCGGCGCCCGAGAGTACCTTGACGAAGTCTTCGAAGCAGTCGCGAGTGCGCGTGTAACGGTGCGGCTGGAAAGCCAGCACGATGCGCCGTCCAGGGAAGGCGCCGCGCGCGGCCGCGAGCGTGGCCGCCATTTCCGCAGGGTGGTGGCCGTAGTCGTCGATTAGCGTGAAGCTGCCGCCGCCGGGCAGCTTGACTTCGCCGTAGCGCTGGAAGCGTCGTCCGACACCGTGGAATTCCGCCAGCGCTTTCTGGATCGCCGTGTCGCCGGCGCCGACTTCCGTCGCGACTGCGATTGCTGCGAGCGCGTTCCTCACGTTGTGCTCGCCCGGCAGGTTGAGCGTGACGGGAAAGCGCGACACCGTGCCGTTGGTGCGCACGCAGTCGAAATGCATCTTCCCCGCGTCGGCGCGCACGTTCTCGGCGCGGATATTGGCACCCTCCGCATAGCCATAGGTCACGACCTGCTTGGCGATCTGCGGCAGAATCTCGCGCACGTGCGGATCGTCGATGCACATCACTGCGACGCCATAGAACGGCAGGCGATGCACGAAGTCGACGAAGGCCTGCTTGAGCCGGCCGAAGTCCTGGCCGTAGGTGTCCATGTGGTCCTGATCGATGTTGGTGACCACCGATATCACCGGCGAAAGGAACAGGAAGGAGGCGTCCGACTCGTCGGCCTCGGCGACGAGGAACTCGCCCTGGCCGAGGCGCGCGTTGGCGCCGGCCGAGATCAGCCGGCCGCCGATGACGAAGGTCGGGTCGATGCCGGCTTCCGCGAGGCAACTCGCCGTGAGGCTGGTCGTCGTCGTCTTGCCGTGGGTGCCAGCGATCGCGATGCCCTGCTTGAGACGCATCAGTTCGGCGAGCATCTGCGCGCGCGGTACGATCGGCACGTGGCGCTCGCGCGCGGCGACGACCTCGGGGTTGTCCTCCTTGACGGCGGTCGAGACGACGACCGCATCCGCGCTGCCGACGTTCTCGGCGGTATGGCCGATTGTGACGCGCACGCCCAGCTCGGCGAGTCGGCGCGTCGTCGCCGATTCGGCGAGGTCGGAGCCGCTCACCTCGAAGCCCTGGTTGGCCAGCACCTCGGCGATGCCCGACATGCCCGCACCGCCGACGCCGATGAAGTGGATGCGTTTGACTTTATGCTTCATTTCGAAATCTCCCGGCAGACCTGGGCTACCGTTTGCGTTGCTTCAGGCATCGCCAGTGCGCGCGCCTTCTCGGCCATTTCGCGCAATTGCGAGCGTGTCATGTTGCGCAGCGCCGCCAATCTCTCGGGCGTGAGTTCGTTCTGCGGCAGCAGGACCGCCGCGCCGGCCCGCGCGAGAAAGCGCGCATTCGTGGTCTGATGGTCGTCGACGGCATGTGGGAAGGGTACGAGGATGCTCGCTACCCCGGCGGCGGCCAGCTCCGCGATCGTCAGCGCGCCCGCGCGGCAGATCACCAGGTCGGCCCAGGCATAGGCGCCAGCCATGTCCTCGACGAAGGCAACTGTGTGAGCCTGCACACCCGCTGAGGCATAGGCGGCGCGCAAGGCATCGAGATGCTTCTCGCCCGACTGGTGCACGACCTCGGGGCGCTCCTCTTCCGGCAGCAGCGCCAGCGCCTTGGGCACCGCCTCGTTGAGCGCCTGTGCGCCGAGGCTTCCGCCGATCACCAATACGTGCAGTTTGCCCGTGCGCTCGTCGTAACGCTCGCCCGGCGCGGGCAGTGCGGCGATCTCGCGCCGCACCGGATTGCCGATCCACTGGCCCTTCTTCAGTGTGTCGGGAAAACCGGTCAGCACGCGGTCGGCGACGCCGGCCAGCACGCGGTTGGCCAGTCCGGCGATCGAGTTCTGCTCATGCAGCACGAGCGGAATGCCCTTGAGCGCCGCCATCATGCCGCCGGGAAAGCTGATGAAGCCGCCCATGCCGAGCACGACGGCGGGCTGGATGCGCGACAGTTCGCGCCAGGCCTGCGCGAAGCCGCGCAGCAGGTTGAGCGGCAGCAGCAGCTTGCGCACGATGCCCTTGCCGCGCAACGCCGTGAAGCGCACCCAGGCCATTTCGTAGCCCCCATCCTTGTGTTGTGGCACGAGGCGCGCTTCCATGCCGTCGGGATTACCCATCCAGATCACGCGCCAGTTGTGGCGCTTGAGTTCGTCGGCGACGGCGAGGCCCGGCATGATGTGGCCGCCGGTCCCGCCCGCCATGATGACTATGGTTTTGTAGAGGCGGCCCTCGGTCATGTGGGCAATCCCCGCATCAGACGCCGGTTCTCGTAGTCGATCCTGAGCAGCACGGCGATCGCCACGCAGTTGGCGACGATGCCCGAGCCGCCGAAGCTCATCAGCGGCAGCGTCAGGCCCTTGGTCGGCAAGAGGCCCATGTTGACGCCCATGTTGATGAAGCTCTGGAAACCGAACCAGATGCCGAAGCCCTGTGCCGCGAGACCTGCGTAGGTGCGGTCGAGCAGCAGCGCCTGGCGGCCGACCATGAAGCAGCGCCAGGTCAGGAGCGCAAACAGCCCGACTACCGCGACCACCCCGGCGAAGCCGAGTTCCTCGGCGATCACCGCGAGCAGGAAGTCCGTGTGCGCCTCGGGGAGGTAGAACAGTTTCTCGACGCTCGCACCGAGGCCGACGCCGAACCACTCGCCGCGGCCGAAGGCGATCAGCGCGTGCGAGAGCTGGTAGCCCTTGCCGAAGGCGTTCTGCCACGGGTCCATGTAGCTGGTGATGCGCTCCCAGCGGTAGGGCGAGGACCAGATCAGGAAGGCGAAGGCGACGGCCATTGCGCCGATCAGGAAGGCGAATAGCCGCCCGTTGATCCCGCCGAGGAACAGCACGCCCATCGCGATGCTGACGATCACTACGAAGGCGCCGAAGTCCGGCTCGCGCAGCAGCAGGCCGCCGACCAGCATCATCACCGCTGCCATCGGCACGAAGCCGCGCCGGAAGCTGCCCATCTCGGCGAGCTTGCGCGCGGTGTAGTCGGCCGCATAGAGCACGACGAACAGTTTCATGAATTCGGACGGCTGCAGGTTGATCGGGCCGAGGCCGATCCAGCGCTGTGCGCCATTCACCGAGCGGCCGATGCCGGGAATCAGCACCACGACGAGCAGCACCACGCCGGCGAGGAACAGCCAGGGCGCGAACTGCTGCCAGAAGCGCATCGGAATCTGGAAGGCGATCAAGCCGCCGACCAAGCCGACCGCCAGATAGACGGCGTGGCGGACCAGGAAGTAGGCCGGCTGGTGGCCGGTGAAGGCGGAGCCTTCCGCCGTGGCGATCGAGGCCGAGTAGACCATGACGAGGCCGATCAGCAGCAGTGCCAGTGCCGGCCACAGCAACAGCGGGTCGATCTCGGCGGTGGGGACGGCCCCCGTGTGGCTCGCGCCGAAGCGGCGGCCGAGCAGGGCGGTGTTCATGCCGCCTCCTCGAGCGCGGCCACGGCGGCGCAGAAGACTTCGGCGCGGTGGCCGTAGTTGCGGAACATGTCGAAGCTCGCGCAGGCCGGCGAGAGCAGCACTGCGTCGCCTGCCTGCGCCAGGGCGGCCGCGGCGCGCACTGCCGCATCCATATCGGCGGCACTGTGGACCGCGACGCCGCAGCCGTCGATCGCGGCGCCGATGGCGGGGCCGTCGCGGCCGATCAGCACGACGGCGCGCGCGTGGCGTGCCACGGCGTCCTTCAGCGGCGAGAAATCCTGTCCCTTGCCATCGCCGCCTAGGATCACCACAGACTTGCAGCCGAGTCCTTGCAGCGCCGCGACGGTCGCGCCGACGTTGGTTCCCTTCGAGTCATCGTAGTAGCTCACGCCGCCGATCTCCGCGACCTTCTCGACGCGATGCGGCAGGCCCTTGAAGGCACGCAGCGCCGGCAGCAGCGATACGGGGTCGATGCCGATCGCTGCACACAGCGCCAGGGCAGCGAGCGCGTTGGCGGCGTTGTGCAGGCCGGCAATCGGCAATTCGGAAACCGGGAGAAGAAAGCGTGCGCCGTGCACCAGCCAGGGCTCGCCGCGATTTTCCCGGATGCCGAAATCCTGCGTGTCGGCCGGCGCGTCGAGGCCGAAGGTGATCAGCTTCCTTCCGGCGATCGCCATGCGCTTGACGCGCGCGTCCTGGCGGTTGAGCACCTGTACCCCCGCGCCGGCGAAGATGCGCGCCTTGGCGGCGGCATAGTCGTCGAGGTCGATGTAGCGGTCGAGGTGGTCGTCGGAGAGGTTGAGCACCGTCGCGGCTGCGGCGGCGAGCGTCTCGGTGGTTTCGAGTTGGAAACTCGATAGTTCCAGCACCCAGGCCTGCGGCAATGCACCCCGATCCTGAAATTCCATCAGAGCATCGAGTGCGGCGGGCGAGATGTTTCCGGCGACGCCGACACTGCGGCCGGTGGCGGCGATCAGGTGGCCGGCCAGCGCAGTGGTGGTGGTCTTGCCGTTGGTGCCGGTGATCGCGACGACCGGGACATGCTGCTTGAGCGCGCGCAGCCCCTGCGCGAACAGCTCGATCTCGCCGACCACCGGGATGCCCTGCGCGCGCGCGTGGATGACGATCAGCATACCGGGCGACAGGCCCGGCGACAGCACCACCAGGTCGATGCCTTCCAGCAAGCTCTTCTCGAATTCGCCGCTGCAAAAGTCGGCGCCGGCGACACGGCGCTTCAGTTCGTCGAGATAGGGCGGCGCGTTGCGCGTATCGGCGACACGTACGTGCGCGCCGTTGCGCTCGCACCAGCGCGCGCAGGCGAGGCCCGATTCGCCGAGGCCAAGGATGAGGACGTGTTTGTCGCGCAAGTCCATTATCTGATCTTCAGCGTGGACAACCCGAACAGCACGAGGAGAATGGTGATGATCCAGAAGCGCACCACGACCTGCGTTTCCTTCCATCCCGATTGTTCGTAGTGGTGATGCAGCGGCGCCATGCGCAGGATGCGCTGCCCCGTCCCCGTTTTCCACTTGGTGTATTTGAACCAGGAAACCTGCAACATCACCGAGAGCGTTTCAGCGACGAACACGCCGCCCATGATGAACAGCACGATCTCCTGGCGCACCACGACGGCTACCGCGCCGAGGGCTGCGCCGAGCGCCAGCGCGCCGACGTCGCCCATGAACACCTCGGCCGGATAGGCGTTGAACCAGAGGAAGCCGAGTCCCGCGCCGGCCAGCGCGCCGCAGAACACCGCCAGCTCGCCGGCGCCCGGCACGTAGGGCAGCAGCAGGTACTTCGAGAAGCCGGCGTGGCCGGCGACGTAGGCGAAGATGCCGAGCGCTGCGCCGACCATCACCGTTGGCAGGATCGCCAGGCCGTCGAGGCCGTCGGTGAGGTTCACCGCGTTGCTGGTGCCGACGATGACCAGGTAGGTCAGGATCATGAAGCCGAAGATGCCGAGCGGGTAAGAAATGCTCTTGAAGAAGGGAACGATCAGGTCGGTCTTGGTCGGCAGTTCGAGCGTGAAGCCGCTACCGATCCATTGCAGGAACAGATCGATGGCCGCAGCGTTGTTGGGCGCGGCGATCGAAAAGGCGAGCCAGACGGCGGCGACGCTGCCGATCAGCGACTGCCAGAAGAACTTCGCCTTGGCCGACAGCCCTTTCGGATTTCGATAGACCACCTTGCGCCAGTCGTCCACCCAACCGACCGCACCGTAGCCGAGCGTGACAATCAGCACGATCCAGACGAATCGGTTGGTCAGGTCGGCCCACAGTAGCGTCGAGATGCCGAGCGAGAGCAGGATCAGCGCGCCGCCCATCGTCGGCGTGCCGGCCTTGACCAGATGGGTTTGCGGACCGTCGTCGCGCACCGCCTGGCCGATCTTCTTCGCGGTGAGCCAGCGGATCACCGCCGGGCCGAAGATGAAGGAGATCGTCAGCGCGGTCATCGTCGCCAGCACGGCGCGCAGCGTAATGTAGTTGAAGACGTTGAAGGCGCGAATGTCCTGCGCCAGCCACTGGAACAGTTCAAGCAGCATTGCTTGCCTCCGCGATCGCGTCGACTAACTGGTCAACGATTCGCTCCATGCGCATGAAGCGCGAGCCCTTGACGAGTACGGTGGTGTCCTTGTCCATCAGCAGCAACAGCTCTGCCGTGAGTGCTGCGGCGCTGGCGAAGTGCCGGCCGCCGCCGTCGAAGTTATGTACGGCCGCCTGGCTCTTCTCGCCGAGCGCGAACAGGTGGTCGATGCCCTGGCTCTTCGCGTAGCCGCCGATCTCGTCATGCAGTTGGCCGGCCGCTTCCCCGACCTCGCCCATGTCGCCCATGACGAAGATGCGCCGGCCGGGCAGAGTGGCCAGCACGTCGATCGCGGCGCGCATCGAGTCCGGGTTGGCGTTGTAGCTGTCGTCGATCACCAGCGCGCCGTTGCGTCCGGACTTTTTCTGCAGCCGACCTTTCACGCCGCCATAGCTTTCGAGGCCGCGCAGGATCGGGGCGAGCGGTACGCCCGCCGCGATGCAGGCGGCGGCAGCGGCAAGCGCGTTCTTCGCGTTGTGCTCGCCCGGAACCTGCAGGTGCAGCGTCGCCGTGCCCAGCGGTGTGACGAGTTCCAGTGTCCCGCCGAAACTTTCGTGTGCATGGGCAGGCTGCCAGCTGCCGCGCACGTCGGCGCCCGGTGCCATGCCGAAGCTCATGATCTGGCGGTGGCGGTTCATCTCCCGCCATAGCGGAGCGTGCGGGTCGTCGGCGTTGATGACGGCGATGCCGCCTTCCATCAGCCCTTCGAAGATCTCGCCCTTGGCGCGCGCGATATCCGTGACTGTGCCAAGTCCCTCAAGGTGGGCGCGCTGTGCGTTATTTACCAGTGCGACGGTGGGTTGAGCGATGCGCGTCAGGTAGGCGATCTCGCCGGCATGGTTCATGCCCATTTCGATGGCTGCCGCATGGTGAGTGGCGCGCAGCTTGAGCAGGGTGAGGGGCAGGCCGATGTCGTTGTTGAGATTGCCAGTGGTGGCATGCACCGCGTTCTGGCCGAAGTTGGCGCGCAGGATCGCCGTGCACATCTCCTTGACGCTGGTCTTGCCGTTGCTGCCGGTGATCCCGATCAGGGGCAGGTGGAAGCGGCTGCGCCAGTGGGCTGCCAACTGTCCGAGCGCGAGGCGCGGGTCGGCGACCGCCACCAGCGGCAGGTCCTCGTTGTAGTGCCCCCATTGCGTCGAGACCAGAGCGCCGGCCGCGCCCTGAGCGAGCACCTCGCGGACGAAGTCGTGGCCGTCGAAGCGCTCACCCTTGAGCGCGACGAACAGCATGCCCGGCATCACAGCACGCGAATCGCTGCCGACGCTGGTGAATTCCGCGTCATGTCCGTAGCGTTTGCCGTTGAGGATCTCGGCGGTGGCTGAAAGCATCAGCATGGTTTTCTCTCCTGGTGCCGCTCGGCCTGCCGTTCCGCCAGCGCCGACTTTGCGGCGGATAGGTCGGAGAAGGGCAGCCGCACTCCGGCGACTTCTTGATAAGGTTCGTGGCCTTTGCCGGCGATCAGCACCACGTCGCGGGCATCGGCGGCGGCCACCGCGGCGGCGATGGCGCGGGCGCGGTCCGTCTCCATTGCTGGCTGGGTGCGCATGCCGGCGCGGATGGCATCGATGATCGCCTGCGGCTCCTCGCTGCGCGGGTTGTCGCTGGTGAGTACCACGACATCGGCGCAGCGCTCTGCGACTTCGCCCATCAATGGACGCTTGCCGGGATCGCGGTCGCCGCCGCAGCCGAACAGGCAGACGAGGCGGCCGCCACGGCTTGCTGCCGTGGCGCGCAGGGTCGCGAGTACCTTTTCCAAGGCATCGGGGGTGTGGGCGTAATCGACTACCACCAGCGGCTCGTCGCGGCCCGCCATGCCGCCGATCGTCTGCATGCGGCCCGCGGGCGGAGCGATATGCCGTAATGCGGCGGCGATGTCCTCCAGCGATTCATCACCGGCGAGCAGCGCACCGGTGACGGCGAGCAGGTTGGACGCATTGAAGCGGCCGACCACCGGCGCGGCAAACGGGATGCCGTCGAGGCTGAAGGCGATGCCGGCTCCCGATTCGCTGAAGTGCTCGGCGTGCAGCACGCTGTCGGTACCGCTCTTGCCTTCCAGCGTGTAGCCGATGGTGCGCACCTTACCGCGCAGCTTGGCGGCGAGGTGGCGGCCGAAGGGATCGTCGAGGTTCAGCACGGCGCAGTCTGCCATGTCGAACAGCTTCTCCTTCGCTGCGGCGTAGGCTTCCATCGTGCCGTGGTATTCGAGGTGGTCGCGCGTGAGGTTGGTCAGCACCGCGACATCGAAGTGCGCGCCGTTCGTGCGCCCCTGGTCGAGGCCAATCGACGAAACCTCCATCGCGCAGGCGACCGCGCCCTCTCGAACGAAGCGCGCCAGCGTCGCATGCAGCGTAACGGCGTCCGGCGTGGTGTTCGGACTTTCGTCGAAGTTGGGCGGGAAACCGTTGCCGAGCGTCCCGATCACGCCGCACTTGCAGTCGAAGGAGCTCATCGCTTGAGCGATCCATTGCGTGACGGATGTCTTGCCGTTGGTACCGGTCACACCGCACAGCCACAGCTGTTCCGAGGGGCGGCCATAGACGAGGTGGGCAATTTCACCGGCGTGGGTTACCAGGTTCGGCAAGGCAAAAGTCGGCGCCGGCGAGACGGCGGCTTCGAAACCCTGCGGTTCATAGAGCACAGCCGCGGCGCCGTTCGCCACGGCGTCGGCGATGAAGGCGCGTCCGTCGGTATGTGCGCCGGGCAGGGCGAGGAACACGTCGCCCGGTCGTACCTTGCGCGAATCGAGTGCGAGGCCCGTTACGGAGATGCCGCGTGCCTTCAGCTCGTCGAGCAGTGCTGACGCCATGCTCACATCTCCTCCTTTGCCGGCTCGACGTTTGCCATCTGCAGCGGCCGCGGCGAGTCGTCCGGCGGGATGCCGAGCGCGCGCAGCGAGCCGGCCATCACGTTGGAGAACACCGGCGCGGCCACCTCGCCGCCGTAGTACTTGCCGGCGGTGGGTTCGTCGATCATCACGGCGACGATCAGGCGCGGATCGGAGGCGGGCGCGAAGCCTACGAAGGACGATACGTACTTGTTCGCATAGCTGCCGCCTTCGAGCTTGTGGGCGGTGCCGGTCTTGCCGGCGACGCGATAGCCGGGTACCTGCGCCTTCGGCGCGGTACCGCCGGGCTGTACGGCCATCTCGAGCATGGCGCGCACTTCGCGCGCCGTTTGGGCGGAGAACACGCGCGCTCCGACGGTCGGGGCCGTCTCGACGCGTGTCAGTGAGAGCGGTAGCAGGTCGCCGTCGCGCGCGAAGGCCTGGTAGGCGCGGGCTAACTGGATCAAGGTCACGGCGATGCCGTGACCGTAGGACATCGTGGCCTGTTCGATCGGACGCCAGCGCTTCCATGGCCGCAACCGTCCGGCCGCCTCACCGGGGAAGCCGAGCTTGAGCGGTTGGCCGAAGCCGAGATTGTCGAACATGCCCCACATGTCTTCGGCGGGTATGCCGAGGGCCATCTTCGCGGCACCGACGTTGGAGGATTTCTGGATCACCTGGGCGACCGAGAGTACGCCATGCGGGTGGGCGTCGGAGATCGTCGCCGGCCCGATGCTGAGCTTGCCGGGCGCGGTCTGGATCGGGGTGTCGAAGCGTACGTTGCCCTTGTCGAGCGCCAGCGCGACGGTGAACGGCTTGAAGGTCGAGCCGGGCTCGAAGGTGTCGGTGAAGGCGCGGTTGCGCAATTGCGCGCCGGAGAGCCTGCTGCGGTTGTTCGGGTTATAGGTCGGCAGGTTGGCGAGCGCGAGGACTTCGCCCGTCTTCGCATCGAGCATGACGATGCCGCCCGCTTTGGCCTTGTGTTCGGTAATGCTGCGCTTCAGTTCCGAATAGGCGAGATATTGCAGCTTGGCGTCGAGGGCCAGCGCGACGTCCTTGCCTTCCTGCGGCACATGGATCGATTCGACGTCCTCGACGATCTGCCCGCGGCGGTCCTTGATGACGCGTCGGCTGCCCGGCTTGCCGGTGAGTTGGCCGTTGAGGGCGAGTTCGATGCCTTCCTGGCCGACGTCCTCGGCGCCAGTGAAGCCGAGCATGTGAGCGGTCACTTCGGCAGCCGGATAGTAACGGCGGTATTCGTTCTGGAAATGTACGCCCGGCAGCTTGAGTTCGGTGACGCGTGCGGCCACGTCGGGGGCAATCTGCCGTTTGAGGAAGACGAAGTCGCGCGATGAGGCGAGCTTGCGCGTAAGTTCGCGCGCATCGGTGTCGAGCAGCTTTGACAGCTGGCGTGTCTGGGCCGGGGAAAGCTTGGCGTCCTCGGGGATGGCCCAGACGGACTTCACCGGCGTCGAAACCGCGAGCGCGTCGCCGTGGCGGTCGAGGATGCGGCCGCGCGTCGCGGGCATCTCGATCACGCGCTCGTAGCGCGATTCACCCTTGCCGATCAAAAATTCCTTATTTACGCCCTGCAGGTAGAAGGAGCGTCCGACCAGCGCCAGGGAGCCGGCCAGCAGCAGGCCGAGCACGAAGTGCGCCCGCCAGGCCGGCAGGCGTTCATCGAGCAGTGGGCTCCGCGACAGTTTCATGGGGCGGTCGTAATGATCTGGTTCGGTTTCGGCGGGTGCATGCCCAAGCGCTGTCGAGCGATTTCCTCGATGCGCGCATGGGTGGCCCAGGTGCTCTGTTCGAGTTGCAACTGGCCCCATTCGACCTCCAGCGCGCGCATGCGTTCCTGCTCACGCTCGTATTCGATGACGAGCTTGCGCGCGCGGTGGTTAGTGGAGACGACGGCCAACGCGCTGATCAGTACCATGGCCAGCAAGATGAGATTGAGGCGAGCCATTTCAGATCTTCTCCGCCACACGCAGCACCGCGCTGCGGGCGCGGGGGTTGGCGGCTACCTCGGCGGCAGAGGGGCGGATTGCCTTGCCGACCAGCCGCACGATCGGCGGCGGCAGGTCGGCGGCCTTCACCGGCACGCCCTTGGGTGGCTGGGGTGGATTAGCCGCGTCGCGCAGGAACCGCTTGACGATGCGGTCTTCGAGCGAGTGGAAGCTGATCACGGCCAATCGACCACCATTGGGCACTCCGGAATGTCCGCCTGCCGGATCGCCCGGCCGCAGACGGCCGAGCGCCTGCGGCAGAGTTAGCGACAGCTCCTCAAGCTCCCGATTGACGTGAATCCGTAGAGCCTGGAAGGTGCGCGTCGCCGGGTGCTGGCCTGGCTCGCGCGTGCGGACGACCGACGCCACGAGCGCGGCAAGCTGTCCTGTGGATGAAATACGTTGCTCGCCCCGAGCAGCAACAAGCGCCTTTGCAATCGCATGAGCAAACCGTTCTTCGCCATACTCACGTATCACCTCCTCGATATCACGTTGTTCGGCCCGCGCCAGCCAATCCGCCGCGGTCTCCCCCTGCGTCGTATCCATGCGCATGTCCAGCGGCGCATCGAAACGAAAACTCATTCCCCGTGACGGGTCGTCCAGCTGCGGCGACGAGACGCCGATGTCCAGCAGGATTCCATCCACGAAGCCGATCCCATGTGCTGCCAGCACCTCGTCCAGCCGACTGAAGGCGGCATGCACGAGCTTGAAGCGTGGGTCGCCGATCAGCGCGCCGGCAGCGATCGCCGTCGGGTCGCGATCCAGCGCGATCAACCTGCCTTGCGGTCCCAGCCGCTCCAGAATCGCGCGGCTGTGCCCGCCGCGCCCGAAGGTGCAATCCACATAGATACCGCCCGGTTTGATGGCGAGTGCCGCGACGGCTTCGGCAAGCAGCACCGGCTGATGGGCTGCGGATGGCGGGATGCTCATCGGCGCGGCTCACAGGGAAATGCCCTCGAATCCGGGCGGCGGTTCGGCACCGGCCAGGGCCTCGAAGGCGGTTTCGTGCTGGCGGCGCCAACCGGCGTCGCTCCAGATTTCGAAGTGGGAGCCCATACCGACCAGCCACACCTGCTTGTCGAACTCGGCGGTCTCGCGCAGTTCCGGTGCGATCAGGATGCGGCCGGCAGCGTCAATCTCGCTGTCGCGCGCATTGCCGACCAGGATGCGCTTCAGAGCGGCCGAGCGCGGATCGAAGCTCGGCGCAGCAAGAATCTTGTCGCGGATGGGTTCCCAGGCAGGTTCGGGGTAGAGCAGCAGGCAGCGATGGGGATGAGCAGTCAACACCAAGCGACCGTTGGCGGCTTGGGCTAGCGCGTCGCGATGCCGGGCGGGAACCGCCAGCCGCCCTTTCGCGTCGAGATTGAGTTGTGCCGCCCCTTGGAACACGCGTTCCTATCTCCCCTCTTTTGTTGTTTGGTTTCCCACCAAACCCCACTTGTCCCCACTTTATTCCACCAATTTTCGGCAGTCAAGGGGAAAACTTGATTTTTTTCAGGTGCGACAAGGGCTTACGGATGCTTTGCTGAAAATTTTAATAAAATAAAATCCTTTAAAATCAATACATGGAAAAGATATCTGAAAGTAGATTGTGAGGTGTGGCGCTGCTGGCGCACTCAGTGGGAGAGAACGGGGGAAGTTGGAAGTCCGCCGATAAGCCGGGTTCTGTCGTGGGCAGCCATTCCTCTAGGCCTGTCGTTGCCGACAGGCTCAAGCAGCCTACCCGGGAGCGGCGCGAGCCACGCCATTGCTCCCCTATTTGGCCTTGCCCCGGATGAGGTTTGCCCGCCGCAACTGTTGCCAGTGCGGCCGTGCGCTCTTACCGCACGATTTCACCCTTGCCTGATCTCCTTGCGGAGCCATCGGCGGTATGTTTCTGTTGCACTGTCTGTCGCCTTGGGTCTTTCGACTTGCTGCGCCCGGCCGTTAGCCGGCATCCTGCTCTATGGGGCCCGGACTTTCCTCGTCACATTGCTGTGCCGCGGCTGCCTAGCGGACTTCCGATGGGAATTATAGGCGCCTATTCCGCAGCAGCCTTGCCGTTCTTACCTGGTTCGGCCGGCACGAAGCCGAAAACGCCGCCTTTCTCGCGGAAGCTGCCGAGGAGTTCGCCGGGATTCTGTGGCTCCTCCTCAAATTGCTGCATGCGGCATTCGCCTGTCTCAGTGACGTACCAGCGGTTGCCCTGGTTTAGGATGAAGCCGCCCTGAGCAGTGCGGTAGAGGTCGATGCGGAACTTCCTGTCACTGGCTTTCTTCAGTGGGTAGCGGCGCTGGCATTCGGGATAGCGCGCCACAACCAGGTCGAGCTCCCAGCCGCTGCTCCAGAAATAGGGTTTGTTGCGCTCGACGGTCAGCGAGTGATTGCCGCCGTCGATCAGGAAGGCGGCAGGCTCCTTCACGCAGCCGGCGAGCAGCAGGGCCAGCAGGGGAATAAGGGAAATCGCGCGCAGCTTCATCGATCGGCCTCCAGTCGCCAGGCGACGGTTTCGCCGGCCCGCAAGGGGATCAGCACATCGCTTTCGAAATAAGGCAACTGTGCCGGTACTTGCCAAGCTTCGCGTAACAGCGTGATCTTTTCCGCATTGCGCGGCAGGCCGTAGAAGTCGGCGCCGAAATGGCTGGCGAAGCCTTCGAGCTTGTCGAGCGCACCGGCTGCCTCGAAGGCCTCTGCGTACAACTCGATACCGGCATGCGCGGTGTAGCAGCCGGCGCAGCCGCAGGCGGCCTCCTTGGTGCTCTTCGCGTGCGGCGCGGAGTCGGTACCGAGGAAGAATTTCGGATTGCCGGAGGTTGCCGCCTTCACCAGCGCCTGGCGGTGGGTCTCGCGCTTGAGTACCGGCAGGCAGTAGTGGTGCGGGCGGATGCCGCCTGAAAAGATCGCGTTGCGGTTCAACAGCAGGTGGTGCGCGGTGATCGTGGCGGCGACGTTGTTGCCGCTCGACTTGACGAACTCCGCGCCGTCCTGCGTGGTGATGTGTTCGAGCACGACCTTGAGTGCAGGAAAGTCCTTGAGCAGCGGCGACAGGATCGTATCGATGAACACCGCCTCGCGATCGAAGATATCCACCGCAGGATCGGTGACTTCGCCATGCACGAGCAGCGGCAAGCCGCGCTTCTCCATGCACGCGAGCGTCGCGGCGCATTTCCTGAGGTCGGTGACGCCAGCGTCGGAGTTGGTCGTCGCCCCGGCGGGATAGAGTTTCACGGCATGGACAAAGCCGCTGTCTCTTGCCTTGTCGATCTCGTCGGCTGGCAGGTTGTCGGTGAGGTAGAGCGTCATCAGCGGCTGGAACGCGAGTTCTGCCGGAAGCGCGTCCAGGATGCGCTCGCGATAGGCTGCGGCCTGCGCCACTGTCGTCACCGGCGGCTTGAGGTTGGGCATGACGATTGCACGCCCGAAGCGCTTTGCGGTGTCGGGCAGTACGGCGCGCATCGCATCGCCGTCGCGCAGGTGCAGGTGCCAGTCGTCGGGCCGGGTGAGAGTCAGGCTTTTTTGCATAGTTCGGATTCTATCCGCCCTTGATTTGCAATGCCCGCTCGTAGAGGGCGTTCTTCGGCTGGCCGGTAATGGCGGCGGCAAGCTTGGCCGCCTGCTTGACGGGCAGTTCGGCGAGCAGCAGAGAGAGGACGCGCTCGCTTTCGGCATCGATTCCCGAGCGCGGCGGCGGGGCGGAGACGAGCAGCACGAATTCGCCGCGCCGGCGGTTCTCGTCGGCGGCGAGCCAGCCGGGGCCGGCAGGCAGCGGCATGCGCTCGATCTGCTCGAACAGCTTGGTGAGTTCGCGGGCGATGACAATCTCGCGCTCGGGCTCGAGGATAGCGGCGAGGTCGGCGACGGTTTCCTCGATGCGGTGAGGCGCCTCGTAGAACACCAGCGTGGCGTGAATCGGCTTCAGGGCTTCGAGCGCCGTCCTGCGGGCGCCGACTTTTGCCGGCAGGAAGCCGATGAAGTGGAATGGGCCGTCGAGTCCCGCGGCAGACAGGGCGGCGATCGCAGCACTGGGTCCGGGGATAGGAGCGATGCGGAAGCCCGCCTGGCGCACGGCGGCGACCGTGCGCGCCCCGGGGTCGGAGACGGCAGGCGTGCCGGCATCGGAGATCAGCGCCACCTGCTTGCCGGCGGCGAGCAGGTCGATCAGCTTGGCTGCCGCTGCCTGCTCGTTGTGCTCGTGCAGTGCCAGAAGTTGAGTGCGTATGCCATGATGGTCAAGCAGGCGCCGGGCGTGGCGCGTGTCCTCGCAGGCGATGACCTCGGCGGTGCGCAGCGTTTCGACCGCGCGCAGGGTGATGTCGCCGAGGTTGCCGATCGGGGTCGCGACGATGGACAATATGCCTACTGAATGATCCGGAGTGCTCATGTCCGCCATTATCCACCAGACGACCAAGCAGATCGGCGACGCCGGCGAAGAAGCGGCCGCACGTCACCTCGTCGCGCAGGGGATGAAGGTGCTGGCGCGCAACTTCCGCGTCAAAGGCGGTGAGCTCGATCTCGTCTGTCGTGATGGTGCGACGACCGTTTTCGTCGAGGTGCGGCAGCGCGCCGGCACCGGTTTCGGCGGTGCGGCCTACAGCATCGGTCCGACGAAGCAGAAGCGGCTGATCCTCGCCGCAAGGCATTGGCTGGCGCGGCACGGGGAAGGGGCTTGCCGTTTCGACTGCGTACTAATCGACGGAGACAGGCTGGAGTGGATACGCGATGCGTTTCGCCTGGATTAGCCTGCTCCTGGCCTTGAGCTTCGCGGCGCGTGCCGACAGCATCAAGCTGTTGGTACAGAGCTCACCGCTGGCGGGCGCACAGTACTACGCCGCGACAGCTTTGTGGGGCCGCCTGCAGGTCGGCGATGCGCTTGCATTGATCCGCGAGCCGGAAAACCCGCATGATTCCCGCGCCGTGCGGGTCGAGTGGCGAGGCGTCAAGCTCGGCTACCTGCCGCGTGCAGAGAACGACGCCGTGGCAGCAGCGATGGATCGCGGGGAGCGGGTGAACGGCCGTATCGCCGCATTGGTACCGCATCGCAATCCCTGGCGGCGCGTGCGAATCGAGGTTTTCGTCGAGCTTTAGCCCGCTATTCGATCCAGGCGGACGGACGGGTTCCGCTAGAATTCGCCGACTATGAGTCTCGCACAACGAATTCAGAACCAGTTCGGCGACAGCGTCGCTGTAAAGCAGGCAGCCGTGGCCGCCATGGCCGCGCCGATCGAGGCCGCCATCCGCCTGATGGCGCAATCCCTGCGCGCCGGCGGCAAGGTGATGGCCTGCGGCAACGGTGGCTCGGCCGCTGATTCGCAGCATTTCGCCGCCGAACTGCTCAACCGCTTCGAAAAGGAACGGCCGCCGCTTGCCGCCATCGCGCTGACCACGGACACGTCCACGCTCACCTCTATCGCCAACGACTACGCCTACGATCAGGTGTTCGCCAAGCAGGTGGCGGCGCTTGGCCGGCCGGGCGACGTGCTGCTGGCGATCTCGACCTCGGGCAACTCGCCCAACGTCCAGGCGGCGATTGCGGCCGCCCATGCCCAGGGAGTCCGCGTCGTGGCACTGACCGGCAAGGGTGGCGGAACCATTGCCGGCCAGTTGCGGTCCGATGATATTCACCTTTGCGTTCCCGCCGACCGCACGGCGCGCATCCAGGAAGTCCACCTGCTGACGATCCATTGCCTGTGCGACGGCATCGACGCCCTTATTCTCGGAGAAACGACATGATGAATTCACGCACCCTGATCCTGCTCGCCGTACTGGTTCCCGTTCTGTCCGGCTGCTTCGGCGCTGCGGCCGTCGGCGTGGGCGCCGGCGCGCTGATGGTGGCCGACCGCCGCCTGTCGGAAACCTACCTAGCCGACGAAGGGATCGAGATCCGTGCGGCAAACCGTATCTCCGAGAAGTACGGCGACCGCGTACATGTGAACGTCACCAGCTACAACCGCACGGTGCTGCTGTCCGGTGAGGTGCCGGATGCGGCGACGAAGGCGGAAGTCGAGAAGATTGCCGCGGGCGTGCCGAATGTCAAGGCCATCAGCAACGAACTGCAGGTGGCCGGCAACAGCTCGCTCTCTTCGCGCAGCAACGATGTCTACCTGACTTCCAAGGTGAAGGCACGCTTCATCGATGCCAACCGTTTCTCGGTCAACCACGTCAAGGTCGTCACCGAGGACGCAGTGGTGCATCTGATGGGTCTGGTCACTCAGTCGGAGGCCAACGCTGCCGTCGAGATCGCCCGTACCACCGCGGGGGTGAAAAAGGTCGTACGCGTCTTCGAGGTCATCAGCGAGGAAGAGGCGCGCCGCCTCAACACGCTGTCGTCCTCGCAATCGACGCCGGCGAAGCAGCCGGCCGCACCGGTACAGTGAGCTACGTCGCACCGGTGTTCGAGGGCAAGCTCTGCGCGCCGGAGGCGCTCGCCGCGCGCGTCGATGCTTTGCCGCGACCGCTGGTGTTCACCAACGGCTGCTTCGACATCCTGCATCGCGGCCATGCCACGTATCTCGCGCAGGCGCGCGCACTTGGCGCTAGCCTTGTCGTCGCCGCGAATACGGATGCGTCGGTACGCAGGCTGGGAAAGGGCGACGATCGGCCGGTGAATGCGCTGGAGGACCGCATGGCGGTGCTCGCAGCGCTCGAGTGCGTCTCGCTTGTCACCTGGTTCGACGAAGATACTCCGTTGCAACGCATCCTCGACTGCCGGCCCGACGTACTGGTGAAGGGCGGCGACTGGCCGGTCGACAAGATCGTCGGTGCCGCCGAAGTGCAAGGCTGGGGCGGGCAGGTGCATTCCATTCCCTTCATCCACCAGCGCTCGACCACCGCGCTGCTGGAAAAGATCAGGAAGCTCTAAAGAATATTCAGACGGCGGTTTCGGCCCGGTCGATCGCCTTGCGCACCACCCCGATATGCACCCGCAGGGTGTACAGCATGTCGGTGAAGGCAAGCGGCATCGGCAGGTGGTTGACGTCGCGCTCGATGGCATCGACGCGCTTGTGCCACTCCGCGCGTGTCATGCGCTCCGGCTCGGCCTCAAGCTCGGTCTCGATGAATTTCAGCTCGCCGTAGCGTCGGTAGATGCGCGACTTGACGCGCCAGTTGTAGAGGCCGGGCGCGAACTTCATCACCGGAATCAGTACGGCGATGAGGGGGATGATCATCACCACCATGCGGTCGATCAGCGTTGCTGCCCAAAACGGCAGGTAACGCTGCAGCCAGGGGCGACCGGATTTGTAGTAGCGCTCGGCTTCGCTTGATAGTGGAAAGTCGCCGTTGGCGGCCAGCGCCGCGTTGGGAAACTCTCTCGGTTTCTGGAAAATGCCTGGCCCACCGTGTGCCTCGCTCATGGCCTGCATCAGCAGGTCGATGAGCGCCGGGTGGGCCTGTTCGCGCACCACCAGTGCGGCCGTCGTGGCAAGCAGCCGTACGTCGCTGGGCGGCAGGTCGTCGGCCACATCGACCCCACCGCGCGGAAGAATCAGTTGGGAGAGGTAAGGGAAGTTCCTGGTATAGGCCTCGGCATGGGCGAGGCTCATCAGCACGAGGCCCGGGGTGTGCAGCAGCGTCCATACCGTGGCCGATTGCGTCGGGCCGACGACAAAGGCTGCATCGATACGTCGCTCGGCGAATGCCTGCGCCAACCCGAGGCCCCCCTGTTCGATTAACTTGCTGTTATTCGCGTCGATCTGGTTGGCGTAGAGCAGTTCCATGGCCAGATACTGCGTGCCGCTGCCTGTCCCGCCAATGGCGATGCGCTTGCCTTTCAGTTCGGCCAGTTGCGTGAGCGGCTTGTTGCCAGGAGGAGCTAGGTCGGCGCGGTAGAAGATCCACAGCGGCTCGTTATAGAGGCTGCCGAGCGAAACAAGGGAGTCTCCTTCCTGGGCGCGCGCCGTGCCGCCCTGGATGAAGGCGGCATCGACGTCGCCGGTGGGGTCGCGCAGGCGTGCCAGGTTTTCCACCGAGCCGGCCGAGGGACGTTCGATGACGCGGATGCCGTAGCGCGCCAGCACGTCCTTGTAGGCGGCGCCGAAGCGCTGGTAGGCGCCGCCTTCGCCGCCGGTCGACAGGACGAGCGTGTCGGGCGGCGCCGGCTGGATGTAGCGCGAGGCGAGCCAGAAGCCGAACACCACCAGCGCCAGCAGCGGCAAGCCGACGACCAGCAGGTCGCGGGGTGAGTATTCGCGCAGCCGGCGCGGCAGGCGGCGCTTCTTCATTTAAAAGGGGATATCGTCCTCGAAATCATTGAAGCTTCCCCCCGAGCTTCCGCTCTGGGCCGGCTGCGATCGTGCCGGTGCAGGACGACTCCCGCCGCTGTCGCGCGGGCCACTGTCGCGCGGACTGTCGCTGCCGCCCATGCCCTCGCGCTTGCCGAGCATCTTCATCTCGTCAGCGTGAATTTCGGTGGTGTATCGGTCCTGGCCATCTTGCCCCTGCCACTTGCGCGTGCGTAGGCGGCCTTCGATATAGACCTGCGAACCCTTCTTCAGGTACTGGCCGGCAATTTCTGCGAGACGACGGAAGAATACGACACGGTGCCATTCGGTCGCTTCTTTCTGTTCACCAGAACTCTTGTCCTTCCACGTGTCCGTCGTGGCCAGGGTGATGTTGGTCACCTGCTCGCCGCTCGGCATGTAGCGCGTTTCCGGATCGCGGCCCAGATTGCCGATCAGAATTACTTTGTTCACCGATGCCATATTCTTTTCCCCTAGGTTGTTGCCGCCTTGTGTGCCGAGGGCACGGCCAGACGTGCCGCCAGGCCGAGCCATATGATGCCGATCGTCGCGCAGGCTCCATGCACGGCAGCGGCACCGAAATGCTTCAGCAGCCAGCCGCCCAACACGCCACCGAGAAACAGGCCGACCGATTGCGTCGTATTGTAAATCCCCAGTGCCGCACCCTTGGCGGTGGGTGGAGCGAGTCGTGAGATCAGCGAAGGCTGCAGGGCTTCGAGGATGTTGAAGGCGACAAAGAACAGCAGCAGCCAGATCCCGGTGCTCCAGATGCCGGTGCCGGACAAGGCCAACCCGCCTTGCACGATGATCAGCAGTGCCACCGCGCCGGCGTAGATCGGGCGCATGCGGCCCTTGCGCTCGGCGGCGATGATCGCCGGCACCATGACGGCGAAGGACAGCAGCACTGCGGGCAAATAGATCTTCCAGTGCTCGCCGCCCGGCAGTCCGGCGGCGACGAGCGCCGGCGGTACGACGACCCACAGTGCGGTCTGCATCGTGTGCAGCGCGAAGACGCCGAAGTTGAGCCGTGCGAGTTTGGCGTCGAACAGCACGGTCGAGAAGGGCGGTCGCGCCTGCTTGGGAAAAGTCGGCGTTGGCGGCACGGCGGCGAACAGCAAGACGATGGCGCCAAGCGCCAGTGCGCCGGTCAGGACGAACAGGCCGGACAGGCCGACGGCTGCGGCGAGCGGTGGAGCGATCACCAGCGAAGCGGCGAAGACGAGGCCGATCGAGGCGCCGATCATCGCCATGACCTTAGTGCGGTGCTGTTCGCGCGACAGGTCGGCGGCCAGCGCCGAGACGGCGGCAGAAATTGCGCCGGCGCCCTGCAGCACACGACCTAAGATCATGACGTGGATGTCCGGCGCCGCGGCAGCGACGAAACTGCCGGCGGCGAACAGCAGCAAACCGGCAACGATTATCGGCTTGCGGCCCCAGCGGTCGGAGGCCATGCCGAAGGGAATCTGCAGGAAGGCTTGGGTCAGGCCGTAGGCGCCGAGTGCGAGGCCGACAAGCATCACATCGTCGCCCCCGGGCAGCTTCGCCGCCAGTACCGAGAAGACCGGCAGCACGAGGAACAGCCCGAGCATGCGCAGGCCGAAGATCGCGGCGAGCACTGCACCCGTGCGCCTTTCGGCTGGAGTCATGGGGTCGGTGACGGAGGAGGGCACGCTTGCAATGTCTTTGGCACTAAAGGGGGCGTATATTATCAGGTCGCTTATTTGCTCCGACCCCGCATGGACGAAATCAGGATTCGCGGTGCGCGCACCCACAACCTCAAGAACGTCAACCTCGATCTGCCGCGCAACAAGCTCACCGTCATTACCGGACTCTCGGGTTCCGGCAAGTCCTCGCTCGCCTTCGATACGCTCTATGCTGAGGGTCAGCGCCGCTACGTTGAGTCGCTGTCGGCCTACGCGCGCCAGTTCCTGCAGCTCATGGAGAAGCCCGATGTCGACCTGATCGAGGGCCTCTCGCCGGCGATCTCGATCGAACAGAAGGCGACCAGCCACAACCCGCGCTCGACGGTCGGCACCGTCACCGAGATTCACGACTACCTGCGCCTGCTCTATGCGCGCGCCGGTACGCCGCATTGCCCCGAGCACGGCGTCGCCCTCGAGGCGATGAGCGTCGCGCAGATGGTCGACCACGTGCTGGCGCTACCCGAGGACACGAAGCTGATGATCCTCGCGCCCGTGGTTGCCAACCGCAAGGGCGAGCAACTCGACCTGTTCGCCGAGCTCAAGGCACAGGGCTTCGTGCGCCTGCGCATCGATGGCAAGGTGCATGACATCGACGCGCTGCCCAAGCTCGCTAAGTCGAAAAAGCATACTGTCGACGTTGTCGTCGACCGCCTCAAAGTGCGCTCCGATGTGCGCCAGCGTCTCGCCGAGAGCCTGGAAACCGCACTGACCCACGCCGAGGGGCGCTGCCTTGCCGTCGAGATGGACACGGGCGTCGAGCACCTGTTCTCCGCCAAGTTCGCCTGTCCGCACTGCGGCTACGCGCTGCAGGAACTGGAGCCGCGCCTGTTCTCCTTCAACAACCCGATGGGGGCCTGCCAGGAATGCGACGGACTCGGCTCGATCCAGTTCTTCGACCCGGCACGCGTGGTCGCCTATCCGCACTTGTCGCTGGCTGCCGGTGCGATCAAGGGCTGGGACAAGCGCAACCAGTTCTACTTCCAGATGCTCGAGTCGCTGGCCACTCACTACGGCTTCGACACCGATATCGTCTTCGAGGAGCTGCCGGAAAGCGTGCGTCAGGTGGTGCTGCACGGCTCGGGCCGCGAGCAGATCCGCTTCAAGTACCTCAACGAGAAGGGAACGCGTTTCGAGCGTGCGCACAGCTTCGAGGGCATCATCCCCAGCCTCGAGCGACGCTACAAGGAAACCGACAGCGTGATGGTGCGCGAGGAGCTGGCGAAATACCTCAACCACAAACCTTGTCCGGAATGCGGGGGCGCGCGCCTGCGTCGCGAGGCGCGCCATGTGCTGGTGGGCGGGCGGACGATCACAGAAATCAGCCGCCTGTCGCTCATAGACTGCCGCGATTTCTTCAACCTGCTGCAATTGACCGGCCATCGTGCCCAGGTGGCGGAGAAGATCGTCAAGGAAATCACCTCGCGCCTGTCTTTCCTCATCAACGTCGGCCTCGACTACCTCTCGCTCGATCGATCAGCCGAGACGCTCTCGGGTGGCGAGGCACAGCGCATCCGGCTCGCCTCGCAGATCGGTTCGGGGCTCACCGGCGTGATGTATGTGCTGGACGAACCGTCGATCGGCCTGCACCAGCGCGACAACACGAGATTGCTGGAGACGCTCAAGCGCCTGCGCGACATCGGCAACACCGTGATCGTGGTGGAACACGACCAGGAGGCGATCGAATCGGCCGACTACGTCGTGGACATGGGACCGGGCGCCGGCGAGCACGGCGGCCGCATCGTTGCTCAGGGCACGCCCAAGGAGGTCGAGGCCAACCGCGACTCGATGACTGGGGACTATCTTTCCGGCCGGCGCAAAATCGAGGTGCCGGCCAAGCGAACGAGGCCCAATTCGGCGCGCCAGCTCAAGATCCTCGATGCGTCGGGCAACAACCTCAAGCACGCCGAGCTGGAGATCCCGGTCGGCCTGTTCTCCTGCATCACCGGCGTATCGGGTTCGGGTAAGAGCACGTTGATCAACGATACGCTCTATGCCGCCGCGGCGCGCCACCTCTACGGCTCGGCGCTCGAACCGGCAGCGCACGGCGAGATTCAAGGACTCGAGTTCTTCGACAAGGTGATCAACGTCGACCAGAGCCCGATCGGCCGAACGCCGCGCTCCAACCCAGCGACCTACACCGGGCTGCTCACGCCGATCCGCGAGCTGTTCGCCGGCGTACCGCAGGCGCGCGAGCGCGGCTACGGTCCTGGTCGGTTCAGCTTCAACGTCAAGGGCGGTCGCTGCGAGGCCTGCCAGGGCGACGGCATGATCAAGGTGGAAATGCATTTTCTGCCAGACATCTTCGTGCCCTGTGACGTCTGCCACGGCAAGCGGTATAACCGGGAAACATTGGAGGTCCGCTACAAGGGCAAGACCATCTACGAAGTGCTGCAGATGACCGTCGAGCAAGCCTACGAATTCTTCGAGCCCGTGCCGGTGGTGGCGCGCAAGCTGCAGACGCTGATTGACGTCGGCCTTTCCTACGTCCAGCTCGGCCAGAGCGCGACCACGCTCTCGGGCGGCGAGGCGCAGCGGGTGAAACTTGCGCTCGAGTTGTCCAAGCGCGACACCGGCCGTACCCTCTACATCCTCGACGAGCCGACCACCGGCCTGCACTTCCAGGACATCGAACTGCTGCTCAAGGTGTTGCACCGCCTGCGCGACCACGGCAATACGGTCGTGGTGATCGAGCACAACCTCGATGTCATCAAGACGGCCGACTGGCTTGTCGATCTTGGACCCGAGGGTGGCGAGGGCGGCGGACGGATCATCGCGACCGGCACGCCCGAGGAGGTGGCAGGGGTTGCCGGCAGCCATACCGGACGCTATTTGGCCCCAATCCTAAAAGTCGGCGCTGGCAAGACGGCGTCAAAATAATCAACTTCTTTGATATCGGCGAAGACAATGAAAGTTCTCATTACCGGCGCTGCGGGCTTCATCGGTTCCGCACTTGCTTTACGCTTGCTAGAACGCGGCGACAGCGTCGTCGGCATCGACAACCACAACGACTACTACGATCCCGCACTCAAGGAGGCTCGACTGGCGCGCCATGCGAACCATCCGAACTACGTTCATCTGCGTATCGATCTCGCCGATCGCAAAGCGATGGAGGGAGCTTTCGCCACACACAAGCCGCAGCGCGTGGTGAACCTCGCCGCCCAGGCCGGCGTGCGCTACTCGATCGAGAACCCGCTCGCCTACATCGACAGCAACCTCGTCGGCTTCGGTCACATTCTCGAAGGCTGCCGCCATCACGGCATCGAGCATCTCGTCTATGCCAGCAGTTCGAGCGTCTATGGCGCCAATACGACGATGCCTTTCTCGGTGCACCACAACGTCGACCATCCGCTCAGTCTCTACGCCGCCAGCAAGAAGGCCAACGAGTTGATGGCGCACACCTACAGCCATCTCTACAACCTGCCGACCACCGGCTTGCGCTTCTTCACCGTCTATGGCCCGTGGGGCCGGCCGGACATGGCGCTGTTCAAGTTCACCAAGGCCATCCTCGCCGGCGAGAAGATCCCGGTCTTCAACTACGGCAAGCACCGCCGCGACTTCACCTACATCGACGACATCGTCGAAGGCGTGATCCGCGTGCTCGACAAGCCGGCGCAGCCGAATCCCGATTGGAGTAGCGTCAGCCCCGATCCCGGCAGCAGCAAGGCGCCTTGGCGCGTCTACAACATCGGCAACAACAGCCCGGTGGAACTGATGGATTACATCGCCGCCCTCGAAAAGGCGCTGGGCCGCAAAGCCGACATGGAAATGCTGCCCTTGCAGCCGGGCGACGTGCCCGACACCTACGCCGATGTCGCCGACCTGGTCACGCAGTTCGGCTACAAGCCGGCCACGCCGGTGGAGGAGGGGGTGAGGCGCTTCGTGGAGTGGTATCGGGGTTACTTCAACGCATAGGCGCATCGAGGCGCCTATGCGTTATGTCGTTTAGTATCAGGCGTCAAGACTAGAGTCAGACCGCTCTCGCGAAAGCGTCTGCTTCCGCTTCTTGCTGCAGATGCACCCAGTCTACGATCTCTCCGCTCGGGGTGTAGCCGGATACGAGTTGTTGCAGCATCAGACGGACTACGCCGACATCGTTCACGTTCAGCGCCAGCTCTAGCGCATGGAGTTTGGGTTCAAGCTCGGTCCAAGACAGATAATCCTCATGGGCTTTCATGATCCTCGGGTGCGAAGTCGGCTTGGGGTTGTCGCCGATCAGTAGCTCCTCGTAGAGCTTCTCCCCTGGCCGCAGACCGGAAATCTCGATCTCGATATCGCCTTCGGGGTTTTCCGTGTCTTTGACGGTCAGGCCGGATAGCTCGATCATCCTGCGCGCCAAGTCCATGATCTTTACCGACTGCCCCATGTCCAGCACGAATACGTCGCCGCCCTTCGCCATTGCGCCGGCCTGAATGACGAGTTGGGCGGCTTCCGGAATGGTCATGAAGTAGCGGGTGATTTCCGGATGGGTCAACGTGATCGGGCCCCTATCGCGGATTTGCTGACGGAACTTAGGCACCACTGAGCCAGAGGATCCCAGCACATTGCCGAACCGGACCATCGCGAACTTGGTGCCAGGGTTATTTGCGGCCAAGGCCTGCAGCACCATCTCGGCCAGCCGCTTGCTGGCCCCCATGATGTTGGTGGGACGCACCGCCTTGTCTGTGCTGATCAGCACAAAATCCGAAATGCCGTTGGCTGCGGCCGCCTGAGCCGCCTTCAGGGTGCCGAGCACGTTGTTCTTGATCCCTTCGGCCGGATTGTGCTCGACCAGGGGTACATGCTTGTAGGCGGCCGCATGATAGACCGTGCAGGGCTTCCAGGTCGACATGATCTCGTGCATGCGCTCGTCGTCCTGCACCGATGCCAGTAGCGGCACCAGCTTGATCACCCGGCCAGCCAACCTTTCCTCCAGTTCCTGATGGATTGCATAAAGCGCAAATTCGCTCTGCTCGATCAGCAGCAGCTTCTCGGGGCCTATTGTGAGAATCTGGCGGCAGAGCTCGCTACCGATCGAGCCTCCGGCGCCGGTAACGAGGACCACCTTGCCAACGATATTCTTGGCCAGCAGGATGTGGTTGGGGGGCACTGGCTCGCGACCGAGCAGGTCATCAATATCCAGCTCATGTAAGTCCGAGATGCTGACCTTGCCCTGAGCCAGGTCGGTCACGCTGGGCAGGGTACGAACCGCCACGTGCGCGCTGCGGATCTGGCTCAGAATTTCGTTACGACGGCGGCGCGAGAGACAGGGTATGCCCAGCAACACAGTACGCACACTCTGCGTCTCAACCAGCCCCTGCAAGTCCATTGGGCTGTGTATGGGTAAACCATTCAGTACGTGCCCGTGCAGGCGATCGTCGTCATCCAAAAAGGCCACGACCTGCATCTCATGGCTGTGGGCCAGCGCCTGTGCCAATTGCCGGCCTGCTCGTCCTGCACCGTAGATCACTGCCTTTGGCAGGTTCATGCGCTGAAAAATGTTCTGGTACAGGCCACCCAACCAATAGCGCGCCAGCGCGCGGGTAGCGCCTACGGCCAACAGCAAAAGTAAGGGCTGGATGATGCCCACACTACGCGGCACACCGGGAAGCCCGATGGCCGTCACCACCGAGGCATACAGCAGGCCGTACAGGGCAAAGGCCCGCAGCACCATCTGCATCGCTGCCATGCCCGAGTAGCGGAAGATCACCCGGTAAAACCCATGCGTGATGAACAGCGGCAGGGCGATGAGCCACGACGCTGCTATAGCCCACATAGGCTGGAATAACCCTTCGCCTGACAAACGCACCCACTCATCCAGACGCAGGTAAAACGCGATCCAAACCGTAAGGACGATCAAGCTGGCATCCACGGCCAGCGCTACCGCGCGCTTGGCGGGGCGCGGCAGGGCAAGCAAGGGCAGAGCCAGTTTTACCAGCGACATGCTTTAGCTCCTCACGCGCTGATCGTCAGGCAAACAGGGATCGGGTCTACCGGCCCCCAACCACAACGCAGCCAACACAAGTGGCAAATAGGCTGCCACCACAAACGCCATAGACCTGGCCGGCCATTGCAAACACGCCCAGGCCCAAGGCGCGAGCCACAACCCATTGACTGCAGCCGCGAGCAACGTGACCGAGCGATGGCCAGCCTTGCGGTCGCCCTGCCACCGCCGAGATAAACGTTGATACGCATGGCTGCGATGCGCCTCGTACCAACGCTCCCCGCGCAGCATGCGGGTGAGCAGCGTGACGGTTGCATCGGTCACAAAGACAGCCGCCAGCACCAGCCAGACAGCGTAACTCAACCAACCGGTTTGAACGGAAAGCAGCGCCAGGGCGAACACCATGAACGCCAGCCACGTGCTGCCCACATCGCCCATGAAGATTTTGGCGGGAGGCCAATTGAGCAGCAAAAAACCCACCGTTGCCGCTGCGACGTACAGCATCAACATCCAAATGGGACTGTACTTTGCATCGGGTATGGCCCACACCGCCATCACAGCACCGGCCAGCAACATGAATACCGCCTGCGTCCCGGCAATACCGTCGATACCATCCATGAAGTTGAACAGGTTGATCCACCACACGCCAACCAGCAGCAACAGCCCAAACAGGGCCCAGCCAGCCACCTCAAGTTCTTGCCCTGTGCTCAAGGCCAATGCTGGCAAATCACCCAGCACAATCAGTACCCCAGCGCAAACCACCACCTGTACGCCGAATCGCACCCGAGCGGGCAGGTGCGCCATATCGTCGCGCAGCCCCAACGCAGCCAGCACGGCAGCGAGCCCGAGCACAAACCCACCGACGGCCCAGCCAGAGAACAGCACCAATCCGACACCAGCGAGACTCCCTGCCACCACAATGCCCAGACCGCCGCCATTCGGGGTAGGTTGCAAGTGAGAGGAGCGGTGATTAGGCAATTGCACCAAGCTCAGCGTCTCGGCACGGCGAAGCACCCACACCGCCACTCCCCAGGCAAGCAGGGTGATCGTTGCGAGCAGGGCCATCATGGTCGCCATCAGGCTCATTGCGGCACATCCTCTGCCGTCAGCGCAAACCCCCTGGGCTTGAAGCCCAAGTTGCATGCCGCCTCGGAATGGTCGAACACCAGATCACGGTTCATGCGCTCGGCCATGGCCGCCGACCAGTGCCGATAACGCGGCAAGCAGCGCAGCATGGCCACCGCCAAGCTGAAGGCCCACAGGGGTACGGTCACCAAGCGCGCTGGGCGGCCCAGCGCTGCAAACACACGCGCCACCATATCTCGGTAAGCCAGCGTTTCGCCACCAGAGATGTTAAAGGCGCGGTTTGCCGCTGCCGAAGCCTGCAAAGCCGCTACACAAGCCGCTGCCACATCTTCGGCATGGATGGGTTGGCGCAGGCCCTGGGCTCGGCCAAGCAATGGAAAGAAACCAAACCGGCGGATAAAGCGCGCCATCTCGCTGATGTTCTTGTCCCGCCCCAGTCCATAAATCAACGTTGGCCGCAGAACCACCCACTCGATGCCGCGACCCACGGCCCACGCCTGCACCTGAGCCTCACTCTCGATCAGCTTTGCCGCGATGGCGTTCTCTGCCGTATCGCCAGAGCCTACTTTGGTGAAACGGCTGGTGGAAGACAACGCCACCAAACGCCGCGCGCCACTAGCCTCGATGAGAGAAAAATAATCCGGCAACACCCAGATGGGTGCCACACAAATCCAATACGGCGTCACTACCGCATCATCTTGGGAAACTGGCCGTCCTAAAGCCCCAGTCGGCAACACGAGCCAACTGACACCAAACTCATTGCGTTGTTGCGCCTGCCGCGTATAGGCCACCACCTGCCACCCGGCAGCGCTCAACAGCGGCAGCACACACCTACCCACCAAACTGCTTGCGCCCAGCACGCCAACGCGCAGCTCAGCCACGAATCAACCCCAACCCGGCAAGCAAACGCCTCGCGGTCAAATAAGCAGCAGCCAGGCCAAAGCGCAGCCACACCCCAAGCGTTACCAGCCACATCAACGCGCCCGGATACTGATGGCGAAAAAATTTGCCGTAGAACCGCACCATGCCCTTGTGCTTGTGCCACTCGACAAACACACGGCGCGACCGGCTACACGCACCCAACGCATGGTAGATGCGCGCATCGGGCACGAACAAAATCTTCCTGCCCTTTTGCCGAAAGCGCATGCACCAGTCCAAGTCCTCGCAGTGCAGAAAATACCCCTCATCCCAAGGGCCAACATCCTCCACGGCCTCGCGCTTCACCAACATGCACGCGCCGGAAATGGCCTCGACCTCGATCGGCTCTTCAGGCAAGGGCTGCTTGTGCAGATGAAAATCGTAAAACAGCTTGGGCCAGCGATCGGCAAAGCGATGCAAACCAAAGGCCCGCACAAACGAACGCCACGGCGTGGGCACCGCCCGCCGCCCGCCACCCTGCTCGCTGCCGTCGGGATTCACTAGCAGTCCGCCGACCATGCCGACGTTCGCCTCGGACCGTAGGACGCCCAGCAACTTGGCTAACGTACCCGGGGAAAAAGAGCAATCGGGGTTCAGGAACAGCACGCTGTCTGAGCCGGCATAAGATAGTCCTTGATTGCATGCGGCGGCGAATCCGGCATTGGCCGGGTTTCTGATGACCCTGATCCCCCGCAAGCCCGCCAGAAGGTCGATGCTACCGTCGGTCGATGCGTTATCGACCACGATGATCTCAAGCGTCAAAGGGCAATTCAGCAGGGAATCGATGCAACCCCGCAGCAGATCGCCGGCATTGTAATTAACAATGATGGTCGAAATTTGAGCATTCATGAGGAATCGAAAATCTTCGGCCTGGCCGCCAGCTGGGCCGGTGCAGCTCTCGTCGCACCGGGACCTCACATCCATCTTCCCAGCAGCGCTTGCCATCGTCGATAGTAACGCCACAGAAGGCGGTTGAGGACGCCTCGCATGCTTACCTCCCGGCAAGTCTGTAACGCCAGCATTAGCGCATCTGGACGATAATCTTCACGCAATGCGGGCACATCAAGATCCGATTGGCTATTGTCAAGGAAGCGTTGCATGATCTTCTCTCGATGGTATGCCTCATACCAGCGCCGCGCCAGCTGCCGTTCCCGCTCCAAGCCTGCACGGTCGACCGTTCGCAGATATGCGAGCAATTCTTCTGGGTCTCGCCAAATAAACGCACCCTCGTATGCCATATCGATTCCTCCCAGCATCCGGTTCTCGCAATGACTATGCAGTACTGCAGGCACGCCCGCACCCATGACCTCCACAAGGGTACGTCCCCCGCCATAGGGGAAAGAAGCCACATACAGATCGACGGCAAACTCGTGCAATGCGCGCCACACGCTTGGTACGTACGGCATATAAACGAATGCCTCCTGTGCTATTCCATATCTGCCCAGGCTGCGGCGTATTTGCCGGAGCGCGCGCGGGGTCAGTTTTCCGAGGTGGAGATGGCGCCCGCCAGTGGCTTGGAGCATGGCAGGAACGATATTCGTGTAACGGACGAAATACGGGATCTCCAGCTTGTTGAAACCGCCGGCCGTGCAGGTGACCAAGCCTCCTACTTCTGGCAGACAGGGGCCTGGCGCCCTGTCACCAAGATCGGGCGCAACCAGTGGCAGGTAACGATTGTGTCGGATCCCTAGGTTTTCCCTGCAGTTGTGGTATCCCATGGGATGGGGGTCGATATGTTCTGCATAGCCCAGATGGACTCCGAGGCAAAGATGGTGGTCGCCATGATGGTAAAACCTCACCCGATACCCCTGTCCAGGCTGTACCGCAGCGATGGCGACGCTGTCCTGATGATGATTGAACAGCCATACCGTGTGAGGAGCCAATCCGGCCAGCCTGCGCTGGATCCACTCGAGTTTCGCAAGGCGGCTGCCTGGCGGCGAGTATTCCAAGGCAACATCCTGCAAGCTTTCGAACTTCCGCTTCAAGGCTCCCCTGTCGGTGCGACCGCATGTGCCGGTGACAATCACGATGGCGCGTGACTGCGGAGAAAGGCGGATAATGTCAAGCAGCACTGCCGTGTGCCCGCCCGAGGGCTGGAGCTTGCTGACGAGATACACGACCACATCATTCGGCCCGGCCTCGCTGTCATCGTTTACGACGGGATACTGCGTTGCCGCCCCAAGCCGTTCCAAGCTGGCCGCACCGATAGCCTGGCATAAGCGGTCGAGTTGAGGGGCGCCGAAGGCCCTTCCGACATTGAGCGGCTCGCAAAAAATCCGGTCCACGGCCTCCTCGATCAAAGCAAGCGCCTCATCATGAGCGCCGCTAGCCACGAGTCGGGCGATTTTACTGATCGGCGACGCAAAGGTCATTGCCCTGTACTCGCATCAGAGATACCCCCAGTAAGCCATGACGCCTGAAAAAACTCCCCGAGCATACGATATTTCTGCATCCGAAAGCTCGCTTTGCCATGCATCAACGCGTTCGCCGCTGACTTGTTTTTCATACAATGGTGTATAGAAAGGATCTTGCTTGTCGAGTACCCTTTCGTGCTTGCTGAGCATTAGCGCATCGCTGACTGTGAAACCGAGAAACGCCTCCAGATGTTCCCAATTACCGAGCACCAGATCCTCATATTTGACATAGCAGGCGGACGCGAGCCGACCTTCTTCGCGAACACGGTGCAGGTGGAAATAAAAATTGAAGATATCATTGACCGTGGTCTCGATGTTCCAGTCGGCGTCCTTCCTGCTTTCCACCTGTTTCATCGAGGCTATGACAGCCAGAGGATTGCGCACGGTCAGCACAAAGCGCGTACCGGCAGACAGCAGATCCTGCGCCTGGGCCAAGTAATAGACGAGCATGGGATCTTTCAGAACGACGTATTCATGTCCCACAACCTGCGGCCTGGCACGCAGTAGCGCATCGAGATGTGTATTGTGCACGCTTGGAAACAGCTCCGGCACGCATCGAGGGTGCCCAAATAGGCGGAGAACCTTTCTCTGTCGGAATACAGCAGGATGTTCGCGTATTGCTCGATCTGCTTTGTGATGAAGGAACACTCGGGAAGGAATGGCGCACACCCGGGAGAGGCGCACAGTATCCGGTTCGCTAAAGTCGTGCCGGACCTGGGGGGACCGGATACGACGATCAGTTTTGCTGGAAACCCCATATCAGCCTAGCTCCTGCCATGCGAAAAATCGTTGACCGCGCCGGTAAGGTAGGCCACCTGAATCGGACTCATCGTTGGATAGATGGGCAGGCTCAGCACCTCCCGCGCAAGCCTGTCGGCAATGGGCAACTCGCCCCAGGAGCGGTCGGCATAGCATCTCTGTAGGTGCGGTGGTGTCGGGTAGTGGATCATGGTGTCGATACCGCGCGCCTGCAGAAAACCCTGCAAAGCCTCCCGCTCCGGCGAGCGAATGACATAGAGATGCCACACCGGATCGGCCCACTCGGGAATGTGGGGAAGCCCGACCCCGCAGCCGGCTAATGCTTGCTGAAAAGTGCGCGCGATGTCGGCGCGGCGTCGATTCCATGCGTCCAGCATCCGGAGCTTGACACGCAACAGCGCCGCCTGGAGTTCATCGAGGCGCGAGTTAAAGCCCATCAATTCGTGCTGGTATTTGATCTCAGAACCGTAATTACGCAATCGTCGCACCTTGTCGACAATGGCCCGGTCGCTGGTCAGGATGGCTCCACCATCGCCAAGCGCGCCGAGATTCTTCCCCGGGTAGAAGCTAGTGCCCGCTGCGTGACCCAGGGAACCGGCACGCCTGCCCTTGTAGCGCGCACCTTGTGCCTGGGCGGCATCCTCGATCACGACCAGGCCATGCCGGCTAGCGATTTCGTTGATCGGATCCATGTCAGCAGGCTGGCCATACAAGTGAACAGGCATGATGGCCCGCGTACGGGGAGTGATCGCAGCACTGATGCGCAGCGGATCGATGTTGTGCGTCTCGATGTCTGGCTCTACCGGGACGGGTGTCGCTCCGCACTGCGACACTGCCAGCCAGGTTGCGATGAAGGTGTTGGACGGCACGATCACCTCGTCGCCCGGGCCGATGCCGTAGGCCCTAAGCAGTAGGTGCAGAGCCTCCAGGCCGTTGCCGACGCCGACGCAGTAATCAACCCCGCAATAGTCCGCGAACTCGGCCTCCAGAGCTTCGAGCTCCGGACCCATGACGAACCATCCAGAATCGAGCACCCTCTGGAAAGCGGCTTCCAGTTCTGCTCTCAACTCATGATGAGCAGCCTTAAGGTCCAGGAAGGGTACCCTCATGAATGCTCTCCTCTTGCAGCCTTTAGGAAATCGCCATAGTTCCTGAAGTAATCGTTTTCATCGTAATAATCCGACGCCAGCACCATGCAGACCGCACCGGAAGAAAAATTATCCAGGTCGCGCCACATCATCGGTGGAATGTAAAGGCCGAAATAGGAACGGTTGAGATGAAACAGCTTCTTTTCCTTACCGTCATCCAGCGTCACGTCAAAGCTACCCGACATGGCGATCATCAGCTGATTCAGCGACCTGTGCCCGTGCGCTGCCCGTGCGGCGCCGCCGGGAACATCGTAGAGGTAATAGACGCGCTTGATCTCGAACGGCACGTGCCGGTCGGCCTCGATGAAAGTCAAATTCCCCCGGTGATCCTGGATTTTTGGCAATTCAATAATGCGGCAGTCATCAAGCGGCATGCTGTGCCCCTCTCAAATCAATTTCGAAAAACTCGTGCACGGTGCCCCCTCCCCCAAATTCGGACTTGAAGCGATAAAGGCCGTCGTTCAAAACCAGACCACTGCTCTCGGTACTGATGCCGAAATCGAACCAGCGCTTGCCGTCGCTCACCGCCTGCTCGATGCAGTGTTCGAACACTGCATCGAGCGCCGATATCTCGTAGCCGGCCGCGCTGGAACCAATGTACTGCGCATGTGCGACCACGGGTGTCGTGAACAGCAGCACGCCGGCAATCACGTCATCGGCAGCCAGCCCCACCACGCAGCGGATATTGTCCGGGAAGCGCTCGACCAGCAGGGTTGCCTCGGCTAGGGTGTGTACCGGCACAGCCTGGTGCTTCTGCTTCAGGTTGTCGGTTACCACTTGCCAGAACGCAGGCAGATATTCCCCGCCCTCGCGAATCTCGACGCCCGCGCGCAGGGCTTTCTTCAGGCTGCGCCTGCGCCGCTCGCTGACCTGCCGGCGGCGCTGGAGGTCGATAGTGCTGCTCAAGTCGCAGCGGATTCGTCGCGCCCCCAGCCTGAACAGCGCGTACACATCATCCTGCGCCGGCGTCGCGTGATAGAACCACGGCACGGCCTTGTACACGAGGCGCGCGTATCCCTGTTCCGCGTAGTGGCGGCAGATCATGGAGAGCGCGGCGACCTGTTGCTCGCCCCCCAGTCCCCCCTTGTGCAGGAGGCCGCCATAGGTGAGGCCGGGATGGCTCACCACGCAGCGCTCGTCGCCGGGCTGCAGGGCGGCGGGGAAAACGCCCACCCACCTGCCTGCCTCCTCGAGGATCATGGATCGATCCTGGAACCGGTCGCCGTGGTACGACAGGAAGCGACGAGAATGCAGGAAGGTTGCCTGGTGCGAGGCGGTGCAGAACGCGTCCCAGGCGTGGGCGTCCGCCGGATCGTAGGGGTGCAGCTGCAGGCTCATTCTTCCTCCAGGACCGCCACGGCGAAGCCCTCGCGCCCGAAGTCGTTGCCGTTGTAGAACACGTACAGCCGGTCGCCGACCTGGACCGGCGCGGCATACATGATGGCCTCAGAGTCGAAGCCACCCGGCGTGACGTCGAGATTGAGTCGGTCGTCCATGCGCTGCCAGACAAGGCCGTCCTGCGATTCCGCATAGCCGAGGCGGTAGGCCCGCAGTGACCTACGCCGCACCGAATAGAACATCCGGTAGCCGCCGCCTGGTTTTGGGATGACATAGGGACGGCCAAAACCGTGCTCGTCGGGTTCTGTAATCGGAATCTGTACAGTCCCTTCCGACGGCCAGTGCACGCCGTCTTCCGATTCGGCATAGCGGATGTCATAGACTGGCATCGACTTGCCGTCGACATCGATCCAATTGCTGCCCGCTACATACCACAGGCGGTAGCGCCCATGCTCCTTTAGGCAGCAAGGGCCACCCCGGAAGTACAGCTCGCTGTCGCTCCGCTCGAGGACAGGCGTACGGCTAATGCGGGCGAAGGTCCGGCCGCCGTCACGGGACTGCGCAAGTCCGGTTAGCAGGCGATAGCGTATCTTCTTGCCCAATTCGAAGCCGACGTAGTACATGTTCCAGTTGCCATCGTCTGCGTCGACTACCGAACACAGCAACACGCCGTTCTCATCGAATGTGCCCGGCTCACCGAGGTCGAGCAGCGGAGCCTCGGAGACGGCAACCATCTGGGTAGGGTCGCTGGCCAGCACATCGACATAGCCGGGCCGTCCGATACCCTCGTCATCACAGCAGGTTACGAACACCCTGATGACCGACTGATCGAGTCGTAGCGGAGTGGGAATCATGGCATGGGATCGCGCCCATGGCTGGCTGCCGTCGGGGCTATACACGATGCCGAGCTTCTTCCATCGCATGGCGTCACTCCCTGATCTTGAAAAAGCGCAGGGCGGATACCCGTGAGGCCTCGGCCGCCGGCGCACTGAACAAGGCTCCCGCCTCGGTCGAGCGACTGATCGTGACGCCGGGGCCTATCCAGTTGTCCCGGCCGAGATTGACGTTGTTGGCCAGCGTGCTGTTCACGCCCAGGAAGCTGTTCTCCCCGATGTCGCAGAAACCCGAGATCACCACATGGGACGAAATGAAGCAGTTGTCGCGCACGACCGAGTGGTGGCCGATGTGGTTGCCGCTCCACAACACCACGTTGCGGCCTATCCTGACAAAGGGTTGCACCGTGTTGTCCTCGAAAATGAAGCAGTGCTCTCCCAACTCGACATTGCGCCAGACGAAAGCCCTTGGGCTGACGTAGGACGCGAGGCGGTAGCCCTTTCCCCTAGCGGCATCGGCTAGGCGCGCACGCAGCCGGTTGAGCTGAGTATAAGTGATGGCAACGAACACGTCGTGGGTATCCGGCGGATAATCCTGTTCCAGGCTCTCGAAAGGCACGACAGGCAGGCCGTGCAGCCGGTCGTGCTTCAGATAGGCGGATTCGACCGAGAACGCCGCCACCTCGTACGGCGTGTCGGCGTCGAAGTACTCCCGGGCGATTTCGGCGAAGGCCGAATCGCCGACAATGATCAGTTTCTTCGTGTTCATGACTGTCATGGCTTCCTGATCAGAATATCTTCCCGGCGATTGGCCATGGGCAGGCCCTCCCCCTGCGGCACCACCCAGGCGTGGAAGCCCTGTGCTCGGGCCCGGGAGAGGATGGACAGCACCACCGAGTCGTCCATCTGCCCGGGCTCGAGTTGATTGAACCGCACTTCAGGCAGCTCGTCGCGCCCGGTGTACTCGCGATGGCACCGGATCCCTGCTGCACTGGAAAAAAAGCGCTTGCGCATCGTGGTGTTGGGAACATCGCCGAATAGGATCTCGCCGCCGTCCGCAAGCAGGGACAAGGTGCGGTCAAGGAAATCCCACAGGTTGCCCTCGGCGAACACGTACTGGATGACGCTGTAGGCGATGATCGTATCGACCTTGCCGCTCAGCTGTGCGAACAAGGTGCCCACTTCATCAGGATAACGCCCCGGCCACTTGCGGATGAATTCCTCTTCGGGCAACTGCGCCAGCATCTCGTGGCTATCGACAAAATGCAGATCATGTCCCCGCTCCTTGCACACGTCTGCCAGCATCATGGGCAGACGGCTGCAACCCGGCCCGATCTCGAGAACGGTCTTGCCCGCGCCGTCCAGTGACCGGAGTTTTGCCAGAACGTCGGCGAAGATCAGTTCCTCCTTCCCTTCCCGGTACTCGTTGGGGAAACCCACCTTCTCGTGGTAGCTCAGTTGCTCCGATTGAGCCAGTTCTCTGAACTTGTCGAAGGTCAGTTCCTGGAAAGGTATCTTGTCGCTCATTGGTCTATCGCCTCTTTCAGTGCTTGAATATCCACTTTCAGTTCTTTATGCGCGGGATGCTCATTACCCTCCTGGCTGGCAGGCTCGCACAACGCATAGGTACATTTCTGTCCGAATATGGATGCAAGGTTGGAAAAATAGTAATAAATGCTGAATGGTGACCATGCCGACAGGATGACGACGCGGCAGCCCTGCGGGGCGAAGATGATATTGCCAAGGGCTGCGCCGGCTTGGGCCACGATGCTTTCGGCCGCGCTAAACAACCTGATCTGCTCGGCAAAGGATAGCGTCTCGGGTTCTATCACTTGGAACCCGGATTCCCTCAGCAAGGCTTCCACTTCCGCCGCATTGCGCATAGCCCGGAACTGCGAGGTGCGGCGCAGATAGAGCCGCCGCCCCGGGACCGGCCCGCCGCTTTCCATCCGCGGTAGCAGCTTCTCCCTCAGCTTGTGCAGGCCGCGCGGAATGAACATGGCCCAGCCGGGGTCGATACCTTCCTGCTCAGGGGCGAATCCCCGCCGGTAATCGAACGGCACATAAGCGACCGGGCTGATGGCTATCAGCTTTCCCACCTTGCAGAGCTGCCCGCGTTCAAGCGGCACGATCTCCCTGCGGTGCGTATTCAGGCAATTCAGCGACTCAATAATATTAGGGTGCAAGCCAGCATCGATGATCAAGGGGTAAGCTTTCAGCCTATCGATTTCATCAATCAGAGCGAGCTTGGGCGCGGTCTCCGTAAGCCAATGCACGTAATTGGCCGAAGCGCTACCGATCAGGGATATGGCCTGGTCTAAAACTATGGCCGTCTCTTTCACCTTGGCGTAACGTGCAACCCGCTTACGCTTGGCATTGATGCCTAGCATGCCGAGCATCTCTTCCGCCGGCAAATCGCGCTCCCAACGGTACAAGCCATGATGGAGGCAGCGCGATTCAGTGAAAATTAAATCGCACTTTCCCATGACCTCGGCATCAGTTATTTCGATAGCCTGTACCGACGGGATAGTCAAGGGCCATGAGCCAGTGCGCAAGCGTTCCCTGAAATGCTCGGGATGCACCTCGGGCATACGAAGCACGACCGACTCTGCCGTTGCGAGTGTATAAGTCTGCGGCTTCTCGGCTTTGCAGTATTCGTCCAGCGTGATTAACGAAAAAAATTGCTCCCCCGCCTCCGCAGCTTGCCTCGTCCAACTCGCAAACCAGATCTTGACAGACGTTGGCACAGGCAATTTCTCGGACAGATTGCACCCCATCGTATGCAGAAATTGCCTAAGCCGCCATCCTGCGACGTGCCGGATATGTCTGCCGCCAATCCAAGCCCGCAGCACGAACGGTTTTAGCTTCCTCGCCCACGAGTATCTAGCGAGAGACCGGCGGTAAAAGCGACGCAACGGGTGCAGAGTCGAATCTTCCCCCGATGTAGTTGACACTGGGGCTTCATGCAAACTGTTTCTCATAGTCTGACGGGGAAACGTAGTGCAATGATGAATGCATTCTACTGCGGTTGTAGAACGGAATATAGGAG
>JBGFRW010000032.1:0-79590 GCA_041694935.1 Pseudomonadota bacterium | reverse complement strand
TTCAAGTTCGGAAAAACTCGCTTGCATCGTCAAGTGCCTATCAACTGTCAGTGCGCCAATTCTCGCATGTCATGGATGAGTCCGGTTTATCGATCTGCGAATAAATCAGCGCGTCCCTAGAGGCAGGCAATCGCGAGGCTGGCAACGAGGTGCTGCTGGCCAGATTACGCGAGGTGCAGAATCCCTACATGGCGGCACTCGAAAAACTGATCGAATTCCAGAACGAGCAGGCGGTGACTGAAGCGGAGAAGGCGGATAAGAGCGCCACCCAGGCGGAGTGGATGGCCGGTATCCTCCTGATTGTCGGCCTCGCAGTTGCAGCTACGATGGCGACACTGATTACCCGCAAGCTGGTCGGCCAGCTCGGCGGCGAGCCTGGAGAGGCAGCTGCAGTCGCCAAGACGGTTGCGGCGGGCGATTTCACCAGCCGGGTGGCCGTGCGGGCCGGCGACACGGCGAGCATGATGGCGTCGATACAGGCGATGCAGGCGGGACTCAGGAACACGATCCAGGAACTGCGCAGCGCCGTGGATCAGGTCGATGGGGCGGCCAGCGGCATGGCTAGCGCGGCGCATCAGTCGGCGCAGGGTTCGGCCGACGCCGCCGATGCGGCCTCGAGCATGGCTGCCGCGGTGGAGCAGGTGACCGTCAGCATCAACCATGTCGCCGACAGCACGAGGGAAGCACTCGGCATCGCCAAACATGCGGGCGAACTGTCGGCCGAGGGCGGCGAGGTGATCGACCGGGCGGTGGGTGAAATGAAGCGCATCGCCGAATCGGTGCGTGCGGTGGCTGACTCGATCGCCAACCTAGACCAGCAGTCGGAGCGCATCAGCTCGATCGTGCAGACGATCAAGGACGTGGCCGACCAGACCAACCTGCTGGCCCTGAACGCCGCCATCGAAGCGGCGCGCGCGGGGGAGGCGGGCCGCGGCTTCGCGGTCGTGGCCGACGAAGTGCGCAAACTGGCCGAGCGCACCACGCAGGCGACCGGCGAGATCGGTGGCATGATCGGCGGCATCCAGAGCAGCGCACAGACTGCAGTGGTCGCGATGCGTGATGCGGTGTCGCAGGTCGATCGCGGCACGGGGCTGGCCGAAGAGGCGGGCAGTGCGATCGTCTCGATCCGTTCGGCGACCAGCGAGGTTACTGGGGTCATGAACGACATTTCCGCGGCGATCTCCGAACAGGGCGTCGCTAGCACCTCGATCGCCCAGCAGGTAGAGCGCGTCGCGCAGGCGGCCGAGGAGAACAGCGCTGCGGCGCGCGAGTCGAGCGCCGCCGCCGAGGAACTGCGCCGCCTCGCCTCGGCAATGAGTGGCCAAATGGCACGTTTCCGCGTCTGATCTGGTGCTGCCTTCCGCCCGTCGCGACTAGGGACGGGCGGAGATTCTCCTTATCGATACGCCGGGTGGTTTGCTCAGCTACAGCCGCCCTCGTATAATCGCGTTTTGGATACAAGGAAAACAACATGCGACTCCTCCAGAAGGCGCTGACCTTCGACGACGTTCTCCTGGTTCCCGCCCATTCGGCGATCCTCCCGCGCGACGTCTCCCTTGCCACTCGCCTGACCCGCAACATCCGCCTCAACCTGCCGCTGGTTTCCGCGGCAATGGACACCGTGACCGAGGCGCGCCTGGCGATCGCCCTGGCCCAGGAGGGCGGTATTGGCATCATCCACAAGAACCTGGATCCCAAGGCGCAGGCCGCCGAAGTGGCGAAGGTCAAGCGCTTCGAATCAGGCGTGCTCAAGGATCCGATCACGATTCCGCCGACGATGAAGGTGCGCGATGTACTGCAGCTGACGCGCACCCACAGGATTTCCGGCCTCCCGGTCGTGGATAACGGCAAGGTGGTCGGCATCGTCACCAACCGCGACCTGCGCTTCGAGACCCGCTTAGACGAAACCATCGGCAACATCATGACGCCGCGCGACCGGCTCGTCACCGTCAAGGAGGGCGCCAGCATCGAGGAAGGCAAGGCGCTGATGCACAAGCACCGCCTCGAACGCGTGCTGGTCATCAACGACGCGTGGGAACTGCGCGGCCTGATGACCGTCAAGGACATCCAGAAGTCCTCCGACTACCCGATGGCCGCCAAGGACGAGTTTGGCCGCCTGCGCGCCGGCGCGGCGGTAGGCGTCGGCGAGGGCACCGAGGAGCGCGTCGCCGCGCTGGCCGAGGCGGGCGTCGACGTGATCGTCGTCGATACTGCGCATGGCCACTCGCAGGGCGTGCTCAACCGCGTCTCCTGGGTCAAGAAGAACTACCCGCAGATCGAGGTGATCGGCGGCAACATCGCAACGGGCGATGCGGCCCGTGCGCTCGCCGATCATGGCGCCGACGCGGTCAAGGTCGGCATCGGTCCCGGCTCGATCTGCACCACGCGTATCGTTGCCGGTGTTGGCGTGCCGCAGATCACTGCGGTCGACAACGTCGCCACGGCACTGGCCAACACCGACGTCCCGCTCATCGCCGACGGCGGCATTCGCTACTCGGGCGACATCTCCAAGGCGATCGCCGCCGGCGCGCATTCGGTGATGCTCGGCGGACTGTTCGCCGGCACCGAGGAGGCGCCGGGCGAGACGGTGCTCTACCAGGGCCGCTCCTACAAGTCCTACCGCGGCATGGGTTCGCTGGGCGCGATGCAGAAAGGTTCCTCCGATCGCTACTTCCAGGAGAACGAGTCGAACGTCGAGAAGCTCGTTCCTGAAGGCATCGAAGGCCGCGTGCCCTACAAGGGCGCGGTGACCGCGGTGATCCACCAGCTGATGGGCGGCTTGCGCTCCTCGATGGGCTACCTCGGCTGCCCGACCATCGCCGAAATGCACGCCAAGGCCGGCTTCGTCCAGATCACCTCGGCGGGCGTACGCGAGTCGCATGTGCATGACGTACAGATCACCAAAGAAGCACCGAACTACCACGTCGAATGATTCGATGACTTTATTCGAAGGCGGCTGCGGCCGCCTTTTTTAATTCCGAGGCAGACCCCATGTCCCATAGCCACCAGAAAATCCTCATCCTCGATTTCGGCTCCCAGGTTACGCAGCTGATCGCACGCCGCGTGCGCGAGCAGCAGGTCTACTGCGAGCTGCATCCCTTCGACGTGACCGAACAGTTCGTGCGCGACTTCGCGCCCACCGGCATCATCCTTTCCGGAGGACCGAACTCGGTGTATGAGGCCGAGGAGTGGCGTGCGCCGCAGGTGGTCTTCGAGCTCGGCGTGCCGGTGCTGGGCATCTGCTACGGCATGCAGACGATGGCAACGCAACTTGGCGGCAAGGTCGAAAGCGCTGCCAAGCGAGAGTTCGGCTATGCCGAGATGCGTGCCCATGGCCACTCGAAGCTGTTCGACGGTATCCAGGACCGCACCAACGCAGAGGGCCACGGCCTGCTCGAAGTCTGGATGTCGCACGGCGACAAGGTGACCGAGCTGCCGCCCGGCTTCAAGATCATCGGCAGCAACCCGGCGACCCCGATCGCGGCAATGGCCGACGAGGCGCGTCGCTTCTACGCCGTGCAGTTCCACCCCGAGGTGACGCACACGCTCAAGGGCCGCGAAATCATCGCCCGCTTCGTGCGCGACATCTGCGGCTGCCGCGGCGACTGGAACATGCCGGGCTACGTTGAGGAAGCCATTGCAAATATCCGTGCTCAGGTTGGCAAGGATGAGGTGATCCTCGGTCTGTCGGGCGGCGTCGATTCGTCGGTGGTCGCGGCGCTGCTGCACAAGGCGATTGGCGATCAGCTCACCTGCGTGTTCGTCGACAACGGCCTGCTGCGCCTCAACGAGGGCGAGCAGGTGATGCAGACCTTCGCCCGCAACCTCGGCGTCAAGGTCATCCACGTGGACGCTACCGACCAGTTCATGGGCCACCTGAAGGGCGTGTCCGATCCTGAGCAGAAGCGCAAGATCATCGGCCGCGAGTTCGTCGAGGTGTTCCAGGCCGAGGCGAAGAAGCTGCCGCAAGCCAAGTGGCTGGCGCAGGGTACCATCTACCCGGATGTCATCGAGTCGGCCGGCAGCAAGACCAAGAAGGCGCATACCATCAAGAGCCACCACAACGTCGGCGGCCTGCCCGAGACGCTGCACCTCAAACTCTGCGAGCCGTTGCGCGAATTGTTCAAGGACGAAGTGCGCGAACTCGGCATCGCCCTGGGGTTGCCGCACGAGATGGTCTATCGCCATCCGTTCCCCGGCCCTGGCCTCGGCGTGCGTATCCTCGGCGAGGTGAAGAAGGAGTTCGCCGACCTGCTGCGCCAGGCCGATGCGATCTTCATCGACGAGCTGCGCGCCGCTGACTGGTACGACAAGACCAGCCAAGCCTTCGTCGTCTTCCTGCCGGTGAAGAGCGTCGGCGTGATGGGCGATGGCCGCGTCTACGACTACGTCGTCGCGCTGCGCGCCGTGGAGACCTCCGACTTCATGACCGCCAAGTGGGCCGAGCTGCCGCATGACCTGCTGGCGCGCGTTTCCAACCGCATCATCAACGAGATCCGCGGTATCAGCCGCGTGGTCTACGACGTGACTGGCAAGCCGCCCGGCACCATCGAGTGGGAATAATTACATAGCGTTTCGGTAGTATTCATACCTATTCAAAAAACACGAAAACCCCTTGGTAAAACAAGGGGTTTTTTGTTTTTTACTATTCCTGACTATTCAGGGTAGCCCGCTTCTGGTGACGGTATCGGCGACGGTATTGGCATTTCTTGTGAGCTTCCGTAACATCGATACCGTCAACATCAAATGGACGCGTTGACGGTATCGTGAATTGCAAAACCCTGTAATCATGCGGGTTAGCGGGTGAAATTAGGGAATTTTGCGTTGACGGTATCGGCGACCGGGAAAGGGCCACCATGCTTACCGATACCCAACTAAAAAACCTCAAGCCGACCGGCAAGCTGTACAAGCTGGTCGATCGTGACGGCCTGTATGTGGCGGTTACTCCGTCCGGAGTTGTCTCCTTCCGATACGACTATCGACTGAACGGTCGGCGTGAAACTCTCGTTCTTGGTCAATACGGTCCAGAAGGCCTTACCTTGGGCGAGGCCAGGGAACAACTGATCGGAGTCAAGCGGGAAATCGCTGCGGGGAAGTCACCGGCAAAGGAAAAGCAGCGTTCGATTCAGAAATCCAAGGCAGCTAAAACGTTCGGCGAGTTCTCGGCTTTGTGGCTGAAGGAATATCGCATGGCGGACAGTACCCGTGATATGCGGAAATCTGTCATTGATCGCGATATCGATCCTGAGTTTGGGCGACGCCTTCTCAAGGAAATCGCGGCCGAAGATTTGCGGGCACTATGCGAAAAGGTCAAGACACAGCGCAATGCACCGGCAACGGCTGTTCATATCCGGGACATTGTTGCTCAGGTCTTCAGATTTGCGATTGAGCGTGGTCACAAGGTCGCAAATCCTGCCGATGATGTCAGGGCGTCGTCGATCGCGACATTCAAGCCCAAAGATCGGGCGCTCTCTCCCGATGAAATTAGGATTTTCTTTCAGGAGCTGGACTTAGTCCCGACGCTGCCAACGATTCGGTTGGCGTTGAAGCTTGTTCTTCTTACACTCGTTCGCAAGGGGGAGCTGCTCAATGCAACTTGGGATGAGATGGATTTCGTTGGCGCCAAGTGGGTCATCCCCGCGCAGAGAATGAAAGCCAGAAGGCCGCATGTGATCTACCTATCCGACCAGGCCATGGATATCATGATTGCGCTGAAAACCTGTGCAGGAGGATCCAACTTTATTCTGCCGTCCCGATATGAAGGTGACAAGGGAATGTCCAACAATACCCTCAACCGCGTTATTACTGTCACGGTCGAGCATGCGAAGAAAAAGGATTTGCCTCTGGAGGATTTCACCGTTCATGATCTCCGCAGAACGGGTTCAACGCTTCTTCATGAGGCGGGATTTAATACCGACTGGATTGAGAAATGCTTGGCCCATGAACAGAAAGGCGTCAGGGCCATCTACAACAAGGCAGAGTATGCGGATCAGCGTAAAGACATGCTCCAGCAATGGGCAAACATGGTGGATGCGTGGATTGTCGGGAAGGAAATCACGCCCATTCATCGCCCCTCCCGCGCGGCGGCATAGAAATCTTATGCAACCGAATTGACTTGTGCCCGCATCATGCCTGTTTTCGGACAGGCCTGAATTTGCGTTTTTGGACATCAGGAGAAAGCTGTGGCTGGATGAGCGCTGAGCGTCTTTCTTGAATCCAGTTCTCCACTTCGTTAAGATCCCAGACAACGCAACGTGGCGTTAGATTGAACCTATTGGGAAAGCCACCAGACTTTTCGAGCCGGTAAATTGCTGAATCGGAAAGTGGGATTAGACGAAGAAGTTCCTCTCGTCTGATTAAGCGCTTGGCTTGTATTGGTTTGCTCATGTCGATTCCTGACTATTCAGTACTTCGACAATTACAGCTTGCCGCAGGTTGGCTGTGTTTTCGAAATCGATCCAAAAAGGGCGCATTTCGGAATCTGGAATCAGGACCATCTGCTAGTCTGATGCCGCAATGCCATAATCATGATGGTTGCAACTCCGACTCCGTAACAAACCTGGATACGGGACCTTCATCCGCAGCACTGCTCACAATCAGTTGTCCCTTTGTCCGCGTCATGCCGACATAAAACAGGCGACGCTCTTCTTCGGGTGAAGATTCAGAATGTGGGAGGTTGCCTTCTTCGGCACCCATGATCCACACATTTGAAAATTCCAGTCCCTTCGCTGCGTGCAAGGTCATGATAGGGGTTCCGGCGCTGTTCGACTTGCAGCGATTGGTGGCCGTCACCACACGGCTCAATAGGCGCCCGTTCATTCGGCACAAAACTCCTTCAAGCCGCTGGAGCAGGATGGCGTTTTCTTCGGTAGTACGCTCAGCAAGCCATGCGGATACGGCATGAATCACCAGTGCAGAGCGATCAAGACGGTCTTGCTGCGTCCAATCCCGCATCGCTTCATGAATGCTCGCAAATAATTCCCTATCACTATTGGAGTTCTCGATAAGCGTATGGTCGTGAGTGATCGCGTCGAGCCTTTCAAGGCATGTGGCGTCAGGGTGGACTCGGGAAAGGTCATTTACGAGTGCTGGCGCCATCCCACAAAAGAATAGGGTGTTGGCTAGACCTGTCCAGCTCCCGCCAGCTATGGAGTGCAGCAAACCAATCAGCGTGCTACCTACGGTCTTGTCCCAGACACTTTTACCTCCCAGGCGGTAGTAAGGAATGTTTATTTCCGCGAATGCCACTTCCACCGTATCCAGCATGCTGTTGGTTCGGCCAAGTACCGTCCATGATTCCCGATTGCTTTTCGCGGCAATATGGGTCGCAATCAGTTCTGCCTCGCTCCAGCGATCGGCGACACGCATGATGTCGATAGCTCCAGACAACTTATTGAACGCTTCGATGGCTTTCGGTGCTCGATCAGCGTTGTGAGCGATCAGCCGATTGGCATGTTGAACGATGTTGTCTGGTGATCGGTAATTGATCGGCAAGGTCATCACGGCCGACGAAAGGTATTCAGAAATGTGCTTGAGTCCGGCATACCCCATGGCATGACGGAATGAGTACAAGCTTTGATCGTCATCGCCGACGAGTGTGACTTCAATGCCCTGTCTGGCGTGAGCCTTGACCCATTCCATCTGGACTTCATCCATGTCCTGGGCTTCATCCACCAATAACCATCGGACCGAGAGTGGCGGTGCGGACTTTGTATTCATGTCCTGAACGGCCTTGAGCATGAGGTCGGAGAAATCGATGGCTCCCTCGGCGCGTAACAGCTCGCCATAGGTTGTGAGTGCCGCCAAGATGGCTGGGCTCTCGACAGGCTGCCAGTCAATCTTTGACTTTGACGAATCGATTGCCTGAATCACGCTCTCCAACGAATGGCGTTTGGCATGCTGCTTCCAGCATCGTCTGATCAGCGACAGACGTTCTCCTTCCGAGATAAGTCGCTCTAGTCCTGAAGACTTGTTCCGACGAATCTGGGCCAGTGCAATCGAATGGAAGGTTCCTACGGCCAATCGAGTTGCATTGGCATGGCCACACGTTGTCAGTATTCGTGATTTCAGTTCCTCGGCTGAATCACGGGTAAAGGTAACGGCACATACACGCCCCCGATCATATGCTTCGAGCAAGTGAGCCGCACGAGAGGCCAGGACGCGTGTCTTTCCTGACCCCGGGCAGGCTAAAACCGTGCAGTGACCTTTGGCAATAACCGCACGCTTCTGGTAATGGTTCAGTTCCACCTACAAGACTGGAACCGATAGCGCCGAAGAGGTTTCGTTCACTGGATCTGTCAATTCCTTGAGAACTGCCGATTCCTTTTCTTCTGCGGCGATTTCTGCGTTTTCCTTCTTGCGGGCGGCAAGAATGGCCCGGGTCGCAAGGGTGCGTATCTGCCCTGCCAAACGAAGAATTCTCCGTTTCCATTGGTAGGCCTCGATAGCATAGTGGGTATCGTCGATAAGGCATGCCAGCCACAAGGTGTCCATTGCGGCGATTAACTGATCGAACTCGCGGATGATGGCCAGGAACCGGATCGAGCGCGGCGAGGTGATCTGAATCTCGACCGTCCGGGAATTGGTATAGCCGATCATTGTCTCGCAGCCGTTAGACTCACTAAGTTCTTTCATGCGTGCGATTTCCCGGCGAATCTCATCTAGGGTTTTATTAAGTAGGTCATCAACCATTGCTTCCACGGCCTGCGCCTGTTCTTCGGTGCCGATGAATCGCAGTACCACGGTCAAAGAGAACAAGCCGTTGGCGCACATGTCGTAGCCACGCTCAAAAATCTGTTGCGCATGCAGGGAATTGAGAACCGCCTTCTGTGTGATGAAGGGACGGCTGTTGCTCAACCTGACGGTTGGTATGTTTGATGAAAGCTTGTACTGACGTGTGGCCATGACTGTCTCCCGGTTGAAATAGCCTCGGGAGAGTAGTCAGGTCGTTGCGAGTTCGGCGAGCGAAATGCGTCCAAAAAGTTCGCATTTCACCTGCTCATGAAATTTGCAGACAGCCAGAATGCGCCCATCTCATGTCCTCCTTATGGTGGGCACGGTGAAGGTAGCTGGCCTTCCGAAATAAACAGCATTCACTAACCCCGGCGGGGATACCCCGTCAGGTAATGACGGCCTTCCTGCCAACTTCAACTTTTGTCAGGAGGTAGTCATGGCATCACTAAATAGAGTCACCCTCATCGGCAACTTGGGTGCCGACCCTGAGGTTCGTTACACGCAGAACCGCGAAGCGATCGCAACGATTCGGATCGCAACGACGGAGACGTACAAGGACAAGTCGTCCGGTGAAAAGAAGGAAATCACCGAATGGCACCGTGTCGTCTTTTTTGGTCGAACGGCGGAGGTCGTCGGCGAGTACCTGAAGAAGGGCTCGCCCGTCTACGTCGAAGGTCGCATCCAGACCCGCAAATGGCAGGACAAAGAGGGTCAGGATCGCTATGTCGTCGAAATTCTCGCCAGCGAGATGAAGATGCTCGGCACGCGTCCAGCGGATGACGATGCGCCCGACGCAGGCAAAGGCAAACGTACCGGTAACGGTAAAGGCAAGCCTGCAGCTGCTTCTGGACCGGCATTCGAGGATGTACCCGACATTGAGCCGTTCTGAGTCGCACGTTTCTTGTTTCCCCACAGGGAGGTCTTCCTCCCCTGGGGGACAGGCCTCCATCACTTTTGGAGGTTTGTTCATGGATCGCGTCATTCTCGTCCTGGCCATGCTGGCAGGACTGCATCTGATCCTTTCGTTTCTTCAGTTTGCGCTGGAAGCCATTCGTGGCTCATTCCTGCGTGTTCCCCTCCAGGCCAAGGTCGATGAGGTGGTGGCTGAGGTAGATGAAGTACCCGCCGAGGAACCGGTAACGGATTGGCGGCAGTACGACGTACCGGCGTATCTGCGTCGGAACGGAATCGGCAACGATTCCGGCAACACGGCAAAGGCTTCCTTCGAAGTCATTGCCTGAAGTTTCAACCCCAGCGGGGGCATCGCCTCCGCAAGGGGAGGGGTGCCCCCTTTTTTCATTTCAGGAGGCATCTAATGGAACTCGTTCTTCTCGCATGCTGCATTTCTGGCTGGATCATCAGCCGTCCGATCGTTCACGCGCTTGGTCTGTAGTTCGCAGTATTGCCTGTGGGGGTCTTCCCCGCAGCACAAAGCGCTTTTCTCGAAGAGCCCTTTGTCCTGCGGGGATCGCTCCATATTGGATGCGGTTTTCGCCAGGGAATCTCAACAACCTCTGGAGAAAATCATGAAACTCAATCCCTATCTCGTTCGACTGTTCGACCCGCTGCCCATGGCCTTTGCCTGCGATCTCTATCAACGGCTGAGGGAAGGCAAGCGGGACATGGAAACCCGCGACATGTTGCTGAAGGCACTCGACATGGCGCGCAAAGCCGGAACCATCGAATGATCCCATCGCCCCGGACTTCCGGGGCTTTCCCGAGGGCGTTCGCCCCGAGCGTCCTGCGGAAAGCCAGATTTGATCGGACGGTTATCCGTTCGGTTGAAAAGCGGTAGCTGGCCGCGCGAAACAAACAGCATTTTCCAACCCAGCCGGGGACAACGCCCCGGTTCGGGTCGGTGCTTCCGGCATTCACTCTGGAGGCATCATGAAACTCAATCATCCCGGCCTGCTCGTCATGCCGGCCACGCAGTATCACGCGGAGAAAGCCATCGGCCATTCGGGTATCGTCAAGATGCTCAAAAGCCCGGCCCACCTGCGCGAGTATCTGGATCATCCGCATCAACCGACGCCCGCCATGGCGTTCGGTACTGCAGTGCATACCTATGTACTGGAGCAGGATCGCTTTGCCGAGGAATTCGTGGTGGCCGAGAAGTTCGACCGTCGCACGAAGGAAGGCAAGGAAGCGGCGGCACGCTTCGAGGAAGCCAATCAGGGCAAGATCGTGATTACCTCCGAGGAGATGGCCACGCTCACCCTGGTGCAGCGTGCCGTGTTTGCCCATCAAGGGGCGGCACGACTTCTGTCCGTTGGTGACGCCGAGCTCTCGGCGTTCTGGACGGATGCAGACACGGGCCTCAACTGCAAGTGTCGGCCGGACTGGTTCAACGGTGAAGCCATCGTTGATCTCAAGACCTGCGTCGATGCCAGCAGCAGCGGGTTCTCCAAATCCATTGCGAACTTCGGCTACGACATCCAGGCGGCGTACTACGTCGACGGGATCAAGGCCGTGACTGGAATGGAAGTTCCGTTCCTGTTTGTCGCTGTGGAGAAGGACGCGCCGCACGCGGTAGCTGTTTATCGCGCCGATCCCGATGTGATCGAGATCGGGCGCAAAAAATACCGGGCGGCACTTCAGCTCTTGAAGTGGTGCCAGGCATCAGGCAACTGGCCGGCTTATCAACCGGGTGGCGAGATTGAACTGATCTCCCTGCCACGTTGGGCAGCCAACACAGAAGCCTTCGAGCTGGACGCCGCCTAATCCGCGGCATTTCTTTGTAGGTCATCAACCCCGGCGGGGATACCCATCCCCGTCAAGGGAGACAGGTGTCTTCGCCATTCTTCTTTGGAGAAAACCATGTCTCAAACCCTACGCAACATCCAGAAGTCCCGCCAAGGCGTGCAGTCCAACGTGGTGCCATTCCCGGCCATGCTGGAGCAGTTCAAAGGCGAAATTGCCCGTGCGCTGCCCAAGCACCTGAGTCCGGATCGCATGGTGCGCATTGCACTGACTGCGTTCCGCATGAACCCGAAACTGGCCCAGACTGATCCCCGCAGCGTCTTTGCGGCGGTGATCCAGTCCAGCCAGCTCGGGCTCGAAGTCGGGCTGATGGGCGAAGCGCACCTGGTGCCGTTCGGCAATCAATGCCAGTTGATCCCCGGCTATCAGGGGCTCATGAAGCTGGCCCGCAACAGCGGTATCGTGCAGGACATCTACGGTCACGAAGTTCGCATCAACGACAAGTTCGACATCGTCCTGGGCCTTAACCGGACCCTGATGCACGAACCGTTGAAGAAGAACGGATTCCCAGCCTCCGACGAGGAGCGCGGTGTGATCGTGGGCTTCTATGCCGTCGCGGTGTTCAAGGATGGTACCCGCACGTTTCACGCCCTGTCGAAGGAACAAATCGAACAGGTGCGCGACAACTCGCGGGGCTATCAGATGGCCAAGAAGTACGGGAAGGAAAGCCCGTGGGATACGCATTTCGTCCCGATGGGCCTCAAGACCGTGATTCGCCGGCTGTGCAACCTGTTGCCGAAGTCGCCCGAACTGGCGATGGCGCTGGCGCTCGATGAAGTGACCGAGCGTGGTGAAAACCAGAACATCGGAATCACCGAAGCCATCGAAGGTTCCTGGGCGCCAATCATCGACGAGGAAACGGGGGAGATCATTCAACCCACGACCGAGTCCGGTGACAAGGGAAGCAAGCCTGACAAGGCTGGGTCGCCCAAAGGCGCCGAGCCTCAAGCCTCCGGCAAGCTGCTGCAGGACACCCTGGCCATTATCTGCAGGGCGGCCACGACCGACGAACTGGATGAAGTCTATGTCCGGGCCGAAGGTTCGTTCGAGGGCACCGAGCTGGAACAGGTGCTGCGCGCCTACCGTAGCCGCAAGTCTGCACTGGCCAATCCGTCTTCCTCGGCGAATGACATTTTCGGGGAGGATGGCAAATGACCATGCTCGGCGACACGGAGTTCGGAGCCATCCGGATTTGTGCGCGGGCGGTGCAAGTGCTCGACAAGGTCGGTTTCCTGACCCTGAGCAAGGAAGACGATGCCGCTGTGGTACTGGCGCGCAACGAACTTCTGAGCGTGATTCAGGGTAATGGCTATCAGTTGGAGTACGACAGCTACCGCCTTGTCAAGGCCGGCGACCGCCACTAGCGCAGGCAATTCACGTGCTGATGACGGAGATGGCCATGCACAAGGAAAGCGGTCAGGACCATCGGCCCGATCCAGCTCGCATGGCAGGACGTGAAGCAAGCTTTGATGAAGTGATTCCATGGACCGAGGATGACATCCTGCGGCTGCATGGTCTTCTTCTGGAGAAATCGCTGCACGACCTGTTCGATCTGAGGGTGTCCGCCAAAACACGCGCAGACATTCTCGATTGGATGCGGGCGCCACGTTCGGAGTCCGGTGCTTTTACCTACCGGGCGTGTTGCCGTCTGTTCGGCCTCGATCACGAAGAAATTCGGGATCGGGTGCTGGAACGTTACCGGCGGCGACACACACACTGACGATTCATTTCACCCCTGGCGGGACAGTCGCATTCCCGTCCGGGGATGCGGCTGCCTGCCATTTTTCATTGGAGGCATCATGCAACTGCAAGCATCAATCAAGGTCGGGAACATCCTTCCTGGCCGCAATCCTCGTGGCTACTTCGATCCCTCGGAGATGACGGCATTGGAAGATTCCGTGAAATCCAAGGGCGTGCTGCAGGCGATCCTCGTTCGTCCCCGCGATGCGGGGCGCTACGAGATCGTCGCCGGCGAGCGTCGCTGGCGTGCGGCAAAGAAGGTGTTCGGGGACGAGTATGAAATCCCGGCACTGGTGCGCGACCTAGACGATGGCGAAGCCGACGAGGCGGCGCTGATCGAGAACATCCAGCGGGCCGATATGAGTCCGACCGAAGAAGCCGAAGCGGCAGCCAAGATTCTCGGCCGCTGTCAGGGGGATCGGGACGAGGCCTCGCGTCGTCTGGGCTGGTCGCGGACCACGCTCGACAAGCGCCTGGCACTGATGAACTGTTCGGAACGGGTCCGTCGTGCCTTGTCCGAGCGGCGCATCCAGCTGGGCCATGCCGAGTTGCTAGCCGCGGTCACCCGCGACAAGCAGGATGCCGTGTTGGAGAAGTTGTTGTCACAGGCCAGTCTGCCGACGGTCGCCCAGTTTCGCGGGCAGCTTGAGCAGATCTCACGGGCGTTGAGCAGTGCCATCTTCGACAAGGGCGAGTGCACGTCGTGTTCCCATAACTCGGGGAATCAGCAGGCGCTCTTTGGCGAGGCGATTGCCGCCGGACATTGCACCCACGGGGCGTGTTTCGATGGCAAGACCGAGGCGGCGCTGGACGCAAAGAAGGCATCGCTGGCTGATGACTATCCGACCATTCGGATCGTCCGACCCGGCGAGAACTTCACGCTCCTGCGACTGCTGGCGGAGGGCGATACCGGGGTAGGCGACGAACAGGCGAAAGCCTGCCGCGCCTGCAAGAACTTCGGTGCCGCGATCTCGGCCGTGCCGGGCAAGCTGGGCAACGTCTATCCCGACCTGTGCTTCGATGCGAGCTGCAATGCCAAGAAGGTGGCAGCGCGCATCAAGCTGGAAAAGGATAAGGCAACGCCGGCGGAAGGTTCTGCGAAGACAGCGTCAGGAAAGTCAGCAACCCCTGCCAAGTCACCCGGCAAGGCTGAATCTCAGCCAAATTCCAAGTCGGATGCCAAGGTCCAGGACTCGCAACGGGTCAAGGACTACCGGCTGGAAGTCTGGCGCAAGGTGCTGCGTCGGGAGTTGATGGGCAATCGTGACAACAATCTCACGGTACTCATCGCCCTGGCGTTATCAGGCAATGCCCGGCATATCAGCGATACCAAGCTGGGCAAGGCATTCGCCGCGATCACCAAGCAGGAATTCACCAGCTTTGTGTTCAAGGTGGACGAGGCGGCACGCCTGGTTGCGCAGTCGGATGAAGCCGTTCGGGACAAGTTGTTTCTCGGACTGGCGGCATCGGCGGCGGACGGCATCGAGGAGAAGACCCTGGTCCAGATCCTCACCTATCTCGACATCGATCTTGGGCGGCACTGGAAGCTCTGCGAAGAATTTCTCAAGCTGCTCACCAAGAGCGAAATCGAGGCGATGTGCGACGAGATCGGCTTGAAGGTCGCCATGGGCGGGGCATTTGCCAAGGCCATGAGCGGCAAGAAGGACGACATCGTCAAGGCGCTGTTGAACGTGGCGGCTTTCCCCTATGAGGGCAAGGTGCCGCGGTCGATGCGCTTCACCATCGCGTAAGACAGTTTCTTTCCACCCTTGCGGGGACCACGTTCCCCGCAAGGGGCGTGGTGCGCCTGCAATTTTCCATTTGGAGGTACCACCATGTTTTTTCAGGAACTGAAATCGTTGTTGGACGGCTGCGCGGCACTGGCGGTCACCTTGTCATCGGCCAGGGAAGGACTGATCACCGTCACGGTGCGACCCACCCCGAAGGATGCCAAGGATGCAAAGGATGTCGAGGCGTTGGCGATTCCGCTGGTCCTGACCGGAACGGCGGAGGAGCTGGATGCGCAATTCATCGGCTTGCTTCGCAGCTTTGCCGACGAGCATCAATCGCTGGCCGAGCAACTGGAAGCCACCCGCAACATTCTTGAGGCAGCCAAAAAGGACGCCAGCAAGAAAGCGGAAGGCGCACTCAGGAAAGGCACGGCCAAGGTAACGGCACCAGCCGATGACGATGATGATGAGACCGAGACACCGGCAGCCGCCGACGTTCCGGTCGAAGACAACCTTTTCGCATGAGGAGGGTGTCATGACCATTACCGTTCAGAAGCTGCAGCGTTCGTTTGCCTACAACGGCATTGCCTTGCCCGATCCCGGCTGCGAGTTGTCTCCAGAACAGGTGCGGGATGTCTATTCCGCGACCTACCCGGAGATCACGACGGCCTCGATCGAGGGGCCGGAGCAGAAGGGGGATCGGTTGATCTACACCTTCCGTCGTGCGGTCGGCACCAAGGGCAGCCTATCGGCCAATGCACCGCGAACCTCCCGGATCGTGGTGCGGCGGCGCGATGACGGCCTGAGCTATGTCGAACCGCAATCGGCGCTCGTGACACCGGTGGAGCGCCTGACTATCGCCTTGGGACGATGGGTCAGGTGGTTCTGGTCTGATGCTCTCCGCAAGGAGTAGGTCATGGTGTCGCTCAAGGAACGGCTGCAAGCCGCTGCCGATGGCGACTTCTCGCACTTTGAAGGCGGAATCCCTCCCGGGGTTCCCGCTTTCGATCACGAGGAGATGAAACGATGCGTACAAGCCTTGCAACGCTTGGTGCTCCGGTCTCAAGCAACCGTAGCCCCCGGCGATCGCTGTCAGGTGGCCGCTTCCGTCCAGGCCCTGATCCTCTGAGTCTGCCGCAGTTTGGCAAAGGACTCACGATCAGCCTCAATCCCAGCCTCGATGTTCGTCGCTGGGCGATGCTGGCCTTGCGCTGGCTGGAGGTAGGTGAGCTTAACGATTCGGCGAGTGGTCTGCCGCCTGCGTTGGTGCAACAAGCGTTGGGTGCGTGGATCAATCGCATGGTCGGGCAGTTGCAGCATCTCGCCTTCGAAGCTCAGGTCGCGGCATCGCCTGCGGCATTGGGCTACGGATCGCTGTTTCCGGATGCCAGTGACGACGATGACCGGTGGTACTGGGCCATCCAGTCCGAGCAGGTCGAATGGCTGGGCATGAAGGATCGGCTGACCCGGATCGAGACACACTGTCCCGGTTTGGGTGAGACGGCGCTGTATTGGCTGCAACGGGCTTCGGGGCGCACGCTCTGTGCCCTGACGCCCCAATCGGCGCGCGATCTGTGCGAGTACATCCACTGGCAAGGGAGTAGTGACCAAGCTGGATGGCTGGATGAAGTGCGCTCAATGGGAATGACCGACGAGGATCTGGGGGATGCAATTTCTCCGGATTGGTATGACGGTCATTTCCCGGACTGGGTGCTTCGCGCCAAGCCGGTGCTGGATGAGGAGGCCTTGTCCCGCATCCAGTCCTCCATGCCAGAAGTTGCGCTGGTAGCCGCCGTGTTGCTCGACATCGAACAATTGATGGCGGATGGCGGGCAGCTTCCCGGCCTGGATGGCATGGATGTCGAGTGTGTCTATTTCGGGGCTTACCTGCGATGGGATGCCGATGACCCTATGGATCGGGTGTTCGATGACTTTATCGAATACGCGAATTGCGCCAGCGATGGCTATACCGATCTCTTTGGCGCCGGCGCGGTACCTCTCGATACCGAGGGGTTCCATGTCTGGCTCCACAAGACTGGCCTGGGGTTGCAGTTGTTGTCGTCACTGGATCGGCTGATCGCCCTGATCGCCGAACCGCTGTGAGTTCCATTAACCCGGTGCGGGTGATGTCCTGCCCGCCGGGCTCGACACGCCTGCACCATTTCAACAAGGAGGTCGCGATGGCGATCAATGTCAGTACGTTTTCCAGCGAACAGTCGTATCGGCTGACCCATGCCGTCCTGGTCTATCAGGATGCGCAACGCAAGCCGGCGTTCGTGTCGGTTCATGACGTGGGATCGGACGAGGGCAATCGTCCGGTTATTCAAGCGGGAGTTCCGGCCAGCAAGGCGGGACTCATGGCGCTGATGCGGATTCTCGATCCGGAAACGATGCTCAAGCCGGCCATCAAGCCGGCGCATGTGCTCGCGGAAGGCTCAGGATTCTTCGTCTGGTATAGCGCTCCGCAGGACAGGCAGGTCTGGTTCGACTGCAAGGAACTCGGTGCGCGAACCGCACGGGTTCCCTGTCCTGGCCTGGTGTTCGTCGTCACCACGAAGGCATGGAAGGTGTTCGCGTTCAAGGGGCGGCAACGTCCCGATGCCGACACACCGCTGTACGTCGCGCCATTCTTCAATGTCTGGCAAAACGGCACGATCTGTGTCGGCAGTGCCCGCTTGCCGAAAGGCGATCAGGTACACAACCACCTGGCCTGGGAGGAAGCCTTTTTCCGTTCCTACTTCACGCATCCGAATATCCATACCCCAAGGGGGCTGACCCGTTACCGGGCCGGTCCGTTTGCCTTGTGGCGGGATCTGCTGGATGGTCGCCTGAGTCGCTTTCCAACGCGCACGCTCGTTCCGACGGGTTGGACGCTACGGCAAGCTTTTGAGGCCGCCGTGCTGGAAGGAGATGCGTGATGGATGCGAGAGATGTCGCCTTGCAACACTCGGCACCTGTCGTGACGGTGCCCCGCTATGGCGGATTCACGCCCCTGGTCGAGATTGGTCATCGCTTTTTGGTGACCGGTGATGGACTCTGGCTCGAAGCACGGCGTCCCTGGTTGTACCTGCGCGTGCCGCTGGTCTGCCAGAAAAGCGTCCCCATGCCGTATGGCTGGGTGGGTCGTGAGCTCTCCCTGACCTTTGGCAAGATTCCTCGCCATCTGGTCATCGAGTTCTACCGGTTCGCGCTCGATCGTTGCCCGGAAGAGTGTGTGGGATGGATCGTGTGGCATGCCGGATCCGGCGAGATGCGGCTGGTGTTCCCGACGGAAGAATCGACGGGATGCACGCATGTACGTTATCGCCGGCCGCTCCTTGACGACGACGAGCATCTGGTGGTCGACTTGCATTCCCATGGTTGTCTCTCGGCCTTCTTCTCGACGCAGGATGATCGGGATGATCGCGGGGAGTTCAAGATTGCCGGCGTGATCGGCAACTGCGATCGCGGACAGTGCTCGACGGCGTTCCGTTTATGCGCCAACGGGCTGTTCCTGCCGCTGGCATTCGATGAGACCGGCCTGAGCGGCCAGACAGGAGGGAATGATGGCTATCCATCATCTTGTGCCTGAACTGCTCACGCGGGAGGTGCGTGTCACCGTCATCGGGGCCGGCGGGTCGGGTTCCCAGATGCTGATGGGACTGGCTCAGCTGCATACGGCCATGATCGCGTTGGGACATCCTGGCGGACTGGACGTGACCGTGATCGACGCCGACCAGGTGTCGGAAGCCAATGTCGGGCGGCAGATGTTTTATCCGTCCGACGTGGGGCTCTCCAAGGCATCGGTACTCGTCAATCGCATCAACATGGCAATGGGCACCGGCTGGAAGGCGCAGATGCGGCGTCTCACCGCGGGCGAGAGTTTGCGCACCGATCTGGCGATTGGTTGTGTCGACAATCGTCTGGCGCGCAAAGCAATCCTGGAATCGGTGGGACGTGCTGGCGGCGGGTATTGGCTCGATATGGGCAACCGCTTGCATGATGGTCAGGTCATTCTCGGTGTCGTACCGGCGCGTTGGGCCAAGCCTGATGCGAACCGGCTGCCTCATGCCGGCGATCTTCTCCCGGAGATCGTCGATGAGTCGCAGGAAGCCGAAGATGACACGCCGTCCTGCTCGCTGGCCGATGCCCTTGACAAGCAGTCGCTGTTCGTCAATCGCGGGGTTACGCTCTATGCGTTGAATCTGCTGTGGGAGTTATTCCGCTACGGCCAGATCGCCTATCACGGTGTTTTCGTGAATCTCAAAAATGCCCGGACGACACCGCTACCCGTCGATCCGGCGGCATGGTCCCGATTCAGCTATCCCAAGCCTGCGCGCCGTCGCAAGCGCAAAGGGCAGGGGAGTTGAGGGTGGGAGCCATATTCCCGGTGCATGCGCGTTTGCGTGTGCCGGGCTTTCCAGAACGGGTTGCGCATGTCCGTAGCCCGCTGTGGAAAACCCGAGTTTGGCTGTTCCCATAGGGGAATGACTGAAAGGCGGTAGCTGGCCGCTGGAAACAAACAGCATTTCTCAACCCTGTGGGGGCTTGCTCCCGACAGGGTCGCTGCCTCCCGATTTTTTACTGGAGGCACCATGAAGCACGATGTACGTACGCTGCGCGAATCGATTCGCGTGGCCAGGGGATGGTCATGATGTTCGATCGCTATCCCCGCTATGAAGGCTTTCGGGATACCCCGAGAAAGCGCTCGGCCGTGCTGCGCAAGCAGAAGGCAGAACGCGAGGCCTTGCCGCTTTTCGCTGATCAGGTCGCGGCATTGCAACCCTCGGTGGATGAAGTCATGACCCGCCGTGCGCAGCGTGCCGACGTCGTCGAGGTCGAACGGCGCCAATTCACCGCCAAATGGTGGCGAATTGCCCGTCAGACCTATTTCGGTTTGCCGGCGGAGCAGAAAGCCAAAGTGCAGGTCCGCTGGCATCGCTGGTGGGGGCCGCGCAATTCGAGCTGTCTGCTCTACCTGTGTTCGCAAGCCAAGGCGGAACAGCTGTAAATCCATTCGGCCTCAGGGCCATCACCCGTCCGGGGACATCGCCCGGAAGGGATGGGTGTCTCCGGCATTCATTTCTGGAGGCATCACATGTCGTATCGCATCGAGTATGACTGGGTGGCAATTCGTCTGCCCAAGGAACGCATCGAATCCGCCTACGAGGACCATTTCATTCTGGCTTCGCTGGGGGGTGACAACAATGTCTATCGGCAGGATGGCAAGCGTCCGCGTCGGTGGTCCTGCATGGCCATGGGCATGTCCTGGCAGGTCATGCAAACCGTCGTGGAGTTTGCGGCCGCCTGTGAAGGCGGATCGCTCAAGCCGCATGGTCGCTGGATGAAGCCGGAGGCCTACATCACTCGCCTGCGGCGGGTGGTGGCGGATGCCGTCTCATTGGAGGAAGCCAGAAACCGGGGCGTCCGGGTCTCGCTCTGTATCGATATCGACACGCAGAAGATGCGTGACCGCTACGACGCCGAGTGCCTGGCCAAGCTCCGCGAAAACCGGACCGGTCTGGCGCTCAACGGCAGCGGGGACGGTATCGAGCGCTTCATCCTTTCCATCGACGATGACGCCGACCTGTCGGCCTTCGTTCGCTATCACTGGCTGAGTGATTCCAAGTCCCTGTGGCGAAAGATCGAAGTCGGCGGGCGCGGCGAAATGTAGGCAGTCGTCTTTGCATCACCCGGTCGGTTGTCAGGGCTCGCGCCTTCGACATCCGATCCACCAATGTTTCTCAACCCTTCCGGGGACACACCCCGGAGGGGGGGCGTGTCTCCGGCTTTTCAGGAGAACCGCATGAAACTCAAGAAACTCGCGGAGGTCACGATGTGGCTTCCCGGATTTGCCCCGGACGATCCATTGCCAGAGGCAAGATGCACGGCGGAAATCATCGCCTTTCCCTCAATCAGCCAAGTACATGTCGCCGTACCGGTCATCGATGAGGGAAGTTCGGGCGACATTGCAGAACGGGTTGTCGAGGTGGCTATCGACGTTCCGGCTCCCAAGCCGCTCCGCTCGGTATGGCCCGCGCTGGATGGCTCTCTGCATGCGATGTTGCGTGGGGAGGCCGGGAAGTTCGAGGCGAATCTGGCGGCGATCGCAGTGTTGTCGTCGCTGGATGCCGAGAAGCGTTTCCCGACTGACGATGAACGATCCATCCTCAATCGCTATACCGGATGGGGCGGGCTTCCCAAAGCGTTCAATCCTGAGCAGGACGATCCAGCGTGGCGGGCGAGAGCCGAGTCATTGCCGGATCTGTTGGGCGAGGATTACACGAGCGCCAAGGGGAGCGTGGTCAATGCCCATTACACGGCAGTCTTCGTGATCGATGCGATATGGGAAGCAGTGCGCCGACTCGGATTTCGGGGCGGTCGCGTCCTCGATCCCTCGGCAGGTACCGGGTATTTCATCGGTGCCATGCCAAAGGAACTGGCCGAAGTATCGGAAATCACGGCCATCGAAATCGACCGTCTGTCGTCACGGATGCTGTCGCGCCTGTATGGGCAACACGGGGTTCGTACCTTGACGGTGGGCTTCGAGAAGGCACGATTGCCCAAAGACTGGTTCGATCTGGTGATATCGAATGTTCCCTTCGGGAACTATCAGGTGCCGGATGATCGAAATGTCCCTTATGCAAACTTCCTGATCCACGACTACTTCTTCGGGCGTGCCCTGGAAGTGACCCGTCCGGGTGGTCTGGTGGCGTTCATCACGTCGGCCGGAACGTTGGACAAGTGGGAAGACCGGGCGCGGCGCTACATGGCCTCCCAGGCAAGGCTGCTGGGGGCGATCCGTCTGCCGTCCGGGACGTTTTCGCAGATCGCCAATACAGATGTCACGACCGATATCGTTTTTCTCCAGAAGTTGGGGGCAGGCGAAAAGGCCACTGACGACTGGATCAGCGTGGTCGAAGCGCCCTATGCGATGTGCGATGGCTACCGCCGTTTGTATGTCTCGAACTGGTATGTCCAGAACCCGGAGATGCTGATCGGGCGCATGGGACAAAAGTCGAATGGCTATGGCTTGTCGAATGCCGCCATTTTCGAAGGCGATATCGGCAGTGCGTTACGGGAACGGATTGCGCGTTTGCCCGAGGGCGTTCATCACCCCCGGGCGGCGAGAAATTCCGAGCCAAGTGGCAAGCCGCAGCGCGACATTCGTGTCGCGGCGCCGGAGTTCGTGAAGCCGGGCGCATTCTGCTTTACCGACGATGGCCGATTGGCTGTCTCGGAAGGCCAGGATCTGTTGGTTATCGAGGGAACGGTATCGGCAACGGCTGCCAAGCGCATCGTCGGCATGATGGCGATTCGTGATGCGGCGAGGAAGTTGCTGCATGTCCAGCATCTCACGGATGACGATGGCCGTCTTGGCAGTTACCGCATGATGCTCAACATGGCCTATGACGGCTTTGTGGCGCGGCATGGCTATCTGCATGCCAAGGCCAACAAGCTGGCGTTCAAGGGAGACCCTGACCTGCCATTGCTGTTGTCTCTGGAGAATTACGATCCGGAGGGCGGCGTAGCGGAAAAGGCCGATGTGTTCTTCCGTCGGACCGTGGGGGTCGTCCGCAAGGTCGACCGCTGCAATACGCCGGAAGAGGCCCTGTTGGTGTCGCTGCATGAGCGCGGATGTGTGGATGTTGCGTTGATGGCATCCCTGCTTGGGCAGGTGTCATCGGCGTTCCTCCCGGACATGGCGGATCGCGGTCTGATCTTCCTGAATCCAGAAACATCGCAATGGGAAACCGCGGATGCTTACCTGGCCGGGAACGTGCGCAGCAAGCTGGAAATGGCAGAAGCTGCGGGCGGAGAATTTGTTCGCAATGTGGATGCCTTGAAAGCTGTGGTACCTGCTGATCTGGGGCCGGGAGAAATCGATGCCCGGATCGGATCGACCTGGATACCGGCGCGGGACTATGCCGAATTCCTCGATCAGTTGCTGGAGTGTGAGGGATGCACGGTGGAGTTCTGTGCGGAAGCCGGGGCGTGGAACATCGATGTGCCCTGGCAAGGTGAACGGTCGGTCGCATCGACCCAAACCTTCGGTACCGGACGTATCTCGGCCGGCGAGTTGTTTGTCGTGACGCTGAACCAGATGGTGCCAACGATTCGGGATCGCGATCCGGTGACCGACCGGTACTTCGTGAACACTGAGGAAACCATTGCCGCACGTGAGAAGCAGCAGGCGCTCAAGGAAGCATTTGGTGCCTGGGTATTCGCTGATCCTGCTCGCTGCGAGCGCTTGGTCCGGCTGTACAACGACCAGTTCAATTCTGTGCGCTTGCGGGAGTTTGACGGGTCGGGCCTGGCGCTGCCGGGCTTCTCCGAAGTCTTCAACCTTCATCGGCATCAGAAGGACGCCATCTGGCGCATCGTGTCGGGCGGGGTGAATACCTTGCTGGCCCACGTGGTCGGCGCCGGCAAAACCCTGACGATGATCTGTGGCGGTATGGAGTTGAGGCGTCTGGGGATGGCCAGCAAGCCGTGCTATGTGGTGCCAAACCACATGCTGGAGCAGTTTGCGGCGGAGTTTCTGCGAGCCTATCCCGGGGCCAATATCCTGATGGCGAGCAAGGACGACCTGGTCGGCGACAAACGCCGGACATTGTTGTCACGGATCGCCACCGGGGATTGGGATGGCGTGCTGATTACCCATGCCTCTTTCGAGAGGATCAAGATGAGCGACGAGGCCATGACCACGTTCATCGAAGCGCGTGTCTATGAGATCGAGTGCGCCATTCGGGCCTCGAAATCGCAGAAGCGGGGGAATCGGATCGTCAAGGAGCTGGAGCGGGCCAAGAAGAGCTGGCTAGCAAGGTTGGAGAAGCTGGCGGCGAAGTCGAAGAAGGATGACATGCTCACGTTCGAGGAACTGGGCGTCGACTTCCTGTTCATCGACGAGGCGCACTACTTCAAGAACCTCTACCGGTTCACAAAGATGACGCGGGTCGCAGGACTGCCCAATGCCAACTCGGAACGTGCCTTCGACATGTTTGTGAAGACGCGGCATGTGATGGACAAGCATGGCGGCCGGTCGGGGGTGGTGTTCGCAACAGGAACGCCGGTATCGAACTCGATGGCGGAGATGTGGACCATGCAACGCTATCTGCAACCCGCGACGCTGCGGGGGAATCATGTGGCGCAGTTCGATACCTGGGCGGGCAATTTCGGCGAGTCTGTGACGGCCCTGGAGTTGTCCCCCGATGGTGGGGGATACCGCATGAATACGCGGTTCGCCCGCTTCGTGAATCTGCCCGAGCTGATGACGATGTTCCGCGAAGTGGCGGACATTCGAACGGCGGATATGTTGAAGCTGCCGGTGCCACGTTTCCATTTGGAGACGGTGACAGCGAAACCCACGGCGGCCCTGAAGGCGTTTGTGGCAACGCTGGTGGAACGTGCCGAAGCCATTCGCAACGGCACCGTGTCGCCCAACGAGGACAACATGCTGGCGGTGACCAACGATGGCCGCAAGGCTGCGCTGGACATGCGGCTGGTGGTTGCTCGTGAGCCGGAGGCACCGGATGGGAAAGTGAGTCTGTGCGCCGAGCGGATATATGGCATCTGGCGCGATACGACGGCGTTCCGCGGCACTCAGGCCGTGTTTTGCGATCTGAGTACGCCAACGGACGATGGACGGTTCAGTGTCTATCACGTCATACGGGCGAAGCTCGTGGAGATGGGGGTTCCGGGAACGGAAATCGCCTTCATTCATGACTTCGAGAGCGATACCGCGAAGGCCGAGTTGTTCAAGGCCGTGCGGGAAGGACGGATTCGCGTTCTGTTGGGTAGCACCCTGAAAATGGGGGTGGGCACCAATATCCAGACGCGCCTGGCGGCATTGCATCATCTGGATGCGCCATGGCGTCCGTCCGACGTCGAGCAACGGGAGGGACGCATCATTCGTCAGGGCAACCTGAACGAAGAAGTGCGTATCGTCCGTTACGTGACGGAGGCCTCGTTCGACGCCTACATCTGGCAGACCCTCGAAACCAAGGCACGCTTCATCGCCCAGGTGATGCGAGGGGATACCGGGATGCGTAGCGCGGAGGATGTGGAGCTAGCGGCGCTGTCCTATGCCGAAGTGAAGGCGCTGGCGTCCGGCAATCCACTGGTCATGGAAAAGGCCGGCATCGATGCCGAGGTCGCCAAGCTGTCCTTGCTCAAATCCCAATGGGACAACCAGCGATGGTCCAACCAGAGGGAATCAGCCACCTTGCCCGGTCGTATCGAGAAACTCCGGCAACGGATCGAGGCGATCGAAGCGGATATCGCCGATCGGGTGGATGTGCGTGGCCAGCGCTTTTGCATGGTGATCGACGGGCAGCATTTTGTCGAACGTGCCGAAGCAGGCGAGGCGCTTGTCCGGTATTACGTCGAAGCCAAAGCCAGAACCCGGAAGATCGGGAACTGGAAGACGTCGGCGGGGGAGATCGTCGTCGGGCAGTTTGCTGGCTTCGATCTGGCGGTGTCGATACCGACGGCGGCAGCCGATGGACCGAGCTTTCTGCTGAAAAAGCGGCGAGCCTACGTGGCACATCATTCCGACAATCCCATCGGGATGGTCAGGGTGATCGAAAACGTGGCCAACGCTCTGGAAGGCAGGCTGGCGGAAGTCCATGAGGATCTGGCACGGGCAGAAAAGCGCCTGGCCGACATCCTCGCCGAGATTTCCAAGCCCTTCGACAAGGAGGATCGACTGACGCAACTGCTGGTGCGCCAACGCGAGATCAATGCCAGTCTCGATCTCGACAAGGGCAATGCCGGCGCGATGGAAGCGGAAGCCGAAGTCGCGTGAAGGTGTTGTAAGGGGGTGCCGCTGTTGCCCGAATGGGTGACGGCGGACATACCTGACTTGCACTGCATGGAACCGGTTTAACGGACGGTCAAAGTCGAGCCAAAAAGGGCGCATTTCAAAATCCGAGAGGGCGAACCGGTACGTAGCATCGCATCCAGTTTCCTCCCTCCTGTTTCCTCTTACCCGGCGCGCACGCTCTGTGCGCCGGGGTTTTTCAGAACAGGTTCGAAGCGCAATTCGAGCCTGCTGTGCAAAGCCTGAACATGGGATTCAGTCTGACGCCGTAAGGCATCGGGCGGACGTGTGGTAGCTGGCCACGAGAAAACAAACAGCATTCATCAACCCCGCCGGGGAGCCATTCCCGGACGGGATCGCTCCATGCCGCGCGGAGATTTCCACACGGAGTTGTTACATGGAGGCATCGACAATGAAGCACGAGTACGAGACGCAGCAAGTCAAGGAAGATGCGCGTGGTCGCTGGGAGCGGGTTCTGTTTGCTCTCGCGCCACCGCTGAAAGCCGCGCTGGAACGGACAGGAAAGCATGTGCCTTGTCCGGTTCACGGCGGTCGGGATGGCTTTCGCCTGTTTCGGGATGTCGCCGATACGGGGGGAGGCATTTGCAATACCTGCGGCAGTTTTGCCAACGGGTTTGCGCTGCTGATGTGGATCAACGGCTGGGATTTTGGCCGGACGATCCGCGAAGTGGCTGAACAAGTCGGTAGCCGGTCGCGAAGTGACCATTCGGCGGAGGATAAATCCGAGGATGAGATGCGCCGGGAGCAGCTGAATCGCACCTGGCGGGAGTCTGTAGCGTTGTCCCATCCGAGCGCCGAGCCGGCACGGTTGTATTTGGCTCGTCGCGGTCTGTCGGTCAAGGTACCTGAAACGCTGCGGTTTCATGCAGCACTCGGATACTACGAGGACAACCGGCGACTTGCCGACTACCCGACCCTGATCGCGCAAGTGACGGGGCAGGGCGGCGAGGCGGTCACCATCCACCGAACCTATCTAACCGCCGATGGCCGCAAGGCACCGGTCGATTCCCCCAAGAAACTGATGCGCCATCCCTTGGCGCGTCAAATAACCGGGGGCGCCATTCGGTTGGTGCCAGCGAATCATCGCTTGGCAGTCACCGAGGGTATCGAGACGGCACTTGCCGTCACCGAGGCCACGGGCATTCCCACCTGGGCCACTGGTAACGCGCATCTGCTGGCGACTTTCCAGCCACCGGCCGGCATCGACCAGATTCTGGTCTTTGCCGACAAGGACCGGCCCTCACGCCAACATCCGTCCGGACACGGGCAGGAAGCGGCGCGTGAGCTGGTCAAACGGCTGTGGTCCCTGGGTATCCGTGCCGGCGCCATTGCACCGGCCATGGAGATCCCCGAAGGCAAAAAGGGAATCGACTGGCTGGACGTGTTCGTACTTGAGGGCAAAGCGGGATTCCCCGCCTTGGTCAGCGTGGAGCAAGCGCTGCATCAAGCCGCCTAGGAGAACGGTCATGTACGGTGTTATCGATTTCAGTCTGATCGACACCATGCCGGGCGGGCAGGGCGCGTTCGCTCCGCCGGCAGGATGGCAAGGCGATTATCGGCAATTCCTGCGCACGCGCTTCGACTCCGATTGCGGTGCGCGTCAGCACATTGCCGTGGTCGGAAGGCGACTCTTCATCAAGATCGAAGGCAAGCCCAGCGAATTCCTTGGGCCGCATGCAGTCGAGGCCAAAGAGTTTGCTCTGTCGGTGTGGTCGGCAAGAAGGAAGTAGCAGAACCGGAAGTCCATCGGACTTTCCATCAGTCATCCGGCTTCGACCGGAAATTTCATCCCACGGGGAACGCATTGCTCCCCAACGGGGACGGTGCCTCCCCATTTTTCTTTGGAGGCATCATGCATGACAAGTTTGCACCCCTGCTCACGCAGGCGCTCTCGGAGCCCGGAATCGTCAGTGCCGCTTATGGACGGTTCCATCGCTTCAGCATCGGCAACCAGATTCTGGCAGCCATTCAGTTGCAAGAGCGCGATCTCCCCATGGCGCCGATCGCCAGTTTCCTCCGCTGGAAGGAACTGGGACGCTCCGTCACCAAGGGCCAGAAGGCGTTGTCGCTCTGGATGCCGATCACGGTCAAGCGCCGTGACTCGGAGTCCGACGACGGATCGATAGAAGAAAGCAGTCGGTTGCTGACGCTATTCAGGCTGGCACCACGCTGGTTCAGCCTGGATCAGACCGAAGGCGAAGATTACGTCGAAGCCATCGAATCGCCCCAGTGGAATGCCGAAGCTGCCTTGACGGAACTCGGTATCTCGCAGGAGCCATTCGAACTCATGGACGGGAATGTGCAGGGCTATGCGGTCAAACGGCGAATTGCCGTGAGTCCGATTGCCGAGTATCCGCACAAGACCCGGTTTCACGAAATGGCGCATGTGGTGCTTGGCCATACCGAAGAAGGCGATTGCCATGACGCCGCGACGATCCCGAGAAGTATTCAGGAGGTCGAGGCGGAGGGCGTGGCCTTCCTGCTGTGTTCCATCCTCGAACTGCCCGGACGCGATGAGTCGCGAGGCTACATCCAGTCCTGGCTCGATGGCGACGTATTGCCGGAGAAGTCGGCGCAGCGGATTTTCAGTGCAAGCCAGAAGATCCTCGATGCCGGAAAGCCTGCCATTCAGGCGGACGTAGTTCAGTAGTTCTTACCCATTCATATCCACCCCGCGGGGCGACTCTTCGTCCCGGCAGGGAAGGAGGGTGCCCGCATCATTTTTGGAGGCACCAAGATGAAACACTTAACCAACGTCGAGCTGCTCGAATGCTTCACTGGACTGTCAGCTGTGTTCAATCCTGCTTACTCGCTGGCTGAACTATTCGGCTTGCGGCGGCGATACCAGGCATCTGATTCTGGAGTTGCCGAAGAGACCGTGCAGTATGTTCCTGATCGTTTTCTGGCGGCCAGGGAGTTGCTGCGACGCGCACTGGAGGAAACCCTGAAAGAACCTGGAGAGCATCTGTCATCGCCCGAGGCGGTCAAGAGCTACTTGCGATTGTTTCTAGGCGGTCAGGAGTACGAGAGCTTCGTGGCGATCTGGCTGGATGCGCAGAACCGGCTGATTAGCAGCATGGAGATGTTCCGGGGAACGACAACACAGACTTCGGTCTATCCCCGCGAACTGGTACGGACGGGCTTGAAACTCAATGCCTCGGCCGTGCTGTTTGCACACAACCACCCCAGTGGGAGTGTCGAACCGTCACGCGCCGATGAAGTCCTGACCAGTCAGTTGCGACAGGCTTTGGGGCTTGTCGATATCAAGGTGCTGGATCACTTCATTGTGACCGACACCTCGATCCTGTCCTTCGCGGAAAGAGGACTGATCTGACCAAGAAAAAACCCGCCAGCAGCATCGGCGGGTTTTTTTATGCTGCGATCGGCTGGGTAATGTAATAGCGTATTACATACTTCATACACCATCGTAATGGCTAACGAATACGCCCCGAGAAGATTACTGTACCCATGACGATGATGTCGGAGGTCAGCGGCAGGATGGGGTTGGGCCAACTCGGGTTGAGCGCCTTGAGAAAGGTGCCTTCCGGGGTTTCAGTGAATCGCCGCAGATAGGCGGCTTTGGGGCCGACTGCCACGACATCCCGGCCATGCGATGGTTTGACGGCTGGGTCGATAAAAATCACATCTCCTTCGCGATAACCATCGTTGCCTGACATCGCCTCGCCAATGACCGGCAGGGCAAAGCTCAAGTCGCTGTGGGGAACAGGGCACACCAGTGCGTGCCCCAACTGGATGTCGCCGGCCTCTGGGTTCTGCGTCAGGGTTTCCCAGCGCCCTATCGGCACGGCTCCTTTGTCGAACAGGCGAACGGAGATGGGGGCCTGTCCGGTCAGTTGTTCGGGTGTCACGCCCAGTACCCCGCCGATTTTTTCCAGCGTTTCACGGCGCGGCTTCTTCGCCTTGCTGCGCTCGTTGAGGATGCGGTTGATAGCGGGCTGGGAGACGCCGGATCGATTCGCCAGGTCCGTCTGGTTCAGGCTGTGCTTTTCCATCAGTGCTTCCAGAATCTCGGCAACAGGGTTATGTGCCTGCAAAACAGGTTCGGCAGTTAGTGTCATAAATTATTCTCCGTGGCGGTTCTGTTGGTAATAATTGTAATATAAAATGCGCACTCGTGACCACTCGGAGGAATATTTATGCTGGAGCAGCGAGACATACTCAAGATCAACCGCCAACTGTTGTTGCTGACTCGTCAGATGGCTCAGGACACTGAGGCGGCGGAGTTGATGACCGGGCTACCAAAGACGGTGATCGAGAAGATTGCCACGCTTGATATGGATGAGATCGATGATCTGGCTGAAACCGTCGGAGTGTCGCTCTATACCTTGAGACTTAACGATCCGGCATTCACGAGATTGCTGCAGATGCCTCGCGAAGCTCGAAGTACGTATGCAGAGGCAGCGATAGCAGGCAATTCGCGTGGCGGCTCTACTTTCCCCTGAGGAGCTGGAAAATCATCGGATAGCCCATGAGCTGGTTCGGTTGAAACTCAGGCTACCGATCGTGAATCATCTGACCCAGATTCACATCAAGCCCCTCCGGCTCCGCTGGCGTGAGATTCATTCTGAAAGTCCGCCAAATGGAAGGCTTCCTGAGTCGGTCCGCCCCTTTATTGTCGATGCCATCACGGCGGCGGAGCTGGCAGGTTTCGTGGCGGTATACCAACGTCTTGATCGGGCAAATGACACTCGCGTTTCTGCGATGATGCTTTTGCGAGCGAGGGAGATGCATCTACGGATGGCGCATCGGGAACTCGATATCAATGCTGCCTATTTCGCCGTGCGAGATGTTCGTGCCAAGATCGTCGAATGGCGGCGATGCGGCCGCTGCCAGACCTTCTATATCTTTGACATCAACGAATTTCATGCCCGATCATGCCCATACTGCGAGTTAAGCAGCAGAGGGTGATCAGGGTGCTGATTCGGAGTAGTGAATCACAAACTTCCCTTGAGACGCTGTATCAGCCTGTTTGTTGTTGCTTTTTGATCAGGCATCGCTCCGCCCTCGATTTCTGAATCGCGGACCGATTGCGGCGGAAGTCTCTGAACCCCCATGAGACCGAGCAAAGCCAGTATCCGCAGTCGCTCTGCTCGGTCTCGAATCTGGACTTGCGACAGGTCCGCAACGAGTTCCGGGTAAATACTTGTTGGGATTTTGACGACGACCCGGATTGAGGACATCTCAAGCCCCAATCCGCCAGAATCCGCGGGCATTGGCAAAGACTGGCAGATCAGATGTGGAGACCTTGAGGTTCGGAAATGCATCCTTCACCGATGGCTCGAAGAATCCTGCGCCACCACCCACCAACAGTACGATGTCGGCACCTGCGTTTTCTTTACGCAGAGATTCCCTTAGTCGCGTGGCCACAATCGGCCCCACTTTTTCGGCAGCTTTTTTGAGGTAGGAGGCGAAATCTATTCGCTCTCCAAACAATCGAACCTCAGTCTGATTTTGCCTGATGGCGCTTTCAAGACGCTCTCGTCCGATGTTTCCCCCGAAATCATCGGCGACCAGCTTCGCTGCTTCATCCAGGATGACAGAAGATGCTTCGAGACTGGTGCCACAGGATTGGCGTCGCAGCTCGCCATGGCTGATCAGCACCCAATCAACAGAGAAGAAACCTGGATCGACCACGAGGACTCGCGACTCTTCAAACTCGGATGCGTCAGTCAAGTTCCAGACATGATCTACAAATCCTCCAACCGGCTGCGGTACCACTTTGACCTGTTGGACGGTGATCCGCCGGCGCGGGGTGACCTGGTGTTCCCCCTGCATCTGTGATTGAAGCCGTTCGCGGAGATCCGGGTTCAAGTACTGATTGACGGGTAGGCCCGTGACGAGCATATCTACCTGATCGAGTTCCGAAAGCAGTAATCCGGCATGGAAGAGGGCACGATACGACTCTGTCGATGGGTAATCCTCATGAAGTTCACGACTCCACAATTCGGCACGGTCCGGCGATAGTCCTGCAACGAACGGATTGCCGTTGACCATCACGCGCAGAAAGTCTTCTTCTGCCTTGCCGGAAATTTTCTCGCCCAATCGGTCTGCTGGTGCCGCGCCGGCAGGGCGCAACAGAACTTGTGGATTCTGGCCTGCCTTGCCAAACGCCAGCTTGAGATTGGAATAGCCAATATCGATTCCGAGCACATTCATTTCAGTTTCTCTCCCGTAGCACTTCAGTGACTGTCATGCCCGACGTTGGGTCATGAGACTTGGCAGTAGCGCTGCAGGACATCCCCAGAGACAGGACGTAATGCCCGGGATTGAGATATTCCATATCGCGAGTGCACCGCCAGAGCACCTGATCCTATGGTGCGTCCTGTGGCTATGGATTTCGAAATGCGCCCAAAAAGGTCACATTTCGAGCGCGCAGAGATACGGATGCTTTCTACGATGGCGTCCGTTGAATCCGGAACAACATGGGTTCCAGTGTCATGTCTGGGCTTGCTGTGGTTTCACTGGTGCGACGTAGGCAAACAAACGACGGATTGCCTCCAAATGCCAGGTCGGACGTACTTCCAGGGGGATTCAGCAAGCGATCCAAATCTCGGCGTGGCTGAGAACAGATCGAAGACCCCGCTGTGGATTGTGTGGGGGATGCAACCGGAGCTTAAAGCTTGGAGAGATGGTATGGATGAACGACTTAGGCAGGTCCGAACGATACTCAAAAACTACATTGGCGATTTGTTCGATCAAGCCTCCAACACGGCGGTCAGATTTGAGCTTTTTACCGTAGAGGGAAACTCCATCCGAAAAGGATGGGACGACCAGAATACCCTGAAATATCGCGTTCGACTTGAGAAAAACACGCTCATGCTGGAATGGTATCAGCGGGTCTGGAAGCGCGACGCGAAGGGCAATCGGACAACAGAGCATCATTACATTCGCAAGCGCAACAAGAACAAGCGCGGCACCGATCTCGTATATGGCTATGACATGGGCGACCTGTTCAAGTTCGCACCTGAGTGGAGCCGTGAGCGAGTCGTGGAGGTGGAGACTGAAGCGGCATCACTCCGCAGACAGGCTCATTATTGTTCCTCAATGCTGGTAATCCTTGGACGAATGGAGCGCTACTTGGCTGACTGCTCAGGAGTGTCGCTGCCAGAGGAGGAGCCGGCATGAACATGCAGCCGAGATATCTCGTGACCGACAAGTTCGACTTGCGCATGCTGGCATCGTTGACTGTCGGGATCACGCTGAAAGAGCTGTCGCTGGAAGATGTCTGCGACCTGATCGAGCGGGCGGAACATGAACAGCGTATGGGCCTTCATGGCGGCTGGGCTGATGGTCTCAAGCATCCCCTCTCTACCGCGTTGGCACCCAACGGACCAATCCTGCTGGTAGCGAATCAAGTACAGACAGCACAGGGGGAAGTCATGAAGTGGGTTCAGGTGGAAATAGTCGATTGAGCTTGAATCGGACTCCTGTGCTGACCGGATTTCTATCCTATTGAAAATTGCGACCAGGAAGGGCGCATTTCGGCCGCCGGTGAGTTTTTCGTCCTGATAAAAGCGTGGGAATGTTTTTCGATGCAATTCTTCCCATGGCTGCTTTCGATTCCTGTTACATGTGGATTCGCCAACCGTTGCGAGCCGTAGATTTGCCATGACAGGCTCGGAACGAGTCCATAAACTGATCGGACTCGCATCCGATATTGCCGCCGGCGAGAACGATGCGGAGTCCATCGGATTCCTGGGGCAGGCCTTGGTGCAGACAACCTTGCCGCATAGCGATCCAGGCGTTCCGTACTTCGAACGCTCCAGCGGGGCCGTATCGCTCTCGATCATCGCCAATCCGAAATTCGGACTGCCTTTCGGCACGGTTCCGCGGCTGTTGCTCGCATGGATATGTACCGAGGCGGTGCGAACCAAGTCACCAATGCTTGGGCTTGGCCGGAGTCAGAACGAATTCCTCAGAAAACTCGGAATGCGCACAGACGGCCGTGATTGCCTGCGCCTTCGGGCGCAATCGCTGAAACTGTTTTCGTCGATGCTGTCGATAACGTACCAAATCGAAGGGCGATACGGGCTCAAGAACATGCCTATCGCCGAAGAGGCATTTGTGCTGTGGGATCCGCACCGGCCGGATGATCGGATGCTTTGGGAAAGTAGCCTCAAGCTGTCCAATTCCTTCTTTAAGAACATCACCGACTCTCCCGTACCAATCGACATGCGCGTGTTGCGTGCGCTGTCGAAATCGCCCTTGGCAATGGATATCTATTCCTGGCTGGTCTATCGAATATTTCTGTTGCGGGTGAAAAATCGGCCTGGCGTGATGATTCCATGGGGCGCTTTGAAGCTTCAATTCGGTGCGGATTACGGCGATAGTCCACGAGGCCTGATCGATTTCAAGAAGCGGTTTCTTCTTCGCTTGAAGGAGGCTCAGTTGTTCTATCCAGAAGCCAATGCCACGCCGCATGATGCCGGCCTGTTTGTGGGTGCAAGCCGGTTGCATACCAGGCATACCGGTGCCGCCAAACTATCCAGACTCTGACGACGGGTTTTGGGCGTAGTCCTGCTGACAGATCAGTGGTCTTTCCCCCGTGCCGGTTTTTGATGATTCTTTCCACAGGAAAAGGGGGACTCTACTTGCAATCTACTTGTAAACCTACAAGCAACTACTTGAGGAAGGCTGTATGCCTTGTCCCATAAGGGATTCCCGCTGATGGTCGAGACAGTTGTCACGTAATTCGGGGACAGATGTCACATGGTCGCGGGACAGATTTCACGTGGGCAAAATTTCGTGGCGCCGGAGATCCACCTGTCCGTCAAGGTTCCAGATGAATTTGGCAGTGAGACAGATTTCACGTGGATAACTTCTCCATCGGCGGGCGACCTGTGGATAACTGGAATTCGAAATGTGACCGATTTGGATCGATTTCGGATGTTGCATATTTTTGGAAATCCGTAAGATGAATTTCGGGCGATGGTTTCCTCAGCCGCTTGAAGCCAGCCGGCGGTGCTTCGCAAACAACACCGGCTATGCGAGGACGTGACCAAGCGCGAAAACGGTGCCTCCATCCGACTGATCGCATCGTCCGCCCCACGACACGGGGCAACTTGATTTTCAAGGAAAGGAAGCATGATGGGACAAGCAAAACCTGGACTGATGACATCGCTGGCCTGGCATGGCTGGAATCTGTTGCGACTCCGTGGCGACTGGAAATCCATGCCGGACGCCACCAGCTTCATGGGTGTGGTTCTGGGATTGGTCTTCCTTGGCGGAATGGCCGAGCAGTTTGCACGCGGTCGTTCACTGATGATCGCTCTCGGGGTGACGGTAGCGTGGCTTGCCGTACTGCTGTGGGCATCAGCCAAAGAGGGGCGGATCAACAGGCGCCTTGCTTCCGCGTTGGGGATCCTTTCGCTCGTCATTCAAGGCGGCTTGGTGTTGGCGTCCTGGCTACCTGCCGTCGAGTGGCCCATCGCGATATGGGCGGGTATCGCCATCATGCATTTGCTATCCCAAGCCTCTCAGGACGGGGCCTGGCGCTGAGCAGGAATTCCTTGAGACCATGACAAGGTCGGCTACACCCTATGAATTCGAAGTTCCATGGCGCCCGAATTTCGAGGCGCGAATGGCGCTTATCTGGGGCCTGGGAGCTATGTCGATTCTCGTCTTGGCATCCGTAGCGCCGATATTCCGTGGCTTTGGTGTAGTCCTCGGCATCGGCTGTGCCATTGGTGCGGTGATTCGCAGTGTGCAGGGATACCGCCGAATGATCGTCGATCAGCGCCTGAAGTTTTTCGGAAAAGAGTTCATCGATCTGGATACGCTGCAGGCGAAGTCCAGACAAGCGAGTGCAACCAAGTCCTACTGGTTGGGACGAGGATTCCCCTGGAGTGACATCGAAGCCACCAAACTGCATACCTTGATGTCGATGGGGGTAGTTCGCACCATCGGCAAGGCGGCCCAGCACCCCGAGGGCTCCTACTGGGTCCATGGCCTGGCTCCGGAGCAGGATCTCTATTCAGAGTTGGCTAACCTCGTGGGCCACACGCTGATCGTTGGCAGTACGCGGGTCGGAAAGACGCGCCTGTTCGATATTTTGATTTCCCAGGCCATCTTTCGCGGCGAGACCGTGATCATCATCGATCCCAAAGGCGATCATGGCCTGGCGCAGAATGCGCGCGCCGCCTGCGATGCCAGCGGAGAGGATGATCGCTTCGTCTATTTTCATCCGGCCCATCCAGATCGGTCGGCCTGTATCGACCCACTACGCAACTGGAACCGAAAGACGGAGTTGGCAAGCCGTGTCGCCGCCTTGATTCCATCGGAGACTGGGGCCGATCCCTTCACGGCATTCGGCTGGAAAGTCCTGAACGACATCACCAACGGCATGATCGCAATCGGTCGTCGTCCTAATCTGGTACAACTGCGCCGATATGTGGAAGGCGGCCCGGAAAATCTTCTGCAGCAGGCGCTCAAGACGCACTTCGTCGCGAATGTCAGGGATTGGGAGTCTCGCGCGTCCTCCTACATACGGAGGAACAAGGATCGTCTTCTGCAAGCCTATGTGTCTTTCTATCACGAGGTGGCGATTCATGAAGCCCAATCCGTCGATCTGGATGGATTGATTTCCACGTATGAACATAACCGGGATCACTTCCAGAAGATGGTGGCATCGTTGATACCGATTCTGTCGATGCTGACCAGCGATCCATTGCTGGAGCTGTTGTCACCAGATTTCGAACCTGGTCATCAACGATTGGTGACGGATATGTCCAAGATCATTCGAGGTAACAAGGTGGTTTATATTGGCCTCGATTCCCTTGCCGACTCAACCGTAGGTAGTGCGATTGGCTCCATCATGCTGGCTGATCTCGCCGCTGTGGCAGGGGATCGGTACAACTACGGTATCGACACCCTGTCGCCAGTAAATCTGTTCATCGATGAGGCGGCTGAGGTGCTCAACCAACCGGCCATTCAGCTTATGAACAAAGGGGGCGGCGCTGACTTCCGGGTGACGATCGCGACTCAGACATTTGCCGATTTTGCCAGTCGGCTTGGCGATGAAAACAAAGCCCGTCAGGTGCTGGCTAACACCAACAACAAGATCGCCCTCCGTGTCCTCGATTCGGAGACACAGAAGTACATCGCCGAAGGAATGCCGCAGACCAAGGTGCGGTCGATGGCGCTTCGCTATGGGCACAATGTTGATACCCATATTCATGACGAATACAGCGCGTCCTATCAGGAGCAGATTCTCGAAGAGGAGGCTGACTTGTTTCCGGCAGCGATGTTGGGAGAATTGCCGCCCCTGCATTTCATCGCCCGTCTATCCGGTGGCCGTACGCTCAAGGGGCGCATTCCCATTCTGGTGACGGGTCAGTAATGGCCAGCCGGACGGATTCCGGTTTCGGCACAGCCCTGGCTGTCGGAATCTTTGTGGTCGTGCTGGCGACATGGCTCTTTATTCATCCCTCAGTAATTCGAGGAGCCTGGATGGCAGAACGTGGTGAGGTGTATGCCCTTGCAGGCGAAGGAGAGCATCGTGTGTTCGGGCAGGCGATCACCAGTTTGCAACAGACGATATCGCGAGACTTCCAGGGTTTCCTCCTGGATGCCGACGCCATGGGGCAGGGACCATTAGGCAATGTCGGCTTCAGTCAATGGACTCGGTCACGAATCGAAGCTACCTGGCTCTGGCTAGGACTGGTGATCTACCGGCTGCATGTCCTGATGGGATGGTTATTGCCAGGAATTCCCTTGGGAATCGTCGCGTATCTCGATGGACATTACGTGCGGGAGATTCGAAAGTTTTCCTTTGTGGCCCAAAGCCCGATTCGCCACAAGCTCGGGATTCGGGTCATGTGGGTGGTGTTGATCGGACTGGCGGCATGGCTTCTGGTTCCCGTACCGTTACCAGCCATGATTGCTCCGACCCTCACCGTGGCAATTTCGTATTCGCTTTGGCTTTGGGTGAGCAATCTTCAGAAGCGCTTGTAGTGCATCGATTCCACTACGGCAAACAAAGGCACCCATATATGTGTTGCATGGAAAAGACGACGCGAGATATTCGACACTGGCGCAGTTGCACGAGCGGCGTAAGCAAGTCGTGTGGTTACACCGCAAAGGTTACGGCGTGATGCAAATTGTGGAGCTCTGTGGGCTTTCATATCCGACAGTTCGTGCTGCGATTGATCGGTATGAAGAGGGTGGCCTTGCTTCCATCAAGCCGGCCACGCGAGGCAAGTTTATGGGTCAATGGCGGACGCTGACAGAGGATCAGGAACGCGAGATTCGGCTGATCATTTGCGACAAGTGTCCTGAGCAGTTGAAGATGGAATTTACACTCTGGTCCCGCAGCAGTGATGCAGCCCTGCCCAGCTACAGCCCGGAGTGGAACCCAGAGGAGCGTCTCAATGCCGATCTCAAGCACGCCATCGGTACGAAGGTTCCGGTGCGCACCAAGGCCAAGTTGAAACTCGCCGCATCCGAACACATGACAAAACTCAAACAATCACCCGAGCGGGGCAAGAGCTTCTTCCAGGATCCGCGTGTCAAATATGTTGCTTGAAACTTCAAGCTTCAGATGGCCAGATCAATAGCTAGGGAATTGCTGAACAAGTAGCCGTAGCGAGCAACGGCGAACTTAAATCGAGACGAAATCGAGACGCGAGGTTTTCATCTGACAGAAGGCTGTTTTTGGCTTCGGCAGCGGGGTATTCCCCGGCCTTTCGCTCATGCCGGACGCACCTCTCCTGTCAGCGGTCGTCCCCATTTCACGAGATTCACCATCGCCAGCATGGCGAAGGCACGATTGGCATTCTTGGCCAAGCCACGGTAACGGGTCTTGGCAAAGCCCCACAAGCGTTTGAGCGTCAGGAACGGATGCTCGACCTTGGAACGTACGCTGGACTTGCGCCGATTGGTCTCCTTATCCGCATCGGTCAAGGGGGCGTGCCGGTAGGCGCGCTTGTTGGTGAAGTCTTTGGCTCGAGGTGAGCCGCTCGCGCTGCGCTTTGCCGCAGTAGGCGCTGTCACCGTAGAAGCGGGTTTCCTGCCCGTGCAGCAGGTTTGGCACCTGGTGGCTGTCATGGACGTTGGCGGCGGTGACACTGGCACTATGGACCAGGCCGGTCTTGCTGTCGGTCCCGATGTGCAGCTTCATGCCGAAGTGCCACTCGTTGCCCTTCTTGGTTTGGTGCATCTCTGGATCGCGGCTCTTGTCCTGGTTCTTGGTCGAGGGCGGTGAGGCGATCAGCGTGGCATCGACAATCGTGCCGCCCGAGAGCCTCATGCCGTTGGCCAGCAGGAGTTCGCCCATCCGACCGAACATCGCCGCGCCCAGCTCGTGTTTCTCCAGCAGGTGACGGAAATGGAGCAAGGTCGTGGCGTCCGGTACGCGCTCCCGTCCCAGATCGATCTTGCAGAAATCGCGGAACGCGGGAACGTCGTAGAGGGCGTCTTCGCAGGCTTCATCGGCCAGATTGAACCAGTTGGCGATGCAGTACATGCGCAGCATCCGCTCCAGGCCCACCGGCGGGCGTCCGTTCCCCGCCTTCGGGTAGTGCGGTTCGATCAGCGCGCAGAACTCGACCCACGGCATCAGGCCTTCCATGCGCGCAAGAAACTCGGCCTTGCGCGTCGGGCGCATGTGCTTCTCGAAACCCACTCCCCTCGCCAGCGTCATCTGCTTCATCGTATTGCCCCTTGTGGTTCAGTCTCTTCGTCTGACTCTATGGCAAAGAAATCGTTCACAACGGTTTCTACTTGTTCAGCGTTTCCCTAGGCGGCGATCAGGCTACATCTACACCCTTGATTTTCAATACGGTGATGCGGCTGGTAATAGCTTGCTTCAGTTCATGGCTGCTATCAATGCCGTCCTGCCAGCTCCGACTTTTTCATGGCGTTTTGCCATGCGATATTTAGATGGCTATGGCAAATCGCCATAGTAGAAATCGCCGCATCTCGATTAATCAGTGATTTAGCCGATATGTCTGACGGGCGTGGATTCTGCTTAATAGATGACTCACGGCGTTTGCCGGAGTCAGCCCACAACAAGGAGGAAGCATGCAATTCAACAAGACCCTCATCGCCACCGGCCTCGCCGCCGCATTCATTCTCGGCGGTTGCGCCACCACCGCCACCGCCCCGAAGACCGCCGATGTCAAATGGCCCAACCTGATCGTGCATCTGCACGGCGGCAGCGGCATGGCCTATCTGGTTGATCCGGCCACCGATACCGTGGTTGCTTCGCTGCCGACAGAAAAGCAGAATGCCGCCCTAGGCGCCACCACGCCGGACGGCCGCAAGGTCTATGTCGGCTCGGAAGGCGAAGGCGGCACGACCGTCACCGTGCTCGATCTCGATAAGCGCACCGTCGCCGGCAAGGTCAAGACCGGAAATCGCCCCAAGCATCCGGCGGTGAGTCCGAACGGCAAGTGGGTCATGGTCAATCACTGGGGTCTGGATGACGGCAAACTGCGCGTCGCCTTCATCGACACCGCGAGCGATACCGTCGCCAGGAACATCGACATGGCCGTCGCCGGCAAGCCGGGCGGCCCGACCTCGATGCACAACGCCTGGAGCTACGATTCCCGCTATGCCTTCACGCTCGATCGCGTCGACGACAACTTCGTGATCATCGACACCACCGACTGGTCGGTGAAGAAGATCAAGACCAACTCCAAGCCGCACTACATTTCTCCCAGCCCGGATGGCAAGGAGGTCTGGCTCACCGTCGAAGGCAAGGACAAGACCACCGAGCGTCCCGGCGCGCTGGTCTTCGAAATCGGCAGCTTCAAGCAGACCGCCCGTGTCGACATGCCGCTCACCAACCAGGACGTGATCGAAGGCCACCACGGCAACTTCACGCAGGACGGCAAGTATTTCTTCGTCCTCAATCGTGGCCCCGGCAGCAAGCTGGTCGGCACCGAAGTCGCCGTGTTCGACGCCGCCACCAAGAAGTTCGTGACCCGCACCGATACCGTGTCGAACGGCATCGGCCACACCTACAACTCGCCGGACGGCAAGTATGCGGTGGTGACCAACTACGGCAACAACTGGGTATCGATCATCGACAACATGCAGGGCTTCAAGGTGGTCAAGGATCTGAATGTCGGCAAGGGCCGCATGGGTCACATCGCCTTCACCAGGGACAGCCGCTACGGCTACCTCTCCAACGCGGGCGACGGCAACCTGCACAAGATCGACATGCAGACGCTTTCCTACGTCAAGGAGATCAAGACCGGCGACAAGGCGGGCGGTACCCAGGTGCTGAATGTCTGGACCAACATCTTTGAAGAACTGCCGCGTTAAGACGGATCTCGGCGGAGGAGTGCGGCGGGGCGTCATGCGCCTCGCCGCTTTTTTGCTTGCCTGCGTGTTTGCGCCGGCAACGCTGGCCCAGAATCCCGCTGAATTCCGGGTGGGCGAGAAAGTGGCGAGTGCGGCGGTCAAGCCACCGCCCGCGGGGGTTGCCGACCTCGAATGGGAAGACCTCATGCCCAAGGGCTGGAGTGCGCGTCAGGCATTGGACGGCGTCGACCTGGCTTCCCTTTCGGATAACGATCCCCGCGCCAACGCGCTGCTGGACAAGCTGCGCCAGGATCTGGACAAGGCCCCCATCGTCAAATCCCTTGATGGCAAACGTGTGCGCATCGCCGGCTTCGTCGTCACCCTCGAACGTAACGACAAGGGCGTGCGCGAGTTCCTGCTGGTGCCTTACTTCGGCGCCTGCATCCACACGCCGCCGCCGCCGGCCAACCAGATCGTGCATGTGCTGGCAGGCACGCCCGTGCCGCCCGAGAAGGCCATCTTCCCGGTCTGGGTGACCGGCACGTTGAAGACCGTGGCGGCGGTGACCCCCGAGGGCGCTGCCGGATACCGCATCGCCGATGCGCAGGTCGAGGAGTATCCCTGGCGCCGGCAGCGGCGCTAAAGCCAAGGGCGCCGTCCCGCCGGCGCCGACTTTTCTTGCCTCACCTGGCCATCAGCCACCGTCGCTCGAACTCGCTCGCTGGCGCCGGATGGCCGAAATGAAAACCTTGGGCAAGATGGCATCCCATGGCCAACAAGGCGTTGGCTTGCTCGACGCGCTCCACGCCTTCAGCCAGGGTTTCCAACTCCATGCTCCGCCCCATGGCGGTGATCGTGCCGACGATGGAGCGGTCGTTCTTGTCGACAAGCATGTCCCGCACGAACGAGATGTCGATCTTGAGCCTGCCGACGGGAAATCGCTTGAGATAGGTCAGCGAGGAATAGCCGGTCCCGAAATCGTCGATCGATAGCGAGAAACCGGCCCTGGCCAGTGCCCGGGTGATTTCCACGGCGCGGTCGGGATCCCGCATCATGCCGCTCTCCGTCAATTCAAGTTCGATGCGGGAAGGCGCGGCGCCATTGTCCCGGGCGATTCTGAGCGCGGCGTCAACGAAGCTGTCGTCATCCAGTTGTCGCGCGGAGACGTTGACCGCCACTCTCCCCGGGAGCGGATGGCCGGCGGTCTCCCATCGTCGAATCTGGCGACACGCCTCGGCCAGCGCCCATTCCCCCATGGGCGCGATCAATCCGCGCTCCTCCGCGATGGGCACGAACTCCGCGGGACCCACCACGCCCCATTCCGCATCCGTCCAGCGCGCCAGCGCCTCGGCGCCGATCAGGATGCCGTTCGACAGATCGACCTGGGGTTGGTAGTGCAGGCGCAGCTGCCCTGCTTTCAGCGCTTTCTCGAGGCGCTGGGCGATCAGGAGCCGACGGGCCAGCTGCTCCCCCATCTCCGCGCGGTAGAAACGGTGACCGCCGCCGCCGCCTTTGGCGCGATACATGGCGATATCCGCGTGCTTCAGCAATTCCTCGGCGGAGCGGCCATCCTCCGGGAATATCGCGACACCGATGCTCGCCGACACCGCAAACCCTTGACCGCCCGCGGCCACGGGCGCCTCAAGCGCCATGGCGATCCGTTCCGCGATGCGCGTCGCGGCGTCCGCGGAGTCCGAGGCGATTATCACGAACTCGTCGCCGGACAGGCGCGCGAGCGTCTCCTCTTCGCGTAGCGCCTGCCGGAAGCGGCGCGCCACCTCCACGAGCACGCGGTCGCCCGCATCGTGACCCAGGGTATCGTTGATGTCCTTGAAGCGGTCCAGGTCGAGAAAGAGCAGCGCCAGGCGCTGATGTCGCCTTTCGGCGGCCGCCAGTTCGTGTCGCAGGCGGTCCATGAACAGGGCGCGGTTGGGCAGGCCCGTCAATGGATCGTAGAAGGCCAGATATTCGATGCGCGTCTCGGCGGCCTTGCGATCGGTAATGTCCTGAACCGTGCCCACGGCCTTGCGCGGGGCGCGATCGCCGCCGAATTCGATTTCGGCGATTTCCTCGACCCAGCGCGTTTCCCCGGCCGCGACGATGCGGTGCCGGATGTGGTAAGGGGCGCCGGCGAGGGCGGCCTGCCAGGCCGCATCGACCATTTCCCGGTCGTCCGGATGCACGCAGGCGAGAAAGGTCTCGTAACTGACGGGCGCATCCCGGGCGACGCCGAAAATCCGATAGACCTCCGGCGACCATGTCAGGCTGTTCTGCGGGAAATCGAGCCGCCAACTGCCAAGACGGGCGACTTCCTGGGCCCGCAACAACGTGGCCTCGCTCTCCAGCAAGGCACCCTGAAGGCGCGACTGCTCCGTCATGTCCTCCACGATCACCAACAGACGGGCTTCTTCTTCTTCTTCTTCTTCCGCAAGACGGATGCCAGTCAGGGTGACGCGCACGGGAATCGACGGTCCGTCCGGCGCCCTGCCCATCTCGAGCAGCAGATCGCGCTTGGCGATGCCGGATTCGCGGACTTCGAGCAAGTGGGCATCGATGTCCCTGGCGTGAATCAGCGCCGTGAGCGGGCGGCCATGCGCATCCTGTTCGCGCAAGCCGAAACGATCGGCGAAGGCGCGGTTGATGGAAATGATCGTGAAGTCGGCCGTGAGCACCGCCAACCCGTCCGGGATCGCCGAAAACACCAGCTCCGCGTATTCCCGCAGAGACAGAATTGCCCGCCGGTCCGCCGCGATATAGGTCTCCATCGCCAGTCCCATGTCGAGCAGCACGATCTTGAGCAGGGATTGGAGCGCGGAGAGGAAGCGATGATGGTCGCCGCCGAGCCGCAGCCAGATTTCGGGCAGCAGATCGACGAGATACTTGGCGTAGGCCCCGAGATACCACTGCGTTTCCAGGCCGATGCGCTGATGAACGACGCCGACCCGCAGCCGGTTGCGCACGTAGTCCATGCCATAACCGCCGGCGGTGAGTGTGTCGAAATAATCGGCCTGTGTCGCTTTCAACCGGTCGAGTGTCGCATCATCCGGAATGAAACGGCGGGTTTGCGCGAACTTCAGCATGTGGTCGTAGAAGCGCCGGGCGAAATCCTGCTCCATGCCGGAAAGCGCTTCGTGAAGCGCGCGCAGGCGGGCGACGTCGTCTTCCGTGAATTCGAGAAACGCTTTCCGGGCGGCCAGGCCTGTCTCGTCCAGTCCGAGCGCGGCCATCATCATGCCGACCATTTCCTCGACAGGCTTCATGCTTCCGGCCCGCGCATCAATCCATTCCGGCGACACAAAGCGGCCGTCAAGCTTGCTTGCTTGCTTGCTTGCTTGCTTGCGCAACGCTTCTGCCAATTCGCGGTTCTTGTTCATGGACTCATCCGATTGCACGCCGGAGGCGTGCCGTAGGTATCGCAGAACGTCCGGTACAGGTGCTTCTCGATCTGGCGCCACTGCCGTTGTATGGGGCGAAACCGAACCTTCGCCCTCCCCCCCGTCAGGTAGCTTGCAAGGCGAATATTACCGCTACTGCCCCGCAAATGATCGGAAAGGCGTTTGCGCAGATCGCGCGTCGAGCCGATATACACCACTGGAATCCTGTCGGCGCCGATCGGTTCGCCATCGCAGCGCCCCTCCGTGTCGGCTGGCGGGCCGCCGGGCGCGCGAATCTCATAAACGCCCGGCTGGGGCGGAACGTGCGCGGACAGCGTCGACCGGGTCATGGGCAGCAAAGGCGAGAACCCTTCCGTCGCGGACCGGTAATCCGCGCGCGCCGCGCGGCATCGGCTGTCCGGAATCGCAAGCCGATGACGGATGGCCGTGATCGAACGCCTTGAGAGACGGGTTCCGTACTGCCGCTCCAAAAGCGCGGCAAGCCGCCCATCCGACCAGGGACGCTCGATCTTGCCTGCGAGGAGCAGTTGTCTTTCGCTCTTCACCAGGGCATCGACACGCTGACAATGCAATCGCCGTTCGCCGGGGAACAGGCCGGCAAGGGGCTGCGTCCGGCCATCCGGCAGCGTAATGCCGAGGCCGCGCGCCAGTCTGGATATGCGACCGGTATCGGCGGCCATGGGCAAATGGGCGCGCGCCGTCAGGAACCGCGACATTGCCGCTTGTGTCAGCGGAGCAAGCGCGAGCGGGTCGCCGGTGACCAGAAATTCGCGCTGCATGTCCAGCAGGGCGGTCATCAATGCGTGCGTGAGACGGTTGCGGCTATTGACGAGCCGCAGGCGGTGCAGCAATGCGATATCGCGATCGGCAAGGGCGCCGCCTGCCTGCTGCTCGCGGAGCCTGGCCTCGTCGAAGCGATATTCCCGCGCGAATACCGATGCGCGATAAAGAAAAACGGGATGGCCGTCCTCCACAACGATCCGGCCGAGGCTGAGCGGAAGGGAACACGCCCCGGAAACGGGGGGCTCGACACGCGCGCCGGCGAGAAGGCCGCGCTCGACCCAGGCAAGTTTGCGGAAGCGCTCCGACTCCTCGATCGATTCGATGGCGCTGCGGTAGGTTCTCAGGGGCTGGTCGAGGCAGCGGGCGAAAACGATTTTTCCGAGCGTCAAGGAGTCCACCCACGCCTCGCGTCGGCGCCGCCCGTCGCAGCGGTCAGGCAAGACAATCCCGTCGATGATCCGTTGCGACATGATTGTAATAAAAATATTTTATTAAATTCGAAGTTTTTTTTTTTCATCTTGGGGAGCCCACAAAAGTAATATTGCCAAAAAGCGCCCAGGCTGTGCGAGCGGCCGGGCGCAGCCTGCAAGGGCCACTCCGCGCGAAAGCCGGAGGCGCAAAGTTCCGGCCTGCCGGCCCGGCGCCCGCCGGGCCATGGTCGAGGAACCGCCAGGAACAAAGGGGAGGGGGAAGGCTTCCTGGCGCAACGCCGACGGCGGCCGGAAGTATCTCCCTTGTTCGACGCCAAGAACACGAACAAGGAGCATGCGTTGAAAGTGAATCTGCCGGTGACTCAGCGGGAGAAGTCCTACCCGCACGGGCGCTATCTCGTTTCCAGGACCGATCTCAAGGGCATCATCACCTACGCCAACGACGCCTTCGTCGAGCTTTCCGGCTTCAGCCGCGAGGAACTGATCGGCAAGAACCACAACCTCGTGCGCCATCCCGACATGCCGCCGCAGGCCTTCGAGGACCTGTGGCGCACCGTCAAGGCCGGCCTGCCCTGGCGCGGCGTCGTCAAGAACCGCGCCAAGGATGGCGACCACTACTGGGTCGACGCCTTCGTCGTCCCGGTCAGGGAAAACGACCGGACCGTCGGCTACATGTCGGTGCGCACCGAGCCCTCCCGCGAGCGGGTCGCGCAGGCCGAGGCGCTCTACCAGCAGATGAATCAGACCAGGAAGGCGCTGGATACCCGGCCGCCGCTCTGGAAACGCGTTTCCATCCGGGCGCGGCTCATTGCCGTGATGCTCTTCATGGGCGCGCTCCTTGTCGGCGGCGCGGCGGTGGGCATCGGCGGCATCGCGCTGACCAACGAGGCGCTCGACCGCACCTACCAGGCGCGGCTGGAGCCGGTCGACATGATCGGCCGCATCTCCACCCTGATGAGCGACAACAGCCGGCAGGTGATGCTTGCGCTCCAGCATGACCCGGCGAATCCCTTCTCGAAGCTGCATGACCATCCGCTGGCCCTGCACACCGACGCCATCGTCAAGAACCGCGACGAGATCACGGCGCTCGTCGGAGAACTCGAAAAGCGCGACATGGGCGAGAACCTCAAGCCGCTGCTCGGGCGCTATGCGGAGGCGCGCAAGGCTTACGTCGGCGAAGGGCTCGTGCCGGCGCGCGAGAAACTGCTGGCAGGCGACTATGATGAGGCCAACCGGATACTGCTCGCGGCAGTGAATCCGCACTACGCCAAGGCCGCCGCGCTGGCGCGGGAAGTGCAGGACGCGCTCAAGCAGGCGGCGCGGGAGGAATACGCCGCCGCGAAATCGCGCTACGAGTGGCTGCGCGCCTTGTCCGTCGCGGGCACGCTGCTGGCATTGCTGCTGGTCGCGGGGGCAAGCTGGAACCTGATTGCGTCCATCGCCCGGCCGCTCAACCGCGTCATCGGTCATTTCGACCGCATGGCGCAGGGCAACCTGACCGACGAGATCGACATCTCCGGGCGCGACGAGGCGGGCAAGGTGCTGACCCAACTGGCCGCCATGCAGGTGCACCTCAAGGTCATGCTCGACGAAATCCAGTCCGCCGCGCACGCCATCGAAAGCCAGTCCGGCCGGGTCGAATGGCAGACGGCCTCGGTGGTCGACCAGTCCGAGCAGCAGCGCGACCGCGCCGCCGACATCGCCGCCGCCACGGAGGAGTTTTCCCAGTCCGTGCGCGAGGTGGCCGATTCCGCCGGCACTGCCGCCGCCTCGGCGGAGAACGCCCAGGCCCAGGTGGCCGAGGCGCAGGCCAGCATGGAAAAGAGCACGGCGGCCACGGGGCGCGTCGTCGAGGCGGTGCGCTCATCCAGCCGCACCATCGAGGACCTCAACCAGGCCGTCGCCAAGATCGGCGACATCAGCCAGGTCATCAAGGAAATCGCCGACCAGACCAATCTGCTGGCGCTCAACGCGGCCATCGAGGCGGCGCGCGCCGGCGAGATGGGCAGGGGCTTCGCCGTCGTCGCCGACGAGGTCAGGAAGCTCGCGGAACGGACCACCGCCTCCACCGCCGACATCACCGCCACGGTCGCCGAGATCCGCCAGGTCACCGACAGCGCGGTGGGATCGATGAACCACGCGGTGGCCGAGGTGGAGCAGGGCATCGGCATGATCCACGAGAGCATGGCGGGGCTGACGAAGATCACGGCTACCAGCCGCGCGGTGACCGATCAGTCGCGCCATATCGCCAACGCCGCGCAGGAGCAGGCGATCGCCTCGGAGCAGGTGGCGAACAACATGGAAAAGATCGCCCACCTCATCGACGGCAACCTGGAAGCCGCGCGCGAGGCGAAGGCGGCGGCGGACGCCCTCAAGGCGACAGCAGGCGAACTGCGTGAGGTGGTGGGGCAGTTCAAGGTGGTCGGATAGGGAAACCGGAGGAGAAGACATGTTTTGCGGGGGATACAAGAAAAAACTGGCGATGCTGGAGGCGGAACTCGACGCGGCGCGGCAAGGCCAGGCGGCCGCCGAGGCGGAACGGGACGCCGCGCTGCACGCGCGGCGGGAAGCCGAGGCGCGGCTCGAACGCATGGGCGGCGACCTCGACCGCTGTCAGCGCATCTACCTGACGATGCAGTCCTTCGGCGAGTCGTTCCTGGAGATCCAGCGCTCGCAGGCGGCGATCGCGGCTGCCATGCGCGAGGAGAAGCGGCACGCCATCGAGGCGGCCACCGTCTCGGGCAGCTGCCGCCAGTCGATGGAGAAGATCGCCGAGAGCCTCGCGGTCATGGCCGGCGACAGCCAGGCCATGGCGGGCAACGTGGAAGGTCTCTCGGATCGCGCCAACCAGATCGGCGGCATCGTGCAGCTGATCCGGGAAATCGCCGACCAGACCAACCTGCTGGCACTGAACGCCGCCATCGAGGCGGCGCGCGCCGGCGAGATGGGCAGGGGCTTCGCCGTCGTCGCCGACGAGGTGAGGAAGCTCGCCGAGCGCACGGCGACCGCCACCAACGAGATTTCGGCGCTGGTCACGTCCATCCAGGGGGAAACCCGCCAGACGCGTGACCAGATGGAGCAGTGGGCGCGCCGCACCGCCTCCTTCGGCGACGAAGGGACGGCGGCCACGACCGGCATGCGCTCGCTGGTCGAGCTTTCCCGGCGCATGGAGGGCACCATCGCCGCCTCGGCCTTGAGGAGCTTCGTCGAGGTGGCCAAGATCGACCATCTGGTCTACAAGTTCGAGGTCTATCGGGTGCTCATGGGCGTGTCCCAAAAGGCCGCCGGCGATTTCGCGCCGCATACCGGCTGCCGGCTCGGCAAGTGGTATTACGAGGGCGAGGGGCGCGAGTGCTTTGCGCGGCTGCCCGGCTACGCCGAGATGGAGTCGCCGCACCGGGATTTCCACCAGGCCGGCCTCGCCGCGCTGGCCGCCAACGCGCAGGGCGACATGGAAGCCTGCTTCGCCCGCGTCGGCGAGATGGAGGCGGCGAGCCTCAAGGTCGTGTCCGCGCTGGAGAAGATCGCCACGAGCGCGGAAGGCGACACCGCGCTGCTGTGCCATGCCTGAGGAATTCGACTTCGCGGCCTGGGCGCGGCTGGCGCGCGCCGATCCCGCCGGTTTCGAGACGGCGCGCCGGGAGGCGGTGGAAGCCGCGATCGCCATCGGCGATGATCCCGATCATCTGCGGCGCGTGCAATGGCGGCTCGACGCCGAGCGGCGGCGCGCCCGCACGCCGCTCAAGGCCTGCCTGCGCATCTCGTCAATGATGTGGGAAACGTTTTTCGATTTCCGGGCGGCGCTCAATCGCGCTGTCGGATACCCCGTCGATCCCCTGCCGCGACGGGCATCTCGAATCGGTCGGGTCGTGCGATTGAGGAACCTGGCGGGCAAGGGGAAAGGGACAACCGGGTAGGCCTTGGCCTGCAACCCGAAGCGCCGTCCCGCCAGCGCCGACTTTTACGCGATCAGGCCGCCAGGCGCGCCAGCCAGTCGGCGGCGCGCTCGACGGCGACGCGCCCGCGCTGCTCGGGCTGGCGCAGATGCCGCACCAACACCGTGGCGCCGGCCGCCGGGAAACGCTCGGCGACGGCCGCCAGATAGGGCGGCACATGCGGGTCGGCGAGCTTGCATTCGGCGAAGCCGAGCGGCGCGTCGCCCTCGCACAGGACGAAATCGATCTCGCGCCCTTCCTTGTCGCGTACGTAATGCAGGCGGATGTCGCGCCCGGCGCTGTCCTGCAGGAAGTGGGCGTGACGCAGCAGCATCGTCGCGCAGGCGTTCTCGAAGCGGGCGCCCCCATCGTTCCCATCGCCCTCGACCAGCCTGGTGTTGAAGAAATGCCCGCCTGGCGCGGGCCGGAAAGAAACGCCATCTTGCGCGACAGGTCGGTTTGGAGAAAGGGGGCGAGGGCGCGTTTCATGGCCGACCATTTTCCTTGATGTTGGAAAATAGTCAGGACTATCTTCCAGTGTCGTGCAATCGAGCCCACCCCGAAATCGCCGCTGCGCGGCGATCTCCCCTCAAGGGGCAGAAACACTTGGGGCGGCCCGGCGTGTTTCTTGAGAGTCTGGCCTTCGGTGCTCCCGTCCGCCTGCATCGCGCCAACAGGCGGCAGCGGTCTTAGCCGGGCGGCAGGACGATCTCGACCTCGCTGCCGCCGCCGGGCGCGGCGCGGGCGGTCAGCGCGCCGCCCATCGCGGCGACGATGCGTTGCGCGAGCGCCAGACCCAGGCCGAGCCCGCCATGGCGGCGCGTGTTCGAGGCGTCGCCGGAGCGGAAGGGCGCGAAGGGCGCGGCGAGGATTTCCGGCGGCATGCCGCTGCCGCTGTCCCGCACCGCGAAGCGCAGGCCGCCGCGCGCCGGTTCCAGCGTCAGCACGATCTCTCCCGCAGCGGTGAATTTCACGGCGTTGTCGAGCAGGCAGTCGAGCGCCAGGCGCAGGCGCGCGGCGTCGGCGGTCCATTCCCCGGGGGTGTCGACGGCGATCGCCATGTGCCACGCCAGGCCCTTGGCTGCCGCTTTCGCTTCGTGGCGGGCGCAAAGTTCGCGGACCAGGTCGGCGGGCGAGAATGGACGCGGGGCGAGCGCCAGCCGCCCGGCATCCGCATCGACGAATTCGAGGATGTCGCCGATCAGTTTCGCGAGGGCGGCGGCGCTGTCGAGGATGATGTCGACGGCCTCGCGCTGTTCCGGGTCGAGCGTCGTCGCTTTCAGCACCTGCGCCATGCCGGCCACGCCGTTGAGGGGGGTGCGGCATTCGTGGCTTACCACGGACAGGAATTCGCTCTTGGCCCGGCTGGCGGCTTCCGCCGCTTCCCTGGCCGCCGACAGGTCGGCGGTGCGGCGCGCCACCTCGGCCTCCAACCGGGCGTTGTGGTTCGCCAGCGCCGCGCGGGCGCGCTGCAATTCGATCCGGGCATGCACGCGCGCCAGTACCGCGCCCGGCCGGTAGGGCTTGACGATGTAGTCCGCCGCCCCGGACTCGATGCCGGTTCGCTCGGCATCCTCGCCATCCAGCGCGGTGACGAAGATCACGGGAATGTCGCGCGTCGCCGGATTCCCGCGCAGGCGTTCAAGCACCGCGCGGCCGTCCATGCCGGGCATCATCACGTCGAGCAGGATCAGGTCGGGCGCGGGGGCGGATGCCGCCGCCTCCAGGGCCGCCGGCCCGTTCGCGGCGGCGCGCACCCGGTATTCGGGCGACAGCAGGTCGCGCAGCGCATCGAGATTGAGCGGATTGTCGTCGACGATCAGCACCGTAGGGCGCTCGCCTTCGGCGGACGCATCCGGAGCTGCGCTTTCCTTCGCCTGGCGGTCGCCACCAGCCTGGGGAGCAGCGGCGGTGCGCAGGCGCAGCCAATGGAGCAGCCTGGCGTAAAAAAACTCGGGGTCGATGGGCTTGGCGAGAAAGTCGTTCATCCCGGCGGCGAGGCAGCGTTCGCGGTCCTCGTCGTAGGCGTTGGCGGTCATCGCCAGGATCGGCAGGTTGCGGCCATTGGGCAGGGCGCGCATGCGCCGGGTCGCTTCGATGCCGTCCATTTCGGGCATCTGGATGTCCATCAGCACCAGTGCGTAATCGCCGGACCGCAGTTTTTCCAGGGCGACTCCGCCGTTGTCGGCGGCATCGAGACTCAAACCGGTCTCTTCGATCAGTTCCCGCATGACGGCCTGATTGATCGGTTCGTCCTCGGCCAGCAGGATGCGCGTGCCGGCGAATTCGCGCCGCAGTTCGCTTGCGGCGTCCGGCGCCGCCGCCTGTGCCGTCCCGCCAGCGCCGACTTTTGCCGACTTGCCGAGCCGGCAGGTGAACCAGAACAGGCTGCCCTTCCCCGGCGCGCTGTCGACGCCGGTCGCGCCGCCCATCATTTCCGCCAGGCGGCGGGTAATCGCCAGCCCCAGTCCGGTGCCGCCATGGCGGCGCGTGGTGCTGCTGTCGGCCTGCTCGAAATCGCCGAACAGCCGGGGCAAGACCTCCGGCGCGATGCCGCTGCCGGTATCTTCTACCTCGAAACGCAGCGTCGCATCCGCCGCCGTCTCCCCGATCAGCCGCGCGCGCACCGTCACCGAACCCTGTTCGGTGAACTTGACGGCGTTCGACACATAGTTGAGCAGCGCCTGCGTCAGCCGCGTCGGGTCGCCGCGCAGCCATTCGGGCAGCGGATCGCTCTTCACCGCGAGGGCAAGCCCCTTGGCCGCCGCCATTTCCGTCACCATCGAGGCGACGTTGCCGGGAATCGCCGCCGGGGAGAAATCGACCGCTTCCAGCGTCAGCTTGCCGGCGTCGATCTTCGACAGGTCGAGGATGTCGTTGATGATCGCCAGCAGATGGCGGCCGGCGGCGGCGATCTTGTCGAGCCGGTCGATCTGGCGCGCGTTCGCGTCGCGCCGCATCACGTGCGCCATGCCCAGGATGCCGTTCAGCGGCGTGCGGATCTCGTGGCTCATGTTGGCGAGGAAGGCCGCCTTGGCGCGGGTGGCGGCCTCGGCCTGGTCCAACGCGCGGGCGAGCATGCGGTTGGTCTCGTCGAGTTTGGCGGTGCGTTCGGTCACCAGTTCCTCCAGATGCTGGCGGTGGCGGTCGAGCTCCGCGCCGATGCGCTTCCTTTCGGTGATGTCTTCCTTGATGTCGAGGTAGTGCGTCACCGTGCCGTCCGGCTGGCGGATGGGCGCGATGATTTCGTATTCGACGTAGATCTCGCCGTTCTTGCGCCGGTTGATGACCTCGCCCTGCCAGGGGCGTCCGGCGGAAAGCGTCGCCCACATGGCGGCGAAGACTTCCGGCGGCGTTTGCCCAGATTTGAGGAGGCGCGGATTGCGGCCGATTACTTCCTCCCGGGAATAACCGCTGGCACGGCAGAACGCGTCATTGACGAACTCGATCTCGCCGCGCGTGTCGGTGATCAGGATGCTTTCCGGACTTTGCTCGACCGCGAGCGACAGCTTGCGCAACTCTTCCTCCGCGCGCTTGGCCGCGGTGATGTCCTGGCCCGAACTGAGCGTACCGACGATGCGGCCGCTTTCGTCGCTCAGGTAGGCGTTGTGCCAGGCGATGAGGCGCTCGCTGCCGTCGCGGCGGAGCACATGGTTCTCGAAATATTCCGCCGCCGCCAGTTCGCCGGCCATGATGCGCCGGAAGACGGGATAGACAGACTCCATTCCCTCCGGCTGCGGCAGGCAGGCGGCGAACCAGTTCTTGCCGAGCAGTTCGGCCTCGTCGTAGCCGAGCAATTCGCAACCGGCGCGGTTGATCATGGTAACCCGGCCTTCGGCGTCGAGCGCCACCATCAGGGTCTGCACGGTGTCGAGATAGCGCTGGTTGCGCTCGAGCGCCGCGAACACGTCGCGGCGGCGGCGCTGGTAGAGCGACAGCCCGCCGGTGGCGGCCGCCGCGCCGGCCAGCCAGAGCGCGGTCAGCGTGACTGCCTCGCGCCGCCACAAGGCATGCAGGACGTCAACATCGAGGTTTGCCTCGATGGCTTCATGCGCGGAGAATATGTGCCACGCCAGCACGGCGGCGCAGGCGAGCAACCCGCCGGCCAGCAGCACCCAGTGGGTCAGGAAGGCCTTGCGCATCGAATGTGCGGGGGGGGGGGGGCATGAAGACCGGGTGGATGTCAAGCGGGAATAGCGGCCCATTCTACGCCCAGTTCTTCCCGGTTCGGTCGCCGTCCCGCCAGCGCCTTGTCGAGCGCTTCGCGCAGGCTCAATTTGCCCTTCACGGGGAGGGAAGGGAATGCGGGTGTTTCTTGCCGCAAACCGGGTGAGCGGCTATGATTGCAAATCAAAGTATAAACTTTCGATTTGCAATGAAAGGCGGAGCGGTCATGATTCCACGTCAAGCGCGCATTACGCTGGAACGGCTGGCGCGGGGCTTTCCCGTACTGGCGATTACCGGGCCGCGCCAGTCCGGCAAGACGACGCTGGCCCGCGCCGCATTTCCGGACAAGCCTTATGTCTCGCTGGAAAATCCGGACGAACGGGAGTTCGCCGAACGCGATCCGAAGCGCTTCCTGGCGCGTTTTCCCGAGGGCGCGATTCTGGATGAGGTGCAGCGTTGTCCGGCGCTCTTGTCCTGGCTGCAGGGCATCGTCGATGAAGCGCCGCGCATGGGACGCTTCGTGCTCACCGGTTCGGCGCAGTTCGATCTCGTCGCCGGCATGAACCAGTCGCTGGCCGGCCGGGTCGGACGGGTGGAACTGCTACCCCTGTCGCTGGCCGAGATGCGGGAGGGCAAATGCCTGCCGCCGACGCTCGACCGGCTGCTGCTGACCGGCGGCTACCCGGCGCTTTACCAGCGCGAGCTGGCGGCGAGCGACTGGTTCCCGAACTATGTGGCGACCTATCTGGAACGCGATGTGCGGCAGCTCGTCGCCGTGCGCGATCTGTCGCAGTTTCAGCGTTTCGTGCGCATGTGCGCGGCGCGTTCCGGGCAGTTGCTGAATCTCGCGGCGTTGGGGGCGGATTGCGGCATTTCGGCGGTGACGGCGCGCGAATGGCTGTCGGTGCTGGAAGCCAGTTATCTGGTGACCCGGCTGCCGCCCTATTTCCGCAACTTCGGCAAACGGCTGGTGAAATCGCCCAAGCTGTATTTTCTGGATGTCGGCCTGATGGCCTGGCTGCTGGGCATCCGCGACGAAGCGTCGCTGGCGACGCATGCCGCGCGCGGCGCCTTGTTCGAAACCTGGGTCGTCGCCGAAACGATCAAGTGGCGATTCAACGCCGGCCAGCCGGCGGACCTCTTTTTCTGGCGCGACAGCACTGGGCACGAGATCGACTTGCTGTTCGAAACACCCGCGGGTTTGCAGGCGGTGGAAATCAAGTCCGGCGCCACCTTTGCGGCCGACTGGCTGGACGGCTTGGTCAAATGGCGAAAATTCGCCGGCGACACGCCGACCTTGAAGCCGGTGCTGATCTACGGCGGCGACGAGAGCCATGAGCGTGAAGGATGTTTGCTCACCGGCTGGCGGGATGTGGCGGAGTGGCCGGGGTGAATGCCGTCCCGCCAGCGCCGACTTTTGCGACAATCGGCGCATGACGACCGAACCCATTCTCCAATCCACGCTGACCTGTCCGCACTGCGGGCACGCCAAGACCGAAACCATGCCGACCGATGCCTGCCAGTGGTTCTACGAGTGCGAAGGCTGTCGCGCGCTCCTGAAGCCGCTGCCCGGCGATTGCTGCGTGTTCTGTTCCTACGGCGACGTGCCGTGCCCGCCGATCCAGATCGGAGGCAAGGGCGGCTGTTGCGGGAGCAGCGCATGCGCCACCTGATTTGCGCCTTACGGTCGCGCCGCGCGCGCCGCCTTGCAGCGGGCCGGTCTGTGGGATTCGCTCCAGCCGAAACTCGTGCTCGGAGAAAACGCCAGCCAGGCGATGCAGTTCGCGGCGTCCGGGTCGAGCCAGGGCGGCATCGTGCCGCTGTCGCTCTCGAAAGCCGGCGAGATCGCCAGACTCGGCAGCTTCGCATTGATCCCCGCCGAGTGGCATGCGGCCGAGCCGCTGCGCCAGCGCATGGCGCTGACGAAGAAGGCCGGCGAGACGGCGCGCGCCTTCGAGGCCTTTGAGCCGGAAGTGCTGGAGGCGGCGAAATGCTGCGGCCTGTCGGCCTGGCAGAGCTTCGTGCGCATCGAATTGCCGCTCGCTTGGCCGGGCATCCTCTCGGCGGGCGTGATGACCTTCGCGCATACCCTCGGCGAGTTCGGCGTGGTGCTGATGGTCGGCGGCAACATTCCCGGCGAGACGCAGACCGTCGCCATTGCGATCTACGGCCGCGTGCAGTCCTTCGATCACGGCAGCGCCGGCGCGATCGAACAGGGGGATGGTCGCCCCCGTCTGCGCTGGGGGCCGCATCGCCTGGCCATCGGCAAGGGCGAGCGCCCGGAGCGGCCCTGCCGCTTCGCCGTTCTGCCGCAGAACGTGCTGCTGATCCGCCCCGACAAACCCTGGGGCAGCCATCTGGAAAACCCGATCGACGGGCGGGTCGTGGAAACCCTGCTGCTGGGGCCGGAGGCGGCGATCTGGATCGAGCCGGCCGGCCTGGCGAACGCCTGCAAATGCGCCTGCCCGCCAGAGCACTCAAGCGCTATGCGTTGGCCGCCGGCGATGCCGTCCGGTTCAGTCTGCGGGCGGCGGACCTGATTCTGTTGCGTGACTGAAACCGAGATCGCCGTCCCGCCAGCGCCGACTTTTCGGCGACAATGCCGCCATGACACCCGCCGAATTCATCGCCAAATGGCGCAATAACGCCCTCTCGGAGCGCGCCGGCTCGCAAGCGCATTTTCTCGACCTGTGCGCCATGCTGGGCATGCCGCCGCCCAACGACCCCGACAACTACTGTTTCGAGCGCGGCGCGACCCGCACCGGGGCCGGGCATGGCTGGGCCGATGTCTGGATGCGCAATCACTTCGCTTGGGAAAACAAAGCGCCGGGCCGCAATCTCGCCGACGCCCTCAAGCAATTGATGACCTATGCGCTGGCGCTGGATAACCCGCCCTTGCTGGTGGTGTGCGACCGCGAAATCATCCAGATTCATACCCACTTCACCGGCACGCCGTCCGAAGTGCATACGATCTTGCTCGCCGATATTGGCGCGCCTGACAACCTGCAAAAACTGCGCTGGCTGTTCACCGAGCCGGAACGCTTCAAGCCACGCCGCACCGTGCGCGATGTGACCGCCGAAGCTGCGGGCCGCTTCGCCCGTGTCGCGCACGCCTTGACCGGGCGTGGACACGATCCGCAGCAAGTCGCGCATTTCCTCATTCAGTGCCTGTTTGCGATGTTCGCCGAAGATGCCCGGCTGCTGCCTGAAAAGCTGTTCGAGCGCGTCATTGAAAAGAGCACGGGCGCACCGGAAAAACTCGCCGCGCGCCTGGGGGAATTGTTCGCTTCCATGCGCGCCGGGGGCGAGTTTTTGCTGGAAGATATTGCCTGGTTCAACGGCGGACTGTTCGAGACCACGCAGCCGCTACCGCTGCAAGCCGGCGAAGTGGCAACCTTGCTGGATGCCGCGAAAATGGACTGGTCGCATATCGAGCCGTCGATTTTTGGCACCTTGTTTGAACGCGGGCTTGATCCGGCGTTGCGTTCGCAGCTTGGCGCGAACTACACCGACCCGGCGACCATCGCCAAACTGATTGAGCCGGTGATTGTTCGCCCGCTGGCGGCAGAGTGGGCCACGGCGAAGGCGATCATTGCCGAGGCGATGGCGAAGTATCACGCCGGGGGCAAGGGTTCGCAAACCGCCTACGCCACCGCGCAAGCCACTTTTCTACGCTACATCGAACGCCTGAAAGCCTTCCGCGTGCTTGATCCCGCCTGCGGTTCCGGCAACTTCCTTTATCTGGCGCTGCGCGCCCTGAAAGACCTCGAACACCGCGCCAATCTCGACGCCGAAGCGCTGGGCCTGCACCGGCAATTGACGATTGAGACCAGCCCGGCGAACGTGTTGGGTCTTGAAATCAACCCCTACGCCGCCGAACTGGCGCGCGTCACGGTCTGGATTGGCGAGATTCAATGGATGCTGAAACACGGCTATGACATTCGCCGCAATCCGATCCTGTCCACGCTCGATCATGTTGAATGCCGCGATGCGCTGGTAAAAGTCGGCGCTGGCGGGACGGCGGTAGACGCCGACTGGCCGGCCTGCGATGCCATCGTCGGCAATCCGCCGTTTCTGGGCAACAAGCGCATGCTCGCCGAATTGGGCGAGGCCTACACCGCCGCGCTGCGCCGCCTGTTCGATGGCCGCTTGCCCGGTGGCGTTGAACTGGTGATTTACTGGTTTGAGCGCGCCCGCGCGCAGATCGAAGCCGGCCAGTGCCAGCGCGCCGGTCTGGTGTCGACGCAGGCGATTCGCAAGGGTTCAAACCGCGCCGTGCTGGATCGCATCACGGCAAGCACGCGGATTTTTGAGGCCTGGCGCGACGAGCCCTGGGTGAACGACGGCGCAGCCGTGCGCGTTTCGCTGGTGGCCTTCGGCAACGATAGCGGCGCGCAACTCGACGGCGCGACGGTGGCCGGTATTCAGGCGGATTTGTTGCCTGCGGACGGCTTCGATTTGACGCAAGCGCAGCCCTTGGCGGAAAACCTCGCTTGCTCGTATCAAGGGCCGGTGAAAGTGGGCGCGTTCGATATTCCCGGCCCGCTGGCGCGGCAATGGCTCCCCATGCCGAACCCGAACGGCCGGCCGAATACCGACGTGTTGCGACCGTGGGCAAACGGACAGGATTTGGCCGGCCGGCCTTCCGATACATGGATCATCGATTTCGGTGTGGACATGAGCGAGGCCGATGCTTCGATGTACGAAGCGCCATTCGCGCATGTGTTCGAACACGTCAAACCGATGCGCGATGCCGGACGCCGCGAAAGCCGCAAAAAGTTCTGGTGGCGGCACGGCGAAACCGTTCCGGCCATGCGCCGCGCAATGGCGGGTTTGTCGCGCTACCTCGCCACGCCCCGCGTTGCCAAGCATCGTTTCTTTGTCTGGCTGCCCGTGGCCGTGCTACCCGATTCCCGCCTCTACGCCATCTGCCGCGACGACGACTTCACCTTCGGCGTGCTGTCCTCGCGCCTGCATGAAGTGTGGGCGCTGGCGAATGCCTCGCGGCATGGCGATGGCGACGAAGGCGGACGCCCGACCTACAACGCCCGCGACTGTTTCGAGACCTTCCCGTTTCCGCAAGCCGACGAGGCGGCACGCGCGGCTATCGACGCCGCGGCGCAGCAACTCGACACCGCCCGCACCAACTGGCTGCACCCGGCCGAATGGGTGGATTGGACGCCGGAGACCGTCCCCGGCTACCCGTCGCGCCCCGTGCCCAAACCCGGCCATGAAGCGGAGTTGAAAAAGCGCACCATGACCGCGCTCTACAACGCCCGCCCGCGCTGGCTGGCGCAACTGCATGAAGCCCTCGCCGCCGCCGTCGCCGCCGCCTACGGCTGGACGGACTACACGCCCGACATGCCCGACGAAGAAATCCTGCGGCGCCTGCTGGCGCTGAATCTGGCGCGCAAGGCGACAGAGGCAGCGTAGCGCCGTTCCGCCAGCGCCATCGGGCAGGTTCAGGCATTCAGCCGGCCGCGCTTCGCGCGGCAAGATTTCAGGCAAATACCGCTTCGAGGACGACCCGGTCCGCCGCCGCCCGAACTTCCTTCAGCCGACCGTGCCCCGGAGATGGCTTCTCCTCGACATTGACGAGCCCGGCCTGTTCGAGATCGTCGATGTCGCGCTTGACGGCGCTACGGTCGCGCTTGAGCCGGGCGGCGATGTCGGTGATCGAACCGGGCTGGTCCTTGATGGCGCGGAAGAGGGCGATCTTCGCCGTGGTCAGGATGCGCGCCAGATCCTCCGGATCTTCGTAGGCGATGATCCGCTCGGCCGGGATCGGTTTGCCCTGATCCGCCTGACGCGCGATTTCGCGGCCTCGTTTGAAGAAGCCTTCCACACTGCCTGTCCTGATGACTGTCTTCATTTCCTGCCTCCGATGGTCAGCCAATCCTGTTCGAATCGGGCCTCGATGTCGAAGCAAACCGTTGCCGCGCTTGCGCGAAATGTTGAATGTTTCGTCGATGATCTTTCGCTCAGACATGACTAATAATATCATGCCTGATGGCCGGCGATAGTGCTCTATCCCTGGCGGGTGATTGCCGTCCCGCCAGCGCCGGGTTTTATCGGAAGAACTGGATCACGTAGCCGCTGGCCAGCCCTGTCAGCACCACCGCCAGCCCGATCTTGAGGCTGCGCTGATTGACGTGTTTCTGCGTGCGCGCGCCGAGGTACATGCCGGCCATGCCGCCGAGGCCGAACAGGAGGCCGAGCGGCCAGTCCGGTTGCGCGGGTGCACCCGTCGGCGTCGGCAGGAACTGGTAGAGCGCGACGCCGACCACCGAGGTGACGAAGGTGCCGAACAGCGCCGCGCCAGCCACCGCATGCATCGACAGGCCGAACACCGCGACCAGTACCGGCGCCATCAGCGAACCGCCGCCGATGCCATAGGCGCCGCCGATCACGCCGATGCCCAGCGACATCAGGAAGGCGGCGCGGTTCGGCGCGGCCAAGGCCGCCGCCGCAGGCTTGGCGGCGCGGAATAACAGCTCGCGGTAGAGACGCACGGCGAGCCAGGCGAGCACCAGGCCGACGAAGAGCTTGAAGGTCTGTGGGGCGGCCAGCCAGTGCAGGCGCAGCCACAGGTAGGTGCCGATGCCCGAGATGGCGAAGTGGATCATGCGGCGAGTAAACATACTATATCTAGGGGCGGGTTTGATGATAACCACTACATATTGTGTCCAATGCCTTGACAGCCCCTGATTCCGCCCCTAGACTCCGTCCGTCGTTGGTTCCCCGCCAGGGGATGAAAAGGGAATCCGGTACCAGGCAAAGTCATCCGCATGCCTGAATTCCGGGGCTGCCCCCGCAACTGTAGTCGGTGAGTCCTGCACGCGACATGCCACTGGATCATTCCGGGAAGGCTGTGCAAGGCAATGACCCGAGAGCCAGGAGACCTGCCGCGACAGGCGTCATTCGTTGGCAACTGGGCGGGGTGTCCCTGACACGAGGTGAATGGATGGTTGCGGCTGTTTTCATTCCTTGCGCGTTTGCATGCGTCGTCTCGAACGACGCATGCCTCCCCGTACATCAAAGCATTACACGACAAGTACGAGGAGAAAAACCATGGATCGTTCACCGATCGACCTGAGCCTGGCGCGGTTTCAGGTCATTCGACGCACCGGCGAAGCGGTTGCGTTCAATTCGGAAAAGATTTCTGTCGCCATCACGAAGGCCTTCCTCGCTGTCGAGGGCGGCGAGGCTGGGGCATCCAATCGTGTGCGCGACCTGGTCGCCAGGCTCACCCAAGGGATCGCGCTGGCCGTCACCCGCCGCCTGCCTGACGGCAGTGCGGTGCATATCGAGGACATTCAGGATCAGGTGGAACTTGCCCTGATGCGAGAGGGACTCCACGACGTCGCCAAGGCTTATGTGCTCTATCGCGAGAAGCGTGCGACAGAGCGCGCCACTCAGGTCAGCGCGTCGGCCAGCCCAACATTGCACGTCACCGACAACGGCCAGCGTCGCCCCCTCGACTTCGCCGCCTATCGGGCGCGCGCGGCCGCGGCCTGCGACGGACTCGCAGACGTGGCGGCGGAGCGCATCGTCGAGCTTGCCCTCAAGGGCCTGTACGACGGCGTGCCGGCGCATGAAGCGCACCAGGCGCTTATCCTCGCCGCGCGCAGCCTGATCGAGCAGGATCCGGATTACGGCTTCGCCGCCGCGCGCCTGCAGCTGCAGGCGCTGGAGCGCGAAGTCTTCGGCGGCGCGGTCCAACCGCTGGCCGACTATTTCCCGCGCTTCGTCAAACTCGGCATCGAGGCCGAGTTGCTCGACCCGCGCCTGGCCGAATTCGACCTACCGCGCTTAGGCCAAGCGCTCAAGCCGGAGCGCGACAAGCAATTCGGTTACCTCGGGCTGCAAACTCTCTACGACCGTTATTTCCTGCACATCGACGGCCGCCGCATCGAGACGCCGCAGGTCTTCTTCATGCGTGTGGCGATGGGCCTCGCCATCAACGAGATCGAGCGCGAGGCGCGCGCCATCGAGTTCTACGAACTGATCTCCTCGTTCGACTTCATGTGCTCGACGCCGACGCTGTTCAACAGCGGCTCGCGCCACCCGCAACTGTCCTCCTGCTATCTCACCACGGTGAGCGACGACCTCGACGGCATCTTCTCCGCCATCCGCGAGAACGCGCTGCTGCAAAAGTACGCCGGCGGCCTGGGCAACGACTGGACGCCGGTGCGCGCCCTGGGCAGCCGCATCAAGGGCACCAACGGCCAGAGCCAGGGCGTGATCCCCTTCCTCAAGGTGGTGAACGACACCGCCGTGGCGGTGAACCAGGGCGGCAAGCGCAAAGGAGCGGTTTGCGCGTATCTCGAAACCTGGCACCTCGACATCGAGGAGTTCCTCGAACTGCGCAAGAACACCGGCGACGAGCGCCGTCGCTGCCACGACATGAACACCGCGCACTGGATTCCCGACCTGTTCATGAAGCGGGTGCAGGAAGACGGGCAGTGGACCCTGTTCTCGCCGTCTGACGTGCCCGACCTGCACGACAAGTACGGCCGCGACTTCGAAGCGACCTACGCAGCCTACGAGGTCAAGGCCGCGCGCGGCGAGATCAGGCTGTTCAAGCGGGTCGCCGCCGTGCAGCTCTGGCGCAAGATGCTCACCATGCTGTTTGAGACCGGCCACCCCTGGATCACCTTCAAGGATGCCTGCAACGTCCGCTCGCCGCAGCGTCACGCCGGGGTGGTGCACAACTCCAACCTCTGCACCGAGATCACGCTCAACACCTCGGATACCGAAACCGCCGTCTGTAACTTGGGATCGGTGAATCTCGCCGCGCACCTGAAGGGTGGCGAACTCGACCTGCCCAAGCTCCGGCGCACCATTCGGACTGCGATGCGCATGCTCGATAATGTCATCGACATCAACTACTACGCCAGTCCCAAGGCGCGCAACGCCAACCTGCGTCACCGCCCGGTGGGTCTAGGCGTGATGGGCTTCGCCGACTGCCTTGCCGCGCTGCGCCTGCCCTATGCGAGCGAGGCCGCCGTCGATTTCGCCGACCGCTCGATGGAGGCGGTCTGCTACTACGCCTACGAAGCCTCGACGGCACTCGCCGAGGAACGCGGTCGCTACCCGAGTTTCGACGGCAGCGACTGGTCGCAGGGCATCCTGCCGCCGGACACGGTGGCGCGGCTGGCCGAGGAACGCGGCGGCGACGTCGAGCTGGAGCCGGGCGGCACGCTGGACTGGGAGGCCCTGCGCGACCGCGTGCGCCGCCACGGCATGCGCAATTCCAACTGTGTCGCCATCGCGCCGACCGCGACCATCTCCAACATCGTCGGCGTGTCGGCCGCCATCGAGCCGATCTATCAGAACCTCTACGTCAAGTCGAACCTCTCGGGCGAATTCACCGTTGTCAATGCGGGGCTGGCGGCTGACCTCAAGGCCCTGGGATTGTGGGATGAAGTGATGGTCGCCGACCTCAAATACTTCGATGGCTCGCTGGCACGCATCGACCGCGTCCCCGAGGAGCTCAAGGTGCGCTACGCCACGGCGTTCGAGATCGACCCCGTGTGGTTGGTCGAGGCGGCGGCGCGGCGGCAGAAGTGGATCGACCAGGCACAATCGCTCAACCTGTATGTCGCCACGCCATCGGGCAAGAAGCTCGACGAACTCTACAGGCTCGCCTGGCGGCGCGGCCTGAAGACCACCTATTACCTGCGCACGCTGGGCGCATCGCAGGCCGAGAAGTCGGTCGATGCCGAGCGCACCGAACCGGTGCCGAAGATGTGCTCGATTGACAATCCAGACTGCGAGGCCTGCCAATGAACGCTACAGAACTCCAGCGCCGCGCGCCGCATGCGGCCGCACCTGAACTGCCCAAGCGCATCGTCAAGCGCGACGGTCGCGACGAACCCTTCGAAGCCGCGCGCATCGCCTCGGCGCTGACGCGCGCCGGCGCCGCCGCCGGCGAGTTCGACGCCGACGAGGCGCAGTTGCTGACCGCGCGCGTGCTCAAGGTGCTGCGCCACCGCCACGGCGGCGTGGCACCGACCGTGGAACAAGTGCAGGACATCGTCGAGCAGACGCTGGTGGACGCCAACCACCTCGCCACTTTCCGCGCCTACGTCGCCTACCGCGACCAGCACCGCCGCCTGCGCGAGGACCGCAAGACCTTGGTGGACGTGGCCGCAGCTGTGGACGAGTACGTCGGCCGCGCCGACTGGCGCGTGCAGGCCAACGCCAACCAGGGCTATTCGCTCGGCGGCCTGATCCTCAACGTCTCCGGCAAGGTGGTGGCCAACTACTGGCTCTCCCATGTCTATCCGCCCGAGATCGGCCAGGCGCACCGCGACGCCGACATTCATATCCACGACCTCGATATGCTCTCCGGCTACTGCGCCGGCTGGTCGCTGCGCCAGCTGCTGCATGAAGGCTTCAACGGCGTGCCCGGCAAGCCGGAAGCCGATCCGCCGAAGCATTTCTCCAGCGCGCTCGGCCAGATGGTGAACTTCCTCGGCACCTTGCAGAACGAGTGGGCCGGCGCGCAGGCCTTCAGCTCCTTCGACACCTACCTCGCGCCTTTCGTGCGCAAGGACAAGCTCGGCTACGACGCCGTGCGCCAGGGCATGCAGGAGTTCATCTACAACCTCAACGTGCCTTCGCGCTGGGGCACGCAGACGCCGTTCACCAACCTGACCTTCGACTGGGTGTGCCCGGAAGACCTGCGCGAGCAGATCCCGACCATCGGCGGGGTCGAGATGCCTTTCGCCTACGGCGAGCTGCAGGACGAGATGGACCTGATCAACCGCGCCTACATCGAGGTGATGAGCGCCGGCGACCGGCGCGGCCGCGTGTTCACCTTCCCGATCCCTACCTACAACATCACGCAGGACTTTCCCTGGGAATCGGAGAACGCCGAGCGTCTGTTCGTCATGACCGCGAAATACGGCCTGCCCTATTTCCAGAATTTCCTCAACTCGGACATGAAGCCGAACCAGATCCGCTCGATGTGCTGCCGCCTGCAGCTCGACCTGCGCGAACTCCTGAAACGCGGCAACGGTCTGTTCGGCTCGGCCGAGCAAACCGGCTCCCTTGGTGTGGTGACCATCAACTGCGCGCGCCTGGGCTTTCTCCACGCCGGCGACGAGAATGCGCTCATGGTGCGCGTCGACCGCCTCGCCGACATGGCGAAGGAGAGCCTGGAGCTCAAGCGCAAGGTGGTGCAGCGCCTGATGGACGACGGCCTGTTCCCCTACACCAAGCGCTACCTCGGCACGCTGCGCAATCACTTTTCCACCATCGGCGTGAACGGCATCAACGAGATGGTGCGCAACTTCACCGGCGACGCGCGCGACATCACGCATCCCGAGGGCCACGCGCTGGCGCTGCGCCTGCTCGACCGCCTGCGCGAGAAGATGCGCGACTACCAGGAGCAGACCGGCAACCTCTACAACCTGGAGGCGACGCCGGCCGAGGGCACCACTTATCGCTTCGCCAAGGAGGACAGGAAGCGCTGGCCCGGCATCCTACAGGCCGGAACGAAGGACAAACCCTACTACACCAACTCATCGCAGCTGCCGGTCGGCTTCACCGACGATCCCTTCGAGGCGCTGCTGCGCCAGGACGAACTGCAGACGCGCTACACCGGCGGCACGGTATTGCACCTCTACATGCGCGAGCGCCTCTCCTCGCCAGCCGCCTGCAGGCAACTGGTGCGCACGGCGCTGACGCGCTTCCGCCTGCCCTACATCACCGTCACGCCAACCTTCTCGATCTGCCCGAAACACGGCTATCTGGACGGCGAACACGAGTTCTGCCCGAAGTGCGACGAGGAAGCCCTCGCCCGCAAGGCCGCCACCCACTGATTCCTCCTCCCGCCACGAAAGGAAACGCCATGTCCGAAAACACCCGTACCGCCCCCCTGCAGGATCACGAGCGTCAGCGCTGCGAAGTCTGGACGCGCGTCATGGGCTACCACCGCCCCGTCTCCGAGTTCAACCCCGGCAAGCGGAGCGAGCACCACGAGCGCCGCCATTTCGCCGAGCCCTGCGCGTCGGCGCATGCCTGAGGCCACCCTGGCGGTGGGCGGCCTGGTGCCGTTCACCACCATCGACTTCCCCGGCCGGCTCGCCGCCGTGGTGTTCTGCCAGGGCTGCCCCTGGCGCTGCACCTACTGCCACAACCCACACCTGCTGCCGCGCGGCGCGGGTACCCTGCCGTGGGCGGACGTACTCGACTGGCTGGCCAGCCGGCGCGGCCTGCTCGACGGCGTCGTCTTCAGCGGCGGCGAGCCGCTGCTGCAACGCAATCTTCCGGCCGCGCTGGCCGAAGTGCGCGCGCTCGGCTTCGCCACGGCGCTGCACACGGCCGGCGCCTACCCGGAACGGCTGGCCGCCGTGCTGCCGCTGCTCGACTGGGCCGGCTTCGACGTCAAGGCGCCGTTCGCTGACTACGCACCCATCGTCGGCTGCGACGGTGGCCGCGCCGCCCGTCAATCGCTCGAACTGCTGCTCGCCTCCGGCCTGCCCCACGAAATCCGTTGCACCGTGCCGCCGCAGCTCGACGAGGCGGCGCTCGGCCGCCTGTGCGCGGAACTCGCGGCCCTCGGCGCTGCGCAGCCAGTTCGGCAGACCTGCCGCCTTCCAACACATTCCACGGAGCATTCCGCATGAACCTGCCATTCGACGATTGGGCCGTCTCCGCCGCCCCGCCAGCGCCGACTTTTCAGGCCCCCACGCTTGCCCCGGTGCGCGCCGCCGACAAGCGCGTCGTGAATGGTCACGCCGATATCAATCAGCTTGCGCCCTTCAAGTATGCCTGGGCCTGGGATTATTTTCTCAAGGCCAACCGCAACCACTGGACGCCGCTCGAGATCAACATGGCGCAGGATGTGCATGACTACCACCACAAGCTCACGCCCGCCGAACGCCATGTCTTCGAAAACGTACTGGCCTACCTCACCACCTCCGACATCCTCGCCATGCGCAATATCGGTCTGGCGGTGATGGAAAAGATGAGCGCGCCGGAACTGCAGATCTACCAGGCGCGGCAGGTCTATGAGGAAGCGCTGCACACATGGACCTACCAGCACTGCATCGAGTCGCTCAACCTCGACCAGGCCGAGATTTACAACCGCTACCGCGTGGTGCCGGAAATCCACGGCAAGATCGCGCTGGCCAACCGCCGGCTGGAGCGTATTCTGCGTTCCGATTTCGACCTGACGAACCGCGCCAACCTGCACGAATTTGCGCTCTCCTACCTGTTCTTCTCCGCCGTCTTCGAAGGCTGCTGGTTCTACAACGGCTTCTCGCCCATCTTCGCGCTGCAGCGGCGCGGGCTGATGAAGGGCACGGCGGAGCAACTGCAGTACATCATGCGCGACGAGGTCTTGCACTGCGGCTTTGGCATGCGCGTGGTGCGCCAGCTATTGCAGGAAGAGCGTCTCGAACTCGACCCCGCAGCCGTCACCGACATGTGGCTGAAATGCGAGGCGGCGGAAGCGGCTTATGCGTCGTATGTGATGCGCGAGCCCATTCTCGGCTATTCGGCCGACCTTCATGTCGGCCAGTTCCGCTTCGTTGCCAACCGACGCGCACGACAACTCAGCCTGCCCGAACCGTTTCCCGGAGCACCGAATGTCTTGCCCTGGCTCGACGAGCAGGTGAACTTGAGGAAGGAAAAAAACTTCTTCGAAACGCGCGTTACGGAGTATCAGACCGGCGGAGCGCTGGCGTGGGACTGAGCGGGGAGTGAAAGTCGGCGCTGGCGGGACGGCGCGAACATAGCATGACGCGCTACACTTGCGGCATGAACCGTCGCAGCTTCCTGACCCTGGCCGGCGCCGGCCTGCTGTTCGCTCCCTTGCGCGAGGAGGCGGTCGCGCGCACCGTCCTGCCGGGTCTGGCGGATGACGGGATCTGCCGCTCGCCGCGCGCGTTGCCGATTTTCGTCGCCTCCACCGGCGCTGGCGAGTTGTCCTATCAGGGCACGCATATCCTCGCTTACGGCGCCTTGAAGAACATTGCCCCGGCGTTTGCCGCGCAAGGCGGACGGCTCGCGGTGGCCGGCGGCGGTTGCGACGACGGCATTGCCGGCGTGAAGCGCCAGCGTGCCGACTTCGGCGGCATGTGCTGCCCGGTCAAGGGATCGGCGGCGGAGGGCTTGCCCTACCTGACGGTTGCCCATGACATGAAAGCCGTCGTGGCCCATCCGTCGAACGCGGTGGCCGGCGTGACGATGAGCCAGCTCAAAGCCATCGCGCGCGGCAAGATTCTCGACTGGAAAGAGCTGGGTGGGGCATCCAAGCCGATCGCCCAGGTGGTGCGGCGGCATTGTCCCGATTACGTCGAGCCGGTACGTGCCGCGCTCTTGAACAACCGGCCCGACTGGTCGGGCAAGGCGCTGTTCGTCGATACCGACGAGCAGATCGTCGACATGGTGTCGCGCTTCGAGGCCGGTCTGGGTGTGGTGAGCTGGGTCTTCGCCCGGCCGCTGGTCGAAGCCGGCAAGCTGCGGCTTCTGTCGCTCGATGGGCGGCTGCCGCACCGCGACCGCGAACGCTACCCGTTGACCGGGCCGCTGTCGCTCATCTTCCGGCGCTGGGAGGCCGAGCGGATGGCGCCCTTCTTCGACTTCCTCTACGGCAAGGAAGGGCAGGCCATCATTGCGCGCGACCTGTTGGCGGTGACGGCCGCGGAAGCGGGCTACAAGGGAACAAGCACGTTCGGTCGCGCCTGAATGCGGTAATGGGGGATCAGTGCGCGGGGGCGCTTCTGATGCAGACTACCGGCACCTTTGCCAAGTGCAGCACCTTGCGTGTCACCGAACCGAGCACGATGCCCGGAATCGCCCCCAGCCCGCGCGTCCCCATGACGATATGGTCGCAGTCCAGTTCGTCCGCCAGCGCCACCTAGGTCTCGGCCGGGGCGCCGAGCTTGATATGGGTCTGGTAGGCGATTTCTTCCTCATCCAGCATGTGTAGTACCGGCTTCAATGCCAGATGGGCATCGATGGCGAGATGATCGTTGATCGCTTCCTTTTCCATGCCATGGGTCTGCCATTCAAGCGGCTTGGGCTGGACATTGACCACATGGACCTCGACGGGGCCGTGCTGCCGCACGAAGTCAATCAAATACAGGGCCGCATGGAAGGCGGAATCGGAACCATCCACCGGCAAGAGCACTTTACGCATGACGATCTCCTTTCCTGTTGAATACTTTCAGCAACAGTTTACGCGCTTCTTCTGGAAGCAGCACCAACGAGGGACATCGCGACGAAAAGAACATAGACGGACAACAGCAGCAGGCCGCGACCACGTCCCAGGGTGGTGTCGCGCCCCGGAACCAGCAACAGCAGCGACAGCAGTCCCATGCCCAGCGCCACGGCGACCTCCGCCGGCGGCGCGGCGATCGGGTGGATGCTTGCCGCCACGCCGACGATGGCCAGGCCGTTGAACAGGTTGCTGCCGAGCAGCGTGCCGACGCCGACCTCATCGTGCCCGCGCAGGCGCGACAGCAGCACCGTGACCAGTTCAGGCAGCGAAGTGCCGACGGCAACCACGGTGGCGCCGATCACGTAGGCATCGATGCCGAAGGCAGTGGCGACGCCGGGGGCACCGGTCACGAACAGCCGTCCGGCGAGAACCAGGGCCGCCAATCCCGCCGCGCCGAGCAGCAGCGAGCGCCAGGGATGCGCATCGGGTTCCGTGGTGGCCGGCGCTCGCGCGGCCCGCCCGGCACGGATCAGGAGTCCGAGCCAGAGCGCGAAAACCAGCAGCAACATGCCGCCCTCACCGCGCGAGAGGATGCCATCGAGGACGAACAAGAGCGTCAGCAGTGGCACGGCCAGGCCGAGCGCGAAGTCGCGGCCGAGTTCGCGCCGTTCGATGCGCAACGGGCCGAACAGCAATGCCAGCCCAAAGATCAGCGCGATGTTCACCACATTGCTGCCGAGCGCGTCGCCCAGGCCGATTTCCGGCTGGCCCGACAGGGCGGCGACGGTCGACACCGTGAGTTCGGGGCTGGAGGTGGCGAAGGCGGCGAGCGTGGTGGCGACCAGCAGCTTGGGAATGCGCAGGCTTGCCGCCACGCCCAGCACGCCCTTGAGGAACAGTTCGCCTCCCACGGCCGCCAGGACGACGGCACCGACGACTGCAACGAGATCGCTACCGGAGAGTGTCATTCCTCACCGCGTAGCGGCAGGTGAACGATTACCAGGCCATGCGTGCAAACCTGAATCTCGATGTCCCCGCCATGTGCGCGGGCGATGGCCAGCGCGGAGGCCAATCCCAGTCCGGTCCCGCCTGCCTTGGTGGTGTGAAAGGGTTCAAACAGTCGCGCGCGTGCCGCTGCCGAGAATCCGGGTCCGCTGTCGATGACACGCAGACAGGCCTTGCCGTCCGCCGTTTCCAGCGCCATGCGTACCTCGCCTTCCGGACCGGCGGCATCGCGCGCGTTGGCGAGCAGGTTGTCGAGCATTTGTTCGAGTTGCATCCGGTCGGCATGAATCGGCAGCGATGCCGGCGCCGATACCGCCACTTTCCAGCGCATGCCAAGTTCGGTAACCATGGCCGCGAGGTCGAAACGCGCGGATTGGACGCGTACCGGTCGACCGTAATCCAGCAGCAATTCCAGCGTGCGCATGCAGCGCTCGCCATGGTGCACAATGCGGCGCAGATCTTCGGTGAGCTGCGGATCGGCCGGCGGCGGCTTCAGAGCGAGTTGCGCGGTATTGGCGATCACCGTCAGCGGATTGTTGATGTCGTGGGCGACGCGGGCGGCGACGCGGCCGATGGCGGAGAGCTGTTCCTGGTGGGCGAGCTTGCGTTCCAGCTCGCGCAGGCGTTCGAGGTTGGTGGCCATGGCGTTGAAGGCTGCGGCCAGTTTCGCTATCTCACCGGCTCCTTGCGTATCGACGCGCTGCGTGAAATCGCCACGGCCGATGGCGCCCGACGCATCCGCCAGGGCTGACAAGGGCTTCAACTGCCAGCGCAGGTAGAACAGCAGAAAAACGCCGAGCGCCAAACCGCCGCCGACAAGAATGATGGCCAGCACGGTCTTGGCCCCACGGAGGGCTTCACCGACGGTATCCGGCAAATCGAGCGCCAACGTCACCGGCGCCAGGTCGATGGCCACCGAGTTGGCGGGTACCTGATCGACAACCTTGAGCGAGGCGGGGTAGAGCGTTGGCAGCGTCGTTGCGAGAACCTTCTCCACCGGACGGGCAATACGTAGGATGGCGATGGGCTTGCCTTCCCTCAGCAGCGGGGCGTCAGCCACCAACCAGGCGCGCTGAGCCGCTTTGATAATCTGGCTGTTCGGTGTCAATTCATGGGGCGCGTTCTCTCCGCTAAAAGTCGGCGCTGGCGAGACGGCGATTTCCTGACCGAATTCATCCCACAAGCTGACCGCTTCGAGACCGAATGATTTGGCAATCCGTTCGACGGCAGACTGGGGGTGAGCACGTTCGCCCGCCAGGAACAGGTGATAGAAGGTGCTGTGGTTAAGATCGGCTTCCTTGGCCAACAAGACGGCCAGGCTGACGAGTCGTTCTCCTTCTGTGGCCATCAGACGTTGCACCTCGGCGGAAGTGCGTTCGATCTGCTCCGTGCGTAATCGGCTGAAATGGCCGCTCACGAAGTGATCCAGGCCGACGAACAGGGCGGTCAATCCCAGTGCCAAGGCGACCAGCAGCGCCACCAGCAAACGAAAAAGAAGTGAACCGCGAATGGGCAGGGGGGCATTCGGTATCATGACGCCATGAGTGTAGCCCAGCCTTCCGCCGATACCTTCCAAGTCCTCATCATCGAGGATGAGCCCGACATCGCGGCTATCCTCAAACGCATCATTGAGGGGGCTGGCGGTTACAGGGCGCGCATCCTGACCGATCCCACGGGACTCGTTGGAGCCCTCGATCCGCTGCCGGATCTGGTATTCACAGATCTTGTCATGCCCGGCATGGATGGCTTCGCCGTCATCGAGCGGGTCCGCGAACGCAATGCCGATATTCCTATCGTTGTCATCAGTGCCCACGCCAGTTTGGAGAACGCTGTACGCGCCGTGAGGTCGGGGGCTTTCGATTTTCTTGCCAAGCCCTTCAAGCCGGAATCCGTTGAGTTGATGCTGGCGAAGCTGGAACGCGACCGCGCCTTGCGCCGCCGTGTGGCCGACGCCGACCCCGATCTGGCAGCACTGCTCGGTGAGTCGCTCGTGATGCAGCGTGTCCGCCAATGGATCGCAACCGTGCGTCCGGCGCGCACCAATGTCCTGATCGAGGGTGAAAGCGGTACCGGCAAGGAACTCGCCGCCCGTGCCATCCATGGTGGCCATGGGAAATTCGTGGCTGTAAATACGGCGGCAATCCCCGAGTCACTCGCCGAAGCTGAACTGTTCGGCCACAAGCGTGGGGCATTCACGGGCGCGACACGCGACCATGCTGGCTTGCTGCGCGAAGCGGATGGCGGCACACTGTTCCTCGACGAAGTGAATGCAATGCCTGCCAGTTTGCAGGCCAAGTTGCTGCGTGTCCTCGAAGAAAAGAAACTGCGGCCGGTGGGCGGCACGCAGGATGTGCCGGTGAATTTTCGTCTGATCTGTGCGACGAATGCGCCACTGGAGTCCTTGGTCGAGCAAGGCGCCTTCCGACGTGACCTGTATCACCGCATCCATGTCCTGCATTTGCGCCTCCCCCCTTTACGCGAACGACGCGAGGATATTCCGCTGCTGGCAGAACAATTCTTGCATCGTTACGCACGGGCGCATGGCCGCAGCGTGCGGCGTCTATCGGTCGAGGTTGTCGCCGCACTGACCAATGCAGAGTGGCCAGGTAATGTGCGCGAACTGGAAAACGTCATTGAACAGGCTGTTGTGCTTTGCCCGCCAGAGCGTAGCGAACTGCACATCGAGGTATTACCCCCTTCGCTTGGTGGCTCTGGTTGGTCAGATACTTGCGATGTGGTTGGTTCTGACAAACCCATGACGCTTGCTGAAATGGAACGGCGGCACGTCAAAGAGGTGCTGCGTCAAGCCGACGGCAATAAAGCCGAGGCAGCACGGATTCTGGCAATCGACTACAAGACGTTGTTAAGGAAGCTGGCGTCCTAACCCTACTTGAGGCTCGCGCACTACGTTAATTCATCCCTCGTCGATTCTCGAAATGCGCCCGTAAAGGTCACATTTCGGCCACGCAGACATGCGGCGGCTACCTACCATGCAGTCCATGATTCGACTGCCTGTAGCTGCTCTCCTGACTTTGCTTTCCCTGTCGTGCCACGCCGACTGTTTCCAGCAGGCCGGCGCGCGCTACGGAGTTGCGCCTGCGCTGCTTGAAGCGATCTCGAAGGTCGAGTCCGGTGGAAATCCGCTAGCGCGGAATCTGAACCGCGATGGCTCCGAAGATATCGGGCATATGCAGATCAACAGCCGCTGGCTTGGCGTGCTTGGAAGCTACGGCATTGACCGGAAGCGCCTTCTCGAACCCTGTCTCAATACTCACGTTGGTGCCTGGATACTGGCACAGAACATCCGCAGGCATGGCTATGGATGGGAAGCGGTCGGCGCTTATAACGCACGATCAACGGCCAAGCGAATTGCCTATTCCCATCGGGTCGCTGCCCGACTCAAGCCATGGCGGTCCTGATGCGCATGTTGAGCCTCGGCGCAACGTTTGCTCTCGCAGGCTGTAGTGTCGCCCCCGGCTTGCCCGTCATCGAACCGATGCCCAACGGGATTGGATGGGTAGGCCGGCAGTTCTCGGCTTGCACAGACCCCCACTGTCCGCGCCCTACGCAAAAGACTCTGGCCTTCGTCGAGCTTCCCAAAGCAGCGGTGCCAGTGGCGACGCTACCGCCCAAGCCGCCAGTCGATCCCGTTCCTGCTCCTCAAACAGAGACAGAACGGTTTGTTGAGCATGTCATCCACTTCGATTTCGGCAAGAGCCAGCCTGCCGCGATAGGCGTGCGGCAAATGAATGCGGTGCTTTCGCAGGCGAGAACGGCAATCCGCATCGAGGTGACAGGGCGAACCGATGACATCGGAACCAAGGCTTTCAACGATCTCCTGGCCGGGCAGCGTGCTGACACGGTCCGGGAGTGGCTGGTTCGCCGAGGGGTTCGAGCACCCATCGAGGTTCGTGCCGAGGGTATGTGCTGTTACCTGGATGCCTCTCGTACCGATATTGCGCGCCGCCAGAACCGGCGCGTGGAAATCCGTTTGGTGCATCTCGTCGCAAAACGGGATGCGGTCAGCAACAGCAAGGGAGCGCAATGAAGTGAAGTTACCTCATACCCGCGGATTCATCCGCGACATCGCCATCGCCGGCGGTTTCATCGCCATCGGCATTCTCGCGCCGGGATCGCCCATCGAGAATGGCTTCGAAGCCCATCTCGGCGGCATCTCGGTGGGGCTGGGCCTGGGCTGGCTCATCAAGTGTTTTATCGACCTTCAAGGGGAAAGTCATGCAAAGCAGTCGTAATGCGTTCAAGGGCGCGCTCGCGCTTCTGTTGCTGGTGGCGGCCACCGGCGCCATGGCCGGCACTACCGGAACGGAATTCCAGAGTCTCTACACCTGGCTCACCGGGCTGGTGCAGGGCTATTTCGGCAAGGCCGCCGCCGTCGCCGCCATTGGTTTGGGGGCGCTGTTTTCCCTGGCGCGGTTGAATCCGATTGCCATCCTGTCGGGCATCGGTTTCGCGGTGTTCCTCCAGTACGCCCCGACGATTGCCTCCGGCATCCTGACGGCGACGATCTGAGCCCCGATGGACGAGACCGGCTACATCCCCAAATCCCTTGAAGCACAGGAACGCTTTCTGTGGTGGGACTTCGATCAGGCGATCCTGTTCCTGCTGGTGATGGGCATGGGCGTCGTGTCGGGGGCAATGGTGGCCGGCATGGTCTTTGGCGGTGTTGTCGCGTGGCAATACGGACGCCTCAAGACGGGCAAGCACCCGAAATTCGCCTTGCATGCCTTGTACTGGTGGCTTCCCAGTTGGATCGTGATTCGTGCCCGTGCAACGCCACCTTCGCACTACCGATTTTTCCTGGGCTGACCGATGAAGTTCAGCAAATTCACCGCCGAACGGGACAACCAGCGCAACGAGATCCTGTTCATGCGGATCGCGGTCGCCGGCTTGATCCTGGCGTTTCTGGCGAATGCGGGGGCCTCGCTTACCGTGGCCGGTTCGGAACGGACGATTCTTGTCCCCCCTGAAATCCATCAATCCTTCTGGGTGAGCGGGCAGAAGGTTTCCTCAGATTACCTGAAGGAAATGGCCTACTGGTACGCGGGACTGGCATTGAACATCACGCCCCATGTCGCCGACTACCAGAAGGACCAGTTCCTCAAATACACCGCTCCCAGCGACTACGGCCGGCTACAGGCCGAGTTCGGCGCGCGGGCGGACTTCATCCGCAAGAACAACGCTTCCACCCAGTTTTCCACACAGGCCATGACGGTGGACGAGGGTGCCATGAAAGTGGCGCTTTCCGGGGTGCTGCAAACCTGGGTCAGCGACAAGAAAGCCGCCGAGAAGCAGGCGACCTATGTCGTCGGCTTTCGCTATCTCAACGGGAGACTCCATGTATCCGAGTTCAAGGAAACCAGCGACCAGGATCCGTTCGGGATCGCCAGCGCTGCCGCCAATGCTCAAGCCGCTGCTGCTGGCACTGTGCCTCGCTAGCGCCAGCCTGGCAAGCTTCGCCGGGCAAACGCTGGAGGGCAATCCGGACGATGGCCTGATCGCCACGGTGTCGCGCAGCGAACCGAATCTGATCCGGATCGAGGGCCGGAAGATTCGCCGCATCCAGGGCGTCGAGGGCGATTTTCAGGTGACGCCGGACAAGGACAGCGGGGTGGCCTATGTGAAACCCGCTGCGGACAAGTCGTTCCTGACCTTATTCGTCGCCGACGATGCCGGGCGGCACTGGAAGCTGAATCTCAAGGTGGCCGATGTTCCCGCCGAGACGATTGTGATCCGCGATCGCAGCCGACTGCGTCAGGACGCCAAGGCATTCGGCGCCGACGAGCCTCGCAATACCGCGATCCGGCGCGTCTTGCTGGCCTTGGCACGCGATGCCGAGCCGGAAGACATGATCGCCAAGGATGCACTGGAAATCGTGCCGCTCTGGAATGAAGCGCGCTTTGTTCTGGTGAGAACGCTGGAAGGCATGCTTGTCGGCGAGAAGTACCAGCTGACCAATGTTTCCAAGAACCGGATGGTGATCGACGAGCGGGAGCTGTATCGCCGTGGCGTCCTCGCGGTGATGCTCGAATCGCTGGAACTTGAGCCGGGCGAATCGACCCGGGTCATGGTGGTGCTGGAGGGGCGCGATGGCTGATCCCTCTACTTCCCGTGTTGCCGGGGCGATTTCCCGTTTGTCGCCCAAGCATCGTCAATACCTGATTCTCGGATTGGGCATCGGGGCATTCCTGCTGCTGGTTTTCGGCGGCGTGGCCATATGGGACAAGCCCGCGCAACTGCCTCAGGGCGGCAATCAACTGCGGCCGCAACCGATGCCGATTGCCAGCCCCGGCGCCCAGGCCGATCCCCGCGATATCTGGATGAGCAAGAGCGCCGAACAGATGCGGCAAATGGAAGACATGATCCAGGGCTTGCGTCAGCAGGTCGATACCCTCGACAAGAAACCCGCAGTCGTCGCACCGCCGGCATTGATGCTGCCCCCGCCGCCAGCACCGATGCCGGCGCAGACAGCCATGCCACCTTTACCGCCCATGTCGCCGCCGATGCCGGTTCCGGCGAGCAGTATCGAACCACCACCACCACCACCGCAGCCCCGGCCACCGGGCATCGCTTCGTTTGAAGTCAGCGATGCCCGGGTGGCATCCCCGGATACACCAACCCGGCAAGAGCCCAAGCGCGATGCTCGCAGCTATGTGCCTTCCGGATCATTCTTTCGGGCGGCGCTGCTCGGCGGTCTGGATGCACCCACGGGCGGCCAGGCGCAAAGCAATCCCCATCCGATCCTGATGCGCGTCCAGGACAACGCTTTTCTGCCCAATCGCTACCGCTTCAAGATCAAGGAATGTCTCGCACTCGGGGCCAGCCACGGCGATATCAGCTCGGAACGGGCCTATATCCGGCTGGAATCGCTTTCCTGCATTCGCCATGACGGCAAGGCCATCGACGTACCGGTGAAAGGCTATGTCGTCGGCGAGGACGGCAAGGCCGGCATGCGCGGCCGTCTGGTCAGCAAGCAGGGGCAGGTACTGGCCAATGCGCTGGTTGCCGGTATCGGCGCCGGTATCGGGCAAGCCTTCCAGCAAAGCGCGACCACGGTATCGACCAACCCGCTGGGTTCCATCGGCACCGTCGATCAAGGAAAACAATTCCAGGCGGGGATCGGCACCGGCGTCGGCAAGGCGCTGGATCGCCTGTCCCAGTACTACATCACCTTGGCCGAGAAGATGTTCCCGATCATCGAGGTGGATGCCGGACGCACGGTGGATGTGGTGTTCACCAAGGGTTTCTCGCTGGAAGCCGAAGGGGCGGGCGGTACGCCAGACACCTACACGGATATCTGGCGGCGTGGCCGCGAAGTCCAGAAAAAGCCCCTGGAACCCTGAACTCCAGCACCTCGTCATTCCCCATCTCATCGAACCCAAACAGGAGTGAAGCATGTCCATCAAACTTTCCATTGCCATGCTGGGCGCCACCTTCGCCATGGCCAGTCTGCCGGCGCTGGCCGCCGACGATGCCGCCGAGGCTTTGGCGGCTCGCCTCAAGGATCTGTATCCGGCAACAAAGATCGAGCGCGTCCAACGCTCTGAGGTGTCAGCCTTGTTCGAGGTTGTCATGGGCAAGAACGCGGCTTACACGGATGCCACCGGCCGCTATTTCGTGTTCGGTCACCTGTTCGACATGAAGGAACAGCGCGACCTGACCGCCGAGCGGGTCGAGAAGATGGCGCGGGTGGCCTTCTCCGAGCTGCCGCTACCGGATGCGATCAAGACGGTGCGAGGGAAGGGCGAACGTGTGCTGGCGGTGTTTTCCGATCCGGATTGCCCCTATTGCCGACGCCTGGAGTCCGAGCTCGACAAGCTCGACAACGTCACGCTCTACACTTTTGCTTACCCGCTCGAAGGCCTGCACCCCGAAGCCAAGGACAAGTCGATTGCGGTCTGGTGCGCCGCCAACCGTGCGCAGGCCTGGGCCGACTTGATGAAGTCGGGCAAGGTGCCATCCAGCCGTAATTGCGATCATCCGATCGACCGGAATATCCAGCTTGGCCAGCGTCTCGGTATTCAAGGGACACCGACCCTGCTGTCGGCGGATGGTCGCACCCTTCCGGGCGCAGCTACCAAGGATCGGATCGAACAGTGGCTGCAGGAGGTCGGGCGATGAGAGCCTCCCTGGGATGGTTTGTGCCGGCCATGCTCGCGATGACCGGATGTTCCAGCATGACCGGCCTGGACGGGCAGGGAGGCTTTTCCTGCAAGGCCCCGGACGGGATCTCCTGTGCTTCGCTTTCGGGCGTCTATGCCAATGCGGTGCAGAACAATCTGCCGGGGCAGCGTCCGGTGACCCGGTCCGACAAGGCCGCGGAACCCCCGGCCAGAATCGATGCGGCTGCCCCGCGCTCGGGTGATCCCTTGCGCAGCGCGCAGAAGGTGCGCCGCGTATGGCTGGCTCCCTGGGAAGATGAAGACGAGGTATTGCATGACCAGTCCTATTTCTACATGGTCATCGACCCAAGCCGCTGGCAGCTTGAGCACTCGCGACGCAAGGCCACGGAAAGCTATCGACCGGTCATGCCGCCGAAAGCATTTGCGCCGCAGTCGCCGCCAGCCAGCGATCGGCAGGCACTGCAAATGGAGCCGGCCTCTCAGCCGACAGGTGCGATGCTTCCAAACGTACCCTCCGGATCGTCGGCACGCGCGTTGTCCTCCGCGTCTGGTGAGGCCCGGTGATGGGATTCGCCGACATCCTGCGGGAGGCTTTCCTGCCCGAGCGTGGTGCGGAGGCGGATCGCTTGCCCAGGCAACTGTTGCAGGAAATCTCGCAGATGCCACGCCTGACCGGGATTCTTCCGTATCTGGCCTGGCAGGAGGATGCACGGCTATTCGCACTTGATCAAGGCGGCTTTGGCGAACGCGAGGAAAATGCCATCGGCTTTTGCATCGAGACCATGCCTCAGACCGGCGCCAACGATGAGATGGAGAAAGTGCTGGCGAGCCTGTTCGTTTCCTGCCCGCCGGGGACTGGCATTCAGGTTTCCCTGTACGGCAGTCCGCATATCCTTCCCGTCCTGAAGACCCAGGCCAATCTTTTGCCGACTTCAGCCATCGATGCTGAAGCCGAAGGCGTGCAGCGCCGAAACAGCAATATCTTCCGCCTGCTGGCGCGACGCCGCATCGATCACTACATGAAGGGTGTCAGTGAGTCGATTTTTGGCCACCAGACCTATCTGCTGCGTGATTTTAGGTCGGTCATTTCGGTCACCTTGCCGCTCGATCCCGAGCTTCCTGCCGATGTGGACGAAGCCTTGCGCATCCGGGAGAGTATCCACGCGACCTTGAAATCCGCCCATTTGCCTGGCCACGACTGGGGGCCGGACGATCTGCTCAACTTTGTTGCAGATTTCTTCGACCATGCTCGCCTGTTCGCCGGCGGATCGGTAACGCCGATTCACTGGGATGCCGATCAGCCATTGCGCAAGCAGATATCCAATCTGGAAATCGCTTCGCGCGTGGGGGATGGGGATATCCGTTTTCGCAAGGCGGGTGGTGCCGAATCGGTCCTGCAACTCTTCTCGGTGCGCCAGTATCCGCGCTATTTCAGGCTGTCCGGAATGAACTACCTGATCGGCGATCCCTACCAGCTTGCCCTGGCCATGCCCTGTCCCTTCA
>JBGFRW010000024.1:0-82798 GCA_041694935.1 Pseudomonadota bacterium | reverse complement strand
TTCAAGTTCGGAAAAACTCGCTTGCATCGTCAAGTGCCTATCAACTGTCAGTGCGCCAATTCTCGCATGTCATGGATGAGTCCGGTTTATCGATCTGCGAATAAATCAGCGCGTCCCTAGAAAAAGAAGACGGCGGCCTGGAATGACGCGGCCGCCGTTTTTTCGCGGGAAAGGGATCATATGTGAAAAACGCAGAGCTGTACAGGGTTTCCGCCTCAACAGCCCACCCGTCGATTCGCTTCTTCGCCTGCCAAGCTGCCGATGCAACTGTGGCCCACTGTCACCTATAAGCAAACGAAATAGATAACATTTCATTTTGTTATAATTGAATCTATTAATGGCCATATCCCCAACCGGGCTATTCGTCCCGGCGGACCGCCGGAAAGGAATCGCCGCCCTGCATGCCAGCCTTCGTTGCTGAAAGTTTTGTCATTGTCGGCATCACGCGCGCCGACCAAAAGTTCCGGCCCAGCGACTGGGCGGAACGATTGTGCGGGGTGATGTCGGCTTTCGGCGCCGAGCGGCGCATGACCTATTCGCCCTTCGTGCAGCCGGGTAGCCTGCATGGCGAGAAATGCGTGTTCGTGGATGGGCGCATCCACGACGTGGAACCGATGGCCTACAGTTTTCTCGTCAGCTTTGCGCGCGATAACGAATTGCGGGTCGAGCCGTGGACCGGCAAGGCCTAGAGCCTAAGCCAGAGAAAAGCGAATGCAGAACGGCGCGGCCGGCCCATCAGGACCGGCCGCGCCGTCACGAATCAGTCAGCGAAACTGCCGAAATTAGGCAGCGAGCGCCTTGATCGCTGCGGACAGGCGGCTCTTTTGGCGCGCCGCGGTGTTCTTGTGGACGATCTTCTTGTCGGCGATCGAGTCGATGATGCTCTGCGACTCCTTGAAGACAGCCTGGGCAGCTGCCTTGTCGCCGGCTATGACAGCCTTGCGCACCTTCTTGATGGCGGTGCGCAGTTCGGAGCGCAGGCTCATGTTGTGGGCGCGACTCTTGGTCGCCTGACGGGCGCGCTTGCGAGCTTGGGCGGTGTTGGCCATGTGTGAATTCCGCTGAGGTTTTACTAAAGACGCGCGATTATAAAGAGCAATCGCAGCCATTGCAAGGCGCTTTTCTTCACGTCCGCAAGCGGGGCAAACCGCTACCATCCGGTCATGAACCTGCTGAGAACCCTCGCCACCGTAAGCGGCATGACTTTGCTGTCGCGCATCCTCGGTTTCATGCGCGATCTGGTCATCGCCCGCGCCTTCGGCGCCGGCTTGATGACCGATGCCTTCTTCGTCGCCTTCCGGCTGCCCAACCTGCTGCGCCGACTGTTCGCCGAGGGAGCCTTCTCGCAGGCTTTCGTCCCCATGCTCGCCGAATACCGCAACCGGCGCGGCGAGGCCGAGACGAAGCAACTCGTCGACCGGGTGGCGACGCTTCTTTCCATCGTGGTCCTGGTGGTAACAGCCGTCGGCATTCTCGGCGCACCGCTGCTGATCCTCGTCTCCGCCCCCGGCTTCGCCGCTTCGCCCGACAAGTTCGCGCTGACGGTGGAGCTGACTCGCATCGCCTTTCCCTACATTCTGTTCATGGCCTTGGTGGCTTTGGCCGCGGGCATCCTCAACACGTGGAGCCGCTTTGCGCTGCCGGCCTTCACGCCCGTGCTGCTCAACCTCTCGTTCATCGGCATGGCACTGTTCGCTGCGCCATATTTCGATCCGCCGGTGCTGGCGCTTTCCTGGGCGGTGTTTCTCGGCGGCGCATTGCAGCTCGCACTGCAGCTGCCGGCCCTCAGAAAGATCGGCATGCTGCCGCGCTTCGACTGGGCGCCCCGTGACGAGGGCGTCAGGCGAGTACTCAAGCTGATGGGCCCAGCCGTGCTGGGCGTCTCGGTCGCACAGGTATCGCTGCTCATCAACACTATCTTCGCTTCCTTCCTCGTCTCCGGCAGCGTGTCGTGGCTTTACTACGCCGACCGTCTGATGGAGTTTCCCGCCGGTCTGCTCGGCGCTGCGCTCGGCACAATCCTGCTGCCGAGCTTGGCGAAGGCGCATTCGAGCGATCAACCCGAGAAGTTTTCCAGCCTGCTCGACTGGGGACTGCGGCTCACATTCCTTCTGACGCTGCCGGCCGCACTGGCGCTGGCGCTGCTGGCCGTGCCGCTGGTCGCAACGCTGTTCCTGCACGGCGCATTCACCGCGACCGACGTGCTGCAAACGCGCAGCGCACTAGTCGCCTACAGCGTCGGCCTGATCGGTCTGATCCTCGTCAAGGTGCTTGCGCCCGGCTTCTACGCGCGCCAGGACATCAGGACCCCGGTGAAGATCGCCGTCGTAACGCTGCTCGCCACGCAGGCGATGAACATCGCCTTCATCGTTCCCCTCAAGCATGCCGGGCTGGCGCTGTCGATCGGTCTGGCCTCGTGCCTCAATGCGGCGCTGCTCTTCCGCGGTCTGCGGCAGCGCGGTAGCTACCAGCCGCAACCCGGCTGGCAAGGTTTCGTACTGCGCCTCGCCGCCGCACTCTGCGTGCTGGCAGCCGTGCTGTGGAACGGCATGGGAGAGCAGACGTTCTGGCTGGAGGCGCCGGCACTGGAGCGCGTCTGGCGGCTCTCTGCCGTGGTGCTGGGCGGCATCGCCGCCTACTTCGGTACGCTGTGGCTGCTCGGCTTCCGGCTCAAGGATTTTCGCCAGCAGGGCCTGCGTTAGTCACCAGCGACCGTGCCTTCGCGGCGTGGATCGGCGGCGCCAAGCCAGCGCTCTCCATCCCTGACGATCACTTGCAAGCCGCTCGTCATGTCATGGGACGCGACGCGGTGGCCGCGCGCCTCGAGCGCCGCTTGCCAGTCCGGCGGCGCGCCGTGCTCGATCTCCGTCGGTCCGTTGCGGCTGCCGAAGTGCGGCATGGAAAGGGCATCGTCCGGCCGCAACCGCCAGTCGAGCAGCGCGACGAGCGTCTGCGCGACGTAGTTGATGATGCGCGGGCCGCCGGGCGAACCCAGCACCGCATAGAGCCTTCCCGCCGCATCGAACACCAGCGTCGGCGCCATCGAGGACAGCGGCCTCTTCCCGGGTGCGACGCCGTTTGCGCCGCCCGGCACGAAGCTGAAGTCGGTGAGCTGGTTGTTGAGAAAAAAACCGGCAGCGAGGATACGGCTGCCGAAGGCATCCTCGATCGAACTGGTGAGCGAGGCGGCGTTGCCATCAGCGTCAATGATGGACAAATGCATGGTTGCGGGAAGTTCCGGCGCCACGGCATCATGCAGCGCCGTCCTGCCGGCGCCGACTTTTTCCGGTTCGCCTGCCGCTGCCGTGCCTAGTGAGGCATCCGGGCGAAGCAATGCGGCGCGTGCGGCGAGGTAGTCGGTTGCCAGCAGCGCCTCCTGCGGGATGGTCACGAAGTCCGGATCGCCGAGATAGCGTGCGCGGTCGGCATAAGCGAGCCGGCCGGCCTCGGCGAACCAATGCACTGCCTCGCCCGAACGCGGCGCTGCGGCGGGGAAAGGCGTCCGCTCGAGAATGCCGAGGATCTGCAGCACGGTCATACCGCCGGACGAGGGCGGCGGCATGCTGCAGATGCGATATTTTCGGTAGGCGCCGCATACCACTTCGCGTTCGCGTGGCTGATAGGCGGCCAGGTCGGCCGTCGTCATGTCTCCGCCATGTTCCACGACCGCCGCGACCAGCTTCCGGCCGATCTCACCGCGATGGAGCGCCGCAGGCCCTTCCTGCGCGAGCGTACGCAGGGACGCCGCCAGCTCGGGCTGGCGCAATCTCGCGCCAATTGCCAGCGGATTGCCTCGCCGGTCGAAAAACAGCGGTGCCGCAGTGCGGCTGTGCCAAAGATGACGGTCGGCTGCAATCAGCTTGTGCAGGCGCGGCGAAACGGCGAATCCGTCCTGCGCGAGGCGGATCGCCGGTGCGAACAGTTCTGCCCACGGCTTGCGGCCATGCCGTTCATGCGCCGCTGCCAGCATCGCCAGCAGACCGGGCACGCCGACGGCCTGCCCCGTGGCGACGACCTCCTGGAACGGCCGCGGCTTGCCAGCGGCATCGAGAAAGCGCTCCGGACGCGCGGCGGCCGGCATCGTTTCGCGGCCATCCCAGGCCGTAATTTTGCTGCCCGCCGCATCGAAATGGAGCAGGAAGCCGCCGCCGCCGATGCCCGAGGACTGCGGCTCGACGACGTTCAGGACGAGTTGTGCTGCGATCGCGGCATCGACTGCGCTGCCCCCGTTGCGAAGCACGGTCAGTGCGGCCTCAGAGGCGTGCGCATGCGGCGTCGAGACGATGTGGCGCCGCGCCGCCAGCGCCGACTTTTCCTCGAAGCCGCTTGCTGCCTCGGGCTGCAAGGGGATCTGCTGCGCCACGGCAGCGGGCAGGTACAGCAGGAGTAAAAGAAAACGGGCAGCCCGCAGGCTGCCCGTTTGTGTGAAGCGAAGATGCATCAGGCGACGAGCGGCACGATCAGCAGCGCGACGATGTTGATGATCTTGATCAGCGGGTTCACCGCGGGGCCAGCCGTGTCTTTGTACGGGTCGCCCACGGTGTCACCGGTCACCGCCGCCTTGTGCGCGTCGGAGCCCTTGCCGCCGTAGTGGCCTTCCTCGATGTACTTCTTGGCGTTGTCCCAGGCACCGCCGCCGGTGGTCATCGAGATCGCGACGAACAGGCCGGTGACGATGGTGCCCATCAGCACGCCGCCGAGGGCGCGCACACCGGCACCGACACCATCTACCGGCGGCATGAGGAAGTTCATGACGACAGCGACGACGATCGGAACCAGCACGGGCAGCAGCGAGGGAATCATCATTTCGCGGATGGCTGCCTTGGTCAGCATGTCGACGCAGGTGCCGTATTCCGGCTTCGCCGTGCCTTCCATGATGCCCTTGATCTCCTTGAACTGACGACGCACCTCGACGACGATCGCGCCGGCGGAGCGGCCAACCGCTTCCATGCCCATAGCGGCAAAGAGGTAAGGCACCATGCCGCCGACGAACAGGCCGATGATGACCGCCGGATCGGACAGGTCGAACAGGAACTTGACGCCAGGTTTGGCAGCCTCAAGACCGTGGGTGAAGTCGGCGAACAGCACCAGCGCGGCGAGACCGGCGGAACCGATCGCGTAACCCTTGGTCACCGCCTTGGTCGTGTTACCGACGGCGTCGAGCGGGTCGGTGATGTTGCGCACGGAGTCGGGCAGTTCGGCCATTTCGGCGATGCCACCGGCGTTGTCGGTGATCGGACCGTAGGCGTCGAGCGCGACGATGATGCCGGCCATCGAGAGCATCGAGGTCGCGGCGATGGCGATACCGTACAGGCCGCCCATCAGGTAGGCCGACCAGATCGAGGCGCAGACGGCCAGAACCGGCCACGCCGTTGCCTTCATCGACACGCCGATACCGGCGATGACGTTGGTGCCGTGACCCGTGGTGGAAGCCTGGGCGATGTGACGCACCGGGGCATATTCCGTCGCCGTGTAGTACTCGGTAATGACAACCATCAGGCCGGTGAGGACCAGACCGATCACCGCGGCACCGTACAGACGCATCTGCGAGCCACCACTGATACCAAGCACCTGGTCGAGCAGATGATCATCGACCACCCAGGCGGTGAGCGGGTAGAAAGCGACCAGTGCGAGCACACCGGCGACGATCAGACCCTTGTAGAGGGCGGTCATGATTTTCTGGCCCGGCGACGCCTTGACGAACATCGCGCCAATGATCGAGGCGATGATCGAGAAACCGCCGAGCACCAGCGGATAGATGACGGCCGTTTCGGCAGCCGCACCGCTGGCCTTGAACAGCAGTGCGCCGAGCAGCATCGTCGCGACGATCGTGACCGCGTAGGTCTCGAACAGGTCGGCAGCCATGCCGGCGCAGTCGCCGACGTTGTCGCCGACGTTGTCAGCGATCACCGCGGGGTTGCGGGGGTCGTCCTCGGGAATGCCAGCTTCGACCTTGCCCACCAGGTCGGCGCCGACGTCGGCGCCCTTGGTGAAGATGCCGCCGCCGAGACGCGCGAAGATGGAGATCAGCGAGGAGCCAAAGCCCAGGCCGACGAGCGGATGCAGGATGTGATCGAGACTCTGGTCGCCCGCCATCGCCTTGAGCACGGCGTAGTAGCCGGCAACGCCCAGCAGGCCGAGGCCGACCACCAGCATGCCGGTGATCGCGCCGCCCTTGAACGCGACGTTGAGCGCCTCATTGAGGCCCTTGCTGGCGGCTTCGGCGGTACGCACGTTGGCTCGTACCGAGACATTCATGCCGATGAAGCCAGCCGCTCCCGACAGCACCGCACCGAGCACGAAACCGATGGCGGTTGACATGCCGAGGAAGACGGCGATCAAAACAGCCAGCACGACACCGACCATCGAAATGGTGGTGTATTGCCGTCGGAGATAAGCCTGTGCACCCTCCTGCACGGCCGCCGAGATGGCACGCATCCGATCGTTGCCAGTCGGTTGGGAAAGAATCCACTGCGAAGAAATAAAACCGTAGACGATGGCGCCCACGGCACAGACCAACGCAAACATCAGACCCGCTGACATAAAACCCCCTATTACTTAGATGAAAGTACAGCTTTTTATAAGGTGTGACTGCATTCGGCCCGGCACCATGTCGGGCCGAATGGCTGGGGACAACAAACTACGAAATCAAAGCTTGAACGCCGGCAGTTTCTTGGTCACCGCGACGTTCTTCAACGTCACGTACTTCGGCAGGCCATCGGCACCGTAGGGCGGGTAGTCCTCGCCCTTCATGAGCGGGCCGAGGTACTCGCGGCACTTCTCGGTGATGCCAAAGCCGTCCTTGGTGATGAAGTTCTTCGGCATCATCTTCTCGACGTTGGCAACCTTGGAGAGCGGCGCCATGCCGACCTTCCACTTGTACGGCTTGTTCGAAACGCGCTCGACGGTCGGCATTACCGAGTTGTGGCCCTTGAGGGCGAACTCGACGGCCGCCTTGCCCATCGCGTAGGCCTGATCCACGTCGCTCTTCGAAGCGATGTGGCGCGCGGCACGCTGCAGGTAGTCGGCGACGCCCCAGTGGAACTTGTAGCCAAGTGCATCCTTGATCATGTTGGCGACCACCGGCGCAGCCCCGCCCAGTTGGGCGTGGCCAAAGGCATCGCGCGTGCCCTGCTCGGCGAGGAACTTGCCGTCGGGCCAGTGGCAGCCTTCGGAGACGACCACGGTGCAGTAGCCGAATTTCTTCACCAGGCTATCGACCTTGGCGAGGAACTTCTTCTGGTCGAACAGCACTTCGGGGAACAGCACCACGATCGGCAGCTCGGTATCCTTGGTCGAGGCCATCGCTCCGGCCGCGGCGATCCAGCCGGCGTGGCGGCCCATCACCTCGAGCACGAAGACCTTCGTCGAAGTGGCACACATCGAACGGACGTCGAAGGTCGCTTCGAGGGTCGACACGGCGATGTACTTGGCAACGGAACCGAAACCCGGGCAGTTGTCGGTGATCGGCAGGTCGTTGTCGACCGTCTTCGGCACATGGATCGCCTGCACCGGGTAGCCCATCTTCTCGGACAGCTGCGAGACCTTGTAGCAGGTGTCGGCGGAATCGCCGCCGCCGTTGTAGAAGAAGTAGCCGATGTTGTGCGCCTTGAAGACTTCGATGAGGCGCTCGTACTCGCGCTTGTTGGCTTCCAGCGACTTGAGCTTGAAGCGGCAGGAACCGAAGCCGCCCGACGGCGTATTGCGCAGCGCCGCGATCGCGGCGGTGGATTCCTTGGTCGTGTCGATCAGGTCTTCGGTCAGTGCTCCGATGATGCCGTTGCGGCCGGCGAGAACCTTGCCGATCTTGTCCTTGTGCTTGCGCGCCGTCTCGATCACCCCGCAGGCGGAAGCGTTGATGACGGCGGTAACGCCGCCCGACTGCGCGTAGAACGCATTCATTTTCTTGGCTGCCATGCTTGCTGTTCTCCCCTCGGTCACTTCAGCGCAGCGAAGGCAGCGTCACGTACGGCATCGACCTTGCCGAGGCCGTTGATCTTGCGGTACTTGGGTGCGCCGGGCTGACCGCTCTCGGCCCACTTGCCGTAGTAGCCGACCAGCGCTTCGGTCTGCTGGTGATAGACCTCGAGGCGCTTCAGCACGGTCTCTTCCTTGTCGTCGTCACGCTGGATCAGCGGCTCGCCGGTCTCGTCGTCTTTGCCTTCGACCTTGGGAGGGTTGAACTTGATATGGTAGGTACGGCCCGACGCCACATGCACGCGACGGCCGCTCATGCGGGCGACGATCTCGCTGTCGGGGACGTCGATCTCGAGCACGAAGTCGATCGGCACACCGGCTTCCTTCATGGCCTCTGCCTGCGGAATGGTGCGCGGGAAGCCGTCGAACATGTAGCCCTTCTGGCAGTCGGCGTCCTTGAGGCGATCCTTGACAAGGCCAATAATGATGTCGTCGCGAACCAAGCCACCTGCATCCATGATCTTTTTGGCCTCGAGGCCAAGCGGCGTACCGGCCTTGACTGCGGCGCGCAGCATGTCGCCGGTCGAAATCTGCGGGATGCCAAACTTCTCCTTGATGAAGTTGGCTTGCGTGCCCTTGCCAGCACCCGGGGGACCCAAAAGAATCAAACGCATATGTAGCTCCTCACTTTTAAGTTAATTATCACTCTCTACTAATATTGGCACTACTAATCGAACGACTTGTTCGAATTTATCTATAACGTGATAGCAGCCCTGATTAGTGCGGTGCAGCATTGACTAAAAAGAGGCTGCGGACACGCTCCAGATCCTCCGCCGTATCCACGCCCGGCGAGGGAGTTTGATCGCACTCGATGACATGGATGTGAAAGCCATGCCACATGGCACGTAGCTGTTCGAGCGACTCCCACTGTTCCGCCGGCGCGGCAGGCAGCTTTCCATAGCTGCGCAAGAAGTTGACGCGATAGGCATACAGCCCGATATGGCGACGCGGCAAAAAGCCGCAGGGAAAGATTTCGCGCTGCGCCGCAAACCCATCGCGATGCCAAGGGATCGGCGCGCGCGAAAAGTACAGCGCACGACCGCTGGCAGCAGTTACCACCTTCACGACATTGGGATTGAAGAATTCGGTGGCATCATCAATCGGGTGCGCGGCGGTGGCGATCGATGCCTCGCGGTCGTTGGCCAGCGCCTGCGCGACCTTGGCGATCAAGGCGGGATCGATCAAGGGCTCGTCGCCCTGCACGTTGACGACGATTTCGTCATCGGCCCAGCCGCGCAGCTCGGCCACCTCGGCGATGCGGTCGGTGCCGCTCGGATGGTCGCTGCACGTCATGACGGCCTCATGGCCGTGGGCCGCTACCGCCTGATGAACGCGCCGATCGTCGGTCGCGACGATGATCTCGGCGGCGCCGCTCCTGAGCGCCGCCTCGACGACGCGTACCACCATGGGTTTGCCGGCAATGTCGGCGAGCGGCTTGGCGGGCAGCCGCGTCGAAGCGTATCGCGCCGGGATGACGACGCGGAACGTCATCTCAATCTTCTTGCGGGCCGAGTTGGCGCGCCTCTTCTTCCAGCATCACAGGAATGTCATCCCGGACCGGGAAAGCAAGACGGCAAGCCTTACAGACAAGCTCCGCGGCATCCTTGCGGTAATCGAGAGGGCCCTTGCAGAGCGGGCAGACAAGGATTTCAAGCAGACGCGGATCCATCGAATTTCTCCAAGGCATCAAGAGCGAAACGGGCAAGGTCGGGGTCGATCACGGCATCGACCGGCAGCACCCAGATCGGCAACGCTGTCAGGCCGGCGCATTTTAGCGCGTCCTTCTCCGTCGTCAGGATCGCGCCGCCTCCAAAACTCAAGTCGGCGGAAGTATAGCGATGATGATCGGGAAAGGCATGGGGAACGAACGATAATCCGAGCGCCGCCAGATGATCGAAGAAGCGCTGAGGTTCGGCAATGCCGGCGACGGCATGCAATGTTCCTGCGGCGAGATCGCCTGCATCGCACGTCGTCGCGGGATCGTCGAGCCGGTAGCAGCGTCCGCCCTGCAGCCTCATGCGAAACTTCGTGACGCCGGGAGGCAGCGAACTCTCCGAATCGTGCAGCACGACGGCATCGACCGCGGCAAGACGGCCAGCGGGTTCGCGCAACGGACCGGCCGGCAGCGGCCAGCCGTTCATCAGGCCGCGCCGGTCGACGACCGCGATCTCCAAGTCACGCTGCAATCGGTAGTGCTGCAGGCCGTCATCGCAAAGGATGAGGTCGCAGTCGGGATGTGCCGCCAGCAGGGCGCGGGCTGCCGCTGCGCGATCGCTGCCGACGAACACCGGGCAGCCGCTGCGACGCACTAGCAGCAACGGCTCGTCCCCCGCCGTTTGCGCCGTGTCGCCGGCACCGACTTCTTTGACGGCAATAGCGTCACGCCCGTAGCCGCGGCTCACGATGCCGGGCTTGCGACCCAGCGCAGTCAAACGCTGCGCAAGCCATAGGGTCAGCGGCGTCTTGCCGGCACCGCCTGCGACGATGTTGCCGACCACCACGACCGGAACCGGCAAACGCTCTGCGCGAAACCAGCCGTGCCGGTAGCCTACCCGGCGCAGAGCGGCCAGCAGGAAGAACACGAAACCGATTGGCAGCAGCAGCCAGGCGAGCGGGCCGCGCGCGCGCCAGACGTGCATCAGTCCGTCACTGCTGCTTTTGCTGGGTGGCAAAGGAGATGTGGGACAGGCCGGCGTTGCGCGCCGCCTGCATTACGTCGATGACGTTCTGATGCGCAGCCTTGGCGTCGGCATTGATGATGACCACAGGCTCCTGCGTACCTTCGGCCGCACGCCGCAGCGCGATATTGATCGCCTCGACCCCGCCGGTGACCGGCGTCTTGTTGACCAGCACGCTACCCGACGCGGTGACGACGACGTCGATCTCGTTCGGCTTGTCCTGCTGCGCCTGCGCCTCGGCAGTCGGCAGGTTGATCTCAAGGCCGGCGAACTTCGAATAGGTCGTGGTGACCATCAGGAAGATCAGGATCACCAGGAGCACATCGATCATCGGGATCAGGTTGATCTCCGGCTCCTCGCGGTAACGGCCGCGCTGGAAGTTCACTGGCGCTCCCCGTGCACCTGCTCGACCAACTTGAGCGCCTGCAGCTCCATCTCGATCACACAGCTATCGACGAGGGCGCGGAAGTGGCGATAGGCAATCATCGCCGGGATCGCGATGATCAGGCCGAAGCCGGTGTTGTACAGCGCCACCGAAATGCCGTGCGCGAGCTGCTGCGGGTTGTTGCCTGCGCCGGTCGCCGAACCGAAGATTTCGATCATGCCGACGATGGTGCCGAACAGGCCCATCAGGGGACTGATCGAGGCGATGGTTCCCAGACTGGTGAGGAAGCGTTCGAGTTCGTGCGCCGCGCCGCGCCCCGCCTCCTCGATAGCCTCCTTCATGACTTCGCGCGAACTCTTGTCGTTGCGCAAGCCGGCGGCGAACACCTTGCCGAGCGGCGAATGTGCGTCGAGGCGTTTGAGTAGTTCCTCGGTAACGCCGGTGCGGCGGTATTCGGCCACGGCGCTTTGCAGCAGCCCGGCCGGCACGATCTTGGCTCGGCGCAGCGCGGTAGCGCGTTCGATGATGAGGGCAACGGCGATAACGGACGCCAGCAGCAGGAACCAGATTGGCCAGCCGGCGGCCTGGATGATGGAAAACACGGGCAACCCTCCGGGGCGATGCGATTGGAGTGCGCACTTTACTACGATCCGGAACTAGGCAGTTCCGCACTGTTAGGGCGAAATGGGCCGCTTTCCGCCCTTTTGTCGCGCCTTGAAACGACTGCCACCATCCGGCACGCTAGCTAGAATTGCGTATGAACTCCGCGCCAGACATCGCAACGACACTGCACGCCTGGCTGATGCACTTCGGCGCTGCGTCCGGCGCCGTCCCGTCAGCGCCGACTTTTCCCGCGTTCCGCGAGATCGGCGCGCCGCCCGATCCGGCCGTTACCATCCCTGCCCTCGCCGCCCTCGCCGCCGAGGCTCTCGCACGAGATCGCACACTGTGGATCGTCACCGCCGACGATGCGCTGCTGCCCGACATCTCGAACGCCCTCGACCTGCGGCTGCGCCCCCTCTGCCTGGTGCAGCCCGGAGCGGACTACGCAGGCCGCATCGCCCTGCGTGCCACGCTCTCCCTGCTGAAGAGCCGCCTCGCCCGTGCCGCGGCAGACAGCGAAGGGCCGGCCTGGATCGCCATGCGCGAGCGCCTGCAAGCCGACGATGCGCTGTGGCGCGCCGCTTTGGCCTGGGTTGTCAGAGGACTCGATGCCGAGGCCCCGCCTGCTGGAATCGGCAGCCTGTTCCCCGTCCGCATCGGTCCCCAATCGGTTGCCGAGCGGCTGGCATCACCCGCCGACTGGGTGATGCTGGTGCAGACGGAACGCATGCCGCCAGAAGCGCGCCGCGCCTGGCCCGGCGCGCGCTGCACGCTAATGCTCGCTGCCGCCCCGCTGACCGGCGCCACCGGACTTGCGCCTGTCGATGAAACGGCACGCCTGCGTGCGGAACTCGAGGTGCTAGGACAGGAACTCGCGGAAATGGAACTCGAGCTCGCCACGGCGCAAGGCGAGCTGTCGGCATTCAGCGAGCGCTACCACGCTCTTCTCGCCGGACGCATGGCGGAACTGGATCGCCTAAACGCCGATCTGACGCAACTCAGGATGCAGGAATCGCCCGACGATCCGCAATTGCGCGGCAACGCTGAGCAGGCCGGCGCGCGCGCTGAGCAGTCGCGCAAGGAGCACGAGGCCTACAAAAAGCACAAGAAGGCTGAGGATGCTCCGTTCGTTCCCAGCACCGACCTCAAGAAGCGCTTCCGTCAACTGGCACAGAAGATTCATCCCGACCGCGCCAGCGACGAGGCGGACCGCGCCTGGCGCACGCAACTGATGAGCGAAGCCAATCGGGCCTATCGCGCCGGCGACATGGAGGCGCTCGACGAAGTGCTCGCCCTCTGGCTCGAAGGCTCGCAGGAAATCCGCCCGACGCACACGGGCGCCGTACCGCCGGCGCCGACTTCCGCCGCGGCCGAAGGGCTCGCCCTGCAGGTAACTCGCATCCGCCGACGCATCGCGGCGATTGCCGCCGAACTCGACCGGCTGTACGGTTCCAAGCTCTACGAACTGTTTGCCGCCGCGCGCGTCGCCGACCGCCAGGGACGCGACCTGCTCGAGGAAATGGCGAAGCGCATCGATGCCCAGCTCGCCGCCGCCCAGGCCGCGTTGGACAGCTACGGCCCCAAAGACTAGAAAAACTAGAGAACGATCTCCAGGCCCTCGCGAGCAAGCATCGTTTCGCAGCCCGCATCGGAATGGCGTGCCAGCGCCGCGGCGAACACCTTTTCGAGATCATCGTCGCTGCGCGTCGGCTCGTGGTGGGTACACATCAGGCGCTTGGCACCGATGCGCTTGGCCATGGCGAGCGCACTGTCGAAGGTGCCGTGCCCCCAGCCGATCTTTTGCGGGTATTCCTCTATCGTATAGGCGGTATCGCAGATCAGCAGGTCAACCGGTCCGACGGCAGCGTCGAAGTCCGCCTGGCGCTGCTCGACCATGCCCTGATACTCGTCGTACTGGGGGTCCTCCGGCGCGTAGATGTTGATCCACGGTTCGTGGTCGCCGGTGAAGAACATCGACTTGCCGTTGCATTCGACGCGATAGCCGAGGTCGGTAACAGGGTGGTTGAGCAGCACCGGCGTCACCGTGGCATCGCCTATCGACACCGGCTCGCCAACCGTCAATGTCTCGTATTCGATCCCGGCCTTGAGTTCCGCCTCGCGGATCGGGAAGTAGCTATATTGCAACTGCACGTCCATCACCTGCTCGATGCCCTGCCCGCTGACGATATCGTAGGCGCCATGGATGCGCACCTTGTTGCCAGGAATATAGAGCGGCACGAAAAAAGGTAGGCCCTGGATGTGGTCCCAATGGGTGTGACTGATGAAGATGTTGGCACTCACCGGCAACTGGGAAAGCAGGCTCTGGGCGAGCGGAAAAATGCCAGTACCGGCATCGAGGATGATCAGGCTGCCGTCGTCGCTGCGCACCTCGATGCAGGTGGTATTGCCGCCGTAGCGCACGGTACGAGGTCCCGGCGAAGGGATCGAGCCTCGCACCCCCCACATTTTCACCTTCATGCGCTTTACCTTTCCGTGCCGATCTGAGCAAAGGCCTGCGCGTCCTCGACGATCTTGTCGAGGCTGCCGAGCGAGGCCACCACCGCATCGATATCGTCACCGAAGCGCTGCGGCATGCGCGCCAAATCCTCCTCGCGCCACGGATTGCCGGCATCACCGAAGGCATGCTTACGGCAGATGATGTCGGCCATACGCAAGCAATCGAGCATTACCGTAGGCTCCGCAGTTTCCTCATGATGATCTCGGATGCACTCAACGAGAGGATCCGCGAGCTTCCACTTCTTTGCCAGCAGTGCACCGACATAGGCATGGTCGGCGCCGATGATCTCCCGCTCTGCCTGGTAGAGCGGCATGCCCAAATCCATTGCGGCCGCCAGCGACTTCATGAAATCGACTGCCATGAACTGGGCGAATACCACCTTGCCGAAATCGTGCAGCAAGCCGGCGATGTAGCAGTCGGTCGGATCCAGTTCGGCGCGCACATGCTTTTCGCAGAGGATGCGCGAAATGGATGCCACCGTAAGCGAATGCAGCAGATAGCGCTGAATGTCGAAACCGGTAGTATTGAAGCGCGGCAAGATGCCCACGGCGGCGAACGACAGCGCCAGATTCTTGATGGTGTTGATGCCGAGATAGACGACCGACTGCCCCACCGAGGTGATCTTGTTAGGCAGGCCGTAGTAAGCCGAGTTGATGATGCGCAGAATCTTCATCGTCATCACCGGATCCTTCTCGATGACGCCGACCAGATCCTTGGGCAGGCAGTTGATGTTGCGCGTCATCTCGAGAACCGCCTGCACGCTCTTGGGAAAAGCGGGCATGCGCTCGACGGCGGTGGTTAATTTGCGCTCGAGTTCTAGCGAGAGCTGTGGCATCGTGACGGACGATCGCGGGTAACGGCAACCGATAGTACAGGAATCAGCGGGCAGCGTGCGCTCAGGCCGCCGCGACGCGCTCGTAGTATCTGGCCCGGTAGAGCAGGCGCCGCTTTTCCGGCGTCTCGGTGAACCCGCTGCGGTCGTGCAGCACGTTGTTGCATACGAGTCCCATGCCCGGCTCGAGGCGGCCATGCAGCGTCCAGGGGGTCGGCTGCGCAAGGATGCGCTCCAGCGCAGCGACCGCTGCCTTGGTCACAGGATCATCTCGCCAGACGATGCTGACGGTGCGTGCCGTATAGCGCATGTGCAGCGTGCCGTCGGCATTCACCGAGAATACCGGACCGGACTGCGCGGCTCGTGCGACACCGCCCTCATCCATGCGGGGCGGAATCGTCATTGCATCCGGCGCCGACAGGGCGCGGATGAACTCTGGATTCTCGTCGCGCAGCAGGAGGTAGGCGATCTCGTGATCGAGCAGCTGGTTCTCGCCGCCGCTCGCCGCACTTTGCACGCAATGCAGCATCAGGCCGCGGATAGTGCGATCGGGCGTGTTGTAGTAGCCGTCGGTATGCCACTTGATCGGCTTGTCGGTATAGGGAATGAAGTCCTTGCGCTCGCCGCGCTGCTCGGCGCCGATCACCGAGAGCGGAGAGATGCCGTCGCTATCGGTCAGCCAGTGGCCATCGAGCGTGTGCAGACCGAGCTGCTCACCAAGTAGGCGGGGGATGTCCTTGTCGGGATCGCCACCGGTCTTCCCGACGTAGATCGCCATGTTGCAGTTGCCATTGAGTTCGATCAGGCGCTGACGCTGGGCCGGTACCAGCCGGCGGGGGTCGTCGAGTGCCACGACGATGTCTTCAATTCGGCGTGGCGCCGTGTCGAGCTTCCGTTCGCGCCAGGCGCGATAGGCATTGGCATCCTGCAGATCGAACGGGCCGGGCATGAGGAAATCCTTTTCAGTCGATTGAGCCGCGCAGGTCCTGGCGGCGCTGGCTCTGGGCAGTATCGGGATTGAATAGCCCCTTGAGTGTCTTCTCGAGCATCTTCAGGGCCTCGGGCGCCTCGATGTCCATCGCCTGGTCGACGACCCAGAGCTTATCCTTCTCCGGCAACACATCGCGCAGGCAGGCGGCGAAGAGGCGCCTGAAGCCGAAGTCCGGACCATTCTCGTCGTAATCGAACTCGGCGTAGTCGGCCGCGCGGCGGTTGAACAGGTCGATGAAGTGCCGCTGCGCCTCACCGGGCTGTGCCTCACCGAGCAGCATGATGTTGTTTTCCTCGACGAAACGCGCAATGTTCTGCGCGAGCGAGGTAGTGAACTCGACGCGGTCGGCCTCCTCCAGTTCGCGGAAAGCAACCCGGTCGGCGGAAACCGCAAGGAAGGCGAGAAACTCGCAGACGAAATCGAAATAGGGCCGGCCGATGTCGATGTCGTAGTCGGCCTTGCGCATGCGCTTGATCGACTCGATGGCGAGTTTCCACGCCAGCACGGCCACCACAGAGCCCAGCGTTTCGGCAGAGCGCTGGCCCTTGGTATGGAACTTGGTCTTGAGGCGAATGGCCATGGATTAATCCTGTCGGCGCCGTCCTGCCGGCGCCGACTTTTTCTGACTCAGTAGCCGCCCTTGCCCTTGGGCTGGGGCAGACCAGCGATGCGGCAACCCTGCTTGGCGGCGCCGCCGTCCGGGAAAAGATCGAACATCAGCTTGTTGTCGGCCTCAGGCATGTCGGCTTCGTCCTGCAGGCCCTTGACCAGATTGCGCGCATTGGGGGTATGGCCGTCTTCCTTGAACTTCTCGCGCAGGTAGTTGATGATTTTCCAGTGCTGGTCGGTCAGCGCGATGCTCTCGGCGGCGGCGAAAGCCAACACGGCCTCCTCGCTGTAGTCCGGCTCCAGAAGATAGCCGTAATCATCGACTTCCTTTTCGACGCCATTGATGACGATGCTCATGGGGATTCCTCCTTCAATTAATTAGTTGGTAGTGACTAAGGAAAACTGCATAGGATTATTCTATATCCCTGACCGAGGCACCCGACTTGTGCGGGATGAAGATGCCGCAGCCGCGCTTGCGCTCGAGACCGAGCCCTTCGCGCTGCACGCGCAGGATCTCTTCCCGCTCCAGGTCGTAGAGCATGAGGCTGAAGCCGGAGAGCAGGCCGGCGGGAGTCTTCGCCCGCTGGGCCTTGCCGCAGACCAGCCGTGGGCGAATGCCGAGCTCAGCACACTGCTCGCGGCAAGCCTCCAGGAACGCATCCTCGGCGACAGGCTCCCCGGCAGGGTTTGCCGGATTGAGCGCAACGAACTTGGAATAGATCACTGTGGAGTAAACGAGTTCGCGCACCGCCGGTGCGCCGATTTCGAGACGATCATCGCCGAGTTGCAGAACGGTACCCTGCAGTTCGGCTGCGGCCGCCGCCGCACTCTGCCGCGCGAGACGTAGGATCAAGCGGGTGCGGCGAGAGATATACCACTCTCCCTCGCCGGGACTTACCCCGTAAAGAGGGTGTATGCCCGCCAACGGGTCATCTGCCAGCCAGGGCAAGGCTGAGCGTACGGCTTCCCAGAGCACGTCTGCATAATCCAGCGGCACTGCCCGCCCGACGAGAGGAAAGTGAAGGTCAACCACCTCCTGAAGATCAGTGGTCACGCATCACTCCGGCGCTTGCTGCGCAGCAGCATTCAGATTTTCCCGCGACCAGGCGGCCATCACCTCGGCCCAATGTCCGGCTGTGACGGGGTCAATATCAAAAATAGTGAAGCGCCGATGCTCTCGGATACGCAGCCGAAGGACCGGGACGCCACCAGCCTCGAACTCGATCTGCTGCAATTCAATTTCTTGATTGCCCACAGGCACACGAAACTTGTCAAGGCTGGTAATCTTGTCCATTGTCGGAGTAGGAAAGTGATTTATCTGCAAACTGGGGGCAGACTAACGCATCGCAAGTCTGCTGAGCCATCACCGGATCGGGGAGCGGCACCTACCCCTTCCGGGTAGGTTCACCTAACCCCTCAAATGCCTGCCGGAGGTATGGCGCCCCACGGCGTTCGCTGGATAATTGCCACAAATTCGGGATTGGACGCGCGCCACGCGATCAGTTACCCAACAGCCACCTAGAGGAGACAACATGGCCAAACAGCCTCATGCTACCCCCCTGCTCGACCAGCTCGAGTCCGGCCCCTGGCCGAGCTTCGTCACCGGTTTGAAGCGTCTTGCGAAGGACAAGGATTACGTCGTCGATCTGCTCGGCCACCTCGAGCACTCCTACAAGACCCGCAAGGGCTACTGGAAGGGTGGTACGGTCGGTGTCATCGGTTACGGCGGCGGCGTCATTCCCCGCTTCACCGAAATTAAGGATGACAAGGGTACCCCGGTTTTCAAGGATGCCGCCGAGTTCCACACCATCCGCATCATGCCCGCTCCCGGCATGCACTACGATACCGCCACGCTGCGCAAGTTCTGCGACGTCTGGGATAAGTACGGTTCCGGCCTGATTGCACTGCACGGCCAGTCCGGCGACATCATGATGCAAGGCTGCACCACCGAGAATGTCCAGCCGGCCTGGGATGAAATCAACCAGATGGGCTTCGACATGGGCGGCGCTGGTCCGGCCGTCCGCACCGCGATGTCCTGCGTCGGCGCCGCACGCTGCGAACAGTCCTGCTACGACGAAGCCAAAGCGCACCAGGACGTCATCAACCGTTTCCTCGACGACATCCATCGTCCCGCCCTGCCCTACAAGTTCAAGTTCAAGTTCTCGGGCTGCCCGAACGACTGCATGAACTCGATCCAGCGTGCCGACATGGCCGTGATCGGTACTTGGCGCGACAACATGAGCACCGACGACGCGCTGGGCAAGAAGTGGTTCGCCAAGCACGGCATGAACGAGCTGATCAACGATGTCATCGCCATGTGCCCGACCCGCGCCCTGCAGGTCAAGGACACCAAGGACGTGCGCAAGGATGCGCATATCTCTGCCGTCGCCCTGAACGACACCCAGTCGCTCGAAGTCGATAACAAGGATTGCGTGCGCTGCATGCACTGCGTCAACGTCATGACCGGCGCCCTCGGCCCTGGCAACGATAAAGGCGCCACCATCCTGGTCGGCGGTCACAGCCACCTGAAGATCGGCGCCACGATGGGCACCGTGATCATCCCCTTCATGGATCTCAAGAAGGATGAGGATTACGATCAGCTCGTCGAACTGGCCGGTACCATCATCGACTTCTTCGCCGAAAACGCCCTGGAGCACGAGCGCACCGGCGAGATGATCGAGCGTATCGGTCTGGCCAACTTCCTCGAAGGCATCGGCGTGGATGTCGATGCGAACATGGTCAACAACCCGCGTATGAACCCCTACGTTCGTACCGATGGTTGGGACGAGGAAGTCGCCAAGATCAACGCCAAGAAAGCGGCAGCCTAAAGGTTCATAGCTCGGCTAGGCCGGATTCCACAGGGAATCCGGTCTTCGGCCAAGCTTATGACCCTATTCGGATAACGACAATTCACGACTAAAATACTCGGAGACGATTCATGGCTCAACCTCAGATGCGCAAGCCAGTCGAGTACTTCCTCGACAACAAGAAGTACCTCCACCCGAAGTTTTCCGCCAACTACGGCAACTGGAAATATCACGACCGTCCGCGTCCCGGTGTTCTCCATCACGTCTCCAAGACCGGGGACGAGATCTGGACCGTGCGTGCTGGCACTCAGCGCCAGATGGACGTACACACGATCCGCCTGCTGTGCGATATCGCCGACAAGTTCGCTGAAGGCTTTGTCCGCTTCACCATCCGCTCGAACATCGAGTACATGGTGTCCGACGAGAAGAAAGTGGCTCCGTTGATCGCCGAACTCGAAAAGAATGGCTTCCCGGTCGGCGGCACGGGGAACTCCGTTTCTATGGTCGCTCACACCCAGGGCTGGCTGCACTGCGACATCCCCGGCACCGACGCCTCCGGCGTGGTCAAGTCGATGATGGATGCCCTGTACGATGACTTCAAGAAAGAAGAGATGCCCAACCGTGTGCGTCTCTCCACATCCTGCTGCGAAATCAACTGCGGCGGCCAGGCCGACATCGCCGTCGTCATCCAGCACACCAAGCCGCCGAAGATCAACCACGACCTGGTCGCCAACGTCTGCGAGCGTCCGACCGTCGTCGCGCGCTGCCCGGTCGCCGCCATCCGTCCCGCGCTGGTCAATGGCAAGCCGACCCTCGAAGTCGATGAGAAGAAGTGCATCTGCTGCGGCGCTTGCTACCCACCCTGCCCCCCGATGCAGATCAACGACCCCGAGCACTCCAAGCTCGCGATCTGGGTTGGCGGCAAGAACTCCAACGCCCGTAGCAAGCCGACCTTCCACAAGATGGTCGCCTCCGGCCTGCCCAACAACGCGCCGCGCTGGCCCGAAGTCAACGCCATCGTCAAGAAGATCCTCGACACCTACAAGGCTGATGCCCGTCCTTGGGAGCGCATGGCCGACTGGATCGATCGCATCGGCTGGCCCCGCTTCTTCGAGAAGACCGGCCTGCCTTTCACCAAGTACATGATCGACGACTGGCGCGGCAGCCGCTACAACCTGAACGCTTCCGCTCACGTCCGCTTCTGAGGATCACGACAAGATGAAGTTCGCCATTCTGGTTAACGAAGGCCCCTACACGCACCAGGCCTCGGACACCGCCTACCAGTTCACCAAGGCGGTGCTGGCCAAGGGCCACGAGGTCTTCCGCGTGTTCTTCTATCACGACGGCGTGAACAACGCCACGCGCCTCACCACACCGCCGCAGGACGATCGCAATATCGTCAACCGCTGGTCGAAGCTTGCCGAGGAGAACAACCTCGACATGGTCGTCTGCGTGGCCGCCGCCCAGCGCCGCGGCATCGTCGATGAGGGCGAGATGAAGCGCAACGGCAAGGACGCCACCAACCTGGCGCCCGGCTTCCGCATCTCCGGTCTCGGTCAGTTGATCGAGGCAGGCATCCAGGCCGACCGTCTGGTCGTGTTCGGCGACTGAGGAGGACGACACGATGACTACCAAGCAATTCATGTTCGTCAACCGCAAAGCGCCCTACGGCACCATCTACGCCTGGGAAGCCCTCGAAGTGGTGCTGATCGCTGCCGCTTTCGAGCAGGACGTCTCGTTGGCCTTCCTCGATGATGGTGTCTACCAGCTCAAGAAAGGTCACAACACCAAGGGGATCGACACCAAGGCCTTCGAGAAGACTTGGGGCGCCCTGGAAGACTACGACGTCACCAAGCTCTACGTTGATGGCGACTCCCTCAAGGAGCGCGGCCTCACCGCCGACGATCTCGCCATTCCCGTCGAAGTGCTCTCCCGCGCCGATATCGGCAAGCTGATGGAAGAGCAGGACGTTCTCCTGTCGTTCTGAGGATACCGACATGCTGCATATCATCAATAAATCCCCGTACGACCGTCCGGCCCTGGACTCGGCACTGAAGACCGGCGAAGGTGCGATCCTGCTGATCGAGGATGGTGTCTATGCCGTCGCCAAGGGCGGCGCAGAAGAAGCAAAGATCAAGGGTGCCATGGGCAAGTTCAAGTTCTACGCCCTGACCCAGGATCTCGAGGCGCGCGGCATTGCCGATCGCGTCATGGATGGCGTTACTGCAGTCGACTACGCCGGCTTCGTCGACCTGGTCGCCGAGCACAAAACCAACCAATCCTGGCTGTGAGCCTTCAACACTTTTTTTAGGAGATAAGCATGGCTATCGAAGTTAATGGCAAGACCTACGAGACCGACGAAGAAGGCTACCTGGTCAACCTCGGCGACTGGAACGAAGACGTCGCCGCTTTCCTCGCCCAGCAGGAAGGCGTCAACATGACCGATCAGCACTGGGAAGTGATCAATTTCCTGCGTGACTACTACAACGAGTTCCAGATCGCTCCTGCCGTTCGCGTTCTGACCAAGGCCATCGGCAAGAAGCTCGGCCCGGAAAAAGGCAACAGCCAGTACCTGTACGAGCTGTTCCCCTACGGCCCGGCCAAGCAGGCGTGCAAGATCGCCGGCCTGCCGAAGCCGACCGGCTGCGTTTAATACCGCCAGCTTGGCGGGTGGCGGCTCAGCAATATAGGCCGCCGTCCCGCCGGCACCGACTTTTTTGCATGAACGGCCTCGCTGGACGTAGAGGCTGGGGAGTGACCGTTCCTGCAGGTTTGATTGCTGTGTTCGCCGTGGTACATCGTCCATGACTCTGTTCTTCGCGATCCTCTTCTACGCCGCCTTCGCCATCCTTGCGGCTGGCTTGGCGTACAAGATTTACGACTTCGCCCGCACGCCGGCGCCGCTGTCGATCCCGACCACTCCGGCCCCGACGACTACGTCAGGCGTGGCCTTCCGGATGGCCCGCGAAGTCGTCCTGTTCGAGAGCCTGTTCAAAGGCAACCTGTGGATCTGGCTGTTCGGCTGGATGTTCCACATGGGCCTGTTCCTTGTGCTCGTGCGTCATCTGCGCTATTTCGTCAGCGATATTCCCGCCTGGCTCCTCTTCATCCAGCCCTTCGGCAAGTACGCAGCCTTCATGATGGTGGCCGGATTGGCCGGTCTCTGGGCGCGCCGCTTCCTCGTACCGAGAATCCGCTATATCTCGACTCCCTCCGATCACTTGATGCTGGCATTGCTGCTCGGCATCGGCATCACCGGCGCTGGCATGACCTTCGTGATGCATACCGACGTTGTCGCGGTGAAGGCGTTCTTCCTCGGCCTGATGCGCTTCGAGATCAACCCGCTGCCCTCGCATCCCGGCGTATTCCTCCATCTTCTTTTCGTCGCGCTGCTGATGATCATTTTCCCCTTCAGCAAGCTGCTCCACGCTCCGGGCATCTTCTTCAGCCCGACCCGCAACCAGGCCGACAATCCGCGTGAGAAGCGCCACCTGGCGCCGTGGGCCGCCCAGATCGAGAAGAACTGACATGGCCGCACCCGAATTCGAGATTCCCAAGTACCGCGAGTTCCCCACCGTTCCGGCGATGAAGCCGGATGCGATGGCACATTCGAAGCCCTATGTCGCCAACGAGAAAATCCAGGAGGCAGTCGGCTTCCAGGGCAAACTCGACGAGGACTGGCAGGTCACCCACGATAAGGTGATCGGCAAGTTCGGCGAACTGCTGGGCAAATACCGTTCTCTCAAGGTGTACATGGATGCCTGCGTGCATTGCGGCTCCTGCACCGACAAGTGCCACTACTTCATCGGTACCAACGACCCGAAGAACATGCCGGTGGCTCGCCAGGAACTGATGCGCAGCATCTACCGGCGTTACTTCACCCTACCGGGCAAGCTGTTCCCGAAGCTCGTCGGCGCGCGTGATCTGACCAAGGAAGTACTGGACGAGTGGTTCTCCTACTTCTGGCAGTGCTCGGAATGCCGACGCTGCTCGGTTTTCTGCCCCTACGGCATCGACACCGCCGAAGTGACAATGGCTGCGCGCCATATCATGGACTCGGTCGGCATGGGCCAGAAGTACTCGAACGAGATTCTCGGCAAGGTCAACAAGATCGGCAATAACCTTGGCCTGCCCGGCCCTGCGCTGGAAGACACGCTTCAGGGACTCGAGGAGGACGTCAAGGACGACACAGGCGTCGATGTCAAATATCCCCTTGACGTCAAAGGCGCCGAAGTCCTGCTGATCACCCCTTCGGCCGACTTCTTCGCCGAGCCGCACATCGAATCGCTGATCGGCTACGGCAAGGTGTTCCACGCCGCGGGCATCAGCTGGACACTCTCTTCCTACGCATCCGAGGCAGGGAACTTCGGCCTGTTCAACGGCGACTACGCCATGATGCGCAAGATTGCCATGCGTATCCGCGAGCAGGCACTCGAACTCGGCGTCAAGCGCATCGTCGTCGGCGAATGCGGACACGCCTGGCGCGTCGCCTACGCCTTCTGGAACACGCTCACCGGCCTTGGTGCCGGCGGCAACGACCCGTTTGCCGTCGAACTGCAGAAGCAGCTCGATCCGCGCTACAAGCAGCCCTCGCACATCTGTGAGCTCACCTGGGACCTGATCCAGCAAGGCCGCCTCAAGTTCGACAAGGAAGCCAACGACAGCCGGATCATCACCTTCCATGATTCCTGCAACGTCGCACGTGCTTCGCGCATGGGCGACTTCGCCGGCGGTCAGTTCGACATTCCGCGCAACATCATCAAGGCGGTAGCCAACAAGTTCGTCGATATGGATGAAGCGACGATCCGCGAGACGACTTTCTGCTGCGGTGGCGGCGGTGGTGTCCTCACCGACGACCTGATCGAACTGCGCGTCAAGGGCGCCTTCCCACGCATGGAAGCCCTGCAGCAGGTGGTCGACAAGCACGGCGTGAACTTCATGGCGACGATCTGCGCGATCTGCAAGGCGCAATTCACCAAGGTTCTGCCCTACTACGGTTTCAACATGCGGCTGGTGGGAGGAGTTCACCAGTTGGTCAGCACTGCGATTCGCCTCGGCGACGAGCAGTAATCATCCCCATACATAACGATTATCACGGAGACGACGATGTCAGCGACGACCGAAACTCAAACCGAAAAACTGACTTTCCGCAAGTTCAAGGATGGCGAGCCGCAAAAATTCAAGCGCCTGCAGGACAACATCTTCCAAGCCGGCTGGTCGTACAAGTGCCCGACCTACATCCAGTCCACGCCCCCCTGCCAGGGTTCCTGCCCCTCCGGTGAGGACATCCGTGGTTACCTGAACATTGTGCGCGGCGTCGAGAAGCCGCCCGTCGGTGCCGACGGCAAGCCCATCATGACTTGGCAGGAATACGCATGGCGTCGCCTCACCGAAGCCAACCCGCTTCCCGCTGTCATGGGACGCGTCTGCCCCGCGCCCTGCGAGACCGGCTGCAACCGCAACCAGGTCGAAGACCACGTCGGCATCAACTCCGTCGAGCACTACCTCGGCGAATACGCAATCAAGAACAACCTGCAGTTCAACAAGCCCGAGAAGCAGACCGGTAAGAAAGTTGCCGTGATCGGCGGTGGTCCGGCCGGCCTGTCGGTCGCCTACCAACTCGCCCTCAAGGGTCACAGCGTCACGATTTTCGACGACCACGAGTACCTCGGCGGCATGATGCGTTACGGCATCCCGGGCTACCGTACCCCGCGTGACGTTCTTGACGCCGAAATTCAGCGCATCCTCAACCTTGGCGTCCAAACCAAGCTGAAGTGCAAGATCGGCGTCGACATCTCGATGGAACAGATCAAGAAGGACTACGACGCCGTGTTCCTCGGCCTCGGTGCCCAGGGTGGCCGTGCCCTGCCGGCCGAAGGTGCCGACAACACCTCCAACGTCGTCACCGCCACCGCCTTCCTGAAGGCCTTCAACGATGGCCGCCTGAAGACCGTCGGCAAGCGCGTTGTCGTCGTCGGTGGCGGCGATACCTCAATGGACGTCGCCACCGTCGCCCGCCGCCTCGGCCATATCGACAACGCCAAGCCCACCGACTGGGAAGGTGCGATCGCCGGCCAGCTGGCGCAAGACGTCGCCGATATCTCCATGCGCAAGGGTGCCGACGTCGTGCTGACTTCCGTCTTCCCGATCGACAAGATGATGGCTTCCAAGCATGAAATCGAGCATGCCCAGGCCGAAGGCATTGAGATCATGGGCGGCTGGATGCCCGTCGCCGTCGTCAAGGACGCCAGCGGCCGCGCCACTGCGCTGCGCGTCAAGCAGTGCGAAGCCAAGATGGCCGGCGGCAAGCTGGAAATCAAGGCCATCGACGGTTCCGAGAAGGATCTGCCCGCCGACCTGATCGTTTCCGCGATCGGCCAGATGATCGATCTGCAAGGTCTCGAAGAGTTCGACAACGGCAAAGGCGGCCTGAATGCCGACAAGAACTACCAAGTGCAGGGTAAGCCGGGCGTCTTCACCGGCGGCGACGCAATCCGTCCCCACCTGCTGACCACCGCGGTCGGTCACGGCGCCATCGCCGCCGACGGCATCGACCAGTACCTGCAGGGCCTCGAACTCGGCCGCCGGCCGAAGATCGATGTGCATTACTTCGATCTGATGCGCAAGTACGTTGAGAAGGGCGTCGGTTTCGAGGAGGTTACCGCACCGTTGCGCGGCACCGATGCCTCCAAAGGCGCCGTGCATAACTTTGACAACCGTTCCGACCGCTACGTCATCCCGCACGACGAGCTGTTCCTCGGCCACTTCCAATACACCGCGCGTAACAAGCGCCACATCACGCACCTCAACAAGGAGTCCGCGCTGGGCAACTTCGAGGAGCGCCTGGAAGCTCTGGACGACAAGCAGGTCGTCGCCGAAGCCAAGCGCTGCATGAGCTGCGGCCTGTGCTTCGAGTGCGACAACTGCGTGGTGTACTGCCCGCAAACCGCCGTCTATCGTGTCAAGAAGACCGACGCGACCACCGGCCGCTACGTCGCGACGGACTACGACAAGTGCATCGGCTGCCATATCTGCCACGACGTATGCCCTACCGGCTACATCCAGATGGGTCTGGGCGAATAAAAGACGAGTAATCATCCATGAAACTCTTGCGCATCTTCCTTTCCGTGCTGCTGCCGGCGCTGCTGGCAGCGCCCATAGGCGTATCCGCCGGCACCCCAAAGCCGACGGTGAAGATCGAAAATCCCGGCCAGTGCATCGCGCCGGCTGAGGAGATGCGTAAGAGCCACATGGAGATGCTCAAACACCAGCGCGACCGGACGATGCGCCAGGGCATTCGCGGAGAAAAGGCGAGCCTCAACGAGTGCATCAACTGCCACGCCAGCAAGGAAACCGGTTCCGTACTCGGCAAGGGCGGTTTCTGCCAGGAATGCCATACCTATGCAGCAGTCAAGCTGGACTGCTGGGATTGCCACCAGCCCAAGGCTGGCTTCAAGGCAGCGGGAGTGAAACAATGAGCGAACCGCAAGACCGCATCGACAACAAATCACGCCGCGGCTTTATCGGTGCCGCTGCCGTAGGCGCAGTCGGCCTGGGCGCCGCCGCGCTCGCACCCGGCCTTCACCTGATCGAAGTTTCGCAGGCCAATACACCGATGGCCCCGTCGAAAGGTGCATCGAGCACCGTGCGCTGGGGTATGTTGGTCGACACGACCAAGTGTGCAACCGGCTGCGATGCCTGCGTCAAGGCATGCAATACCGAAAACGGAATCAACGAAACGGTCGCGGATGCCCGCCAAGGTTCACAGTGGATCCGCAAGATCGACCTGAAGAATCCGCAGAATGGCCTCACCCATTCCCTGCCGATGATGTGCCAGCACTGCGCCGAGCCGCCTTGCGTCGATGTCTGCCCGACCGGCGCCTCGATGAAACGCGCCGACGGCATCGTGCTGGTCGACCGCCACATTTGCATCGGCTGCCGCTACTGCATGATGGCCTGCCCCTACAAGGCTCGCTCGCTCGTGCATCAGCCGCTCACCGAGCAGAATCCAGAGGTACCTCGCGGCATGGGCTGCGTCGAATCGTGCACCTTCTGCGTGCAGCGCGTCGATAAGGGTATGAAGCCGGCCTGTGTCGAGTCCTGCCCGGAAGGCGCGATGCTGTTCGGCGACCTCAACGATCCGAACAGTGAAATCGCCCAACGCGTCGCGCGCGAAGCCACCACGCTGGTGCGCAGCGACCTTAAGCTCAACCAAGGCGTGCGTTATCAGGGAATTTGACGGCCATGGAACTCGTAAAGAACCCCCGCGCCGAAGAGCGCCTCTTCTACGTCTTGGCCGCCATCGGCGGCCTCGTCTCCGCCATCGGCCTCGGTGCCGCGCTCTACATGGAGCATAGCGGCCACGTCGTAACCGGCATGAACAACCAGGTGGTGTGGGGCCTGCCCCATGTGTTCGCGATCTTCCTGATCGTCGCCGCCTCGGGCGTGCTCAACGTCGCATCGATCGGCTCGGTGTTCGGCAAGGCGATGTACAAGCCGCGTGCCCCACTCTCCGGTCTGCTTGCGCTTGCCATGCTCGCATCGGGCTTGGCGGTGATCATGCTCGATCTCGGTCGCGCCGACCGTCTCGTAGTCGCCATGACACACTTCAACCCCACCTCTGTGTTCGGCTGGAACGTCATCCTCTATCCCGGCTTCTTCGCTATCGTCGGCCTCTACCTGTGGATGCTGATGGACCGCAAGATGAATCCCTATTACAAGCCCGCCGGCTTGGCCGCCTTCGTCTGGCGCCTGCTGCTTACCACCGGTACTGGCTCGATCTTCGGTTTCCTCGTCGCCCGTCAGGCCTACAATTCTGCGCTGATTGCACCGATGTTCATCATCATGTCCTTCGCCTGGGGTCTCGCCGTATTCATGCTGGTACAGCGAACAATGTACGGCTGGAACAACATCATGCTCGACCCGGCAATCCGCCAGCGCATGAAGAACCTGCTCGGTACCTTCATCGCTGCGGTGTTCTACTTCGTGATGGTCTATCACCTGACCAACATCTACTTCGCCAAGCAGACAGCCTTCGAGCAATTCATCCTGCTCAGCGGTGGCATCTTCCCGACGTTGTTCTGGGGTGGCTACGTGTTCCTTGGCACGCTGGTGCCGCTGTTCCTGCTTTACCATCCTGACGTCTGGCCGCGTCCAATGGCCGTTTGCGCCGCTTCGGTGCTCGTCATCATTGGCGCCTTCAGCCTGCTTTACGTCTTCATCATCGGCGGCCAGGTTTTCCCGCTAGAAATCTTCCCTGGCATGCAGGTTTCCAGCAGCTTCTTCGACGGCCAGATCGACCACTACAGCCCGAAACTGCCCGAGATTCTGCTGGCAGTCAGTGGTATCGGCATTGCCTTCACCGTAACGATCATCGGCGTGCGCGTCTTCAAGTTCCTGCCGCAGGACGATATCGCCAAGCTGAAGTCCGCCGACGGACAGATTCTCGACTGACGAGAGCGCCAGCGACGGAAAACGCTGGCGCGCCGTGCATTCGCAGCGTTTTCCCATGCACCGGTTCCTGATTTCCGCCGCGCACAAGTCTTCGGGCAAGACCACGATCAGCATCGGTCTTGCCGCCGCCCTCAGGGCCCGCGGCTTGACGGTGCAGCCCTTCAAGAAAGGGCCTGACTACATCGATCCGCTCTGGCTCTCCCTCGCCGCTGGTCGCGGTTGCCGCAATCTCGACTTTTTCCTCTCCTCTCACGACGAGATCAGGTCGCAATTCGCTCATGGCCACGATGCCGATGTCTGTCTCGTGGAAGGCAACAAAGGGCTCTATGACGGCCTGGCACTCGACGGCGCAAACAGCAATGCAGCCCTAGCCCGTCTGCTCGGCCTGCCGGTCATCCTCGTCATCGACGCACGCGGCATGACGCGCGGCATCGCCCCGCTCATCCTCGGCTACCAAGCATTCGAGCGCGACATCAAGATCGCCGGCGTGATTCTCAACCGCCTCGGTGGCAGCCGCCACGAATCGAAGCTGCGCGCGGTCATCGAGCATTACACCGATGTCCCGGTGCTCGGTGCGGTACATGAGGATGCCGAGCTCGCGCTGGTCGAGCGCCATCTGGGCCTGATGCCTGCCAACGAAGCCTCCGGCGCGGAGCGACTCGTCAGCACCATCGCAGAGCGCGTAGCAAGCCAAGTCGACCTCGACCGGCTGCTGGCGATTACGGCGACAGATGTGCGCCTGCCGGGCCCCGCCTCCACTGCAGCTGCTTTGAAGGACAAGATCCGGATCGCCATCGCACAGGATGCCGCCTTCGGCTTCTACTACACCGACGACATCGAGGCCTTCGCCGCCGCAGGCGCCGAGCTCGTGCCATTCGACACCCTCAAGGACAGCCACCTGCCCGCTTGCGACGGCCTGTTCATCGGCGGAGGGTTTCCCGAATCTTTCCTCGACGAACTTACCGCAAATGAGAGCCTGCGCACGGATATCCGCAAGGCGATCGAGGCTGGTTTGCCTGCCTACGCTGAGTGTGGGGGATTGATGTATCTGGCCCGGAGCATTACGTGGAAAGACCATACCCAGCCGATGGTTGGCGTCATCGACGGTAACGTCGTCATGCACGAGAAGCCGATCGGGCGCGGTTACGTCGTTCTCGAGCCGGCGCCGGGTCATCCATGGCATACTCCGGGTACCGACTTCTGGCCAGAAGTGCGCGCACATGAGTTTCACTACTCCGAATTGCGCGACTTGCCTGCCGCGACGCGCTGCGCCTACACCGTGAAGCGCGGGCATGGCATTGACGGCCAGCGGGACGGCATCGTCATCCACAACCTGCTGGCCTCCTACACGCACCTGCGAGCCGTTGCGCGCAGCGATTGGCCCGCTCGTTTCGTAGAATTCGCTCGGGCCTGCCGGGAGCACTCCCGGCAGCCCAATTGATCATTACAGGAGATTTGCGACATGTTCCATCTGACCCCTGCAGCGGCCGAGCAGATCCTGCAAGCTGCGAGCATGCAGGACAGCGAAACGGCAGCCGCCCCACAGCTGCGCATTGCCGCGAAAATCGAAGACGGCGAGATCGTCTATGGCATGGGTTTCGACGATGAACGCGAGGACGATGCCGTGATCGAAGCAGCCGGTGTGACTCTGCTGATCGCACCGCATAGTCAGGAACTGCTGGCAGGAGCCACGCTGGATTTCGTCGAGCTGCACCCCGGGGAATTCCAATTCATCTTCATCAACCCCAACGAACCGGCGCCCACCATGGGTGGCTGCGCCAGTCGCAGCAGCGGCTGCGGTTCATGCGGGGGCGGCAGTGGCGGAGGGTGCGGCTGACATGCCCGACTTTCTCCCTGCCAATATTCCGACCCGCGGCAGTGCCATTCCCGGTACGGTCTATCTGGTCGGCGCCGGCCCCGGCGACCCAGAACTGCTGACGCTGCGCGCACTGCGCATCATCGCCGAAGCCGATGTGCTGGTGTATGACCACCTCGTCTCCGAAACAATTCTCGGCCTGGTGAGGCCTGAAGCGGAGCGCATCTATGCGGGCAAGGAACGCGGCAATCATGCAGTCCCGCAGGATGATCTCAACTTGCTGCTGGTCAGACTCGCCCAGCAGAACAAGCGCGTCGTGCGCCTCAAGGGCGGCGACCCCTATACCTTCGGCCGTGGCGGCGAAGAGGTCGAGACCCTCAAGGAGCATGGCATCCCCTTCGAAGTCGTGCCCGGAATCACCGCCGCTGCCGGCGTCGCCGCGTACGCCGGTATCCCGCTCACGCACCGTAACTTCGCCCAGGCCTGCGTTTTCGTCACCGGCCATCTCAAGGATGGCAGCATGAACCTCGACTGGCCGGGGCTCGCACGCCGCCGCCAGACGGTGATCATCTACATGGGTCTTTCCGGACTGCCCTATCTATGTGAACAACTGATCGCGCACGGCCTGCCGCCCGATTGGCCCGCCGCCATCGTCCAGCAGGGCACCACTCCAAACCAACGCACGGTCACCGGCACCCTCGCCACCCTCCCCGGGCTGGCAGTCGCCGCCGGTCTCAAGGCGCCAACGCTGATCATCGTCGGCGAGGTCGTCCAGTTGAAGGACAAGCTCACCTGGTTCGCCGAAGCGCATAACTGAGAATACGCCGTGCCGCCGGCGCCGACTTTTCACTCAGGAAAGCCGGCGCAATTTTTTTGACTGATCAAAATCACCCTCAAGCTTCGGTCGCGGCGGTCGTAATATTACGAAATAGCTATGACCACCAAAGACAGCAAAGCCGAATTCGTCGCCATCGACGACCTGAGGGTCGGCATGTTCGTTTATCTGGACCTGGGCTGGATGCAGCACCCCTTCGCCCTGAACAGCTTCAAGATCACTACGCAGGACCAAATCGTCACCCTGGCCGGGCTCGGTCTCAAGCAGCTGCGCTGGTCACCGGAGAAGAGCGATCCAGAGCCCAGTGCCCACGGTACCGATACAGATGATAGGCCGGTGGACTACGCTGCCGAAGCAGCCCAAGCCCGTCAAGCGGTGGTCGAGGCGGTAGCAGCCGAAGCCGCGCTGGTGGCAGAAAAGCGCCGCCTCCGCCAAGAACGCCTTAAGGAGCAACTCGACAGCCTCGATCTCTGTGACCGGCAGTTCACGCAAGCAAGCCGCACCTACCGCATGATCTCCGACCAGGTGCACTCCCAACCCGAGGCTGCAGGAGCACAGGCAGCCGAGGCGATCGCCCGCATGGTTGAAAAAATGGGGGGGCACGAGGAGATCGCGATCCGCCTGCTCTCCGAAAATATGGGCGAGCGCGCTTCGATGCACTCCATCAACGTCACCGTCGTCTCGTTGCTGCTTGGCAAGGCGATGGGGCTCGACGATGCCGCCTTGCAGGTGCTCGGTACCGGTGCGCTGCTCCACGACATCGGAAAGATCGTATTACCGGAGCGGCTGCGCTGGCAGGACGAAGACTTCAAAGGGGCAGAACGCAAGCTGTACCAAGACCACGTCGCCCACGGTATCGCTCTCGGTCAGGCGATGAAGTTGCCCGCTGCCGCGCTCGCCGTCATTGCCCAGCACCACGAGTTGGCTGACGGAAACGGCTATCCGTACCAACTCCCCGGCGAGAAGATCGCTCCGTCCGCCCGCATCGTTGCGCTGGTCAACCAGTACGACAAGCTCTGCAATCCCGGAAATCCGCTGCAGGCGCTGACACCACACGAAGCCCTGTCACACATCTTCGCCCAGATGAAGCGCCAGTACGATCCGGCAGCCCTGGCCTCGTTCATTCACATGATGGGCGTCTACCCGCCGGGGTCGGTCGTCGAGTTGACCGACGGCAGCTTCGCCATTGTCGTGTCGGTGAACTCCTCCCGTCCGCTCAAGCCGCACATCATCATCCATCGGCCGCGCGTGCCGCGCGACGAAGCCTGCGTCGAAGATCTCGAGCAGCTGCCCGAACTGGGCATCCGCCGCAGCCTGAAACCCATGCAGTTGCCTAAGGCGGCATTCGACTACCTGTCGCCGCGCAAGCGCATCTGCTATTACTTCGAACGTGCACGCAGCCTGCCGGACGTCGGAGGGACCCAATGACGCATCCCACCTGGCTTCCCCTCATCGAAGGAATGATCGAGTCCGTCTGGATCGTCGACGCCATCGAGCTACGCATCCTTGCGGCGAACCGCGTCGCCACCGACCTGCTCGGCATGTCTCCCGGCACGCTGACCGGCAAGCCCGTGGTCGAGTTGGCGGCGACGCCCGAGGACGTCTATTTCTGGGAGGACGTCGCCGCCGGCCTGGCCGACCAAATTCTTTCCGAAACCTTGCTGGTGCGTGCCGACGGCAGCAGCGTACAGGTCGAGCGGCGCGTCAGCCGCATCATCCTGACGGACAGCGCGTCGATTTTCGTCGTCGGCATCCGCGACCTGACGGAAGAGCGCCGTATCGAAGGGGAACTCGAGACCCTCGTTGCCGAACTACGCGCAACCCTCGAATCCACGGCGGACGGCATCCTGGTCAGCGACCTGAGCAGCGCCATTCGCGGCTTCAACCAGCGCTTCGCCGAGATGTGGGATCTGCCGCAGGATCTGCTGACGCAGCGCAACGATGCGGCCGTCTATGCCTGGCAGGCGCAGAACGTCGTGGACCCCTCGGTCTACGCGGCACGGCTCGCGGTCATCGCGCGCACCCCGCTGCTCGAAGCCAGCGACGTGCTTGTGCTGCGCTCCGGCAAGGTACTCGAACGCGTCACCCTGCCGCAATACTCGCGCGGACGTCCGATTGGCCGCGTTTTCTCCTACCGTGACATTACGCAGAAGGTTGCCGACGAAGTGCGGCTGCAGCTCGCGGCGAAAGTGTTCGAGGCCAGCCTCGATGCGATTTTCGTCACCGGCCCCGATTTCGTCCTGCTAGATGCGAATCCCGCCTGCGAAAAGCTCACCGGTAAGACCCGTGACGAACTGGTCGGCAAGACCGCCTACGATATTCTCAGCGGCGGCCTTTCCGTCGAGCACTTTTCGGAGCAAGTCGAGGCGGAAATCGAGACCTGCGGCATCTGGGAAGGCGAAGCCTGGCACCGCAATACCGACGAAAATGCCATTCCATGCCAGGCAGCAATGGTGCGCGTCGCCGATGCGGACGACAAGCCTACCCACTATATCGGCTTCTTCAAGGATCTTTCCGAAACTGTCAATGCCAGGAAGCGCATCGAGGAACTGGCCTATACCGATGCACTCACCGGCCTGCCGAACCGGCTGATGCTGGCCGAGCGACTCGAGTTCGCTATCGAACTCGCCCGCCGCGAGCACACCAGCTTCTCACTGCTGTTCATCGACCTCGACCGCTTCAAGCACATCAACGACTCGCTCGGTCACGTGTTCGGCGACCGCGTCCTCGTCGATGTCGCCGAACGCATCAAGGATTGCCTGCGCCAGGTGGATACCGCCTCGCGCCTCGGCGGCGACGAATTTCTCATCCTCCTGCACAAGACAGATGCGCGTGGTGCCGAGATCACGGCGCGGCGCATCCTCGATCGCCTGTCGCAGCCCTTCAAGCTGGACGACCTGTCCTTCACCGTCACATGCAGCATCGGCATCGCGCTCTATCCCGACGACGGCCAGACGATGGACGATCTCATCAAGAATGCAGACGCCGCCATGTACCATGCCAAGGAGCGTGGCCGCGCCGGCTTCCGCTTCTACCAGCGGCAGATGAATGTCGGCCTGCTCTCGCGCATGAAGCTCGATCATGCAATGCGTCAGGCGCTCGCCAATCAGGAAGCAGGGCAAGGGTTCCGCCTCCACTACCAGCCGCAGATGGATTTCCGGGGCAACGTCATCTTCGGTGCGGAAGCCTTGCTGCGCTGGCACGACCCAGAGTTGGGCGAGATCGCGCCCGTGCAGTTCATTCCGATCGCCGAGGAGTCCGGCATCATCGTCAGCATCGGCAACTGGGTGCTGACCGAGGCAGTCCGGCAATGCGCTGCCTGGCATGCCAAGGGCCTGCCCCTGATGATCTCGGTGAATGTCTCCTCGCTGCAGTTCCAGCAGGCCGATTTTGTCGAAGGCATCGCCAACGTGCTCAAGATCCACGGCCTGCCGCCGCACCAGCTCGAAATCGAGCTGACAGAATCGATCCTGATCCAGGATATCGACGAAACGATGAAGCGCCTCGAAGCCCTGGCTGCGCTCGGCGTGCGCCTCGCCATCGACGACTTCGGCACCGGCTATTCGAGTCTTTCCTATCTCAAGCGCTTTCCGATCGACAAGCTCAAGATCGATCGATCGTTCGTCAATGATCTACCCGACGACGAAAGCGACGCCGCCATCGTCAACGCCATCATCCAGATGGCGGGGGCCCTGCGCCTGCGCGTCATCGCAGAAGGCGTCGAAACCGCAGCCCAGCGCGACTTCCTCATCGCCGCCGGCTGCGACGAGTACCAGGGCTACCTTTGCTCGCCGGCTCTCGATTCCGAGGCCTTCGAGGCATATATCCGCAGCAACGCCCATTTCACCGGGGACTTCAAACTGACGGCCCCGCCGGCGCCCTCGGACTAGCCGCCCAGGCCTGGCCGAGCGACAAGCCGCCGTCATTCGGCGGCAGCGCCTGCGCCGTCACGAAGTGCAGGCCGCGCGATCCCAACGCGCTCGACAGTGCATCGGCCAACAGACGGTTGAGAAAACAACCACCGGCACCCACCACCGTAGCGATGCTGCTGCGCGCACAGGCAGCGGCGGCCCATTCGGCGAGCGCCGCAGCGAACGTGGAATGGAACAGCGCCGCCGCATAGTCAAGGCGCTCTGGCGGTAAGTCAACGAGGTGTGCAAGCAGAGGTCGCAGGTCGAGCGTGCCGTCGGCAGCGATCCGCCAGCCCCCGGCCAGCGGCTCGGCCGGACCATGCGTAGCCGCCAAGCCTTCGAGCAGCATCGCCGCCTGCCCCTCAAAGCTCGCGCGCCGTTTCACCTCGAGCAGGCCGGCCGCCGCGTCGAAGAGACGCCCTGCGCTTGAAGTCGGAGGACAATGGAGCCCACGCTCCAGCATCGTCGCGACAGTCGTTGCACCCGCTTCATCCTTGAAACGCACGTAGATATCGCCATGGCGCCCAAGGGCGTGCAAGGCAGACGCCGCCATGCGCCAGGGTTCACGCGCCGCGACATCGCCGCCCGGTAGGGCGAGCGGATGCAGATGGCTCAGACGTTCACATAGCGCACCATCGACACGCAGCAGTTCGCCGCCCCAGGCCGCACCATCGGAACCGAGACCGACGCCGTCGAGCGCTAGGCCGATTACCGGCTCCACGATCCCCCGCTCGGCGCAGACCGCTGCGATATGCGCATGATGATGCTGCACGCCGACGGCTGGAATACCGCGCGCCGCCACGAAGTCCAGCGCGAAGCGCGTCGAATGGAAATCCGGATGCAGGTCGTGCGCGACGATTTCCGGCTCGACTTCAAGGATCGCCAGCAGATGTTCGACGGCCTCCTCGAAGAAGCCGCAGGCGGCGGCATTGTCGAGATCACCGACATGCTGCGAAACGAAAGCCTCATCGCCGCGCGTGACGCAGACGGTATTCTTGAACCAGCCGCCCACCGCCAATGTCGACGGCACGGCATGGGGCAGCCGGATCGAGCGCGGCACGTAGCCGCGTGCCCTTCTGACGAACCCTGTCCCGCGCCGCACGCTGTCGTCGCAACGGATCACGATGTCGCGGTCATGCAGCAGGAAGGCGTCGGCGATGCCGGCCAGCCGCGCAAAGGCTTCGTCGTTGCCGGTGACGAGCGGCTCGCCGTGCGGGTTGGCGCTCGTCATCACCAGCGCCATGTCCGGCGCATCGTGGAAGATCAGGAACTGGATCGGCGTCGCCGGCAGCATCAATCCGATTTCCGCCAGGCCGGGAGCGCACCCCGGCAATCGCGCATCGGCCCCGGGTTGCTTCGCCATCAACACCACGGGGCGTTCCGGCGACGTCAGCAGCGCCGTCTCGCCGGCGCCGACTTTTGCATAGGGCGCGCAATGCGCCGCGCTGGCGACCATCACGGCAAAAGGCTTTTCCTCGCGCTGCTTGCGCTCGCGCAGCGTCGCGACGGTTCGTGCATTGCTCGCGTCGCAGGCGAGATGGAAGCCGCCCAGTCCCTTGATCGCGACGATCTTGCCTTCGCGCAGCAACGCGAGCGTCGCGGCAATCGGGTCGCCAAAGATTGGCAGACGTGCGGCGTCGAGCAATGTCAACTGCGGTCCACAGTTCGGACAGCAGGTCGTTTCGGCGTGGAAGCGCCGGTCGGCCGGATCGGCGTATTCGCGCGCACAGTCGGGGCAGAAGGGAAAAGGGGCAAGACTGGTCTGCGGCCGGTCGTAGGGCAGCCGCCGCGTCACCGTGTAGCGCGGACCGCAATGCGTGCAGGTGATGAAAGCGTGGCGATATCGGCGCCCGCGAGCACCGTCCTGCTCGCTTCCCTTCCCCGGATCGAACAATTCGGCGAGGCAGGCGTCGCAGATCGCAGTGTCGTGGCCGATCGCGGTGCTGACCTTGCCTCCAGTGCTTTCGAGAATCGCGAACTCCGTATGATCGGCAAGCTCGGTCGCCTTCGCATGCACCGCATCGACGGACGCGAGCGGCGGCGCATCGGCACGCATGCGCTGCGCAAGCTCATCGAGCGCATTGGGTAAACCTTCGGCGTGGATATCGACACCGGCGGCATCGTTCCTCACCCAGCCGGCAAGCCCCAGCTCGCGCGCGAGACGCCAGACGAACGGCCGGAAACCGACGCCCTGGACGACGCCGGTAACGCGGAAGCGGCGGGCTGCTTTCTCTGACATGACCGTGCGATTCTAGTCGCGCAGCCCGAACAGCCTCCTGCGCGATGGGGATGCAGGCGCTTCCGCCTCTTCGCGTGGCGGCGGTGTATCGAGTGCAATCAGGCAGGCCTGTGCCGTCAGCAAGGCGGTGTCGTGGTCGGCATAGTGCTGCATGTCGTGCACCAGCGGGCAGGCGAGGTAGTCGCCAACGCCCTCCTCCCGGTTGGCGAGGAAGGCGAAGGTGCCGGAGGGATAGTTGCGGAAAACGCGCTCGTGCGCCCCGGGCACCGACCAGCCTTCAACCGCCGGCAGAAGCAGCAGGTTGATGCCCCAGGGCGTGACGAGCACGCCGCGCCATTCCTGGCCTTGGTCGCCATGCCGCGCGAAGCCGACCGCCGCGATGCGTACGGACGGATTGAGCATCGGCATGCCGGCCATGCGCTCAGCAGCGATGCGCACGAAGGCGGCCTCGATGCGCTCGCTTGGATTGCGGCTATGGGTCATGCCGTCCCGCCAACGCCGACTTTTTGAATCGGAGCGAGGCCGCGCGCGGAAAGTTCGTCGGCCACCTGCGCGACCAGCTCCGGCACGCGCGCGGCGATGCCCCGCGTCAGTTCTGTCGACAGTTCCATCGACACCGGCTGCACGCCGATCACCACCGTTTCCTTGGGTGAGTCTCCGGTGAACTCGAGCGCGGCGAGCACGTCGGAAAGCCCGATGCCATGCGGCGAAAGATTGCGGCGGAAGAACACCGGCACTTCGGTACCGACGAGTTTGACTAGTTCGCCTGGTGCTTTGCCAGCCGCGATGGCGTCGACGACGAGAAGAAAATCGAGGCGTGACAGCGGTTCGAGCAACTCCATGCCCGCCGTCCCGCCGTCGATGACGGCGACGCCATCCGGCACGGCGTAATCTCTTTCGAAGGCCTCGATTACCCGTACACCCACGCCTTCGTCGGCAAGAATCGTATTGCCGACGCCCAGCACCACGGCCTTCATCGGCTCAGAGCACTTTCACGGAAACGCTGGTGTCGTTTTCCTTGTCGGTCAGGTGGATCGCGCAGGCGATGCACGGATCGAAGGAGTGGATCGTGCGCAGCACTTCCAAAGGTTTTTCTGGATCGGCGATCGGGTTGTCGAGCAGCGAGGCCTCGTAGGGGCCTGCCTCGTCCTTCTCGTTGCGCGGGCAGGCGTTCCAGGTCGATGGCACGACGCACTGGTAGTTCTTGATCTTGCCGTCGTCGATGACCACCCAATGGGACAGCACGCCCCTGGGCGCCTCGTGGAAGCCGACGCCCATCACCTCGCCCTTCGGGAAGACAGGCTGGTTGAAGGTCTTGGTATCACCCTTGGCGATGTTGGCCATCAGCAGGTTCCACTGGTTGGCGAGTTCGTCGACCTGCACCGCGCAACCGACCGCACGCGCCGCATGGCGGCCGATGGTCGAATGCAGCGCGTCGATGCCGACCTGCGTCTTGGCGAGGCTGGAGACGAGCTTGAGCGCCGTGTCCGCGTACTTCTTGGTCGGCTCGTGGCCGGCCGACACCATGTTGAGCACGCGCGCCAGCGGCCCGACCTGCGCAGGCTTTCCATAGAAGGTCGGCGACTTCAGCCAGGAATATTTGCCGCCGTCCTGGAAGTCGGTGTAGTTCGGTTTGGTCTCGCCCTGGTAGGGATGCAACGGCTGTTGCGTGCTGTAGTCGTACCAAGAGTGCTTGACCGACTCCTCGACGCCCTTGCCCCAGAAATCGTCGTCGAAACTCTTGATCTGCTTCTGGCCGAGCAGATTCTTGTTCTCGATGAAACCACCTGGCAGCGCAAACTGCGTGCCCTTGGTGTCGAGTGGAATGTCGGGAACGCTGAGGTAATTGGTGATGCCGGCGCCGTATTTGGTCCAATCGGCGTAGAAGGCGCCCACCGCGGCGACGTCGACCAGATAGACGTTCTTGACGAAGTCGTCGAGCTCGTCGATCCAGCCCTTGATCGCCATCAGTCGCTCCACCGTCAGCACCGACTGCGAGTCGGTAGCAATCGCGTTGGCGACGCCGCCGACCGCGAGGTTCTGGATATGCGGCGTCTTCGAGCCGAGGATGCTGACGATCTTGTTCGCCTTGCGCTGCACGTCGAGCGCCTGCAGGTAGTGTGCGACGGCCAGCAGATTGACCTCAGGCGGCAGCTTCATCGCCGGGTGGCCCCAATAGCCGTTTGTGAAAATGCCTAGCTGGCCGCCGTTGACGAAGCCGGCCAGCCGCTCCTTCACCGCGCGCATCTCGTGCTTGCCGTTGAGCTTCCAGGACGAGAGGCTTTCGGCGAGCGCGGCGGTCTTGTCGGGATCCGCCTTCAGTGCCGAGGTGACATCCACCCAGTCGAGCGCCGAGAGATGGTAGAAGTGCACGATGTGGTCATGCACCGCGTGCGCGAGGATGATCAGGTTGCGGATGTATTGCGCGTTGAGCGGTATTTCGAGCTTGAGGGCGTTCTCCACCGCACGCACCGAAGCGATCGCATGCACGGTGGTGCACACGCCGCAGATGCGTTGCGTGATGGTCCAGGCGTCGCGCGGATCGCGGCCGAGCAGGATCAGTTCGACGCCGCGCCACATCTGCCCGGAGGACCAGGCTTTTTTCACCCGCCCGCCGTCGACGTCGCAATCGATGCGCAGATGGCCTTCGATACGAGTAATCGGATCGATGGTGATGCGTTTTGACATTTTTCTTCTCCAGTCGATCAGGCTTCCCGCGGAAGCACGGGGAAGCGACGGGTGATGACGATATAGCCGAGCACTTCAGTGGCGAACATGCCGACGGTGACCATGATTTCGCCGATGCTCGGGAAATACTGGTAGCCGCCACCGGTGGCATAGCCGATCAGGAAGCCGTTGAGGCGCAGCAGCGCCCCCCCGAGCATCAAGAGGATGCCGCCGACGAACAGGCGCGCCGGGGTGCGACGCTGGACTTCGGTGCCGATGAGGAAGAAGGGTGCGACGAAGCAGGACATCTCCAGCCAGAACATCAGGGCCTCAAGGGACATCTGCAAAGCCCCGCCCAGTACGCCGCGTACCAGCAGGTCGCCTATGCGCACAAGGAGATAGGCCGCCACTACACCGAGCATCACCTTGGCCATCGGCGTCAGTAAATGCATCTCGATGCTGCGCCGATAGGCCGACGAGGCGACGCAGGATTCGAACAGCACCACCGCATAGCCCATGATGATGGCGGTGAGCAGGAACAGCAGCGGCACGATGGGCGTCTGCCAAAGCGGATGCACCTGCGACCCGACCACCACCATCAGCGTGCCGAGCGAGGACTGGTGCATCATCGGCAGCAGCACGCCGAGCGCGATGAAGAAGAACATGAACCTGCCGAGTTTTTTCTTTATCTCGCGCAGGCCGAACTTCTCCATCACCACCGGAGAAAACTCGATCCACATCACGACGATGTAGAGCGTGATACAAATAGCCACCTCGAACATCACCGAGTTGGGATTCACCGACCACGGCCAGTACATGTTCCAGACGTTCCACCAGCGGCCAAGGTCGAAGATCACGCCCGCACCGGCCAGCGTGTAGCCGAACAGGCTGGCCAGCAGCGCCGGCCGAACCAGCGGGTGGTACTCGCCCTTGTTGAAGATATACACCAGCAGCGCAACCGAAAAGCCGCCGCAGGCGAAGGCCGAGCCGATCATCACGTCGACGACGATCCAAATGCCCCAGGGGTAGCCGTCGTTCATCGCCGTCACGCTGCCGAGGCCGAAGACGAAGCGCACCAGCAGGATGGCGGCCATCACCAGCACCAATACGCCGGCGACGAAGGTCACGCCATTGAAGAGCGAACCGCCTACCGGAGCCGGCTTGACATGGGCATGAACACTGGATGCGCCGCTCATGATTCGTCTCCTCCCTCGTCATCGTCCGGCCCGACGTTGGCTATGTTGCGCTTGGCCACCCACGATAGTGCGCCGAGCACCGCGATGGGCATCAGCAGTCCGCCGTAGAGGGTGTGCTGAATGGTTTCCGAAGTCGCCGCCGACGAGTAGGGCGGTAAGGCCGGCATGCCGACCTTCTCGAAAGGCACGCCGGAGAGTTTGAGCACCTGCGTGCCGCCATATTCCTTCTCGCCATAGACGCGCTGTTGGTAATTGCCGACCACGCCTTCATAGCTCTGGTCGGGTTCCTCGCGCCAACCCTTGCGCTCCATCCTGCCCTTGCCTTCCGGAGCGCCGGCCAGCCGTTTCTCCTGGGCATGGCGCAAGCGCCCACGCGGATAGGTCGTGATGCTGCCCGGCTTCAATTCGAGCCGCCGCTTGGCCTCGGCCAGCAGGTCGGACGTGTGCCCGAACAGCGTCGCGCCGGTCGGGCAGACTTCGGCACAGGCCGAATAATGCCCATCAGCATGGCGGTGGCGACACAATTCACACTTGGCGATGCGGCCGAACGGATCGTCGAACTGGTATTTCGGAATGCCGAACGGACAGGCGGCTACGCAGTAGCGGCAGCCGATGCACTTGCCGGGGTCGTAGGCGACGATGCCGGTATCCGGGTCCTTGGTCATCGCCGACACCGGACAGGCGGAAACGCAGCTTGGATCCGCACAGTGCAAGCACGATACCTTCATGAAGGCGTAGCCGTTGGTTTCGGCGTCCTTCGTCTCCATCGTGCCGTTGCGGTACATCTTGATGATGTTGAAGGTATAGCCCGAGGTATCTAGCGGCGTGTCCCAGAGGTGGTCGACCGTGTTGAACTCCGGCGGGTTGTCGTTCGCCTCCTTGCAAGCGGCGACGCAGGCCTTGCAGCCCACGCACAGCGTCGCGTCGTAGAGCAGACCGAGTGCCCCGTCGGGCACCTTGTGGGTCTCGCGCGCCTGGGTCAGCAATGGCGCCGTCCCGCCAGCGCCGACTATTGCGGTACCGGTCAGCGCGCGCTTGAGAAAGTCGCGTCGGGTGGTCATCTCACGCCTCCGCTTTGTCCGACTTTCGTTCCTTCGCTTTCTCAAGTTCGGCCGCTTCGTGCGACAAGCCGAGGTTGCGTGCCAGCATTGCTGCGCCGCCGGCTGCCGCGCCGGCGATGGCCGCGAGCGCCGCCGCACTGGCGAAGGTCGCTCCGCTGCCGATCCTCTCTTCGATGCGCGGGTACTGCAGCGGAGGTGCCACGTTGAGCATCTTTGCCATCGCATGGATCGGCTTGGCAAAGCCGACGCCCTTCTCAGTGCAGCCGATGCAAGGGTGGCCACAGCCGACCGGCCAGTTGCCCTCGCCCGCATCGCCGAAGCCGATGGTCGGGCAGTTGGCGTAGGTTTCCGGTCCCTTGCAGCCGAGTTTATAAAGGCAGTAACCCTTCCGGTGTCCTTCGTCGCCGAAGGCCATCGCGAAGCGGCCGGCATCGAAGTGGGCGCGGCGCTCGCAGTTCTCGTGGATCAGGCGGCCGTAGGCGAACAGCGGCCGGCCGAGCTTGTCGACCGCCGGCAGCTTGCCGAAGGTGAGGAAATGCACCGCCGTCGCGAGGAAGTTGTATGGATTCGGCGGGCAGCCGGGTATCGTCACGACCGGTGTGCCCAGCACCTCGGCGACGCTCGAGGCGCCCGTCGGGTTCGGGTCGGTCGAGGGCATGCCGCCCCACGAGGCGCAGGAGCCGATGGCGATCACCGCCGCCGCATCGGCTGCGCACTCCTTGACCATGTCGATGGCCTTATGGCCGCCGACCTTGCAGTAGATGCCGTTGTCCTTGGTAGGGATCGCGCCCTCGACAACGAGGATGTACTTGCCCTTGTTGGCGGCCATCGCATCCTTGCGCGCCGCCTCGGCCTGATGGCCGGCCGCAGCCATCAGCGTCTCGTGATAGTCGAGCGAGATGACGTCGAGAATCAGCTTTTCCAGCGTCGGGTGCTCCGCCCGCAGCAGCGATTCCGAACAGCCGGTGCATTCCTGGAAGTGCAGCCAGATCACCGAGGGTCGCTTGGCTACTTCGACCGCCTGGGCCACTGCGGCTTCCGCGCCGGCCGGCAAGCCGAGCGTAGCGGATACCGTGGCGCAGAACTGCAGGAATTCGCGCCGCGACATGCGCAAGCGCCGCTCGATGGCCGCCAGATCGGCACGCTCGAGATCGAAGATGGAAGCGTTCATGAACCCCTCTTTCTTTGCGGGAGATACCGCATTCTAGCAAGGAGGAAATGCTAGCGTGTTGATGAATATCAACACGCCTTTATTCTCTTATCCGAGTCTTTTATTCTAGTAATGCGCTTATGCCGAGCCATCCTGTGCGGCGACGGCTTCGCCCATCTCGGCGAACAGGGCCAGGGTTTTCTCGGCCTCCTCGGCATTCAGCTTGTTGAGGGCAAAGCCGACATGCACGATCACGTAATCGCCGACGGCGACGTCCTCGACCAGCGCCAGGGAGATTTCCTTGCGCACGCCGCCCAGATCGACGATCGCCGTCTCCGCGGATGGCATTTCTACGACACGAACGGGTATGGCGAGGCACATTGCGCTTCTCCGGCAGCGATATGCAAATGATTCTAGTCCTTCAAGACCAGCAGCAGCGGCTGGTGATCCGAGGCATCCGTCGCCCCATCCACTTCGAGCGAGACGACGCGATCGGCAATGTTCGCCGAAACGAAGCACATGTCGTAGCAGGCCGGTCCATCGATGAAGCGCCGGTCACGCACGCCGAAGGTCGGCGCCGGCGTAACGGCGGGGTGGGCGATGTCCCACGCATTGACGAGAGAGGGAGCCTCGCCCGGGCACAGCAGCCGAGCATGTTCGGCCGCACCGGCCGGACTGTTGAAGTCGCCGCATAGCACGCAGCCCTCGCCGCGCGGCAGGACGGCAAACGGCGGATCGGTTTCTGTCGCGGTGCGCGGCGTGACGGCATGACGATAGCCTGCATCGCAGATTTCCCGCAGCGCCGCCACCTGCGCCGCACGCTGCGTTGCGGAGTAGTACTCGAGGTGCGTGGTGACGATGCGCAATGCGCCGCCGGGAAAGCCGGGCGCCTCGATCACAGCCTCCAATGCGCCACGCTGCATGCTCGGCACGCCAGGATCGGCCGGCCAGGGCAACAGGTGGCGGAACACCTGCAGGATCGGCCGGCGCGAGAGGATCAGGTTGCCGAACTGGCGCCGCCCGCCCAGTCCGTCGGAAAGATCGCTGGCAACGCCGTAGACCGATTCGTAGCCGAGGAACAGGCCGGCCAACCACTCGGCCTGGTTCATCGGCGCACCGCCGGGCAGGCCGGGGTGATTCACCGCCACCTCCTGCAGGCACAGGATATCGGCATCCTGCTCGCGCGCCACGGCGGCGATGCGCATCAAATCGACGCGGCCGTCGATACCGCGCCCCCACTGGATATTCCAGCTTAATATCCGCATCCCAGGCTTCCCCCTTGTTTGACCTATCGCAACAAACGGTAACACGAGGAGGATAATCTGACCGAGTGTCGCAGCACAGCCCGCCGCATTGCCTGAGAGGCCCCATGAACGAACACGATGCGATTCGCTCTGTTTTGATCCGCCACGGCAACGACGGCACGCGGCTCATGCAGATACTGCGGGAAACGCAGGAAGCGCTCGGCTGGCTATCCCCGCAGACCATTTCCTCTATCGCCCATGGCGTGGGATTGCCGCGTGCCCGGGTGGAAGGCGTCGCCGGGTTCTACAGCTTCTTCCACACCGAACCGCAGGGCGAATACCGTGTGCTGTGGAGCGACAACATCACCGACCGCATGCTCGGCAGCCAGGAACTGATGCAGGCGATGTGCCAGAAGCTCTGGCTCGAGGCGGGCCGCGTCTCCGAGGATGGTCTGGTGAGCGTCGATACGACTTCCTGCACAGGGATGTGCGACCAGGGGCCGGCGGTCCTGGTGAATTACCGCGCCATTTCGCGCATGGATGCCGGCAGGGTCGAGCGGATGGTCGAACTGATCCGTAGTCGCACCCCGCTTGCAGACTGGCCGGCCGACTGGTTCAGCATCGAGGACAACATCCGCCGTGCCGACATCCTGCTCGGCAATGCCCTGCCCCGGGGCGATGCGTTGAAGGCCGCTTTGGCACGTGGCCCGGAAGCTACTCTGGCTGAGATCAAGTCGGCGCAGTTGCGCGGGCGCGGCGGTGCGGGCTTTCCCACCGGGCTGAAATGGGAAACCTGCCGCAATGCGCAAGGCACGGGAGAAGATGCGGCGCGCTACGTCGTCTGCAACGCCGACGAAGGCGAGCCCGGCACCTTCAAGGATCGCGTGCTGCTAACGCGCCAGCCCGATCTCGTCCTCGAAGGCATGACGGTCGCAGCGGCCGCGATCGGCGCGCGCAAGGGTTTCCTCTACCTGCGCGGCGAATACCGCTATCTGCTCGATCCGCTGGAGTCGGCGCTGGCGGCACGGCGCGAAGTGGGCCTGCTCGGCCACAACATTCTCGGCAAGGGCTTCGACTTCGATATCGAGATCCACCTCGGCGCGGGCGCCTATGTCTGCGGCGAAGAATCCGCGCTCATCGAATCGCTCGAGGGCAAGCGCGGCGTACCCCGCAGCCGGCCACCCTATCCGGTCACGCACGGCTTCCTCGGCCGGCCGACAGTCGTCAACAACGTCGAGACCTTCGCCGCCGCGGCGCTGATCGCAGCCCAAGGCGGCAACTGGTACCGCGGCCTCGGCACCGCCAAATCGGCTGGCACCAAGCTCCTCTCCGTGTCGGGCGACTGCGCCCGTCCCGGCATCTACGAGTATCCCTTCGGCATTTCCGTTCGACAGGTTCTCGACGACTGCGGCGCGCAGAATACACAGGCGGTGCAGATCTCGGGACCATCCGGTATCTGCATCGGGCCGGACGAATTCGAGCGACGGATCGCCTTCGAGGATATTCCGACGGCCGGCGCCTTCATGATCTTCGACGCGCGGCGCGATATCTTCGACGTCGTGCGCAACTTCGTCCATTTCTTCGCCCACGAGTCCTGCGGCTTCTGCACACCCTGCCGCGTCGGCACGACGCTGCTCAAGCAGCTGGTGGACAAGATCGCCGCCGGCCACGGCACGCGTCAGGACCTCAACGAGATCTTCAATCTGAACCGCGTACTGCAGACAACCGCCCATTGCGGCCTGGGCGTCAGCGCCGGCAACCCGCTCCTGTATACGCTTGAGAAGTTCCGCCCTGCCTACGAACGGCGCCTCAAGTCGCTCGAGTTCGAGCCGGCATTCGATCTCGATGCCGCGCTTTCGGAAGCGCGCCAGATGACCGGTCGCAACGATGCCGATGCCCACCTTGCACCGGCCGCGGAGACGACGCCATGACGAGCGAGCAGACTTTCACTCTCGATGGCCAGGAAATTCCCTTCACGACAGGACAGAGTGTGATGCAGGCAGCGCTCGCCGCCGGCGTGTTCGTGCCGCATCTCTGCTACCACCCAGAATTTCGTCCGCACGGTAGCTGCAAACTATGCGCCATGAGGATCAATGGTCGGCCCGCCACCTCCTGCACGACCCCCGCTGCCGTCGGCATGCAGGTTGAGAGCGACACGGCGGAACTCAACGACAAACGCCGCACCCTGCTGCAAATGCTGCTCGTCGAGGGAAACCACTTCTGCCCGAGCTGCGAAAAGAGCGGCAACTGCAAGCTGCAGGCGCTCGGCTACGAACTCGGCGTGATGTCGCCGCACTTCAACCTGCTCTATCCCGACCGTCCGGTGGATGCCTCGCATCCTGACGTGCTGCTCGACTTCAACCGCTGCATCCTCTGCGAGCTATGCATCCGCGCCAGCGCCGAGGTGGACAAGAAGCACGTCTTCGCCCTCTCAGGACGCGGCATCAAGAAGCACCTGATCGTGAACGCCGAATCCGGCCGACTCGCCGACACCGACTTCTCGATCGACGACAAGGCGGCGGAAGTCTGCCCGGTTGGCGTGATCTTGCTGAAAAAATGCGGTTTCTGCGTACCGATCGGCCAGCGCCGCTTCGACGCCGCACCGATCTCTGCCCACGTCGACGAATTCAAGCCGACGAAGAAGGGAGAGTCCGCATGAACGCGCCCCCCCCATTCAGGAAGCTGCGCATCGCCACCACCAGCCTCGCCGGCTGCTTCGGCTGCCACATGTCATTTCTCGACATCGACGAGCGCTTGCTCGACCTGCTCGATTACATCGAGTTCGACCGCTCACCGCTCACCGACATCAAGCATGTCGGTGAGCATGGACCCTGCGACATCGGGCTGGTCGAGGGCGGCGTGTGCAATGCGGAGAACGTCCATGTGCTGCGCGAATTCCGCCGCAACTGCAAGACCTTAGTCGCCATTGGCGCCTGCGCGGTGAATGGAGGGCTGCCGGCGCAGCGCAACCACCTCGACCTGCGCGACATCCTCGAAGTGGTCTATGCCACCGAGACCGGTCTGGCACAAGGTACACGAATCCCCGACGATCCTGAGCTGCCGCTGCCGCTCAACGAGGTGCACCCGATCCACGAAGTGGTCAAGATCGATTACTTCCTGCCGGGCTGCCCGCCGCCTGCCGATGCGATCTGGAAATTCCTCACTGACCTGATCGCCGGGCGTACGCCCCAGCTCGGCCATGGACTCATCCACTACGACTGACGAAAGCCATCATGCCCTTCGCGCTGGAAACCGCAGCCCACCCCGAAAAGCTCAGACGCGTCGCCATCGAACCGGTGTCGCGTGTCGAAGGCCACGGCAAGGTGACGCTGCTGCTCGACGAAGACAACCACGTGCAGCAGGTTAGGCTGCATATCGTCGAGTTCCGCGGCTTCGAGAAGTTCATCGAAGGGCGGCCCTATTGGGAAGTGCCGGTGATGGTGCAGCGCCTGTGCGGCATCTGCCCTGTCTCCCACCACCTGGCGGCCTCGAAGGCGATGGACATGGTTGTCGGCGCCACGCTGACGCCGACCGCGGAGAAGGTTCGCCGCCTGATGCACTACGGCCAGATCCTCCAGTCGCACGCGCTGCACTTCTTCCACCTCGCCTCGCCCGACCTGCTGTTCGGCTTCGATGCCGACGTCGCAAAGCGCAACGTGGTCGGGGTCATCGCCGCCGCACCGGAAACGGCGAAGAAAGGCATCCTGCTGCGCAAGTACGGCCAGGAAGTGATCCGTATGACGGCAGGCAAGCGCGTGCATGGCACCGGCTCGATTCCCGGCGGCGTCAATAAGTCCCTCACTTACGATGAGCGTGCGGCACTGCTCAAGGAGATCTACCAGATCGTCGCCTGGAGCCGCGAAGCAGTGCAGCTCGTCAGGAGCCTGTTCGAGCAGCATCTGGAACTCTACAGCGGCTTCGGCCGCTTCGCCGCCCACGCCATGTGCCTGGTGCGAGCCGACGGCGCGATGGATCTCTACCACGGCGGTCTGCGCGCCAGGAAGGACGACGGCTCGCCGCTGTTCGACCACTTCGACTACCACCGCTACTGGGACGTCATTGTCGAGGACGTAAAGCCCTGGAGCTACATGAAGTTCCCGTTCTTCCGTGCCATGAGTTCCTCGGATAACGGCTGGTATCGCGTCGGTCCGCTCTCGCGCGTGGCACTGTGCGACTTCATCCCGACCCCACTCGCCGACCGCGAGCGCCAGGATTTCCTCGCTTTCGCCGACGGCAGCGCGGCGGGCGCCACGCTCGGCTACCACTGGGCGCGCATGATCGAGATGCTGCATGCCGCCGAGGCGATCAAGGACCTTTTGCACGACGACGACATCGTCGGCACCGACCTGATCGCAACCGGCCAGCGCCAGGAGCGCGGCGTGGGCGTTATCGAGGCGCCGCGCGGCACGCTGATCCACCATTACCGCGTCAATGAGGACGACCAGGTGATCCGCGCCAACCTCATCGTATCGACGACGCACAACAACCAGGCGATGAACGAGGCAATCCGCGCCGTCGCCCGCCAATATCTCGACGGCAAGGAACTCACCGAGGGCCTGCTTAACCACATCGAGGTCGCGATCCGCTGCTTCGACCCATGCCTTTCCTGTGCCACCCATGCGCTCGGCCGCATGCCGCTCGAAGTGGAACTGGTCGGCGCCGACGGCACGGCGCTCGACCGCATGACACGCGACGGCCGCGGCGTCTGCACGCGGACATGACCGCGCCCATCCTCATCTTCGGTTGGGGCAACCCCAGCCGCGGCGACGATGCCCTCGGGCCATTGTTCGTGGAACGCATCGAAGGGCTGGGACTATCCGGTGTCGAATGCCTCACCGACTTCCAGTTGCAGGTCGAGCATGCCCTCGACCTCCAGGATCGCCGACTGGTGCTGTTCGTCGATGCGAGCCTCTCTGCCGAAGCGCCCTTCACGCTCCGTCAGCTCGAACCAAAATCAGACTCAAGCTTCACCACCCACTCGCTGGCACCTGAAGCAGTGATGCAGGTCTACGCCGATTTGCACGACGCAGATCCACCTCTGTGTCATCTGCTGGCGATCCGAGGTGAGCGCTTCGATTTGGGAGAATCGCTGAGTGGTTCCGCCGCCGGATATCTCGAGGCCGCAATAGTTTGGGCCCAAAGCTGGCTTGCCCAAGCGACACAATTCGTTACAAAATAGAAGGGATTCAGTCAGACGAATCCATGACAGTCGCAGTGAAACGCCAAGAGCCGTCTCTATAATCGTTTCGCTGTCTGTATCCAGACATCGCAACCCTAACTCATCAAAGGATCATGAACATGAAATCGTCCATCATTGCTGCTGCCGTCGCAGCTGTTTTCCTCGTTGCTTGCGGTAAAAAAGAAGCCCCCCCCGCGCCTCCGGCTGCTCCCGCTGCTCCCGCTGCTCCCGCTGCTCCTGCTCAGCAAGGTATGGGCGGCATGGAAGGTCAGGCTGGCATGGCTGGTATGGCTGGCGAACAGAAAGGCATGGAAGGCCAGCAGGCTGGCATGAGCGGCATGTCCGGCATGGCTGGCGAGCAAAAAGGCATGGAAGGCCAGCAGGCTGGCATGTCCGGCATGGAAGCCAAGAAGTAATTTCCGGCAGTTCCATGAAAAAGGGCCAACCTCGGTTGGCCCTTTTCTTTTACCGCGCCGCCACGTGCTGCGGCGGCGGAGCGAATCACGGAATCACTTCTTCTTGGCTTTCTTGCCGGCCACAGCCGCCTTGAAGCCTGCGCCTGCGGAGAATTTCGGCACGGTAGTCGCCGGGATCTTCAGCGCTTCGCCGGTCTTGGGGTTCTTGCCGGTGCGAGCGGCACGCTTGGCCGATTTGAACGTCCCGAAGCCGACGAGTGTGACGGTATCCCCTTTGGCAACCGATTTGACGACCGCATCGATCATGGCGGAAAGCGCACGCTCGGCTGCAGCCTTGGAGATATCCGCGGCTTTCGCGGTGGCTTCGATGAGTTCGGATTTGTTCATAGTGTTAGCTCCTAGGTTGTGATTTCCTGGCACAAATATCAGCTTCAGCCCGCTGCATAGCTCCCCGGGCCATTCGCGTGATTCCTTGTAGACGGCAGCCTGCGCTCAGGCAGTCGTATTAATGATAGTACCCGTTTTTTGCCCTTGTGCATTCACTACGGGCTTCGGCTGTTCCTGACGTGCCGATCTTTCAGCTGGCTCTGTACGTTGTTGTTGAGGTGGCTGGCTCGGGCTCGCCCGGGATTCGCGGGACTGAGGCGCGCCAGCACTTTCGCGTGGGCGCTCGGTAGCCTGTGCCTGCCGTGCCGCCCCGGTCTGTTGTTGCTGCTGCAACTGCTGTTGCGCCTGCTGCTGCAATTGGACTGAGGATGTTGCCGCGCCGACGAAATTCACAGCCATAACATTCTCCTTGCTCTATCCGCGTTCAAGCAACGGTATTGACCACCGTGCCGGTGACCTGACCCGAAGTATTCACCACCGGTGCCGGCGCACTCGCTTGCTGCATCTGTACCTGACGCTCGCCCGCCTGGCTGATTGCATTCACTAGTCTAGTCTGCATCGTGTCAAAAGACTTGAGCATTGCCAATCCCTGGCGCGCCTGACCGGCTGCGCTCTGCGCCTGATCGGAACGCACAAACAGGCTGCGTGCCTCCTCCTGGGCACGATCAGCGGCCTGCTGGACTTCGTTTGCCTGCGCGCGCAAAGCGCGTGCGGCAAACTCGGCCTGCTCCGCATTCTGCTTCGCCTGCTGCACTTTCAACTGCTGCATCGCAGCCTGAGTGGCAGCTTGCACGCCGACAGTCGATGAAATAGCAGCCATCACCAAGATTCAACCTTATTCGAACAAAGTTCAATATAAACCCAAAGAACTGCTAAAACAAGGTCATGGGCATGCATGCAGTAGAAGAGAGGATTGGATATCCATGCTCAGGGGGCCACGCTACTCTGAGCTTCGCGAATCGATCGCGATCGTCACCGGCCCGTCATTGACGAGGCTGATCTGCATGTCGGTGCCGAATGCGCCCGTCGACACCGGCTTGCCGAGCGCTTGAGCCAGTGCGGCAACAAAGCGATCGAACAGGGGTTGCGAAATTTCACCGCGAGCCGCGCGGCTCCACGACGGGCGGTTGCCCTTACGGGTCGATGCGTAGAGCGTAAATTGCGAGACCACGAGGATTTCGCCGCCGGCCTCTGCGACACTGAGGTTCATCACCCCCTGTGCGTCGGGAAAGATGCGCAGGCGCACCAACTTCTGCGCCATCCAGTCGAGGTCGACCTGCTGGTCGACTTCCTCGAATCCCGCCAGGATGAGCAACCCCCGGCCAATGAGGCCAACGACCGCGCCATCCACGCGCACCGCCGCCTCACTCACCCGCTGGACCACCACCCTCATCGCTTTGTCTCGTTCCGCCCGATGCGGCGCATGCCACAAATCAATGCAGCACCTTGTCGCCGCTGCCGCAGCATTTCTTGAATTTCTTGCCGCTGCCGCAGGGGCAAGGCTCGTTCCGCCCGACCTTGGGCTCCTCGCGCCGCAGTGTCGACTTTCGCTTGCGAACCGGCAGCCACCATTCCCGGATCGACATGATCCGTTCGCCGAGAGACTCGGCGAACTCCTCGGTGCGGTCTTCGAGCGTCGGATTGTCGCGTAGCGCCGCCGCACCGTCCTCCGAGCCGAACAGCAGGATCGGATAGAGCAGTTCGTCACCTTCCTCCGATTCCACCAGCGGCAGCCAGCTTTCCTCGTCGAGCGCCATGCCCTCGACAAAGCCGGAGCACCATTCGTCAAGCACCGGAACCATCGCGCCCTCGTGCTCGCGTTCGTAGAGCAGCGGCTCGAAGCTATCGGGTTCCTCGCGCAAGTGAAAGACGATGCTGTTGGCGTGGCGAAACACCAGGCCGATCATGCGGTCGGCCTGCTCTCTGGACTGCCAAGCCATCTCTCCGCCCCAGACGAGCGGCATCCACGCGACCGGCGGCAGGTTGTTCGGCCCGATCGCCAGTGCAGTGAGAAATCCGTCGAGCATCGCGATATCCATCGCGTCTTCAGGCGTCGCGGGGGAAAGCAGGAACTCGCCCAGTTCGTCGAGTTCTTCGTCGGTCAGAGGATCGCCGAGTTCCATTGCCGGACTCCGATGGCAGGGTACCTGGTGCCGAGAGAGGGACTCGAACCCTCACACCTTGCGGCGGCGGATTTTGAATCCGCTGCGTCTACCGATTCCGCCATCTCGGCCGATGGGCTGGGGCGTAGAATGCTGCCCTTTTCTGAAGAGCGCGCATTATCCGCAAATCCAAGCCTTACCGCAACCGATGATTCTCACCCTCGACGACTTCGACTACCTCCTACCACCCGATCGCATCGCCCAAACTCCCCTCCCGGAACGTAGCGCGAGCAGGCTGCTGGTGATGCGCGGCACCGCTCTCGAGGACCGCGTCTTCGTCGATCTACCCGATTTCCTCCGCCCCGGCGACCTGCTGGTGATGAACGATACGCGCGTGCTGCATGCCCGGATGTTCGGGCAAAAGGAAACGGGCGGCCAGGTCGAGGTACTGGTAGAGCGCCTCACCGGCGAAGACACGGTGCTGGCACAGGTGCGCGCCAGTAAGCCGCCCAAGGCCGGCGGCACGATCCGGCTCGAAGAGGCCTTCGACGCCGAGGTGCTCGGCCGCGAGGGCGAGTTTTATCAACTGCGGTTTCCCGGCGACGCGATCGACCTGATCGAAAAGCACGGCCGGCTGCCGCTGCCGCCCTACATCGAACGCACCGCAGCCAATGCGGACGAAGAGCGCTACCAGACCGTCTATGCGCGCCCCGACAACATGGGCGGATCCGTAGCCGCCCCCACTGCCGGCCTGCACTTCGATGCACCGCTGCTCGAACGCCTGCGCGACCACGGTGTCGCCGCAGCGCAGGTGACACTGCATGTCGGCGCCGGCACCTTTCAACCGGTGCGCGTGCAGGATCTGAGCCGGCACCAGATGCACTGCGAGCGCTACAAGGTGCCGCAAGCGACGGCCGAAGCCATCGCCGCGACGAGGAAACGCGGCGGACGCGTCGTCGCGGTCGGCACCACCACGCTGCGCACGCTGGAGTCGGCCGCGCTGGAGGACGGCTCGGTAAAAGTCGGCGCCGGCGAGACGGCGCTTTTCGTCACGCCGGGTTACCGCTTCCGCTGCGTCGACCTGCTGATCACCAATTTCCACTTGCCGAAATCGACCCTGCTGATGCTGGTTTCCGCCTTCGGCGGCATCGAACCGATCCGCGCCGCCTACCGCCACGCCATCGACAACGGCTACCGTTTCTTCAGCTACGGCGACGCCATGCTGATCCACCGTCAATCATGAAATTTCAGCTCCACACCACCGACGGCGCCGCGCGGCGCGGCACGCTCACCCTTGCCCACGGCACGGTCGAGACGCCCGTCTTCATGCCGGTCGGCACCTACGGCACGGTCAAGGCAATGGCGCCGGACGAACTGGATGAGATCGGCGCGCAAATCGTGCTCGGCAACACCTTCCACCTCTGGCTGCGGCCGGGGCTGGACGTGATCCGTGCCCACGGCGGCCTGCACCGCTTCATGGGCTGGGAAAAGCCGATCCTCACCGACTCGGGCGGCTTCCAGGTGTTCTCGCTCGGCGAGCTGCGCAAGATCAGCGAGGAAGGCGTGAAGTTCGCCTCGCCGATCAACGGCGACAAGCTGTTCATGCGCCCCGAAGATTCGATGCAAATTCAACACACATTGAATTCCGACATCGTGATGATCTTCGACGAATGCACGCCCTACCCGGCCGACCTCAAGCAGGCGGCCGACTCGATGCGCCTCTCGCTGCGCTGGGCGCGTCGCTCGCGTGACGAGCATGACCGGCTGGGCAACACCAACGCCTTGTTCGGCATCGTCCAAGGCGGCATGTACGAGGCCCTGCGCGACGAGTCGCTCGAAGGCCTGGATGCCATCGGCTTCGACGGCATGGCGATCGGGGGGCTCTCAGTCGGCGAACCGAAGGAGGACTTTGCACGCATCCTCGCCCATACTGCACCTCGCCTGCCCGTCCACAAGCCCAGGTATCTGATGGGCGTCGGCACGCCCGAGGATATCGTCTACGCGGTATCGCAAGGCATCGACATGTTTGATTGCGTCATGCCGACGAGGAACGCCAGGAACGGCCACCTGTTTACCCGTTGGGGCGACATCCGCATCAAGAACGCCGTTCATAAGAACGATACCCGCCCGCTCGACGAAAGCTGCGGCTGCTACTGCTGCCGTCACTTCAGCCGCGCCTATCTGCACCACTTGCACCGCTGCAACGAGATTCTCGGCGCACGGCTTAACACCATCCACAACCTCCACTACTACCAGGTCCTCATGCGCGAACTGCGCGAGGCGATCGCAGCCGGAACCCTGGAAAACTACCGGGCGCGCTTTGCGGCGGAGCGTAACAGCGGGCAGGTATAATCGCCGACTTCATTTGTCTACCGGAGTAATCGGAACATGCTGATTTCCAATGCCTACGCCCAAGCTGCCCAAGGCGCCGCCAGCGATCCCACAGGCGGCCTAATGGGCCTGATGCCCATCATCCTGATGTTCATCGTGTTGTGGTTCCTGATGATCCGCCCACAGATGAAAAAGGCCAAGGAACACCAGAAGATGGTGAGCGAACTTGCCAAGGGCGACGAAGTCGTCACCCAGGGCGGCATGGCCGGCAAGATCGTCAAGGTCGGCGAGAACTACGTCACCATCGAAATCGCCACCCTCAAGGACGCCCCGGTCGAAGTGCAGATTCAGAAAGCGGCCGTCGGCACGATGCTGCCGAAAGGCACGCTCAAGAACATCTGATGAATAAATTCCCTCTCTGGAAGAACGCCACGGTCATCGTGGCGTTGATCCTCGGCCTGCTCTACACCCTGCCGAACTTCTTCGGCGAAGTGCCGGCAGTGCAGGTCTCGAGCGTCAAAGCGACGATCAAGGTCGATACCAAGCTGCAGTCGCGAGTCGAGGATGCACTGACGTCAGCCGGCATCCAACCGACTGGTCTGTTCTCCGATCACAACAGCATCCGCGTGCGCCTGGCCGACACCGACACGCAGCTCAAGGCGCGCGACGCCGTCGAAAAGGCGCTCAACCCCGATCCCGCCGACGCCTCCTACAGCGTCGCGCTCAACCTGCTCTCTGCTTCGCCCGACTGGCTCACCGGCATGCATGCCCTGCCAATGTACCTCGGCCTCGACCTGCGCGGCGGCGTGCACTTCCTGCTGCAGGTGGATATGCAGGGCGCCATTACCAAGCGCCTCGATGCCCTCTCCGCCGACCTGCGCAGCCTGATGCGCGACAAGAATATCCGCCACGGCGGCATTGCCCGCGAAGGCAACCGCCTCGCCATCCGCTTCCGCGATGCTGAAACACGCGACAAGGCCCGCCTCGTGCTGCTCGACAGCCAGCCCGACCTAGATCTCGTCGAGACCCAGGAAGGGGCTGACTACAAGCTGGCTGCCACGCTCAAGCCGACGGCGCACAAGCGCATCCAGGAATTCGCCCTCAAGCAGAACATCACCACCCTGCACAACCGCATCAACGAGCTTGGCGTTGCCGAGCCGGTGATCCAGCAGCAGGGCGCCGACCGCATCGTCGTGCAACTCCCCGGCGTGCAGGACACCGCCAAGGCCAAGGACATCCTCGGCCGAACCGCGACCCTCGAGATACGCATGGTCGACGACGAGGCGAGCGCCAACCTGACCACGCTGCAGGCCGCCGCCGACGGCAACCCGCCCCCAGGCACCGAGTACTACGTCGAGCGCGGCGGGCGCGGGTTGCTGGTCAAGAAGCAGGTAGTGCTCACCGGCGAGCGCCTCACCGACGCCCAGGCCGGCTTCGACAGCCAGACCCAGGAACCGGCGGTACACCTCACCCTGGACTCGGCCGGCGCACGCATCTTCAAGGACGTGACGCGCGAGAACGTCGGCAAGCGCATGGCCATCCTGCTCATCGAGAAGGGCAAGGGCGAGGTCGTTACAGCCCCGGTGATCCGCACCGAGATCGGCGGCGGACGCGTGCAGATCTCCGGCCGCATGACCACGGTCGAGGCCAACGACGTCGCGCTGCTGCTGCGCGCCGGCTCGCTCGCCGCACCGATGGAGATCATCGAGGAACGCACCATCGGCCCTAGCCTCGGCGCCGACAACATCGCCAAGGGCTTCAACTCGACGTTGTGGGGCTTCACCGCCATCGCGGTGTTCATGATCGCCTACTACCTGCTGTTCGGCTTCGTCTCGGTCACTGCGCTGGCCGCCAACCTCCTGCTGCTCGTGGCAATCCTCTCGCTCTTGCAGGCGACGCTGACGCTGCCCGGCATCGCCGCCGTAGCGCTTACGCTCGGCATGGCAATCGACGCCAACGTGCTGATCAACGAGCGCGTGCGCGAAGAGCTGAGAAATGGAGCTACCCCCCATGCGGCGATCACCGCCGGTTACGAGCGCGCCTGGGGTACGATTCTCGACTCCAACATCACCACGCTGATCGCCGGCATCGCCCTGCTGATCTTCGGTTCCGGCCCAGTGCGCGGCTTCGCGGTGGTGCACTGCCTCGGCATCCTCACCTCGATCTTCAGCTCGGTGGTGGTGTCGCGCGCGCTGGTGAACTGGATCTACGGCGGCCGCCGCAAGCTGGAAAGCCTCAGCATCGGCCAAATCTGGAAACCGGGGGTGTAAAGCCATGGAATTCTTCCGCATCAAAAAAGACATCCCCTTCATGCGCCATGCGCTGGTGTTCAACATCATCTCGTTGGTCACCTTCATCCTGGCCGTGTTCTTCCTCGCCACCAAGGGCCTGCACCTGTCGATCGAATTCACCGGCGGCACGCTGCTTGAGGTCGGCTACAGCCAGGCCGCCGACCTCGACAAGATCCGCAAGCAGCTCGAGACCGACGGCTTCGAGGACACCCAGGTCATCAACTTCGGCTCCTCGCGCGACGTACTGATCCGCGTACCGATCAAGGCCGGCGAGACTGCCAAGGTCAGCGAGCGCGTCAATGCCAGCCTGCAGGCGGTCGGCGGCGATCCGCAGATCAAGCGCGTCGAGTTCGTCGGTCCACAGGTCGGCAAGGAACTGGCCGAAGACGGCGCACTGGCACTGCTGTTGGTGATCATAGGCATCGTTGTCTATCTGGCCTTCCGCTTCGAATGGCGCTTCGCGATCTCTGCGATCATCGCCAACCTGCACGACGTGATCATCATCCTCGGCTTCTTCGCCTTCTTCCAGTGGGAGTTCTCGCTGCCGGTGCTGGCTGCCGTGCTCGCCGTGCTCGGCTATTCGGTAAACGAATCGGTGGTCGTCTTCGACCGCGTGCGCGAAACCTTCAAGAAGCAGCGCGGCCTGACTACTCCCGAGGTGATCAACCACGCGATCACCAGTACCATTTCGCGCACCATCATCACCCACGGCTCCACTCAGATGATGGTCACCTCAATGCTGATCTTCGGCGGCCCCGCACTGCACTACTTCGCGCTGGCCCTAACCATCGGCATCCTGTTCGGGATCTACTCCTCGGTGCTGGTCGCCAGCCCACTCGTCATGTGGCTCGGCGTCTCGCGCGAGCAGTTCGTCAAGCCGAAAAAAGAGAAGCCCGAAGGCGCCACCGAGGACGGCGCCTGCGTTTGACCTCATGTGTGTAGGTGCGCCGGGTATCCAGACCCCACCCGGTAAGGCGCGGGTCTGGGACCTGCCGACGCGCCTGTTCCACTGGTCTCTCGTTGGCTGCGTCGTCGCAGCCTTCGTCACCGCCAAGATAGGTGGCAATGCGATGCTCTGGCACGGCCGCCTCGGCCTCGCGATCCTCGGCCTGCTGGTTTTCCGCATCGTCTGGGGCTTCGTCGGCTCCACCTACGCGCGCTTCGCGCAGTTCGTATGCGGACCTGCCGCGATCCGCGCCTACCTCAGGGGAGAGTGGAAAGGCCAGGGCCACAACCCGATCGGGGCGCTTTCCGTGCTCGCCCTACTCGGCGTGCTCTCGCTGCAGGCAGCGACGGGGCTCTTCTCCAACGACGACATCGCCTTCGAGGGGTACCTGTACCCGCTGGTCGGCAGCGAACTCTCCGGCCAGATCACCGGCATCCACCACCTGCTCGAAAAGGCGCTAATGCTGCTCGTCGCACTGCACGTCGGCGCCATTGCCTTCTACGCCCGCGTCAAGAAGCACAACCTCGTAAAGCCGATGCTCAGCGGCTGGGCCGACGGCAAGCACTGCGAATCCGCCAAGGGCGGCGGCGTCGTTGCCTTCATCGTCGCGGCACTCATCGCCCTCGCCGCTGTCTGGGCCGCCTCCGGGGCCCTGCTGCCGCCCCCACCGCGCTTGCCCGCGATCGAAGCTCCCAGCTTCTGAAAACTCGGCGCTGGCGAGACGGCAAAAAAGCAACGGCCACCCGAAGGTGGCCGCTTGCTTTGGTGCGTACTGGACGGCGGAACTTGTGGCTCCGGCCGCGCCTGCGGCGCTTAACGTTCACTATCGCTCACGTTAGCTTGCGCCGCAAATTCAGGGAAGAGGATTAATCCTCTTCCCTGAATTTGTCATGGCATCCCTTGCAGGCTTCGCCGAGCTTGCCGAACTGGGCCTTGACGGCTGAGGCGTCACCTGAGGCGGCGACCTTGGCCATCTCGTTGGCCTGCATACCGAAGTTGCCAGCAACCTTGCCGAGGGTTTCCTTGTCCTTGAAGAACTCGGGCTTCAGGCGGGTTTCCTTCCAGCCCTTGCCTTTGTCGGAGCCGGGCTGGTAGAGATAACCCATCTTCGAGTTGGCAATGGCCTGGATGACGTTGGCGGCTTCGGCGACCTGGTCCTTGTTGTAGGTGCCTTCGACGTTGGCCTTGATGCGGGCCATGCTCCAGGCCATGGTGTGGTAGGCCGACTGACGCCAGCGGATCTGGTCTTCCATCTTGCCGACGACCTGGGCGGAAGCGGCACCGGCGGCAGTCAACAGTGCGCCGGCAACGAGGAAGCTGATTGTTTTTTTGTTCATGGTCTTCTCCTTGGGGTGGGTTGAAGGAACCATTACTATGCCATATCGTCGGCGGCAAATATCTGTTTCACGCGCAATTGGCCGCCTTCTGTGACCAAGGTCACCAAGCGGTCGATGTTGGGGTGCTTGCCGGGATGGACCTGAGCGTCAGCCGTGTGCTCGGCGTAGAGCTCCAATCCCTTCTTCGCTGCATCGACGGTAATGGCGCCGTAGAGCTGGGCGAGGTGGTTGTAGACGGCGAGCGAGCCGGTCTGTCCGGGCTTGTTTTCGATGGTAGCGATGACGTTTCCGTCGGCGTCCAGCAACTGCAGCGCGGCGAGATGGGAGACTTTGGGCAGTTGCTTAAGGTTGTCTGCGAATGCCATGCCGAATTTCCTTCAGATGTTCTTGGCAAGTTCCACGGCCTTGCCGATGTAGTTGGCGGGCGTCATTTCCTTGAGGCGGGCCTTTTCCTCCGCCGGAATGGCCAGGCCCTCGATGAAGGCACGCAATGCGTCGGGCTCGATACCCTTGCCGCGCGTCAGCTCCTTGAGCTGCTCGTAGGGGTTGGGCACGCCGTAGCGGCGCATCACCGTCTGCACCGGCTCGGCCAGCACTTCCCAGCAGGCGTCGAGGTCTTCGGCCAGGCGCGCCGGGTTGGCCTCGAGCTTGTTGAGGCCGCGCATCGTCGAGTCGTGCGCAAGCACAACATAACCAAACGCCACCCCCATGTTGCGCAGCACGGTCGAGTCGGTGAGGTCGCGCTGCAGGCGTGAGATCGGCAGCTTCTCAGAGAGGTGGCGCAGGATCGAGTTCGCGATGCCTAGGTTGCCTTCGGAGTTTTCGAAATCGATCGGGTTAACCTTGTGAGGCATCGTCGAGGAGCCGATCTCGCCGGCCTTGGTCTTCTGCTTGAAGTAGCCCATCGAGATGTACTGCCAGATGTCGCGGTCGGCGTCGATCAGGATGGTGTTGCAGCGGGCGATGGCGTCGTACAGCTCGGCCATCGCGTCATGGGGCTCGATCTGGATGGTGTAGGGATTGAACTCGAGGCCGAGCGACTCGATGAAGCTCTTGGCGATGCCTTCCCAGTCGAGCTCGGGGTAGGCGGACAGGTGGGCATTGTAGTTGCCGACCGCGCCGTTGAACTTGGCGAGCATCTTCACGTTGGCGATGCGTTCGCGCGCGCGAATCAGCCGCGCAGCGACGTTGGCCATCTCCTTGCCGAGCGTAGTCGGAGTGGCGGGCTGGCCGTGGGTACGCGAGAGCATCGGCAACTCGGCGAGCTCGTGGGCGAGCGCACGGAACTTCTCGATCACCCGATCGAGGCCGGGCAGCAGGATCTGCTGGCGCGCGTCGTTGAGCATCAGCGCGTGCGAGGTGTTGTTGATGTCCTCGGAAGTGCAGCCGAAGTGGATGAACTCAGAGACCTTCATCACTTCGGAATTGTTCTGAAAACGCTCCTTGAGCCAGTATTCGACTGCCTTGACGTCGTGGTTGGTGACGGCCTCGATCTTCTTCACCGCGTCTGCGTCAGACACCGCGAAGCCGGAAACGACCAGGTCGAGTTCGGCAAGGGTATCGCTGGAGAAGGATGACACTTCCTTGATGGCAGGGTTGGCGGCAAGCGCCTTGAGCCATTCGATCTCTACGCGAATGCGGTTCTTGATCAGGCCGAATTCGGAGAAGTGCGCGCGCAGCGGCTCGACCTTGGCGGCATAGCGGCCGTCGAGCGGGGAAAGCGCCGTCAGGGCGCCAAGGTTCGTCGTGTTCATGGGCAAATACCGGATACTCTGCAAAAAAGGGAAATTCTAGCAGCGGGGTACGCCTGACTCCCGTCATTTTTCCGCCAGGTTCGCGGTGCTAAAATTGGCACTGTCTTATTAGCGGTACCGCAATCCATGAAGCTGCTCGGCACACTCACCAGCCCGTACACGCGCAAGGCGCGCATCGTACTGGCGGAGAAGAAAATCGAATACGACTGGGTCATCGACAGTCCGAATTCCCCTGACAGCAATGTGTCCAAGCACAACCCGCTCGCCCGCATTCCCGTGCTGGTGCTCGACGACGGCACGGCAATCTTCGATTCGCCTGTGATCGTCGAATATCTCGACAACCTTTCGCCCAACAACAAGCTGTTTCCGCAGCCGAACCGTGAGCGCATCGAGGTAAAGCGCTGGGAGGCTCTTGCCGACGGCGTGCAAGACGCGGCCGTCGCAATCCGCCTCGAATCGCTGCGCCCGGAAAGCGAGCGCAGCGCGAAGTGGATGGCGGACAACCGTAAGGTGATCGACGCCACCCTCGCCTTCATGGCTCGTGAGTTCGACGACAAGACCTGGTGCACCGGAACGCACTTCACCTTCGCCGACGTGGCTGTCGGCTGCGCGCTCGGCTATCTGCTGTTCCGCAATCCAGAAATCGACTGGCAGACTCAGCACCCGAACTTGGCGAAGCTGTACGACAAGCTGATGCAGCGGCCGTCGTTCAGCGAGTCAGTCCCCAAAGACTAAGCCCGCCATCTCCCAGCCCCTTCCTCGCGGAAGGGGAAACTTGCGGCGCGCTTTGCTCGATCTAGTGAATCAGAGGATGATTCCGCCGCCCAGGCAGACCTGGGATTCGTAGAGTACCGCCGACTGCCCCGGCGTCACGGCCCATTGCGGCGCGGCGAAGGCCACTTCGCAGCGATCCCCCTCCAGCACCTCGATATCGCAGGCCGCATCAGGCATGCGATAGCGCGTCTTGGCCGCATAGACCCAGTGGGTATGCGGCGGCTTGCCGGAGATCCACGAAAGCTGGCTCGCCACTAGCCGCTCGGAGAGCAGCGCCGGGTGGTCGTGGCCCTGCACCACGTAGAGCACGTTCTTGTCCATGTCCTTGCGGGCGACGAACCACGGCTCTTCCGAGGCATCCTTGACGCCCCCGATGCCGAGGCCTTCGCGCTGGCCGAGCGTGTAATAGGCCAGCCCTTCGTGCTTGCCGACGACTCGCTCGTCGTCGAGGCGGCGAATCTCGCCGGGCTGCTTCGGCAGGTAGCGCGCAAGGAAGTCGCGGAAGCGACGCTCGCCGATGAAGCAGATGCCGGTCGAATCCTTCTTCGCGGCATTGGCCAGCCCGGCCTCGGCAGCGATCTTGCGCACCTCGCGCTTGTAGAGCTGGCCGAGCGGGAAGAGCGACTTGGCGAGCTGCGCCTGGTTGAGGCGATAGAGGAAGTAGCTCTGGTCCTTGGTGCCGTCCTCAGCCTTGAGCAGCTGGTATTCGCCAAGGAATTCGCGCACCTGAGCATAGTGGCCGGTGGCGATGCGGTCGGCCCCCAGACGCAGTGCGTGATCGAGAAAGGCCTTGAACTTGATCTCGGAGTTGCACAGCACGTCGGGGTTGGGGGTGCGACCGGCGCGGTATTCGGCGAGGAACTCGGCGAATACCCGCTCCCAGTACTGGTCGGCGAAGTTCGCAGTCTCGAGCTCGATGCCGATCTTGTCGGCGGCGGAACGCGCGTCGTCGAGGTCCTGCTTGGCCGAGCAATACTCCTCGGTATCGTCGTCCTCCCAGTTCTTCATGAACAGGCCCACGACCTTGTAGCCCTGGCGCTTCAGCAGCAATGCGGCGACGGAGGAATCCACCCCCCCGGACATGCCGACGATCACGGTTTGCATCTCGGTCAACCCTCGTAATGGTGGATCAGGTCGAGCGGAAACCGGCGCCCGGCCAAATAGTCGCGCATGCACTGCAGCACCAGCGGGCTGCGGTGGCGCCCCACGGTCGCCTCGATCTCGCCCGGCGTCAGCCACACCGCGCGCAGGATGCCCATGTCGAGCGTGCGCGCCGTGTCGTGGGCGCCGACTTTTCCGGCGAAGGCAAAGCGCAGGTAAGTGATGTCGCCCTCGTTTTCCTTTTTGGGACGCGGCCACTGGTAGATGCCGACGAGTTCGGTGGGAGTAAAGGCGTGGGCGGTTTCCTCGAGCGCCTCGCGAGCGCAGGCCTCGAGCAGCGATTCGCCTTCGTCGAGATGGCCGGCCGGCTGGTTGAAGCGGATGCCTTCGGAGGTCTCCTCCTCGACGAGCAGGAACTTGCCGTCGCGTTCCATCAACGCGGCGACGGTGACATGGGGTTTCCAGATGCGATCCATGCCATGCATTCTACAGTCACGCTAGAATCGGCTTTTCAGAATTCCACCGGAGATCCACCATGTCCATGGCCGACCGCGACGGCTTCATCTGGTACGACGGCAAGCTCGTGCCCTGGCGCGATGCCACCACCCACGTGCTGACCCATTCGCTGCACTACGGTCTCGCCGTCTTCGAGGGGGTACGCGCCTACAAGACGGTCAATGGCACGGCGATCTTCCGGCTCAAAGAGCACACCGACCGCCTGTTCGACTCGGCGCATATCTACCGCATGCCGATGCCGTGGGACAAGGAAACCCTGATGGAGGCACAGAAGGAAGTCGTGCGCGCCAACAAGCTCGAATCGGCCTACATCCGCCCGCTCGCCTTCTACGGCTCGGAGAAGATGGGCGTTTCGCCCAAGGGCGCCCAGACCCACGTCGCCATCGCCGCTTGGCCCTGGGGCGCCTACCTCGGCGAAGAGGGCATGGAGAAGGGTATCCGCGTCAAGACCGCAAGCTATGCCCGCCACCACGTTAACGTCTCGATGTGCCGCGCCAAGTACTCCGGCACCTACGCCAACTCGATCCTCGCCAACATGGAGGCCACCGAGCACGGCTACGACGAGGCGCTGCTGCTCGACGTGGATGGCTTCGTCGCCGAGGGCGCGGGCGAGAACCTGTTCGTCATCAAGAACGGTCAGATCTACGAACCGGAGATCGCCTCGGCGCTAGTCGGCATCACACGCGCGACGATCCACACGCTGGCCAAGGAGCTCGGCTACTCGGTCGTCTCCAAGCGCCTGACGCGCGACGACATCTACATCGCCGACGAGGCCTTCTTCACCGGCACCGCGGCGGAAGTCACCCCGATCCGCGAACTCGATGGCCGCCAGATCGGCGCAGGCAAGCGCGGTCCGATCACCACCAAGATTCAGAGCCTGTTCTTCGACGTGGTCAACGGCAAGGTGCCGGCGCACGCCGACTGGCTCAGCCCTGTGTGAGGAAAGCAAGCCCATGACCACTGCCGCTCCCGATACCGCCCGCGAAGTCGACGTCACCGCCCACGACCTGCCGCTCGCCTGCCCGCAGCCGGGCGCACCTCTGTGGGCACGCCATCCGCGCGTATTCCTCGACGTGCTCAAGCACGACGAAGCAACCTGCCCTTACTGCGGCACCAAGTACCGTTTCACCGGCGAGAAACCGAAGGGCCATCATTGAGCGTCTGCGGGACACCGACAAGGGCGCTCCCCTGAAGATCCTCGTCGTCGCCCCCTCCTGGATCGGCGACACCATCATGATGCAGCCGCTGCTGATGCGGCTGCGCGCACGTCGACCGGACTGCGAAATCCACGTGCTGGCACCGGCATGGAGCGCCCCACTGCTGGCGCGCATGCCCGAGGTCGCTGCCGTCATCGAGAACCCGTTCGCACACGGCCAGTTCGACTGGGACGGCCGCCGTGCCCTCGGCCGCCGTCTCGCCGGCGCCGACTTTTCCCTGGCCTATGTGTTGCCGAACTCGTGGAAGTCGGCGCTGGTGCCCTGGTTCGCCGGCATTCCCGAACGTATCGGCTATACCGGCGAGGCCCGCTTCGTGTTGCTCAACAGGCGCTTTCCCAAGAGCGCCTTGCCTCGCCTCGTCGACCGCTATGCCGCACTCGCCGGCCCGACCGACGGACCCACTCCCAAACCGCGCCTGATCTCGACGCCTGAGCAGCAGCGCGCTGCGCGGGAAGCGCTCGGCCTGCCGCTTGATGGTAGCCCTGTCGTCTTCTGCCCAGGCGCCGAGTACGGACCCGCCAAGCGCTGGCCGGCGCACCACTTTGCGACACTCTCGCGCCGCATCAAGGAAAATGCGGCCAGCACCAACTTTCCCGTCTGGATCGTCGGATCGGCCAAGGACGCACCGGTCGGAGAGGAAATCGCCGCCTTGTCCGAAGGCACCGCGCTCAACCTCTGCGGCCGTACCACGCTCGAGCAGGCCATCGACCTGATCGCCGGGGCACGCGCCGTGGTCAGTAACGATTCCGGCCTGATGCACGTGGCTGCCGCGCTCGACCGCCCACTGGTCGCACTCTACGGTTCGTCGAGCCCGGTCTACACGCCGCCGCTCTCGTCCCGTGCGACAATTCTCTCGCTCGGCCTCGAGTGCAGCCCCTGCTTCAAGCGCGAATGCCCCCTCGGGCACCTGCGCTGCCTCGAAGAGCTGACACCCGAGCGCGTCGCTTCCACATTGGCTGCAATGCCCTGACAACGATGCCGAAAAAACCGATTTTCACCTCCCCTCAGGAAGTCGAAGTCGCCTTCTACGAGGCGCTCGAGCGCGGCGATCTCGATGCGATGATGACGGTCTGGTCGGAAGACGAGGAAATCGTCTGCGTCCATCCCGGCGGCACGCGCCTTACCGGCTACGCCCTGGTGCGTGAGGGCTGGCGGCACATCTTCGAGGGCGGCAGGCGCCTCAAGGTGCAACTGCTCGCATTATCGACCGTACATGGCCCGTTCGCGGCAGTTCACAGCGTCATCGAGCAGCTATCGGTGGTCGGCGAGAAGCACCTCGCCGCGCCGGTGGTCGCCACCAACGTCTATGTGCGCGGCGCACTCGGCTGGCGCATGATCGTTCACCATGCATCGCCCGTGCCGCCCGGCAGCGTCGGCGACGCGCCGCAGGTGCTGCACTGAGGGTGCGATAATCAAAACAAATAAACGGGGGACTGACAGTTGAGCACAATCGCACCGGAAATCTTCAAGGCCTACGACATCCGCGGCATCGTCGATAAGTCGCTGACGACGGAAGCCGCACGCAATATCGGCCGTGCGCTCGGCACCGAGGCACAGGAACGCGGCTTGGTCGACATCGTCATCGGCCGCGACGGCCGCCTCTCCGGGCCGGAACTCGTCGCCGCGCTGGCCGAAGGCATCACGTCGACCGGTATCGATGTAGTCGACATCGGCTGCGTGCCGACGCCCGTCACCTACTTCGCCGCCTACCATCTCGGCACGCAAAGCTGCGTCTCGGTCACCGGCAGCCACAACCCGCCGGACTACAACGGCTTCAAGATGGTGCTCGGCGGCGAGACGCTCTACGGCACGATGATCCAGGCCTTGCGCAAAACCATCGAGGCACAGCGCTACACGAGCGGCCGCGGCATCGTGCGGCGCGCCGACGTAAAGGACGCCTACCTGTCGCGCATCGTCTCTGATGTCAAGCTGGCCCGGCCGATGAAGATCGTCGTCGATTGCGGCAACGGCGTGGCCGGCGCCTTCGCGCCCGATCTGTTCCGCCGCATGGGCTGCGAGGTGATCGAACTGTTCTGCGAGGTGGATGGCAACTTCCCCAACCACCATCCCGACCCTTCCAAGCCGGCCAACCTGCGCGACGTGCAGAGGGTGCTGCGCGAAACCGACGCGGAGCTGGGACTCGCCTTCGACGGCGACGGCGACCGTCTCGGCGTGGTCTCCAAGGACGGCGAGATCATCTATCCCGACCGCCAGTTGATGCTGTTCGCCGCCGACGTGCTGGCGCGCAACCCTGGCGCTCAGATCATCTACGACGTGAAGTGCTCGCGCTGGGTGGCCGAGTCGGTGCGCCACCAGGGCGGTGTGCCAGTGATGTGGAATACCGGCCATGCGCTGATCAAAGCGAAGCTCAGGGAGACCGGCGCGCCGCTCGCCGGCGAGATGAGCGGGCACATGTTCTTCAAGGAGCGATGGTATGGCTTCGACGACGGCCTTTACGCCGGCGCGCGCCTGCTCGAGATCGTCTCGCGCTGGCCTGACTCCAGTTGGCCGCTCAAGCACCTGCCGAACGCACTCTCGACACCCGAGCTCAACCTCAAGATGAACGAAGGCGAGCCGCACCGACTGATCGCCAGGCTGCAGAAGGATGCTCAGTTGGGTAACAGTTTCCCGACCGCGCGCAAGCTCGTCACCCTCGATGGCGTGCGCGCGGAGTACAAGGATGGCTTCGGCCTGGCGCGCGCTTCGAATACCACCCCGGTGATCGTGCTGCGCTTCGAGGCAGACAGCGAACCAGCGCTGGCGCGCATCCAGGAGGAATTCCGCGCCGCGCTGGAAGCCGCCTGGCCCGGGCTGCAGGTGGATTACCGGGAGGGCCACTGAGTGGCTGGCGAAGAGATTTTCATCGGCCGCCAGCCGATCCTCGATCGCCAGCAGCAACTGTTCGCCTACGAGCTGCTGTTCAGGAGCGGCAGGCAGAAGAACGAAGCGAACGTCCAGGACAACCTCGGCGCGACGGCAAGCGTGATCAACCACGCTTTCGCCGAGCTCGGTGTCGAGCAGGCGCTCGGCCCCTACAAGGGCTTCATCAATTGCGACGAAAGTCTCTTGTTGTCGGACATGCTCGAGATCTTGCCGACCGACAAGATCGTGCTGGAGGTGCTCGAAACCGTCGAGGTCACGCCGCAGATCATCGAGCGCTGCGCCGAATTGAAGGCACGGGGCTTCACTCTCGCGCTCGACGACTTCGTCGACTACGAGGACAAGTGGAAACCGTTGCTCGACCTCATCGAGATCGTCAAGGTCGACCTGATGCCGCTTGACCAGACCAAGCTGGCCGCGGTCACCGGGCAGCTCAAGCGCTGGCCGCTGACCATGCTCGCCGAAAAGGTGGACAGCCGCGAGCAGGCCGAGTACTGCCTGAAGCTCGGCTATAACCTCTTCCAGGGTTACTACTTCGCCAAGCCGGCGATCATCGCTGGCAAAAAGCTCGGACATTCTCAGCTGGCGCTGATGCGCCTACTCGGATTGGTGCTGGAGGATGCCGAAACGCACGTACTCGAAGGCGTCTTCAAGCAGGAACCAGGGCTGGCGATGAACCTGATGCGTCTCACCAATTCGGTGGCGACCGGCGTGCGCACCAAGATCACCAGCATGCGCCACGCGATCACCGTGCTCGGCCGGCGCCAGTTGCAGCGCTGGCTGCAGCTGCTGCTCTATACGAATCCCTCAGGGGGAAACAACGTTGCCAGTCCGCTGCTGCAGCTCGCCGCGACACGCGGCCGTTTCCTCGAGCTGCTCGCCGGCAAGATCAAGCCGGGCGCGCGCGAACTCGAGGACCATGCCTTCATGGCCGGCATCATGTCGCTGATGCCCACGCTGATGGGCGTGCCGCTCGAAGAGATCCTCAAGGGCATCCAGATCTCCGGCGAGATGCAAGAGGCGCTTGAAAGCCGCAGTGGTCAGCTCGGCATCATGCTGAAGCTCACGGAAGCGCTCGAGGCGAGCGACGGGGAAACCTGCCACACGCTCACCGAGCAACTGCCCGGCGCCGATCACCTCATGGTGAACGCCTGCCTGACCCAGGCGCTCAGTTGGGCAAGCAACATTGGCCGCCCGAATGAATAATAGCGAGTAGGCGCGCTCAGAACGTCCCGGGATACGCGCCGCCGTCGAGCAGCCAGTTCTGTCCGGTGATGTAGCCGGCCTGTGCGCTGCACAGCCAAGCACAGGCGGCGCCGAACTCGGCGGGATCGCCGATGCGGCCGGCCGGGATCGTCTTGAGGCGCTCGGCAAGCGCTGCATCATAGGCTACCCCCTTCGCCTGCGCCTGCGCGCCCACTACGTTGCGGATGCGGTCGGTATCGAACAATCCGGGCAGCAGGTTGTTGATCGTCACGTTGTGCTGCACCGTCTTGCGCGCCAGTCCGGCGACGAAGCCGGTCAGGCCGGAGCGTGCGCCATTCGACAGGCCCAGCACGTCGATCGGAGCCTTCACCGCGCCCGAGGTAATGTTGACGATGCGGCCGAACTTGCGCGCGATCATGCCGTCCACCGTCGCCTTGATCAGCTCGATCGGCGTCAGCATGTTGGCGTCGAGCGCCTTGATCCAATCCTCGCGCGACCAGTCGCGAAAATCGCCGGGCGGCGGGCCGCCGGCGTTGTTGACGAGAATGTCCGGCTCCGGGCAGGCGGCGAGCGCCGCCGCGCGGCCTTCCGGCGTCGTGATGTCGGCCACCACGGCACGATGCGCCGTCTCCAGCAACGAGGCGGATCCGGCTGGCGCCGTCCCGCCAGCGCCGACTTTTTCCATTTCCGCGAGTGTGGCGTCCAGTGCCTCGCGCCCTCGTGCGACGATCGTCACCTGCACGCCTTCCTGCGCCAGCGCCAGCGCGCAGCCGCGTCCGAGTCCTTTGCTCGCGGCGCATACCAGCGCTCGCCTGCCCCGAATGCCCAGATCCATTTCAGCCTCCATTACCGTGGAAGCCGCCATACTACTGCGTATTGAGGATAAACTCGCGCATCGATGCTCGGACGGAACAAGCCATGGCCAAGACGAAATTTCAATGGGACGACCCGCTGGCGCTCGACGCCCAGCTCACCGAGGACGAGCGCATGGTGCGCGACACCGCCCAGCGCTACGCGCAGGAGAAACTCATGCCGCGCGTGCTCGAAGCCTTCCGCCATGAACGTACCGACCCGACGATCTTCCGCGAGATGGGCGAGCTCGGCCTGCTTGGCGCGACGCTGCCCCCCGATTACGGCTGCGCCGGCCTCAACTACGTCTGCTACGGCCTGATCGCGCGCGAGGTCGAGCGCGTCGACTCCGGCTATCGCTCGATGATGAGCGTGCAGTCCTCGCTGGTGATGGTGCCGATCTACGAGTTCGGCACCGAGGCGCAGAAGCAGAAATACCTGCCGAAGCTTGCCACCGGCGAGTGGATCGGCTGCTTCGGCCTGACCGAGCCGAACCACGGTTCCGATCCTGGCAGCATGGCCTCGCGAGCGAAGAAAGTCGATGGCGGCTACCGGCTCAGCGGCAGCAAGATGTGGATCACCAACTCGCCGATCGCCGACGTCTTCGTCGTCTGGGCCAAGGACGACCAGGGTGAAAACGGCGGCGACATCCGCGGCTTCGTGCTCGAGAAAGGCATGAAGGGGCTTTCCGCGCCGGCGATCCACGGCAAGGTCGGACTGCGTACCTCGATCACCGGAGAGATCGTCATGGACGACGTGTTCGTGCCGGAGGAAAACGCCTTTCCCGACATCCGCGGCCTCAAGGGACCATTCACCTGCCTCAATTCGGCGCGCTATGGGATCGCCTGGGGTGCGCTCGGCGCGGCCGAGTTCTGCTGGCACACCGCGCGGCAGTACACGCTCGACCGCAACCAGTTCGGCCGCCCGCTCGCCGCCAACCAACTGATCCAGAAGAAGCTCGCCGACATGCAGACCGAGATCACGCTCGGCCTGCAGGGCTGCCTGCGCCATGGCCGCATGAAGGACGAAGGCAGCGACTCGCCTGAAATCACCTCGATCATGAAGCGCAACAGTTGCGGCAAGGCCCTCGCCATCGCCCGTGAGGCGCGCGACATGCTCGGCGGCAACGGCATCTCGGACGAATTCGGCGTGATCCGCCACGTCGTCAACCTCGAGGTGGTGAACACCTATGAGGGCACGCACGACATCCACGCGCTGATCCTCGGCCGCGCGCAGACCGGCATCGCCGCGTTCTGATGGGGGCACTCTCGCACCTCAAGGTGCTCGACCTCTCGCGGGTGCTGGCCGGTCCCTGGGCCAGCCAGATACTCGCCGATCTCGGCGCCGAGGTGATCAAGATCGAGCGCCCGGGCAGCGGTGACGACACGCGCCACTGGGGGCCACCCTGGCTCAAGGATGAAAGCGGAGCGGAAACGCATGAGGCGGCCTACTACCTCTGCACCAACCGCAACAAGAAATCGCTCACCGTCGACTTCACCCGGCCCGAGGGGCAGGAAATCGTACGCAAGCTGGCCGGCGAGGCCGACATCGTCGTCGAGAACTTCAAGGTCGGAGGCCTCGCGGCCTACGGCCTCGACTACGAGAGCCTGCGCGCAATCAATCCGCGGCTGGTCTACTGCTCGATCACCGGCTTCGGCCAGGACGGCCCCTACGCCGCGCGCGCCGGCTACGACTTCCTGATCCAGGGCATGGGCGGGCTGATGAGCATCACCGGGCGTGCCGACGGCGAGCCGGGCGCCGGCCCGCAGAAGGTCGGCGTCGCGCTCACCGACATCCTGACCGGTCTGCACGCCGCCGTCGCCATTTTGGCGGCGCTGGCGCACCGCGACCGAACCGGTGATGGCCAGCGCATCGATCTGGCGTTGCTCGACGTGCAGGTTGCCTGCCTCGCCAACCAGGCGATGAACTATCTAGTGGGCGGGGTTGCACCGCAACGCATGGGCAACGCCCACCCGAACATCGTGCCCTACCAGGACTTCCCGACCGCTGACGGCGACATGATCCTGACGGTCGGCAACGATGCCCAGTTCACGCGCTTCTGCGCAGTCGCCGGCCATCCCGAATGGGCCACCGACCCGCGCTTCGCCACCAACGCCGCGCGCGTGGAAAACCGCGCAGTGCTGATCCCGCTGCTGCGCCAGACCACCGTAACGAAAACCACCGACGAATGGATCGCCGCACTGGAAGCCGCCGGCGTGCCCTGCGGGCCGATCAACGACTTGGCGCGCGTGTTCGCCGACCCGCAGGTCGTACATCGCGGCATGCGCATCGACATGCCACACCCCTCCGCCGGCAGCGCGCCGCAAGTGGCCAGCCCGCTCAAGCTCTCGGCGACGCCGGTCGAATACCGCAATGCGCCGCCGCTGCTCGGCGCCGATAGCGACACAGTGCTTGCCGCGCTAGGCTATGGCTCGGAAGAAATCGCCGCATTCAGGCAGCAGGGCATCGTCTGAACTAGAATCGAGCCGCTTTTTCAACGACAACGATAGAGGAGAGAGATCCATATGAAACCGCGGAAACTGCGTTCCCTGATCGCCGCATCGGCCATCGCACTGACAGCTGCCTCGTCCCACGCCGCTGAATTCATCAACGTGCTGACCGGCGGCACCAGCGGCGTGTATTACCCGCTCGGCGTCGCGCTGACCCAGATCTACGGCAAGGCCATGCCGGACGCCAAGACCTCCGCCCAGGCCACCAAAGCCTCTGCCGAAAACCTCAACCTGCTGCAGGCCGGACGCGGCGAAGTTGGTTTCTCGCTCGGCGATGCATTCTCCGACGCATGGAAGGGTGACGCCGAGGCAGGCTTCAAGGCCCCGCTGGGCAAGCTGCGCACGCTCGCCGCGATCTACCCGAACTATATCCAGATCGTCGCCAGCGCCGATTCCGGCATCAAGTCGCTGGCCGACCTGAAGGGCAAGAAAGTCGCAGTAGGTGCGCCGAAGAGCGGCACCGAACTCAACGCCCGCGCGATCTTCAAGGCCGCCGGCATGAGCTACCAGGACTTCGCCAAGGTCGAGTACCTGCCGTTCGGCGAATCGGTCGAACTGATCAAGAACCGCCAGCTCGACGCCACGCTGATCTCCGCTGGCATCGGCGTCGCCGCCGTGCGCGACCTGGCCACCGCGGTGAAGATTGTCATCGTGCCGGTGCCCGCCGATGTCGTCTCCAAGGTCGGTGATGCGGCCTACCAGTCGGGCACCATCCCGGCCAACACCTATAACGGCCAAGCCGCGGACGTCTCTACTGTTGCGATCCAGAACTTCCTGGTCACCCACGAGGGTGTGCCGGCCGACACCGTGTACAAGATGACCAAGTCGATGTTCGAGAACCTCGACGCGATGGTCGCCGCCCATGGTGCCGCCAAGGCGATCAAGAAAGAGGCCGCAGCCAAGAATCCGCCCGCCCCGCTGCATCCGGGCGCCGAGAAGTACTATCGCGAAGCCGGCCTGATCAAGTAAGCCCTTCATGAGCGACGATGGCAGACCATAGCGTCGCCCCCGACCACGGTCTGGAGGAAGTCTCCGAGCACGGCGTGCAGCGCCGGCTCGGCGGCTTTTCCTTCACTGTGCTGTCCGGGCTGGCATTGACATTCTCCGCATACCAATTGATGGTGGCGGCCTTTCACCCGTTCTCCAGCCTGGTGACGCGTGCGCTGCACGTTGGCTTCCTGCTGGCGATCACCTTCATCCTCTACCCCGCCTTCAAGAGCGGCGGCAAGCTCACGCGAGTGCCGATCGGCGACTGGATCCTCGCCGCGGGCGCCTTCCTGCTCTCGACCTACCAATGGGTTTACGAAGGCGACCTGATTCAGCGCGCCGGCGATCCGACCCTTACCGACCTCTGGGTCGGCACAGCGATGGTGATCCTCGTCTTCGAGGCGGCACGGCGCATCCTCGGATTGCCATTGCCGCTGGTGTGCAGCGTCTTCCTGCTCTACGGCCTGTTCGGCCAACACCTCCCCGGCGATCTCGCCCACCGGGGCTACGACTTCACGCAGATCGTCGACCAACTCGCTTTCGGCACCGAAGGCATCTTCGGCATCCCAACGCTGGTATCGGCGACCTACATCTTCCTCTTCATCCTGTTCGGCACCTTCCTCGAACATGCCGGGATGATCCACCTGTTCAACTCGATTGCGCTCGGCTTTGTCGGCCATACCAAGGGCGGCGCCGCCAAGGTATCCGTGCTCTCCTCCGGCCTGATGGGCACGATTTCCGGCTCGGGCGTCGCCAACGTGTTGACCACCGGCCAGTTCACGATCCCGCTGATGAAGAGGTTCGGCTACTCCGGCAAGTTCGCCGGCGCGGTCGAAGCGACCTCCTCGATGGGCGGCCAGATCATGCCGCCGGTAATGGGCGCGGTCGCCTTCATCATGGCCGAGAACCTCAACGTGCCCTATGCCGAGATCGTCAAGGCTGCGGCGATTCCGGCCATCCTCTACTACGCCACCGCTTTCTGGATGGTGCACCTCGAGGCGGGCCGCAAAAATCTGGTTGGGCTGCCGAAGGACCAATGTCCCAACCCGTGGGCGGCGATGCGCGAACAATGGCATCTGATCCTACCGCTCGCCGCGCTGGTCTGGATGCTGTTCAACGGCTACACGCCGATGTATTCGGGCATGACCGGCCTGGCGCTCACCGCGATCCTGATCCTCGGCGCAACCATCGCCTCACGCATTTCGATGACTGCCTTCCGCTATGTCTTCTGGCTCGCCATAGGCCTGGCGAGCGCGACGCTGGTCAAGTGGGGCGTCTACCCGGTGCTGGCGGTCATCGCCGCGCTGATCGCCCTGAGCTTCTCGGTCAAGGGCGGCATCAAGACGCTGCATCTGCTCAAAGAGAGCCTGATCGACGGCGCCAAGCAGGCGCTGCCGGTCGGCGTCGCCTGCGCGATCGTCGGCGTCATCATCGGCGTCCTAACGCTGACCGGCGCCGCCTCGAGCTTCGCCGGCTACATCCTACACGTCGGCGAGCAGAGCCTGTTCCTTTCGCTGCTACTGACGATGCTGGTCTGCCTGCTGCTCGGCATGGGCATCCCGACCATCCCCAACTACATCATCACCAGCTCGATCGCCGCACCGGCGCTGCTCAAGCTCGGCGTGCCGCTGATCGTCAGCCACATGTTCGTCTTCTACTTCGGCATCATGGCCGACCTGACGCCGCCGGTGGCGCTGGCCGCGTTCGCCGCCGCGAGCATCTCGAAGGAATCGCCGATGAAGACCGGCCTCAAGGCGGTACAGATCGCCATCGCCGGCTTCGTGGTGCCCTTCATGGCCGTCTACGACAACGCGCTGATGCTGCAGGGCGACCCGTCCGCGCTCGCCGTTGCCTATATCGTCGGCAAGGCGCTGCTGGCGATCACGCTGTGGGGCGCCGCCGCGATCGGCTACCTGCGCGCGCCGCTCAACGGCTGGTCGCGGCTGTTCGCCGCCGCCTCCGCCTTCATGCTGGTCGCCGCGCTTCCGCTCACCGACGAGATCGGCTTCGCGATGAGCGCGCTGTTCATCGGCTGGCACTGGCTGCGTACGCGCAGGAGCGCAGCCCAAGCGGCATGAGCGGCATCTGCCTCGTCGCCGGGCTGCTGATCGCGCCGCTCGGCGACGCGGTCACGCTGGCCTGGACGCACTCGATCGAAAAGATCCGTTGGGAAGAAGATTACCACCGCCGCGAAGGCGAGGCGCTACGCCTCGCTGCCGCGCGCATCCGTGGCACAGGAGCAGGCATGGAACCACCGGAAGGCGCGGTGCTGCGCGACGGCGTTTGGCACTACCGACCCGCGCTGCAAGCCGTACCGCGCGTCGAACTGCGCCACTCGCCTTACGTGGCGCCCTATGAATTCTGTACAGCGCAAGGCTGCAGAATGGCAGCCGACTTGCTGCCCGGACTGCCGCAGGAAACGGTGATGGAACTCGCCCCCTGTCCGGCCGAGCGCCGCTAGGGCGCTGGATTGCCGTGCAGCAGGTGGATGCGGTCGATGGCCTCGATCGTCTCGGGCGCCAGTTGCACCTCGCAGGCATCCAGCACCTCGCGCAACTGGGCCAGCGTCGAAGCCCCCACGATAGTGCTGGCAACGAAACCGCGCGAACGAACGAAGGCCAACGCAAGCTGCGTCGGCGTTAGTCCATTCGCGCGCGCCAGTTCGCAGTAGGCCGCCACTGCCGGCGCGACGCCCGGCTTGTCGTAGCGCTGGCCGAAGCCCTTGAAGAGCGTAATGCGCCCCTGCGCCGCAGGATCGGCCAGGTACTTGCCGGTCAGGTGGCCGAAGGCGAGCGGCGAATAGGCGAGCAGCCCGACATTCTCGCGATGGCACACCTCGGCGAGGCCGTATTCGAAGGTGCGGTTGAGCAGGCTGTAGGCGTTTTGCGTCGAGGCGACCCTCGGCAGGCCGTATTCCTCGGCGAGGCGCACGAACTGCATCACACCCCAGGAATGCTCGTTCGACAGGCCGACGGCACGTACCTTACCCGCCTGCACCAGTTCGGCAAGCGCTTCGAGCTGGACGCGGATCGGGGTGCTGTCGCGTTCCCGGCTCGGATCGTACTGCCAATCGCCAAACATCGGCTGATTGCGGTCGGGCCAGTGGAGCTGGTAGAGATCGACATAGTCGGTCTGCAGGCGCCGCAGCGAGCCCTCGAGCGCGGCACGCAGGCTCTCGCGCGTGAAGTTCAGCTCGCCGTTGCGGATCCACTTGAGCATCCGCCCCGGCCCGGCTGCCTTGGTGGCCAGCACGATGCGCTCGCGCGGCTGGCACGCCAGCCAGCGGCCGACGATCGTCTCCGTCGCTCCCTGCGTCTCGGCGCGGGGCGGCACGGCATACAGTTCCGCGGTGTCGATGAAGTTGATGCCGCGCTCTAACGCGAGGTCGAGCTGGGCGTGGGCATCGGCTTCCGGCGTCTGCTCGCCGAAGGTCATGGTGCCGAGGCAGACCGGCGTGACCGCCAGGCTGCTGCTGCCGAGTGGACGTGCTTGCATGGGGCCTCCTACGCAATGCTGCGGAAAACAAAAAAGCCGCTGCTCAGTTACTCTGAATCAGCGGCTTCATGTATCCTTTGGTGCCCAGGAGAGGACTCGAACCTCCACGGTTTTACCCGCTAGTACCTGAAACTAGTGCGTCTACCAATTCCGCCACCTGGGCAGGCGTGCGAAGGCGCGCATTCTAATGAAAAAACCGCCGATGTCAAACAAGTCGAAGAACAAGTCCCAAACGCACAAGCTTTCCAGCATCCGCCGAGCCGATCCCGAGTTCGTGCGCGAACAGCAAAAATACGACTACCCGCTTCCCAGCCGCGAATACATCCTGCAGACGCTCGCCGAGCAAGGCGTGCCAGTCGGATTCGACAAGCTTTGTCACCTGCTCGATGTCGCCGACTGGGAGCGCGAATCCTTCCTGCGCCGCCTCGGCGCGATGGCGCGCGATGCGCAGCTGCTGCAGAACCGCCGCAACGACTGGCTGATTCCCGACAAGGCCGACCTGATCAAGGGCAAGGTGCAGGGCCATCCGGACGGCTTCGGCTTCCTCGTGCGCGAGCCAGGCGAAGGTGGCGGTCCCGACCTGTTCCTGGCCGAGAAGGAGATGGCCAAGGTGCTGCACGGCGACCATGTCATTGCGCGCATCGTCGGCATCGACCGCAAGGGTCGTCCGGAAGGAAAAATCGTCGAGGTCACCGAGCGCGCCAATGCTCGGCTCGTCGGCCGCGTGCACGTGGAGCACGGCGTGACCTTCGTGGTGGCGGAGAACCGCCGCATCAGCCAAGATATTCTGATCTCGCCGCCCGAGAAGGGTGATAAGAAGGCCCTGAAGCCGAAAGCCGGTCAGGTGGTGATGGTCGAGATCGTCGAACAGCCCTCCAAGCACGCCCAGCCGATCGGCCGCGTCATCGAGCTCCTCGGCAACTACGCCGATCCCGGCATGGAAATCGAGATCGCGCTGCGCAAGCACGAGCTGCCTTTCGAGTTCTCGAAGGACGCCCTCGCCGAGACGAAAAAACTGCCGGACGCCGTGCGCAAGATGGACTGGAAGGGCCGCGAGGATCTCACCGAGCTGCCCCTCGTCACCATCGACGGCGAAACGGCGAAGGACTTCGACGATGCCGTGTATTGCGAGCGCCAGGGCAAAGGCTACCGCCTCGTGGTGGCAATCGCCGACGTCTCCCATTACGTCGCCGACAGCGGCGCGCTCGACACCGATGCGCGCGAAAGAGGCAACTCGGTGTACTTCCCGCGCCGCGTGATCCCGATGCTGCCGGAGAAGCTCTCGAACGGCCTGTGCTCGCTGAATCCGCAGGTCGAGCGCCTGTGCATGGTCTGCGACATGGCCATCTCGGCCACCGGCGCGATCAAGCAATACCGCTTCTATCCCGCGGTGATGTGGTCGCATGCGCGGCTCACCTACACCGAAGTTGCCGCCGCGCTGTTCGACAAGGACAAGGCGGCGCTGGAGAAGATCGGCCCGCTGCTGCCGTATCTGGAAAACCTCGACGCGCTCTACCGCGTGCTGCAGAAGGCGCGCGCGAAGCGCGGCGCCATCGACTTCGAAACCGTCGAGACGCGCATGATCTTCGACGACCACGGCAAGATCGAGCGCATCGAGCCCTACGAACGCAACGACGCCCACCGCATCATCGAGGAGTGCATGCTGGCGGCCAACGTCTGCGCCTCGGACTTTCTCAAGGAGCGCGAACATCCGGCGCTCTACCGCATCCACGAGGGACCGACGCCCGAGAAGCTCGCCAAGCTGCGTGACTTCCTCTCCACCTTCGGCCTCCAGCTCGGCGGCGGCGAGGAGCCCCACGCCAAGGACTACGCCAAGTTGATCGAGAAGATTCAGGGGCGCCCGGACAAGCAGCTCCTGCAGACTGTGATGCTGCGTTCGCTCAAGCAGGCGATCTACAGCCCGGACAACGTCGGGCATTTTGGGTTGGCCTATGAAAGCTACACCCACTTCACCTCGCCGATCCGCCGCTATCCCGACCTGCTGATCCACCGCGCGATAAAGTCGGCGCTGGCGGGACGGCGCTACGATACGCTCGACTGGGAACAGGTCGGCCTCGCCTGCTCCGCCACCGAGCGGCGCGCCGACGAAGCGACGCGCGACGTCGAGGCCTGGCTCAAGTGCTGGTACATGCAAGACAGGATTGGCGAAGTGTTCGCTGGCAGCATCTCGGCGGTAGTACCCTTCGGCATCTTCGTCGCGCTCGACGACGTCTTCGTCGAAGGCCTCGTGCACATCTCCGACCTCGGCCGCGACTATTTCCACTTCGACGAGAAGCAGCATGCGATGGTCGGCGAACGCACCGGCGCGCGCTACCGGCTCTCCGACCGCGTGCGAGTGCAGCTGGTGCGCGTCGACCTCGACCAGAACAAGATCGACTTTAGGCTCGCCGAGGAAAAATGAGATTGATGAATTTTGGCTATCCGACCGCTGCGGATGCCACGCGCACCTTGTTGCGCGCCAGCCTGCGCGACCGCGCCGAGCAATTCCAGATCTGGCTGCTCGAAGGACAACTCAAATCTGTGCTCGCCGTCGTCGAGAAGATTCCCAAAGCGCTCTCCGATCTGCTGCCCATCCTCGCCAATCCCGAGGCGAACATGAACGTGCGCTTCGGCGCAAGCGCTGTGCTCGAGCGCTACGCCGGCACGCCGGCTCTGCAGGCGCTGGTGCCCGCGCTCGGCATGCTCTCCGGCCATGGCGACCATCGCGTGCGCGCCGACGCCTGCCACATCCTCGGCTTGAGCGGCTCAGCCGAAGCGGTCAAATACCTGGAGGCGCGGCTGGCCGATCCCGATGCCGAAGTGCGTGAGATCGCGGCCGAAGGCCTGGAAGAATTGAAACCACAATAACCCACTTGAGGAGCACAACATGACGCAACTCGCCGATCTGCAGCGCCGCTTCGCCGGCGCCGACTTTTTGAACTTCAGCGAAAAGGCGCCCGGCTTCATCACCGTCGAGGTGAAGACGGACTTCTCCACCGCCAGCATCGCCCTGCAGGGCGCGCATGTGATGACCTGGCAGCCTGTTGGGCACAAACCTGTTATCTGGCTTTCTTCAAAGGCCAAGTTCGCGCCGGGCAAGTCGATCCGCGGCGGCGTGCCGCTGTGCTGGCCCTGGTTCGGCCCGCATGCCAGCGAAGCCTCCTTCCCCGGCCACGGTTTCGCGCGCACCATCCCCTGGTCGTTGTTCGACGCGCGCAAGCTGCCTGACGGCCGCGTGCGCCTCGAATTCAAGCCGGAGATGAACGACGCGGCGCTCGCGCAGTGGCCCCATGCCTCGACAGTGCGCTGCAACGTTACGGTCGGCCAGGAGCTCGTCGTCGCACTCGTCACCAGGAACACCGGCACCACGCCGTTCCAACTCGGCCAGGCGCTGCACACCTACTTCCAGATCGGCGACATCAAGCAGGCCAGCGTCGCCGGCCTCGATGGCTGTGCCTACATCGACAAGGTCGATGGCGCCAAGCGCAAGAAGCAGAAGGGTGCGGTGACGTTCTCCGGCGAAACCGACCGCGTCTATCTCGGCACCGCGGGTTGCTGCGGCATCGTCGACCCGGCAATGAAGCGCACCATCCTCATCACCAGCACCGGCAGCCGTTCGACCGTGGTGTGGACCCCCTGGAAGGAGAAGGCCGCGAAGATGGGCGACTTCGGCAAGACCGGCGGCAAGCCGGGCGAAGACTGCATGGTCTGCGTCGAGACCGCCAACGCGGCCGACGACGTCATCACCCTCGCGCCGGGCGAAACCCACCGCATGACCGCGCAGTACCGCGTCATCAAGCATGGCTGAAGATTCGCGCCTGATCCACGGCTTCCACGCCGTCACCGCCAAGCTGCGCCACGACCCCGAGGGCGTGCGCGAGATCTACCTCGCGGCGGGACGGCAGGACGGCCGGGCGCGCGACCTCGTCCAGCTCGCCGAGCGGTGCGGCGCGCGCGTCGTCACGGTGGACGCAGCCCGCCTCGACGGCATGACCGGTAACGCACGGCACCAGGGCGTCGCCGCCAAGGTGAATGCGCAGCAGCGCTACCTGACGGTCGACGACGTGCTCGACGGCCTACAGGAACCCGCGCTGCTCTTGGTGCTCGACGGCGTCACCGACCCGCACAACCTTGGGGCCTGCCTGCGCGTCGCCGACGCAGCAGGCGCACATGCGGTGATCGCGCCGAAGGACCGCGCCTGCGGCCTCAACGCCACGGCCATCAAGGTAGCAAGCGGCGCGGCCGACACCGTACCCTACATCGTCGTCACCAATCTCGCGCGCAGCTTGCGCGAGATGAAGGAGCGCGGCATCTGGACCATCGGTGCGGCCGGCGAGGCGCAAAAAGACCTCTACGCAATCGAACAGAAAGGCGCAACTGCTTGGGTACTGGGCGCCGAAGGCGAAGGCCTGCGCCGCCTGACACGCGATACCTGCGACGAACTCGCGCGCATCCCGATGTACGGGTCTGTCGAAAGTCTCAACGTCTCGGTCGCGTCCGGTATCTGCCTCTATGAGACACGCCGTCAGAGAACGGCATAGCGATCCGCACGGCTCGCGCTCCCCTGCATAACCTGTCGTTTCGCGACGGCGGACGGCATCCGCGATTTCCGCCAGCACAGTCACGATGCAGCACAGCAGATGATGCTCGGATATCTTGTGGGCAACAGAATCCCAGTTGGATTAATTGGGTAACATAGCCGCCAATAAAAACTCCATCAGGGGCTGCGAATGAAAGTGAATTTGCCGGTACAGAACGTCGAATATCCATATCCGAAGGGCAAGGTGCTGGTTTCCAAGACCGACGCCAAAGGCGTCATTACCTTCGCCAACGACGCCTTCATCGAGACGTCAGGATTCGAGAAAGAAGAACTGATCGGCAAGAGCCACAACGTGGTGCGCCACCCCGAGATGCCCCCAGAGGCCTTTGCCGACCTCTGGGCGACCATCAAGCGCGGCCTGCCCTGGAAAGGGCTGGTCAAGAACCGCCGCAAGGACGGCAGTTATTACTGGGTCAACGCCTTCGTCGTGCCGATGTTCAAGGGCGGCGAGCCGGATGGCTTCATGTCGGTGCGTACCGAGCCGACGCGCGAACAGATCGAAGCGGCGAGCGCGCTGTACGAGCAAGTCCGCGCGAAGAAGGTCATTCTCAGTCACGAACCCAACTTCCTGCAGCGCCTTTCGCTGAAAGCGCGCTTCAAGATTCTGCTCGGCCTGCTGGGCTTGTTCATCCTCGGCATTGGCCTCAACTCGCTAATCGGCATCGACCATGGGCAGCGCAACTTCAACCGTGGCATGGAAACCAGCGACGCGATCGCCGATGCGACCGGTACAGCACGCCATGCACAGGTCGCCTTCAAGAAGCAGGTGCAGGAATGGAAGAACATCCTTCTGCGCGGCCAGGACGACAAGGCCTACGAGAAACATCTTATTGAGTCGGCTTTCATGAACTTGAACTGAGTCATGCGGCATATTTGACGGGGTCATGTTGAAAGTAGCGACGAATCCGTTCGGGTTGTTTCTGCACGCTGCGCAGATGGCGCGAAGCG